>NZ_BMXK01000009.1 GCF_014651715.1 Zhihengliuella salsuginis
ACGAAGACCCTTTGAACGCGAGGTTCCAGTCCTACGAAATGGACCGGCCCTACTACATACCGTCTAGATTGTTATAGGGCAGGCTTTACTTTTGGATCGAGACGCCGATATTTTGCACCGAGACCATGTGGCGAGCCAGGCCATTGGCGTCGTTCTCCGTTCTCAGATGGCCGGAGAACACGAAGGTGACACTTGGCGCCTGCGAGTAGATCCTGAGGGTTTCCGTCGCCAGTTGGCCACTTATGTGTAAGTCGTAGGTGCGGCTGCACTCAAAGTCGTCTTGCGGGTGCGTCTCTACTGTCGCTACGACGTTCTTTCCGGTGTCTACCCCTGGCCGGGCGCCCGGTGGGTCAAGCTCCACTAGGTGACGAATGACTCCACCATCATTCAGGTACGCCATGATCCTCCCTCGGAAAATTGGGTAGATCCAGGACATCGACGCCGACCGATTGCGCGTGAACGCGTGGGTGGCCACCGTTGCGGTCGTCGCGAAGCGGGCCAGAGAAAATGATTTTGACGCCGGCGGGATCTTCATGGAGTTTTTTGAGCGCCGCCAAACTGTCGTCTGTAATCAGAATCGAGTAGATGCTTGTTGGCGCCTGGACCACAAGTGCTGGCATTGAGCCCGAGGTTCTTGGGGTGACGGTGAGAACTTCACCTGCCCCATGAATGTACTCGACCACTTAGCAGCTCAACGCGGACGGTTCGTCCTGTGAGCGAAGGAGCTCCTCCTTGGCGGGGGAGGCGAAGTATGCCGCCCTCACCACGACAAGCCAGTAGCGCCTCGGCGGGCACGTGGATGTTACATAGTCCCAGCAATCAGAATTTGATGCAGTGATGTCTGGGTCGTTGGCGATCAGCCACTGACGGCGGTTTTCACACTTGGCAGCGGTCGAAATCTTGGCCCCGTCCCACGGAACCCAGACCGCCATGGACTGAGCCTCGGGCGCCAGCGTTGCTTCGGCCTGGACTGTTGGTGCGGTCGCGAGTTGTCCTGCGGAAGCCGTCGCAGCGGGAGGACCGACAAGCGTGATGGCAAGGAACAAGGCGGCAATCAGAGCAAAGGGCTTCTTGCCCCGGAATACCTCAAACATGTTCTTCCAATCTAGTAGCGGATGCTTAGTTCAAGCTATGTGTGTTTTTTGTCTCAGTCAACGGGGTGGCGTAAGGGGCCACACCTGGTGCTCCCCTCACCGCCGGCAGGCCGGACAGTGCTATCGACCCCATCGAAGGCTCATCGGCGGCCTGAATCGGCTCAGGTTCTCTGCCGCTACTTTGTGGGTGCGGGCTCTCGGGTGAGGGCCTCGTAGTGGAGCGTCTCAAACTCTATCGGGGTGAGCATCCCGAGCGAGCCGTGGAGGCGCCGGTTGTTGTACCAATCGACCCAGCCGGCCGTCGCGAACTCGACGCCTGCGAGGGTCCGGAAGGGCCCGGCGTGAGGACCGGGTACGGTTCTGGCAGGCCATCGCAGTTGGGGCAAAGACGCGGGAAGCCGGTCAGGCGGCCGGGGTCTCTGAACCTGTAGCTCACCGCTGGTTCCGGCATGCTGGCGGAGTGAATCCTCAATTGCCTTCCACTGTATCCGGGCGATATATCTGCTCTGCGGAGCGGGAGAACATCGCCTTATGGCGTGCCCAGAAAGTGGGAGTCCGTGAGATCGCCCGCCGGCTGAACCGCAGTCCGTCGACGATCTCGAGGGAGCTGCGCCGCAACGCCTCGACGAGGACGTATCAGCTGGAGTACAAAGCTTCGACCGCACAATGGCATGCCGAGCGACGTTCGGCCCGGCCGAAGGCTGCGAAACTGGTCACCAGGGAACGGCTTCGTCAGTACGTTCAGGAGAAGCTCAGCGGCGAAATCGTCACCGCCGAGGGCGAGGTCGTCGGCCCCACGGGGCCGGTCTGGGATGGGAAGAATAAGCCACATCGCGGCGATCGTGAGTGGGTGACGGCGTGGAGTCCCCAGCAGATCGCCAAACGGCTGCCGTTGGAATTCCCGGATGATTCGACGATGAGGATCTCCCATGAGGCCATCTACCAGTCGCTCTACGTCGAGTCCCGAGGCGGCCTCGAACGTAGACAGTCATGGCACCTGCGCAGAGGCCGCACGAAACGGATGCCCCGAGCACGCACTCGCCAGCAGACGTGGGCCCACGTTACCGAGGACACCGTGCTCGACAAGCGCCCCAAGGAAGTTGAGGACCGCAAGATCGCCGGCCACTGGGAAGGCGATCTGATCATCGGGCTCAAGCGCTCCGCCATAGCAACCCTCATCGAGCGCACGACCCGCTACGCGATACTGGTGCACCTGCCCAGACAACCCGGCTATGGGGTTCTCGCGCCCAAGAAGAACGGGCCCGCACTGGCTGGCTACGGGGCACTGACGATGAAGGATGCCCTGATCAAGTCGATGAGTTCACTTCCCGCAGCGTTGCGTCGTTCATTGACGTGGGACCGGGGCAAGGAACTCTCAGCTCACGCGCTCTTCACCGAGGAAACCACAGTCCCGGTGTACTTCGCGGACGCCAAGAGCCCCTGGCAGCGCGGCAGCAACGAGCACCTCAACGGATTGATACGCCAGTACTTCCCGAAAGGCACCAATCTCTCACGATGGAGTGCTGTCGAGATCGCGGCGATTGCCACCGCCATCAACAACCGGCCTCGCGGAATCCTCGGATGGAAATCACCAGCAGAGGCCTTCGAAGATCAGCTACGATCAGTCCGACAGCCAACTGTTGCGACGACCAGTTGAATACGGCCTACACGGAGTTCGACGCCGACGTCGCCAGTAAGTACTTACTGAACCTCAACAGCTACATCAAGAACTAGATTTGTGAAGCAAGGGCATCAACCCCTCCTGCGCGTCCTGGCCCCCGGTCGGCACGCGGGAGGGCCTACCGGCCCGGGACCCAGCCCATGCAGTAGTCGAGGTTCGCGATGACCGTGCGGACGGCGGCGTCGCCGTCGCCGGCCTCGATCGCGTCGGCCAGTTCGTCGTGGCCCTCTCTGAGGCAGCCGTCGAACCCGGCCTCGAGCCGCTGGACCATCTTGGTGCCGTGGAAGACGTCCCCGAAGCTGTCGTAGAGCTCGAAGAGCAGCTGGTTGCCGGAGGCCTCCGCGATCTTCAGGTGGAAGGCCCAGTCCGCGGCCGACCACGCCTCGTAGTCCGCGGCGGACCACGCGGCGCGGCGCTGCGCGAGCAGGCCGCGCACGTCGGCGACGACGGCGGCGTCGGCGGCTCGGGCTGCGAGCCGGGCCGTCTGGGTATCGAGCGCGAACCGAGCCTGGAGCACGTCCTCGTCCGCGTGCTCGCGGTAGACCCGCTGGGCCGTGCCGCTGATCTCGCTCGTCGCCCGGACGTAGGTGCCGTCGCCGCGCAGCACCTCGAGGACGCCGGTGTGGGCCAGAGCCTTCACGGCCTCCCGCAGGGTGCCGCGGGAGACGCCGAACTCGGTCACGAGTTCGTGTTCCGGGGGGATCCGGTCGCCGACCCTCCAGCGGCCGGAGGCGACGGCGTCGCGCAGGCGGGTGACGACTTCGCCGGCGAGCGGCGGCCGCAGCGCCGAGGCGCTCATGGCCGCGCCTCCGGGGAGGCGGGCGCGGGGGCATCCGCCGCGGCGGGCCGGGTCCTGCCGAGGCCGCTGATCCGGTAGCTCAGCACGAGCTGTACCAGGGTGCACGCCACGAGAATCATCAGCGGGACGGTCCACGAGCCCAGCGCGCCCTGCAGCATGCCGAGGCCGAAGGGGCCGGCCGCGGCGACGAGGTAGCCGACCGACTGGGCGAGCGTGGAGAGCGCCGTCGTCTCGCTGGCGCTCTCGCCGCTGCGGCTGATCATGAGCATCAGGAGCGGGAAGAGGCCGAGTCCGAGGCCCGTGAGCAGTGCGGGGATCATGGCGAGCTCGGCGGGGAGCAGCAGCAGGGTCGTGTAGCCGGCGATCGAGGCGGTGCAGGTGAGCAGGAAGGCGGGGCGCAGCAGGGCCGGCTTCGACGCCATCCAGAGCATGATCAGCACAGTCGGGATGCTGACCGCCTGGACCAGGCCCAGCATGAAGCCCGCCGTCGCTGCATCGAGCCCGCGCGAGATCAGCATGTGCGGCATCCAGCTCAGCAGCGTGTAGACCAGCAGGGCCTGCACCGAGAAGAGGGACGTGAACAGCAGGCCCTTGCGGGTGGCCAGCATCGGCCAGGGGGAGACGTGGGGCAGGGCCGGTCCGGCGCTGCGGCTGCCTGCGATCGCCAGCGGCAGGAACAGGACCAGGGCCAGGGCGGCCGGAACCGCCCACGCGGCCAGCCCGAGCGTGGGCGAGCCCAGCTGGGACGCGATCGGGACGGCGAAGGCGGCCGCCGTCGTCGCACCCACCGACATGGTCACGCTGTAGGTCGCGGTCATCAGCGCGGTCCGGTCCCGGTGGTGCTCGCGGATGAAGGACGGCATGGTCACGTTGCAGACCGCCAGCCCGGACATGCCCAGCACCGTCCCGGCGAGCAGGACCCACGTGGATTCGAACGCGCGCACCGCGAGCCCCAGCGAGAGCAGCAGGAGCGCGATCGCGAGCGCCCACTCCAGGCCGACCCGCTTGACCAGCCACGCGGTGCCGGCCCCGGCGAAGGCGAAGCACAGCACCGGGATCGTGGGAAGCAGCGAGGCCACGAGCGTGCTGTAGCCGAGCAGTCCCTCCAGATCGTGGAAGAGGGGAGCGGCGGAGGCGATGCCGGCGCGCAGGTTCAAACCCACCAGCACGACGGCGACGACCGCCAGCAGCCCCTTCACCCACCCCGGGCGGCGGCGCGGCCCGGCGGACTTCCGGGCGGGCCCGGACGGCTCGACGGCGATCGTCGCTGTCGCGGACTCTTCCGGAGCCGTGGTCGACCGGGGCGGGTGCTGCGTGGCCTCAGATGTCATGCCTAAACATTAGACGTTGGATGTTTGCCCGAACGAACTTCGTGATGGGAGCCACGCGCTGCGCGGGGGTTCAGCCCTGTTCGCGGCGCCGGACGATCTCGTTGATCCAGATCGGGGCGAAGGGGGAGGTGCAGTTCGGCGGTGTCGGGTAGTCCTCCAGGACCCGCAGGCGTTCGCCGATCGCCAGGGCGCGGGCCCGGTGCCCGGGGTGCTCGATGCCGATGTGGCCCAGGCAGGTGTTCATGGCCCACTGCAGCCGGTCCGGCGCCTCCTTCATCTCCGCCTCGATCGTGTCGAGCAGTGCGGACAGGTCGAGGCCGTCCGGTTTCCTCTCGACGCGCCAGGCGGTCAGCGCCCACCCGGCGCTCGCCACCACGGGGTCCGCATCCTCATGCCAGGCGAGGCGCAGCTCCTCCGCGTGCGGGCTCTTCTTGACGACGTAGTTCACCAGCCAGTCGTGGACCTTCGGCGCACGCGCCTCGCGGAGCATCGAGTCCAGCTCGTCCCGGCCGAACTCCTTCGGGCGGCAGATGAGCAGGGCCAGCAACCGGGCCGCGGTGACATCGGTGGCCCACAGCTCGCGGGCGAGCTCCTGCTGCTTCTTCAGGCGCGCCGCCACGGCGCGCAGCTTCGTCAGGTTCACCCCGTGGTCGTCGCCGCGCTTCTCGTTGGCGGCACGCATCTTCGGGTCCTCGAGGTCGGCCAGCTCGGCCATCACCTCGGCAACGCTCGACTCGCCCATCGTTTCCTCCGTACTGGTCGTCCCTTTCCCTCCACTCTATGACTGAAACCCGGGGAAGTCTCCGGGGAAGCTGGGAGCTTGCACGGAAGGTTCGACGGATGGACTCAGCGCTGTTGACGAGTCCACCAGTGCGCGGCATACGCTGACGGAACCAACCAGATCCGGAGGTGGAACATGCCGAAGGAAGAGCGGGACGACACCCCGCAGATCAAGGACGACGAACTGTACGAGGAACTCCGCGAGGACGGCGCCTCCAAGCAGAAGGCGGCGAGAATCGCCAACGCCGCCGCACGCGACGGCCGCTCGGCC
Source organism: Zhihengliuella salsuginis (assembly GCF_014651715.1). GTDB lineage: Bacteria > Actinomycetota > Actinomycetes > Actinomycetales > Micrococcaceae > Zhihengliuella > Zhihengliuella salsuginis. Next base: position 5,957 of record NZ_BMXK01000009.1, read on the forward strand.
GTCGGCGAGCGCGGTGGCTCCTCGGGCAGCTACGAAGACTGGACGGTCGACGAACTCAAGGACCGTGCACGCGAGATCGGCCTGGACGGCTACTCGGATATGCGCAAGGCCGAGCTCATCGACGCGTTGCGGAACTCGTAGCGCACCCGTACCCACTTCCAACCGAAAGCGGGAGGAACCATGCGAAGCGAAGATCCCTACACCGACCCAGACAACGGCCTGCCGGGCATGACGCCCGAGGACGGCCGTGACACCCAGCCGGGAACCGGTGGATCCCAGGACGAGCCATCGACCCTCGACGAGGAGGATCCCCTCCACGACGCGACCGACCCCAGGGGCGGGGAAATCTTCCCGCCCCCGCCTCTGCCCGACGAACCCGAGGCCGAATCGGGCCAATCGCGACCCGATCCCGCGAACCTTCCCGACGGGACGGGCGAGGAGACGACTGAAGGAGCCGAGGGGCCCAACGACGAAGAGGAGCGATTCGATGCCGGATAAGGGTCAGGCGCGTCTCGACAACCCGGTCACGAAGTACCCGCAGGTCTCGCCCCCGAAACAGGACCAGCCCGAGCCCGGGCTCGACGCGAAGCTCGAACCGCGGGCGGACCACGGCGAGGAGACGTACCGGGGTTCCGGCCGGCTCGCCGGCCGCAAGGCGCTCATTACCGGCGGCGACTCCGGCATCGGGGCGGCAGTCGCCATCGCGTACGCGCGCGAGGGCGCGGACGTCGCGATCGCCTACCTGCCCGCCGAGGAAGAGGACGCCCGGCGCGTCCTCTCCCAGATCGAGGCCGCCGGCCGCACTGCGGTGGGCCTGCCCGGAGACCTGCTCGATCTCGAGTACCGCGGCCGGCTCGTCGACGACGCCGCGGAGGCGCTGTGCGGGCTGGACATCCTGGTCAACAACGCCGGCAAGCAGGTCTTCGCGGAGCGGTTGGAGGACCTCGACGACGAACAGGTCGAGACGACGTTCCAGGTCAACATCCTGGCCATGTTCACCCTCTCCCGGGCGGCACTCAGGCACCTCCCGGAAGGCGCGTCGATCATCAACACGACGTCGATCCAGGCCTACCAGCCGTCGGCGCACCTGCTCGACTATGCGACGACCAAGGCCGCGATCAACGCGTTCACCAAAGGCCTCGCCGAGCAGCTCGGGCCCCGCGGTATCCGGGTAAACGCCGTGGCGCCGGGGCCGGTCTGGACGCCGTTGCAGGTATCCGACGGGCAGCCGAAGGACCGCCTGCCGACCTTCGGGCAGAACGTTCCGCTGGGGCGCGCCGGACAGCCGGCGGAGCTTGCCGCGCCGTACGTCTTCCTGGCCACCGACGAGGCCGGCTACGTGCTGGGCGAGACCCTGAACGTCAACGGCGGCAAGCCCTCGCCGTAGGGGCCCGTCTCAGCCCTGCTCGATGCGGACCAGATTGCCGGCGGGGTCACGGACGGCGCCGTCGCGCACACCCCAGGGCTGATCCGCCGGCTCCTGCACGATCTCGGCGCCCGGCGTCTCGGCGATCTTCGTGAAGGTCGCCTCCAGGTCGTCGGACCGCAGGTGGATGCTGCCGAGCTCGCCCTTGGCCAGGAGGGCGGCGATCGCGTCGCCGTCCTCCGGCGAGCGGCCGGCGCGCGGATGGAAGAGGACCAGTTTCACGTCCGGCTGGGCCTCGGGGACCAGGGTGATGTACCGGAAGCCCTCGTTCTCCACCTCGAACCCGATGCTCAGGCCGAGCGCGTCGCGGTAGAAGGCCAGGGCGGCGTCGGCGTCGTCTGCGTACACATGGACTTGGCTCAGTGAGATGCTCATGACCTGAACGCTACGGGTCCGGCTGCGCCGGCGCTTCTCCAGAACTGCTCGGTTTGCGCGGGCGGGTCACCGACATGACCTGGCAGACGCGCAGGTCCTGCATCTGCGAGTGGTCGCGGGCCCGGTAGGCGCTCGGCGTCTCGCCGACCAGCTGGGTGAATTTCGAGGAAAACGATCCGAGGCTCATCGCGCCGACGGCGAAGCAGACGTCGGTGACCGACATGTCCCCGCGGCGCAGCAGGGCCTTGGCCCGCTCGATGCGCCGCGTCATCAGGTACGAGTAGGGGGTTTCGCCGTAGGCTTCGCGGAACCGGCGGCTGAAGTGCGCCGAAGACATGAACGCCGTCTTGGCCAGAGCCGGGACGTCGAGCGGCTGGGCGAATTCGCGGTCCATCCGGTCCCGGGCGCGCCGCAGCCGTCGGAGCTCGTCCAGGTAGTCCTCGGAGATCGGTGTCATGGGTTCATTGTCCTCCGGACGCGCGCCGGCCCGCGTCCCGAAGTTCGGGACGCGGGCCGGCGATTCAGAGAGGGGGGGCGGCCTACTTCTTGAAGCGGTCGGCGGCGGACTTCGCCGCGTCGGCCACCTTCTCGCCGGCCTGCTTCAGGCCGGCCTCGGCCTGGTCCTTGCGGCCCTCGGCCTCGAGATCCTGGTTGTCGGTGGCCTCGCCGGCGGCTTCCTTGGCCTTGCCGGAGACTTCCTGGGCCTTGTTCGAGAACTTGTCGGACAGCGACATGCTTCCTCCTGCGGTGGTTGGTTTCGTCGGGTTGAATCAGTCGGCGAGTTCGCCGAAATCGTTCTCCAGGTGGCTGCGCACGAACCACTGGAAGAGCTCGAGCTTCGCGGTCTGCCCGATGAGCATGTCCTCGGTGACCGGGTCGACGTCCGCGACGACGCCGATGACGTCCCGGTGGGACGAGATGACGCCGTTGTAGACGTGGTCGAGCGCGGCGAGGTGCTCCTGGGTGCTTCCGCGGCCGACGTCGTAGTCGTCCCATTCGCGGCTCGCGACGAGAGCGCCGGGCAGACCGTTCGGCGGCACGCCCAGGGTCGCCATGCGCTCGGCGACCTCGTCGACGAAACTGCGGACGAGGTCGATCTGCGGATCGAGCATCTCGTGCACCGAGATGAATCCGGGCCCGACCACGTTCCAGTGCGCGTGCTTGAGCGTGAGCTGCAGGTCGTTGAGGGTGTGCAGCCGCTCCTGCAGGGACGAAGCGACGCGGTGACCGTCCTCGAGCGAGAGCCCGGGAACGGTGAAACGGGAATCGTTGGTTTGTGCCATCTAGACCCTCCTGTACATGACGTGCGCTGACATCAGCCACGCTAGCCCCGGCCCACCGGGCTGGCTAGGGGAGTCAGGGTATTCCCAGATACTCGCCAGCGTCTGTTCACTCACCCGGTCCGGGGTTATCCTGCCAAGCATGGAGCGACCGAAGAAGCGGCGCGGTGCGGAGCCGGACGTCCACTACGAGCGCGACGAAAGCGCGGCCGAGCGGCTCGACCGGAACTGGCTCGAGCTGCTCCAGGAGCTGCGCGTGATGCAGACCGGATCGCAGATCATGACCGCGTTCCTGTTGACGCTTCCGTTCCACTCCTCGTTCAAAGACCTCGGCGACTTCCAGGTGGGGGTCTACGTGGTGCTGCTCGTTTCAGCTGCGCTGGTGACCGGCTTGCTGATGGTCCCGGTGGCGATCCACCGCCGCTTCTTCCAGCGCCGGGTCAAGCAGCGGACCGTCCGCTACGGGCACCGCGTGGTCAGGATCGCGACTCTGGCCGTGGGGTTCGTGATCAGCCTGGCCGTCTTCTTCGTGGTCGACGTGGCCCTCGACATCGAGGCCGCCTGGTGGATCGGCGGCGGCGTGTTCGCCGTGGTGCTGTTCATGCTCCTCATCCTGCCGACGATGCTGCGCCCGAGACCCTGAGCGCCGGGAGACCGGCTGGGAATACCCCGGGACCCCTTGCGGTTTTATATGCAAACGCATAGAAGCGAACGGGGTTCGGGAGCACCGGACGCCGCAGACCACGGCCTGTCGGCCGTGAGGAGAGGAGCCGGCCATGGGTGTCGACAACGTCACTGCAGCAACCAGGAACATCGTGGTGGTCTCGGGCGGACTGGGAGTCCCCTCGACCAGCCGCATGCTCGGCGACCAGATCGCCGAAGCCGCCAAGGACTCCATCGAATCCCTGGGCGGAAGGGCCCGGGTCGAGGTCATCGAGCTGCGCGAGTACGCCGGCGAGATCGCCAGCAACATGGTCTCCCGCTACGCCAGCCCGCGTCTGCAGGAGGTCATCGACCAGGTGGCCGACGCCGACGCGCTGGTCGCCGTGAGCCCCGTCTTCACGGCCTCCGTCTCCGGCCTGTTCAAGTCCTTCCTCGACGTCCTCGACCCGAAGGGCTTCGAGGGCGTGCCGGTCATCGTCGCGGCCACGGGCGGCTCGGCCCGGCACTCGATGGTGATCGACTACGTCATGCGCCCCATCTTCAGCTACCTCAAGTCGGACATCATGCCCACCGGCGTCTTCGCCGGCCCCGACGACTGGGGCGTCGCGGAAGGATCCGGGAACGACGGCGGCGCGCTCACCGCTCGCGCCCAGCGCGCCGGGCGCGAGCTGGCCCTCGCCCTCGCCGCCGGCGCCTCCCTGCCGGCACCCGCGTCGGCGGACGGCGGCGGACCCGGAGCGCCCGGCACCGCTGCACCCGGGGGAGCGGGCGTCGTCGTACCGCGGACCTCCGGGGCCGAGTTCGGCATCGTCGGCGACGACGAGGACCTCTCGGCGGACCTCACCTCGCGCAGCATCGCACCCAGCCGCAAGGACCTGCGGGCCGAGCGCGAGGCCGCGGATATGACGTCGATGCCTTTCGAGGACCTGCTCGCCAGCATCAACGGCAACCGCACGTGAGCCCTCGTTGAAGCCCGGCGACGAGCCGTTGACGCTGCGCGCACCGCGGATGTCGGCGGGAGTCAAGAACAGGCCGCGGGCGGTACCTCCGCGTTAGCATGGTCACGAACGGGCGGCCGGCGGACTCACGCCGGCCGTTCCCTGTGACAGGCCGCCGGAGACCCGGCGGATTCGCAAAGAGGCGGAAGGCGCACGCATGCTCAGTGACGAGACCATCACGCAGATAGCGGACGAACTGGTCGCGGCAGGACAGAACCGCACCCCGGTGGCGCGGCTCACGGCCCGCTACCCGGAGATGACCATCGAGGACTCCTACCGGGTCCAGAACCTGTGGCGCAAGCGCAGCGAGGAGAACGGGCGCCGGCTCGCCGGCCGCAAGATCGGCCTGACCTCCCGCGCCATGCAGATGGCCACGGGCATCACCGAACCGGACTACGGCATCATCTTCGACGACATGATCCACGAGACCGGCGTCGAGATCACGTGGGCCGACTACACCCACCCGCGCGTCGAGGTGGAGCTCGCCTTCAAGCTCGGCAAGGACATCAGCGGGCCCGGCGCGACCATCTTCGACGTCCTGGACGCCACCGACTACGTGGTGCCGGCCCTCGAGATCCTCGACTCGCGCATCGAGATGGAGGGGCGCACCATCGTCGACACCATCTCCGACAACGCGGCGATGGGCTCCATGGTCATCGGCGGCAACCCGGTGCGGCCGAACGACATCGACTTGCGCTGGGTCTCCGCGATCCTGTTCAAGAACCAGATCGTCGAGGAGACGGGCGTCGGCGCCGGCGTCCTGAACCACCCGGCCTCCGGCGTGCACTGGCTCGCCAACAAGATCGCCCCGCACGGCGACGGGCTCAAGGCCGGCGAGATCATCCTGGCCGGCTCCTTCACCCGCCCGATGTGGGTGCACGAGGGCGACACCGTCCTCGCCGACTACGGCCAGCTGGGGACGGTGACATGCCGTTTCGTCTAGACCCGCCGAAGTCCTTCAAGGACCTGTTCGCCGGCGAGCGGCCCGCCGGCCGCACCGTCGCCGGGATGTTCGTCTGCTCCGGCGACGCCGGGGCCGCCGAGATCTGCGCCGGGGCCGGGCTCGACTACGTGCTCATCGACGCCGAGCACGGCCCGGTCAACCTCGAGTCCGTGCTGGCCCAGTTGCGCGCGGTCGCCGGGTACGACTGCGTCTCCGTGGTCCGCGTCCCGTTCAACGACGCCGTGCTGATCAAGCAGTTCCTCGACCTGGGCGCCCAGTCGCTGATCGTGCCCATGGTCAACACGGCCGACGACGCCGCGGCCGCCGTCTCCGCCGTGCGCTACGCCCCGGCCGGCGTGCGCGGGGTCGGCTCCGCGCTGGCCCGCTCGGCCCGCTGGAACCGCGTGCCCGACTACCTCGCGCGCGCCGACGAGTTCATCACGCTGCTCGTGCAGGTCGAGTCGGCCGAGGCCGTCGAGAACGCGGCGGGGATCGCCGAGGTCGACGGGATCGACGGCGTCTTCATCGGCCCGTCCGACCTCGCCGCCACGATGGGCCTGCTCGGGCAGCAGGACCACCCGGACGTCGTCGCGGCGGTCAAGCGGACCATCGCCGAGGTCAAGGCCGCGGGCAAGATCGTGGGCGTCAACGCGTTCGTCGAGTCGCAGGCGCGCGAGTACATCGCCGCGGGCGCCGACTTCGTGAACGTCGGGGCCGACGTCGCGATCCTGGCCCGCGGCTCCGAAGCCCTCGCCGCGAAGTACATCGCGGAGGACTCCGGCGCGGGGCCGGCCAGCTACTAGCACCGGACGCGCCGCGGGCCCCGTCCGGTTCGGACGGGGCCCGCGGCGCGTGCGCCTCGTCAGCCTCGGGTCAGTCGGCGGTACGGCCGGGCCGGGAAGACGAGTTCGGTCAGCGCGACGAGGCCGTCGCCCGTGTACACCTCCACGACGCTCGCGTCGACGACGATGCGCAGCTCCACGTCGGCGTCGTCATCGGAGGGCGGCAGGGGAGCCCAGTCGACCGAGGCATAGGCCGGGTGGAAGCCTGTGTCGCCGGCCCCGGTCCGGTCGCAGGAGATGGTCCCGGCGTTGCCGTCGACGGTGATGCGCAGCCCCTCGCCGTCTGCCGGTTCGCCGTCGGCGCCGCCGTCCAGGACGAAGGTCGCCGAGTCGCCGGCGTCGACGCGCATGGAGAAGACGAGCACGCCGGCCGCGCCGCCGTCGTCGGCCGCGCCGCCGTCGTCGGTCGCGCTGTCGCCGCCGGACGCGACGGCGGTCGCACCCGGCGGCAGGTCCAGCCGGGACGCGTCGTTCGGCAGAACCGGACGCTGTCGGATCCGGTGGCGCCCGTCCGGGGAGCGGACCAGGTCCACCTCGCGGACCAGCGACATCGACGAGCGCCATGGGGACGTCGGCGTCTCGCCTGCGTACTCCCAGTTGCTGGCCCAGCCCACCATGAACCGGCGCCCATCTGGGACGTCGGAGAAGGACACCGCGGCGTAGTAGTCGCGGCCGTAGTCCAGCCAGTCGTAGTCGACGAGCTGGTCCGAGGCCGTCAGGTGCTCGGGCGTGAAGTTCACCCCGTCGAAGTCCCCGACGAAGTACTGGGTGCCGGACCCGCCGGCGAAGGAGCCCGGGTTGAGGCTGACGATCATCACCCAGCGCGTCTCCTGAGTCCCGGCCACGCGCAGCGGGAAGAGGTCCGGGCACTCCCAGACGCCTCCCGTTGCGTGGGCCGGCCCGAAGGCCGAGACCCGTTGCCAGGTTTTGAGGTCCGGCGAGGTGTAGACGACGACGCGGTGCTCGGTCGCCTCGACCACCACCATGACCCAGTGGCCGTCGTCGCCGCCGTACCAGAACACCTTCGGGTCCCGGAACTCGGCGGAGCCGATGTCCAGGACGGGGTTCCCGGCGTACCGGGACCACGTCGCGCCGTCGTCGACGCTGTAGGCCAGCGACTGGGCCTGGCGCCCGGTGCCGTCCGCCGCCGTCGTCGCGCTGGTGTAGACCGCCACCAGGGCGGTCTCCGTGTCGGCGGCGAAGCCGGCCGTGTTGCGGTGGTCGACGACCGCGCTGCCGGAGAAGACCATCTCCTCGTCGGTGCAGGGGATCGCGACCGGAAGCTCCGTCCAGTTGACGAGATCCGTGGACGTCGCGTGGCCCCAGGAGATGTTCCCCCACGACGACCCGTGCGGGTTGTTCTGGAAGAACAGGTGGTAGGTGCCCCGGTGGTAGACGAGACCGTTGGGGTCGTTCAGCCAGGTAGCCCGGGCGGTGAAGTGGGCCGCCGGGCGCCAGGCGGTGGTTTCGGCGATGGTGCCGCTCGTGGCGGGTCGTGATTCAGTCAAGGGTTCTCCTGAGTTGGTGCTGCGGGGGTGCGGGGTCAGGACTCGCCACCGGAGGTGAAACGGTCGTAGGCCTCCTGGTAGACGCCGGTGACGTCGTCGACGCCCAGCTGGTCGAGCTGCTGAACGTAGCTGTCCCACTCCTCGTCGACGTTGTCGTTGACGATCCAGCTGGCGAACTTCTCCAGTACGAGCGTGTTGATGTCCGCGTTGGGGAAGGAGATCTGGTCCAGCTCCTCGTTGGAGAGCATGACGGGCGGATAGGCGTCGTTGGCGCGGTGCGGCGTGTAGAACTCCTCGACCAGCTCCTGGCGCTCCTTGGCGCGCGGCTCCGGTGCGACGACGGTCTCGAAGTCCTCCGCCGTCGTGATCTTCGGACCGCCCGGGGCGACGCGCTGACGGCGTTCGCCCTCCGATTCGCCCTCTTCCGCGGGGATCTGCACGAGCAGGCCGTCCTCGTCCTCCTCCAGCGTCACGCCGATCGGGCCCCAGTTCGACTGGGCGGACATGACCGGATCGAAGAGACGGTCGGCCCAGCGCATGGTCGCGGCCGGGTATTTGTTGGCGCGGGTGATGGCCATCGCGCCACGGCTGATCTCCTGGTTGTTCGCCACGCTGGCGAGCCGTTCGCCGTCGACGCCCTCGAGGATGCCGACCAGTTCGTAGTCGTCCATCCGCTCCTCGCCGACCATCTCCTTGCCCTCCCACCAGAAGAAGGAGCCGAGAATCGGGGTCTCGGACTTGCCCTTGGACAGGTAGGCGACGTCGTCCTGCGAGAACGACTCGGGGTCGATGAGACCCTCGGCGTACCAATCGCCGAGCTCGTCGACGGCACGTCGGTAGCCGTCAGTGTTCGCCGTGAACTCGACCGTGCCGTCGCGGACGATCCGGTGGTCATTGTTCTCCGGCTGGCCGCCGAGCGCCGCGATGAGGTCGTGGGGGTTGGCGGCGAACGAATCCGTGCGGAAGGACAGTGGGATCTCGTCCGCCTGGCCGTTGCCGTTGGGGTCCTCCTCCGCGAACGCCTTCAGCGCGGCGTGGTACTCGTCGATGGTCTCCGGCATGGGCAGCCCGACCGCGTCCAGCCAGGTCTTGTTGATGAACAGGAAGTTCGGGTGGGCCAGGATGCCGAGCTCTTCGACCGACGGGAGCGTGTAGATGTGGCCGTCGGAGGCCGTGATCGCGGCGCGGATGTCAGGCCGCTCCTCGAGGATCGCGGACAGCGTCGGGGCGTGTTCGGCGATGAGGTCCTCGAGCGGCAACAGGGTGCCGTTGGTTCCGTTAGTGACGACCTCCGCATCGGAGAGGCCGGTGTTGAAGAGGACGTCCGGCAGATTGTCGCTGGCCAGCATGAGGTTCTTCTTCTCGGCAAACACCTGGTCGGGCAGGTTCTCCCACTCGATCGCGATGTTGGTGTCCTCCTCCCATTGCTGGACGAGCTCCATCTCGGAGTACTCGGGGGCCAGCGCGGACTTGGTGCCGCCGAAGGTCAGCGAGAGCGTCTCGTCGACGATCGGCAGGCCCTCGGTGTTGAAGCCGAACTCCTCGGACTGGTCCTCCGTCACGGGCGAGGCGCTGCTCGATCCGCAGGCGGTGAGGGCGAGGCCGGCCGCGAGAACCAGCGAAGTGGACGTCAGAAGGCGGTGTGAGCGCATGATGTGATTCCTCTTTGTTCGGGATTGCGGGTGGACGGGTTAGCTCTTGACGGCGCCGAGCAGGGCGCCCTTGGTGAAGTGCTTCTGCATGAAGGGCAGGACGATGAGCAGGGGGATCGTGGAGACGACGATCATGCCGTACTTGATCAGCTCGCCCAGGCGCTGGGCCGCCGCGTACGAGTCCAGCGACCCGGTGCCTCCGGCGGACGAGACCTCCGACTGGATGAGCACGTTGCGCAGGACCAACTGGAGGGGGTACTTCTCCTCGGAATCGAGGAAGATGAGGGCGTCGAAGAAGGCGTTCCACGTGGCCACGAGGTGGATCATGATCATGAGGAAGATCAGCGGTTTGGACAGCGGCAGGACCACGCTGAAGAAGAAGCGTAAGTCGTTGGCGCCGTCCATCTGCGCGGCGTCGCGCAGCTCGCCGGGAACGTTGTTCTCGAAGAACGCGCGGGCGATGATCAAGTTCCAGACGCCGACGGCGCCGGGCAGGACCACGGCCCACAGGCTGTCGAGCATGCCCAGGTCGCGCACCACGAGGTAGCGCGCGATCAGGCCCCCGTCGATGAACATCGTCAGGATGAAGATGAACATCAGCGGGGTGCGGCCGTAGAGGTCCTTGCGCGAGAGGGCGTACGCCCCGCAGAGGATCGTCGCGACGCTGATGGCGGTGCCGATCACGGTGTAGAGCACCGAATTGGCGAAGCCGCGCATGATCGTCGGGTCGGAGAAGACACGGGCGTAACCGTCCAGAGTGAAGCCGCTCGGCAGGAGCCAGACGTTGCCGTTGAGGATCTCTGAGGGCTCGCTGACCGACGCGATCACGATGAAGTACATCGGGTAGATGATGGCGACGATTGCGGTCAGGAGCAGCCCGATGGCGAAGACGTTGAACGTGGGGTCCGCCCACCGGTCGGCCCGCGTTCGGAAGCTGGCCGGGCGGAGCTGGGGTGAGGGAGTCGGTGCCGGGGGCAGTGCCTTCGGGGCGATGGTTTTCTGAGTCATGATTTCCTCTCTCACCACAGGCTCGACTGGCCGGCCTTGCGGGCGATCCAGTTGAAGGTCAGCAGCAGGACCAGGTTGATGAGGGAATTGAAGAGGCCGATGGCCGCCGAGTAGCTGAACTGGGCCTGCTGCAGGCCCGTCTTGTAGACGTAGGTCTGGATGACCTCCGATGTTTGGAGGTTCAGGTCGGTCTGCATCAGCAGGACCTTCTCGAAGCCCAGGTTGAAGAGGTTGCCGATGGCCAGGATGAACAGGATAGTGACGACCGGCATGATGCCGGGGATGTCGATGTGCCAGATCCGCTGCCACTTGTTGGCGCCGTCGACGCGGGCGGCCTCGTGCAGGGCCGGATCGATGGCCGTGAGGGCCGCGAGGTAGACGATCATCGAGAACCCGGCGTTCTGCCAGATGTCGGAGCCGATGTAAAGGGGCCGGAACCACTCGGGCAGCCCCATGAAGAACACCGGCTCGCCGCCGAAGAGCTCGATCGCGTTGTTGACGACGCCCGATCGCGGGGAGAAGAGCAGGTGGATCATGCCGACGATGACGACGACGGAGATGAAGGACGGCGAGTACAGCACCGTCTGGGTGAATTTCTTGAAGCGCTCGCTCTGGAGCTGGTTGACGATGAGCGCCAGAACGATCGGGATCGGGAAGGCGATCAGAAGGCCGAGCGAGTTCACCGTGAGGGTGTTGGCGATCAGCCGCTCGAACTGGAACGACGTCACGAACCGGACGAAGTGGTCCAACCCCACCCATTGGCTGCCGGCGAAGCCGTCGACCGGGTTGTAGTTGCGGAAGGCGATCTGGGCGCCGTACATGGGCCAGTACTTAAACAGGGCCACATACAGGAGAGCAGGCAGTAGTAATACGTATAACTGCCACGAGCGAATCGCCCTTTTCAGGCGCGACGACGCGTGCGGTCGGAGCCGGCGCTCCGGAGGCGTCGTCGGCGCGTCGGTGGTCTGCGAAGTGTTCATGCTGGGACCTCTGAGGTGCGGTGGTGGGGTGCTGTGACTGACGAGCGGGTGATCAGGCGCCCCTGGACGGGGACGTTCTGGGGCGCTTCGGTTGGGCGGAGGAGCAGATCGATCGCTTGGCGGGCCATCTGCTCGAAGGGGAGCTCGATCGTGCTGAGCCCCGGGTCGAGGTGCGGGGCCGTGGTCTCCTGATTGTCGAAGCCCACGATCGAGCAGTCCGTCGGGACGTCGAGGCCGAGGGCCTGGAGTGCGCGGTACGCGCCCCAGGCCGTGCGGTCGTTGCCGCAGAAGATGGCCGTCGGCGGGTTGTCCAAGGATGCGAGGCGGGTTGCCTGCAGCAGGCCGTCCTCGACGGTGCCCGTCCCGTAGCGGATCAGATCCTCGTCGAAATCCACGCCCGCGGCCCCGAGGGCCTGACGGTACCCGCGCAGTCGCCCCTTGCCGGCGGGCAGCGGGCTCTCCGGGGATTGGATGTTGATCATGGCGATGCGCTTATGGCCTGCGCTCGTGAGCGCTTCGGTGGCGTCGCGGCCCCCGCGCTCCTCGTCGGGGAAGACGCTGCTGTGCTCGCCCGTCTCATCGCGGGCGTTCAGCACGACCGTGGGGACGCCCGCGAGCGAATCCGGGACGCGGACGTCCTGGTGGTACATCGTCGCGTAGATGACGCCGCGCACACGGTAGGACTGCATCATGTCGATCGCGGCCTTCTCCAGCGTCCGTTCGCCGAAGGTGTCCACGCTCAGGATGACGTTTCCGGACTCCCAGGCTCGCAGCTGGGCCCCCTTGAGAAGCTTGCCGGCGAACGGGGCGCTGGCGACCTCGTCGGAGATGAAGCCGATCATGCCCGACTCGCCGCTCCGGAGGGACTTGGCGAACGCGTTGGTGCGGTAGCCGAGCTCCTCTACGGCCCTGCGCACTCGCTCCCGGGTCGCCTGCGCAACCCGCCCGCCGTCGACGTCGTTGAGGACCAGTGAGACGGTCGCCTGCGAGACGCCGGCGCGCTCCGCGACCTCCCACATCGTCGGCGACTGCTTCTTGCGGCTCATACTGGGCGGGGTCCCTTCGGGTGGGGGTGGTTCGACGGTTGGTTATTCGTATAACGTCCTCTAGATTAGGAGGCCGCCCGATGTGTGTCAAGTGTCACAGGCCGGGCGGCCGTGGAGTTCGGGTGCCGGCGGTCGGGCGGTCAGACCCGGGCGTCGGCGGCCGCGATCGCTGAGCGGTAGTGCCCGAGCAGCTCGTCGCACAGCGCAGGCCACGTCCGCCCCTGGACCGAGGCCCAGGCCGCCGACGCGAACGCCTGGCGCTTGGCGTCGTCGTACGCGAGGTCCGTGACGTGGCCGCGCAGGTCGCCCAGCAGGCCCGGCGCGTACAGCCAGCCGGTGCGGGAGTTGTCGACGAGGTCGAGCGGGCCGCCGCGGCCGACCGCGACGACCGGCACCGCGCACGCCATGGCCTCCTGAATGGTCTGGCAAAAGGTCTCCGACTCGCCCGGGTGGACGAAGATGTCCAGGCTCGCGACCATCTCGCCGAGCTCGTCGCCGCCGAGGAATCCGGCGAAGTGCGCGTCCGGCAGCAGCTCCTGCAGCTGCGCCTTCAGCGGCCCCGAGCCGACGATCACCAGGCGCGTGTCCGGCAGGTCCGCCAGCACCGCGAGGTCCTCGACCTGCTTCTCCGCGGCGAGGCGCCCGACGAACCCGATGAGGCGCTCCCCGTTCGGAGCGAGGCGGCGGCGCAGCTCGCCCGAGCGCCGCGCCGGCGTGAACCGCTCCGTGTCGACGCCGCGCCGCCACATCTTCAGCCGCGGGACGCCGGCCTCGACGAGCTGGTTCATCGAGTAGCTGCTCGGGGTCAGATTGACGGTGGACGCCGAATGCATGGTCCGCACGTGGTTCCAGAGCAGCTGCTCCAGCCACGGCGCGCCGTACCGCTGGGCGTAGGCGGGGATCTCCGTCTGGTAGACGGACACGGTCGGCAGGCCCAGCTGGTTGGCGGCCTGGATGGCCCGCCAGCCCAGCACGAACGGGCTGGCGACGTGGACGACGTCGGGGGAGATGCGCTCGAGCAGGCGGCGCACCCGGCTGACCGTGCCCGCGGCGACGCGGACGTTCGCGTAGCCGGAGAGGGGCAGGGCCGGCAGGGCGTGCACCTCGAAGCCCTCGACCGACGCCGGGGCCCGCTCGGCGGCCCATGCGGGGCCGGCCCAGCTCGTGGCGGGGGCGACGATGACGGCCTGGTGCCCCTCGCGGCGCAGATGCTTCAGCAACTGCAGCACGGAGTTGGTCACGCCGTTCATGTGGGGGAGGAACGATTCTGCAATCACAGCAACCTTCACGCTCCCCAGCGTGGCGGGCCGGACTTGCGGGACGGTGAACGAGGCCCGCAGCGCCGGTGAACACTTCGTGTCGGACCGAAGCAGCCCGGCGGCCCGGGCGCGGCTAGGCTGAGCGGGTGGAAGCGTCGATATTCTTGCTCGTGCTGGGCCTCATCGTGATCGGTGCGGTCGCCCAGCGCGTCGCCGGCCTCGGGTTCGCGATGCTGGTCTCCCCGTTCCTGGTGCTGCTGCTCGGCCCGCACCTCGGCGTCTTCCTCATCAACGTCTTCGGCACGGCCTCGTCGCTGCTGATCATCCCGCGCGTCTGGCGGGACATCGACTGGTCGATGTACCGCTGGCTGGTGGTCTCCGCCCTCATCGGCGTCGTCCCGGGCGCCCTCATCGCCGCCATCATGCCGAGCGGGGTCCTCTCCACCGTGATCGGCGCCCTGGTGCTCCTGGCGCTGCTCGCGTCGCTGCTGCTCTCGCGCGCCGACGTCGTCGTGACGGGCAAGCCGGCCCGCGCCGTGGCCGGCTGGCTCTCCGGGGCGACGACGGCGATGGCCGGCGTGGGCGGCCCCGCCGTCAGCGCCTACGCCGTGCTCGCGCGGTGGCCGCAGCGCTCGTTCGCCGCCACCCTGCAGCCGTTCTTCGCGTCGGTCGCCAGCGCCACCGTGGTGGCCAAGCTGATCGTCGATCCGGCCCGGACACCGGTGCTCGACTGGTGGATGTGGATCCTGATGGTGCTCGCGATCGTCATCGGCATCTTCGGCGGGGAATGGCTCGGCCGCTACATCTCCGACCGGAACGCGCGCCTCTTCGTGCTCCTGCTGGCCTTCGCCGGTGCCATCATGACTCTCGTGAAGGGGATCACCGAGCTCGTCTGAGCCAGAGAGTTCCACCACCCGCGGCGCTTCGCCCGAGTCGTTCGGGTCCGCCGCGCACCGCAGGTGGCACGATTGGAAACGATGAACAAGCAGAGCCTGTCAGAACGCGCGCGCACCGCACTGCACGAGGGCATCCCGATGCCGTTGTGGCTCCAGGGCGCCTTCGAGCTGCTCCAGAGCGCCATCATCTCGGCCCTGCTCGTCGTGATCCCGCTGGTCGCCGTCTGGTTCGCCGGCGGGTTCGAGGACCTGGCCCTCGACAACCTCTTCCGCCTCTGCGGCCAGGCCTGGCTGCTCATGCACGGTGTCCCGCTGCAGATGAGCATCCCGGACGACGGCGGCGCCGCCCTCACCGGCACGCTCTCGCTCACGCCGCTCGGCCTGGCACTCGTGCCGTTCCTGCTCTCGTGGCGGGCCGGCCGCCGCATCGCCCGGGCCTCCTACACCGACCAGCTCTGGCAGGGGCTGGCCGGGGCGCTCGGCGCGTACGCGCTCTTCGGCCTCTTCACCGGCTTCGCCGTCCCGACCGACGAGGTCGCGGTCCCCCTGACCGCCGCGGGCCTGATCCCGCTCGTCGTGGCCGGCGCCGGCGTCGTCATCGGCTGCCGCCGGGAGGCCGGGTCGTGGGCGCGCCTCGTGGGCGTGGACCTCGTCGACTGGATCGCCACCACGAGCCAGCACGCGCGCTGGGCCGGCTCCTACGCGTGGGCGGTCATCCGGGCGAGCGTCCTCGGCTACTTCGCGGCCCTCGCGCTGGCCTCCCTCGTCCTGGCGATCAGCCTCGGCGCGCACTGGGCGGAGATGTCGAACGTCTACCAGCAGCTGGGCACCGGGGTCATCGGGGGCATCCTCCTCACGGTCGGCCAGCTCGGCCTCATCCCCAACTTCGCGTTCTACGCCCTCGCGTGGATCTCCGGCGGCGGCTTCAGCCTCGGCGTCGGTTCCACGCTGAGCACGCTGGAGACCACGGTCGGCCCGCTGCCGGCCGTCCCGCTGCTCGCGGCGCTGCCGACCGGCGACGTGCTCGCCTCGGCGTGGATGCTCATGGCCCTGCCGGTCGTCGGCGGCTTCCTGGCCGGCTGGTGGTTCGTCCGCGAGGGGGAGGACCACCTCGACGACTGGTGCGCGCTCAAGGTCCCGTACCGCTGGCTCTCGCTGGCACTCTCCACCCTGCTGCTCGGGGCGTTCGTCGGCGCCGGGGCCGGGGTCGTCTCCATGGTCGGCAGCTGGATCTCGATGGGCTCGATCGGTCTGGGGCGGCTCACGGAGATCGGCCCGGACCTCTGGATGACCGCCGCGTTCGTGGGCGCCGAGGTCGCCGTCGGCACCATGCTCGGCTCGCTCTCCGGCCCGCTCCTCGTCCCCGACCCGGTGCTGGACGACGACTCGCGGCGACGCTGACGGACAGGTCCGGTCCGTGCCACGATAGGCATCTGGAGAGGCCACGCCGAGGGGAGGGAGCGGAGCATGCCGATCATTGATCCCCGCAGGAGCGGAGGAACCGGCGGGGAGCACGGGCGGACGCCGGCGCCGGCCCTCGTCGAGTCCCGGGCGCTCCTGGCCGGCGGCGTCGCGGCGCTGGTCGCGCTCGTCGTCGGGCTCATCGGTTTCGAGGGCTACCGGCCGCCGCTGGCCGGCGACCGCTCCGTCGCCGTGTTCGCGGCCGTGACCTCCGGGACCGCCGCGGGTGCGGGCTTCGTGGCCGGCTACCTGCAGACCATCCGGGGCACCCACTCCTGGCTGTCCGCCCGGCCGCTGGCCCGGCAGATCCTGGACGGGGCGGCGCTGGTGGTGGTCCACGCGTCGATCGCCGTCATGTCGTCCCTGGTGGTGTTCCGGATCTTCCAGGACGCGTTCTTCGGCCTCACGGTGGATTCCTACGCCGGCGGCGTCATGCTCGCGATCGCCGCCGGCATCGCCGCGTACGCCGCCTACGACTCGGGCTCGCGCATCAACGCGTCCGCCCTGGCCCTCCTGCTGGCGGTCTTCATGGCCTCCGGCATGCTGGTCAGCATGCTCGCCGCCGAGAACCCCCTGTGGTGGCACATCATGTTCAGCGAGCTGGGCACCGGGACGGCCGGTCTGACGTCGTTCTGGACGTTCAACACCACCATCACCACCTCCGGCATCATCCTCACGACGCTCGCCGCGTTCGTCACCCGGGACCTCACCCGGTGGGCCGCCGCCCGCGACCGCCAGGACGAGGCGGCCGGCCGTGCGCGGCGCCGCTTCCTGCGCCCGCGCGCCCGGGTGGTCCGCTGGTGCCTGATCGGGATCGGCATGTGCATGGTGGGCATCGGGCTCGTCTCGCTGCACGTCTCCGAACCCGTGCACACCTTCTTCGTCCGGCTCCTCGCCGCGATCCTCCTGGTGCTCCTGCTCGGCATCCCGCTGTGGGCGCCCGGGTACCCGCGGGCCTTCTACGTGTTCACCTACGTCTCCACCGTGCTGCTCGGCGGGGCCGCGTACCTCTGGTTCCCGCTGCGCTACTACAACCTCACGGCATTGGAGCTCGCCGCGGCCGGCATCGTCTTCAGCTGGCTCGTCGTGTTCATCCGCAACACGACGGCGGTGACGGGCACCGCGGCCGCGCCCGGGCGCGAGGACGCCCGGCCCGTGGACGGGTCCGCCCCGCCGGAGGCCCGTCCGTAGCGGCTACCGCGCCCCGACGTCGTGCAGGTGGTGGGCGATGTCGTGCCAGGCGTAGCGGCCGAGCGTCTCGACCGTGAACTCGGATCCGTTGCTGCGCAGCCCGCGGCGGCCCAGATCCCGCGTCAGGACCGCGTCGAAGGCGTCGGCCAGGCCGCGGCCGGCGGAAGCCAGCTGGATCGCGACCGTGCGCGGGTCCTGCTCGCGGTAGCGGTCCTCGTCGGCGGTCGCGTCCTGGTCCCAGTCCGGGAAGGTCGGCGTCTCCTCGCGGAGCATCAGGTCCAGGCGGTAGTGCATGATCCGGAAGACGTCGCGCACGTGGGCCGCGTACTCCAGCGGCGACCAGACGTTCTCCGCGGGGCGCACGCGCAGGGCGGCGTCGTCGTCGGCGGTGTCGATCAGCAGGGCGCGCCAGTCCGGCAGGCTCTCGCGCAGGGCCGCGGCCACGTCGTGGACCGTCATCGTCGAGACGTCCGCGCCGCAGTCGGGGCAGGCGTCGGTGATGACCCAGGTCCAGTCCTTCGAGTCCGGCACCCAGCCGGGGTTCTCAGCAGAGTTGTCTTCACGCGTGCTCATAGTGGAAGCGTAGCCCGATAAGCTGGTGCGCATGCGAATCGTGGCTCTCATCTCCGGAACCGGCTCCAACCTCCAGGCCGTCATCGACGCCGTCGCCGCGGGCGACCTCGACGTCGAGATCGCCGCCGTCGGCGCCGACCGGCCAGGCACGCAGGGCCTGGCCCGCTCGGCGGCCGCCGGGATCGAGACGTTCGAGGTGAACTTCAAGGACTATGCGGACCGCGGCGAGTGGAACCACGCGCTGACCGCCAAGTGCCTGTCCTACGCGCCCGACTACGTCGTCTCCAGCGGTTTCATGCGCATCGTCGGCGAGGAGTTCGTCGACGCCTTCGACGGCACGTACCTCAACACGCACCCGGCCCTGCTGCCCTCGTTCCCGGGCGCGCACGGCGTGCGCGACGCCCTCGCCTACGGCGTGAAGGTCACCGGCTGCACCGTCCACATCGCCGATGCCGGCGTGGACACCGGGCCCATCCTCGCGCAGCGAGCCGTCGAGGTGCTCGACGACGACACGGAGGAGTCGCTGCACGAGCGCATCAAGATCGAGGAGCGCCGGCTGCTCATCGAGGTCCTGGCGGATCTGGCCGCGCGGCAGGCTTAGGCGCCGCGGCGGCCGGATGACGCGCCCGCCACCGCCCGTCGCGCCGCCTGGGACGAGGTCGTCTACGGGCGCACGGCGGCGTAGAGCAGCATGTCGCGGCGGACGCCGCCGATCAGCTGATAGCTGCGCAGGAGCCCCTCGGCGTGGTAGCCCGCCCGTTCCGCCGTCCTGATCGAGCCGACGTTCCAGAGCTCGATGTACAGCGAGATGCGGTGCAGCTGCTCGATACTCCAGGCGAAGCGCGTGAGCGCGATGAGCGCCTCGGTGGCCCGCCCTTTGCCGCGCGCCGATGGGACGATCGCATAGCCGGCGCTGGCCCGGCCCGCGGAGAGCTCGCCGAGCCACAGCCCGCAGTGGCCGATGGCCGTGTCGGTCGCCGCCTCCGCGATGGTGAAGGAGAAGCCCACGTTGTCCGCGTACCGCTGCTGCTGCCGCTCGACCCACGCGAGCGCCGCCGCCTCGTCGGCGTTCGGCGGGAGCGTGCCAATCGTGGGAAGGTACGCGTCGGTCGACAGCTCGCGGGCCATGGCGGCGTCGCCGGCACGGACGGACCGCAGCAGGACCGCGCCGTGTGCCGGCGGAACAGCTGGCCAGGGCGGGAACGGGACCGTTGTCATGACCTCATTGTGCGCAGTACTCGGCGCCGCGGCAATGCGGTGCGGTCGACGGCCCGTGCTTCGACGGGCGCGGTTCCAGGGCTACGCTGGAGACGACCGGTGCGCCGAATCGAGGAGACCCCGTGAAGATGCTTCCCACCGACGCGGATCCGCAGGCGTTCGTCGCTGCCGTCGAGCACCCCGTCCGCCGCGCCGACGCCGAGCGCCTGCTGTCGCTCTTCACCGAGGCGACGGGCCGGGAGCCGGTCATGTGGGGCCCGAGCATCATCGGCTTCGGCGCCTACCACTACCGCTACGCCTCCGGCCGCGAGGGCGACGCCCCCGCCGTGGGCTTCTCCCCGCGGAAGGCGAACCTGGTGCTCTACGTCCTGGGGTCCCACGACGGCGCCGAGCCGCTGCTCTCCCGCTTGGGCAAGCACAAGCGGAGCGTCGCGTGCGTGTACGTGAACAAACTGGCCGACGTCGACCTCGACGTGCTGCGGGAGTTGATCGCCGAGAGCTACCGGCACACGATGACCGTGATGCACCAGGAACCCGGCAGCGGGGGAGTGACGGGCAAGCAGCGGCCACGGTGACAGATCTACCCCATGCGGATGACGTTTCCGGTCACCCGGCGGCCGGCCTCCGAGACCAGGAACGCTGCCAGATCGCCCACCTCCGCCGGGTCGGCGACGGAGAAGAAGTTGATGTCCGCCGCGACCGCCTCCCGAACCGTGTCGTTGACCCAGCCCGTGTCAGTGACCGGCGGGTGGATGGCGTTTGCCGTGACGCCGAACGAACTCAGTTCCAGACTCGCCGCCAGCGTGTAGTTCACCAGTGCCGCCTTCGCAGCGCCGTAGGAGACCTCGCCCGGGAAGCCCTTCTCGCCGCCCGAGGTCAGCGAGATAATCCTGCCCCAGTCGCCGCCGCGGGCCTGGAGACGGGCGGCGAACTCAGCGATCATCAGCGCCCCGGCGCGGGCGTCGACCCCGAACTGCCGGTCGTAGGTCTCCGGTGTGACCCGATGCAGCCGGCGTCCCGCCCAGTCGGTATCGGCGTTGACGAAGGTGTCCTGGAGCGAGGAGGTCGCGTTGTTGACGATGATGTCGACTCCGCCCCAGCGTTCCTCGGCGGCGTCGAATAAGCGCGGGACGGAGGCGCCGTCGGCCAGGTCGGCCTCCACGGCGAAGGCGAGGCCTCCTCGATGTTCGATGCCGGCCACGACCGCGTTCGCATCGCGGGCGTGGCTGTTCCGCAGTGCCTCAGGCTCGTGTTCGGGTGCCTGCAGGCGCAGATACGTGATGAGGACTGCGCACCCTTCGGCTGCCAAGCGTTCGGCGATGGCGGCTCCGATACCGTGATTTGCGCCGGTGACGATGGCGACGCGTTCGGGCGCGGACGTGCTGTGGTGCACCGTGACTCCTTGGTTGACGGCCCGCGCCGTCTGATGTTGGTTGATTGCGGCTACTGCAGGTCGGAGTCCGGGGGAGCGATCCGGACCCGTCGCTGGGCGTCGACCGACGCGACGCCCTCCACGCGAGCGAACACCACGCGGCAGTCGCCGTCGGCACTGCCGCAGACGATCCCGAGCGTTTTCAGGACGCGCTCCACCCGCAGACCGGCTGACTCGAGGGCGGCGGTCACATCTCCGATCTGCTCGCGGTAGGTCTCCTCGACGGTGACGATCCACTCGACGCCGCCGTCGGCGGGCCCTGCGTCTGCTGCCGGTTCATCACTCACGGGGCCAGCGTACCGCCGGGCCCGCCGGACGACCAGAGGTCCCGGCCGTCAGCTCCCGCCCGTCCCGCGCAACACGGAATCCTTCGGCAGGACGCGCTTGACGATGTCCGTCAGGCTGACGACGCCGATCAGGCGGTCGTCGCGGAGCACCGCCACCAGTTGCTCGCTCTCCCTGCGGACCGCGGCCAGAGCCTCGTAGACCGGGGTCTCCGCGTCCAGCGCGAACGCGGGGCGGACCAGCTCGCGGATGGGGCGGTCCGACGGTTCGAGCAGCGTGTCGCGGACGTGGACCAGGCTCGGCGCCCCGGACGCCTCGGACTCGATGAGGATCCGCATGTGCCCGGAGGCCGCGGCGGCGTCCCGAACATCGGACACGACGGCGGAGGCGGGCACCGACGTCGGGTGCGCCCCCGGCCCGATGAGCTCCGCGATGGTCAGATCCTTGAGGTTGATGACCTCGGTGAGGTGGCTGCCGAACTCCTGATCGAGGGCGCCGGCGGATGCGGACTGCTCGACCAGCTGCCGGATCGTGTCGATGTCCTGGCCGCCGACGGCCGCGCGGTCCACGGGGGCGACCCCGCTGGCGCTGACCAGCCGGTTGGCGATGTGGTTCACCCACACCAGGATCGGGCGCACCAGCCAGATGAAACCGCGGGCGGGGATGCTCACGAGCTTGGCCGACGTCTCCGGATGCGCGATGGCCCAGGACTTCGGCGCCATCTCGCCGATGACCAGGTGCAGGAAGGTCACCAGCAGCAGGGACAGGCCGAAAGCCGTGCCGTCGGCCAGCTGGCCGGGCAGACCCCAGGAGAGCAGGATCGGACCCAGCCACGCGTCGACGGCCGGCTTGGTGACGGCGCCGAGCGCGAACGTGCACGCGGTGATGCCCAGCTGGGCGCCAGCGAGCATCATGGTCAGCTCGTTGACGCCGCGCAGGGCGGCCCGCGCGGAACGGCTCGTCGCCGCCTCCTCTTCCAGCCGGTGGTGCCGGGCGCTCAGGAGGGCGAATTCGACGACGACGAAGAAGGCGCTGAGGACGATCAGCCCGAGGGTCACCAGGGTGACGATGAGAGGGTCGTTCATTTCTGCACCTCCCCGCCGCGAGCCGTGGTTTCGTTAGCGCCATCGTCGAGGTTGTTCTCGTCGGGCTCGGTCTCGTCCGTCTCCAACACCCGTGCTGACAATTCGTTCGGCACGTGACGGGCCACGGAGAGCACCTGGACCTCCAGCGTCCGCCGCACCGGTTTCTCGGAGACCAGGTCGTTCGCCTCCTGCGGCAGATCCACGGTCACGGTGGTGCCCGGCTCCGGAAGACCGCCCTGCTCGGCGATCAGCAATCCGGCGACGGTCTCGTAGTCGCCCTCGGGAAGGTCGTGCCCGATGGCGCGCTGGAATTCGTCGAGGTGGACGTCGCCCGTCAGTTGCCAGGAGCGACGGTGCTCGATCGTTTCGATGCTGGCCGACGGCAGGGCGTCGTGCTCGTCGGTGATCTCGCCGACGAGTTCCTCCGCCAGGTCCTCGATGGAGAGCACGCCGACGAAGCCGCCGTGCTCATCGATGACGCAGGCCAGCTCGTTCTGGGAGCCCACCAGCTCACCCAGCGCGTCCGGCAGGGACATCAGCGTCGGCAGGACCAGTGCCGGCCGCATGAGCTCTTTCGCGGTGGTGGTCTCCTCGACCGGGGTCTTGAGCAGGTCGTCCATGTGGACGACACCCACGGGCTCGTCGCCGGAGAGGACCGGGTACCTCGAGTGGGCCTCCGCCATCAACGCCCGGATCTCCGCCGCAGTGGTCTCCGGAGCCACCAGGCCGGTGTGTGTCCGGGGGATCATGGCGTGTTCGACGTCGCGATCCGGGAAATCGAGGATGCGGTCCAACAGCATCGAGAGCTCTTCGGGGAGGTCCCCGCTCTCGCGCGAGTCGGCGACGATCTGCTCCAGATCCTTGGCCGTGGCGGTCGTATCGAGGTCGTGCACCGGCTCGATCCGGAACAGGCGCAGGAAGGCGTTCGCCGCGTGGTCGAAGACCGTGATGAGCCAGCCGAAGACCGTGAGATAGATCAGCGTCGACCCTGCGAGCCGGCGGGCCAGAGGCTCCGGGGCCGCGATGGCGAGGTTCTTCGGATAGAGCTCGCCGAAGATCATCTGCACGATCGTCGCGACGGCGAGGGCCAGCACGGTGCCGATGGAGATGCTGACGGCCGCCGGGACGCCGACGTCGCCGAGCATCTCGCCGAGTGAACGGCCGATCAGCGGCTCGGCGACGTATCCGACCATCAGGCCGGTCACGGTGATGCCGAGTTGAGCGCCGGAAAGCATGAAGGAGGTGCGCCGGGTGACCTTGAGAGCGCGCCCGGCGATCTTGTCCCCGGCCCGTTCCTGGGCGGCCAGCCGGGTGCGGTCCACCGACATGTAGGCGAACTCCTGGGCGACGAAGTAGCCGTTGGCGGCAATGATCACCGACATGACGACGACGCCGAGCAGGAGGATCAGGAGAGGCTCCAACACGGTGTATTCACCCCCGCAGATGATATCGAATCAGTCGAACGGGGAAGGGCAGAGGATCTGTCCACTGTCTTGTTGTTCACGCTCCGTGAGGTAGTTGTGCCGGAGACCAGCATTCCACACGTCCCGACGGGCCCCCGCCGTTTCCGTGCAACTCACAGGCAACAGTCAGGCGAGATGCGGGGGAGGGCCGACCGCCAGCCCCGAGCCGACGTCGACGGACGGCAGCTGCAGGCGCTCGGCCTCCTGGACGATCTCCGCCCACAGCTCCCGGCTGCGGAATCCGGTGGCCTCCGCGAGTAGGGCGGCCACGCCGGCGACATGCGGCGTCGCCATCGAGGTGCCGCTGATGGTGTTGTAGCGCCGCTCGCCCGGCCACGACGAGTAGACGTCCACGCCGGGGCCGGCGACGTCGACCTGGCCGCCGCGGCCCGGCAGCGTGCGCGCCGAGAAGTCGGCGACGGCGAGCTGGCTGTCGAGGGCGCCGACGGCCATCACGTAGGGGCTGTTCGCCGGGGTGCCGACGAAGCCGTCGTTGCCCGAGCTGCGGCGGGCGTTGTTGCCCGCGGCCGCGATGATCAGCGAGCCCTGTGCGAGCGCCTGGCGCCCGGCGGCCACGTACGGCGGGTGGACCTCTCGGACGTTCGCGCCGAGCGACATCGAGATGATCGCGCACTCGTTCTCCAGCGCCCAGTCGATGCCGGAGAGGATCGACGTGTCCGAGCCGGAGCCCGAATTGCCCAGCACCTTGCCCGAGTAGATCTCCGCGCCCGGGGCGACGCCGTAGCCGCGGCCGCCGTCGAGGTCGCGGGGGCCGCACGACGAACCGATGCAGTGCGTCCCGTGGCCGTGGCCGTCGCGGGCGTCCTCGCCGGCGACGAACGACTCCGCCGTCACGGTGCGCGAGGCGAAGTCCGGGTGGTCGACGTCGAACCCGGTGTCGAGCACGGCGACCCGGATGCCCGCGCCCGTGTAGCCGGACTCGACGGCGCGGACGGCCTGGACGCCCCACGTCAGCTGGTCGGTGTCGGCGAACGAGGCCGCAACCGGTCCGGAGCTCTCCGGCGCGAGGGCGTGGTAGGTCAGCTCCGGGACGACGTGCATGCCGCGGCGGGCCTCGACGTTGCGGGCCTGGAAGGCGCCCACCTTCGCCGCCTCGCCGTCGACCACCGCGATGCCGAGACGGGGGAAGTAGGTATCGGTGCCGAAGCCCTCGGCGCTGAGCAGGCCCGGCGCCTCCTGGGCGAGAGCGGTCGCGTCGTCGGTGTCGAAGACCACGACGAAGCGGCTCTCCGACGCGGTGACGGTGTAGGACTGGTTCGGGTCGTACATGGCATCCTCCTAGCTGAGGGCGGCGGCCCTCTGGCGGTTCTAGTCCAGAACCCTGCCCCTAGTCTCCGGCGCGAACCGGCTCATCCACAAGACCGAAGCGACAACCAATACCGCTGCGACTAGGAACGAGTTCGCCAGACCGATGACGGGCCAGGCGGCCGCGAAGACCAGCGGGCCCACACCTGCGCCGACCCGGCTGAACGTCGAGGCCCACCCGAAACCGGAACCGCGGAGATCCGTGGGGTAGAGCTCTGAGACGTAAGCGTAGAGAACGGGTATGGCAATTTGGATCACGAAGCCGAAGACCAGCAGCCACACGACCGCGACGGAAGGGTCGCCGAGCGTGAACGACGTGATGATCAGGATGAGGGCGGCGAGCGGACCCGAGACGCCGAGCAGCCACTTGCGTCCGACGCGCTCGACCAGCAGCGCCGAGACGACGACGCCGAGCAGCCCGACGGCGGCCATGCCGGCGGTGCTGAAGAAGGAGCGGACCTGGCTCATGCCGGCGTCGGCCAGGATCGTCGGCATCCAGGTCAGGGCCAGGTAGTAGACCAGCAGGATGGAGAAGAAGAGCGACCACGCCGCCGTGGTGATCTTCCAGTCGTACCGCCAGACCTTGGCCAGCTGCTCGCCGACCGACCCGGCCGACAAGCGCGGGGCGTCCTGCGGATCCGGCAGCGTGTACGGGGTGTCGGGGCCGCCGGTGCGCGCGACGAGGTCGTCGATGACCTTCGCAGCCCGCGCGCTCTGGCCCTGGCGGATCAGGTACATGGGCGACTCCGGGACCCCGCGCCGCACCCAGAACACCAGCAGCGCCGGCAGCACCATCACCACGAGGACGAGCCGCCAGTTCTCCGTCGTCGACTGGATGACGGCCGTCACGAAGAAGGCCAGCGCGGCGCCGATCGGCCACCAGCCGTCCATCGCGGTCAGCACCCTGCCGCGGGCCTTCGCGGGCGTGAACTCGCCGACGAGCGCGTAGTCGACCGGGATGCAGCCGCCGAGGCCGACGCCGGCGAGGAACCGGAACAGCACGAAGAGCTCGAACGACGGGGCGAGCGCGCCCGCGACCGTGAAGAGCGAGAAGAGCAGCAGCGTCCAGGTGAAGGCCTTCTTCCGGCCCACCCGGTCGGCGATCGTGCCCCAGGCGAAGGCCCCGACGGCCATGCCGATCAGGTTCGCCGTGCTCAGCAGGGCGGCGGTGCTGCGCTCCAGACCCCACTCCTCGCTCACGAGGGGGATGAGGGCGCCGTTGAGTGTGACGTCCCAGGCATCGAACATGAAGCCCAGGCCGCCGATCAGGAAGATCTTCCCCTGGACGTTCCAGCGCCACGGCAGGTTCTGCACCACGGAGGCCCCGGTGGGGAGCTTGCGGTATTCGTTCGTCAACGGCGTTCCCTTGGATTTCCGGTGCGGGCGCGCCGCTTTTGCGGCACCCCTCCAGCGTATCGGCCGCAGGGGTTTCCGGTATGACCGGCGACACTGGCTATGCTGTCCTCGGTCACGTTCGGCGCGCTGGAGCCCAGCGCGACGACGGGGCCCGACACCTCCGCGCCGACAGCGCGGGGCATCACCACGGCGCGCAACGGGGGCGGAGCGCGCGCCGGCCACCCACCGAGGAGGAATCCAGCACTCGTGAGCAACGAAGCGAACTCCGGTACCGGGCCGAACAACCCGGCCCCACCAGGCGGCTTCGCACCCGCCTCCGATCTCGAGCCGCCGAAGAAGTGGAAGGTCGTCGGCCCCGGCCTGGTCGTCGCCGCCACCGGCGTCGGCGCCGCGGACATGGTCGCCACCCTGGCCGCCGGCTCGCGCTACGGCTACGGCCTCCTGTGGGCCGTCGTCGTCGGCGTCATCCTCAAGGTCGTCCTCGTCGAGGGCACCGCACGCTACTCGATCACCACCGGCAACACGATCCTCGAGGGCTGGCGCAAGCTCGGCCGCTGGCCGCTCTGGTACTTCGGCCCCTACATCGTCATCTGGGGCTTCGTGTACGGCGCCTCGGCGATGTCGTCGACGGCGCTGCCGCTCGCCGCGCTGTTCCCGGCGGTCCCGCTCTGGGTGTTCGCGATCGGGACGGCGCTGCTCGGCTTCGCCCTGGTCTGGATGAACCGCTACGCCGTCTTCGAGAAGATCACCGCGATCCTCGTCGGCATCATGTTCTTCACCATCGTCGGCCTCGCGATCATCGCGGTGCCGAACATCCCGGAGATGTTCACCGGCTTCGTCCCGCTCCTGCCTGAGGGCGGCCTGCTCTACACGCTGGCACTCGCCGGCGGCGTCGGCGGCACGATCACCCTGGCCGCCTACGGCTACTGGCTGCGCGAGAAGGGCTGGTACAAGCCCAAGTTCATGCGCGTGATGCGCCTGGACAACACCATGGCCTACGTCATGACCGGCATCTTCGTGATCGCGATGATGATCGTCGGCGCCGAGGTCGTCCGGACCGCCGGCGTCGCCGTCTCCTCGGGCGACCAGGGGCTGCTGGACCTGACCGGGGTGCTGGAGGTCGAGTACGGCGTCGTGATCGCCAAGGTCTTCCTGATCGGCTTCTTCGCCGCCGCGTTCTCCTCGATGATCGGCGTGTGGAACGGCGTCTCGCTGATGTTCGCCGACTTCTGGGCGAACTTCCGCGGCAAGGGCTCGGACCACAAGGACGCGAAGGCCCACGGCAAGTACTTCCGCTTCTACCTGATCTGGCTGACGTTCCCGCCGATGCTGCTGCTCCTGCTGGGCAAGCCGATCGGCCTGGTGCTCGCCTACGGCGTCATGGGCTCGCTGTTCATGCCGTTCCTCGCCATCACCCTCCTGCCGCTGCTCAACGGCACCAGGTGGGGGATCCCGGCCGAGTGGCGGAACCGCTGGTACACCAACACGGCGCTGGTCATCACCGCCGCCCTGTTCATCTGGCTGGGCCTCTACCAGCTGATCACCAAGGTCTCGGAGGCCTTCGCAGGCTGACCGCCCTCCGCGCGCCGTGCAGTACGACGGCGCCGCGGACCCCGCACGGCGTGTCGACGAGGCGGCCCGGTTCCCCAACCGGGCCGCCTCGACTGTTGCCCGGGGTACCGCGTGTCCTCCTCGGTCCCCGTGGCCCGGATCCACGCTGGCGAGCGCCGCGGGCGGCGGATCGCCGACCGCCCGACGGGCACGATCGAATTAATCTGACCCGGAAGGAGTGCCAAGTCACACCATCTGGCGGTAGTGTCTGGTTATGGAACTCGATTGGAATCTCCTAGAACGCGAGATCCGTTCCGCGGCGGTACGCATTGCGCGGGAAGTGGTCTCGGATCACCCCGGACAGACCTTCTACGGCCTGGCGCTGGAGGTCACTGCCACCGCGCCCGACGCCGCAGACGTCGCCGCCGACGAGCCGCTGCGGCTCCCCGTCCTCGGTTTGAATTCCGAGCAGGCGCTGGACCGCGACCTGAGCGACGAGGAGCGCCAGCTCAAGGCCTACGACCAGGAGCTGGCCGCCGACGCCGAGGACGGTGCTCTGCCCGGGCTCCCCGAGGACGAAGGCGGGGACGGCGAAGACGACGACGACTCGGACGGTGCCGACAACGCGGACGACGTCGTCGACACCGCCATCGACGACATGGGCGACGAGGACTCGGACACGAGCGGCGAACTGGTCGACGAGGCCGCCGACCTCAGGTCGGACGGCACCCGCCCGGCCGGTTCCGAGGCGTCCGGCGAGACGGGCATCCTGGCGGGCGACGAGGTCGTACTGGAGGCGCTGGACGCACCGGTGGAGGAGGGCGGCGGCTTCTACTCGCGGCGCTGGGACGCGAGCTCGTGGCACTGGTGCTCGATGGACCTCTTCGACGAGGACCACGTGGAGGCCTGGAACGAGCGCCTGAACGAGGCGGCCGCCGAGCACGGCTGGGAGGACACGGTGAAGCAGTACTACCGGACGCTGATCGCCGCGGTGATCGGGGTGCGGCAGGAGCTCGACCGCAAACGGCTTCACCTGGTGGCGTTCGTCTCCGACGAGGACCACGCGGAGAAGCTCCTCCAGAAGTGCCTCACCGAGGAGCAGCTGCAGGAGCACTTCCCGGATCTGGTCGAATTCGACGCCGAGGCCGTCGGATAAGCTCCGTCGCGGGGTTCCGGCCCCGCGCCGCCCGGCCTATTGTTGAAGAGAGGGCCGGGGGACCCGCGCACCTGCCGGGTCCGCGACCGACCCCTCGCAGCGGGAGGTTTCGCATCATGAGGACCACCAGGATCAACACGACGACGCGCGCGGCCCTCCGCTGGACCGCGCTGCTCGCGGCGGGCGGGCTGCTGCTCAGCGGCTGCGCCGACGGCGGCGGCGGTGCGGGCGGCGGCTACGGCGGCGGGGGCGGCGACACCGAGACCACGCAGGCGCCGGATGAGGGGATGACGGAGGCCGTCGACCTGGGCGCCGCCGAGACCGACCTCGGCACGATCGTCACCGACGGCGAGGGTATGACGCTCTACTACTTCACCAACGACACCGCGGGTGCGGACGAGAGCGCCTGCACGGGCGACTGCCTCGAGGCGTGGCCGATCGCCGTGGCCGCGGGCGAGGAACCCGCCGTCGACGACTCGATCACGGGCGAGGTCGGCACCATCGAATCGCCCGACGGCCAGCTGCAGCTCACGCTCGAGGGCATGCCGCTCTACTACTTCGCCCAGGACATGGCGCCGGGCGATGTGAACGGGCAGGGCGTCAACGAGGTCTGGTACGTCGTGGCGCCGGACGGGGAGATGATCACCGAAGCCGCCGAGTAGGACGCGGGAGGCGCCGGACCGCCGCCGGGGCAACACTTCTCTGCGGCGGCCGCCGCGCCGTTAGACTGGGTGGACCGACCCGAAGACCACTCAACGCAGGAGACATCTGTGAGCGAAACCGCCCTGGACCGCGTCACCATCCGCCGGGCCCTGATTTCCGTCTACGACAAGACCGGGCTGGAGGAACTGGCGCAGGGCCTGCACGCTGCAGGCGTCTCCATCGTCTCCACGGGCTCGACCGCCTCCCGCATCGCGGCCGCCGGCGTGCCCGTCACCGAAGTCTCCGAGATCACCGGCTTCCCCGAGTGCCTCGACGGCCGCGTCAAGACCCTGCACCCGCGCGTGCACGCCGGCATCCTCGCGGACCGCCGGCTCGACGACCACGTCAAGCAGCTCGAGGACCTCGAGGTCGAGCCCTTCGACCTCGTCGTCGTGAACCTGTACCCGTTCGTCGACACCGTGAAGTCCGGCGCCGAGCCGGATGCCGTCGTCGAGCAGATCGACATCGGCGGCCCCTCCATGGTGCGCGCCGCCGCGAAGAACCACCCGTCCGTGGGCATCGTCGTCGACCCGGCCAAGTACGGCCGCGTCGTCGAGGCCGCCGCCGCGGGCGGCTTCACGCTGGCCGAGCGCAAGCGTCTGGCCGCCGCCGCCTTCGCGCACACCGCCGCGTACGACGCCGCCGTCGCCTCCTGGACCGCCGCCCAGTTCGGCGACGACGAGGGCGAGGACGCCGAGGGCTGGCCGGCGTACTCCGGGCTGAGCCTCGAGCGCCAGCAGGTCCTGCGCTACGGCGAGAACCCGCACCAGCCGGCCGCGCTCTACCGCGACCTGAGCTCGGGACCGGGCATCGCCCAGTCGACCCAGCTGCACGGCAAGGCCATGAGCTACAACAACTACGTCGACGCCGACGCCGCCGTGCGCGCCGCCTACGACTTCGCGGATCCGGCCGTCGCCGTCATCAAGCACGCGAACCCGTGCGGCATCGCCGTCGCGACGCCTGGCGCCGCCGACCCGATCGCCGACGCCCACGCCAAGGCGCACGGCACGGACCCGGTCTCCGCGTTCGGCGGCGTGATCGCGGCGAACCGCCCGGTCACGAAGGCCATGGCGGAGACTGTGAAGGGCATCTTCACCGAGGTCGTGGTGGCACCGGGCTTCGAGCCGGAGGCCGTGGAGATCCTCTCCGCCAAGAAGAACATCCGCCTGCTGCAGCTGCCGGAGGGCTACGAGCGCTGCCCGGCCGAGACCCGGCAGATCTCCGGCGGAGCACTGCTGCAGCAGCGCGACGCGATCGACGCCGAGGGCGACGCACCCGGCAACTGGACCCTGGCCGCGGGCGAGGCCGCCGACGAGGCGACCCTGGCCGACCTGGCCTTCGCGTGGCGCGCGGTGCGTGCGGCGAAGTCCAACGCGATCCTCGTGGCCGCGGACGGCGCCGCCGTCGGCATCGGCATGGGCCAGGTCAACCGCCTGGACTCCTGCCGTCTGGCCGTGACCCGCGCCAACACGCTCGGCGTGGCCGTGGAGTCCGGCGCCGACGCCGCAGGCGGTGCGGAGAACGTCGAGGGCGCCTCCGCCCCGGAGCGGGCCCGCGGCTCCGTCGCGGCCTCGGACGCGTTCTTCCCGTTCGCGGACGGCCTGCAGATCCTGATCGACGCCGGCGTGAAGGCCGTCGTCCAGCCGGGCGGCTCGGTCCGCGACGAGGAGGTGGTCGCCGCCGCGAACGCCGCCGGGATCACGATGTACTTCACCTCGGGCACCCGCCACTTCTTCCACTAGAAGCGGCCGGCGGGCGCGGCCGGAGGCGGGAGACTACTGTCCGGCCCGCCCCCGCCGTCGGCTATCTGGCGGCCCTGCGCCGTCGCGTACTCGAGGGCCTTGGGCCGTCGTCGAAAAAGCCTGAGCTGTTGACCTGAGCCTGAGATATTGGCACCTCCTGGGTCAGCAGCTCAGGCTTTTTTGTGCGTTTCGGGGATCTCAGGCGTCGACCGTGGCCGTCAGCTCGCGCAGGGGGCTGTCACCGGCGATGAACGGGAGTCGGGCCGCGCCTTCGAGCGCGTTCGCCGACGGTTCCCGGACATCGACTCCCGGCCACTGCGCGCGCAGCAGCTCCGTGAGCCGGCTGCGGATCCGGTCGCCGCGCAGGACCCCGCCCAGGAAGCAGACCGCCGGGTCCTCGACGTCCGCGAGGCCGACCCTGCGCAGCCCCGCCTCGATCGAGGCGGCCAGCTCGTCGGCGGCCGCGTGGCAGATGGACGCGGCCACGCCGTCCTTCTCGGCGAGCCGCGCCACGTGGGCCGCGAAGCCCGCGGTCCGGCTCACCCAGAACGGGTCGTTCTGCAGCACGACGTAGGCGTGCTCGAGGTCCCCGAGGTCCGCTTCGACCACCTCGGACAGGCTCGTCGCCCGGCCCCGTCCGTCGTAGGCGCGCATGACGGCGTTCAGTGCCTGCTGCCCGATCCAGAAGCCGCTCCCGGCGTCGCCCATGCTGTACCCCCACCCGTCGATCCGCGCGATCTGATGCGGGCCGACGGCGAGCGTCACGACGCCGGTGCCCGCCGCGACGACGACCCCGGGCTTGTCTCCGAGGGCGCCCACGTAGGACGTGACGGAGTCGTGGGCGACGTTGATCTGGGCGACGCCGAGGTCGCGGGTGGCCCTGAAGAGGTCGTCGGCGAGGCGGCGGCCGTCGGTGAGCCCGCTCAGCCCCGCGGAGACGACGCCGACCGTAGCGCCGGTCTCGGAGACGGCCTGCCGGACGACGTCGGCCACCTGATCGGCGAGAGGCCGGCTGGTGAGCAGTCCCGGGAACTCCAGTGCGCCGCTGCCGGGCGGCGGCGGGCCGTCGAGCGTGCGCAGCTGGGCCCGGATGCCCGTCTGGCCTCCGTCGATGGCGAGTGCTGCATGATTCATGGTGTCGCTTCCTGGTTCGTCTGCCGACCCCGGCGGCCGGGGTGTTTCATCTCACACAGACTATCGCCGCGGGCCGGGGCAGACGAGGCCGGGCGGCCGCGCGCCGACGTCGTACTGGGCGGGGCGCGAAACCTGAAGATGGGATCGGGGGCGCACTCGGGTAAATTGGGGGTGTTTGATGCAGCGCCCACCAGCGGCCTGCAGACCATGACACCCACAGACCCTGAGGGAGATGCCGCGCCAATGGCAAAGATTATCTACACCCACACCGATGAAGCGCCGATGCTGGCGACCTATTCGTTCCTGCCGATCGTTGAAGCATTCACCTCGACCGCAGGTGTGGAGGTGGAGACCCGGGACATCTCGCTGTCGGGCCGCATCATCGCCAACTTCTCCGACTTCCTCGCCGAGGACCAGCGCGAGGCCGACGCGCTGGCCGAGCTGGGCGACCTGGCGAAGACGCCGGAAGCCAACATCATCAAGCTGCCGAACATCTCCGCCTCGGTGCCGCAGCTGAAGGCCGCGGTCGCCGAGCTGCAGGCCGCCGGCTACGCCATCCCGGACTACCCGGAATCCCCGGCCTCCGACGAGGAGACCGACATTCGCGCCCGCTTCGACAAGATCAAGGGCTCCGCCGTGAACCCGGTCCTGCGCGAGGGCAACTCCGACCGCCGCGCGCCGCTGTCCGTGAAGAACTACGTGCGCAACAACCCGCACCGCATGGGCGAGTGGACGGCCGACTCGAAGACCAACGTCGCCACCATGGGCCAGGACGACTTCGCCTCCAACGAGAAGTCCGTCGTCATCGAGGCCGAGGACGTGCTGTCGATCCAGCAGGTGCTGGCCGACGGCTCCGTCAAGGTTCTCAAGAAGGAGCTGCCGGTGCTCGCCGGCGAGGTCGTGGACGGCACGGTCATGCGCGCCGCCGCCCTGGACGAGTTCCTGGCCGCGCAGGTCAAGCGCGCCAAGGAGGAGGGCATCCTCTTCTCCGCGCACCTGAAGGCCACCATGATGAAGGTCTCCGACCCCATCCTGTTCGGGCACATCGTCAAGGCGTTCTTCCCGAGCCTGTTCGAGAAGTACGGCGAGGACCTGGCCGCTGCCGGCCTCTCCGCCAACAACGGCCTGGCCGCGATCCTGAACGGCCTCGAGGACGTTTCCGAGGACGTGCGCGAGGGCATCAAGGCGGAGATCGCCCGTGGCATCGAGGAGGGCCCGGAGCTGGCGATGGTCGACTCCGACAAGGGCATCACGAACCTGCACGTTCCGTCCGACGTGATCGTCGACGCCTCGATGCCGGCCATGATCCGCACCTCCGGCCACATGTGGGGCCCGGACGGCGGCGAGCACGACACCCTGGCCGTCCTGCCGGACTCCTCCTACGCCGGCGTCTACCAGGCCGTGATCGAGGACTGCCGCGCCAATGGCGCCTTCGACCCGACCACGATGGGCACCGTCCCGAACGTCGGCCTCATGGCCCAGAAGGCCGAGGAGTACGGCTCGCACGACAAGACGTACGAGGTCGCCGAGGCCGGCACCATCCAGATCCTCGACTCGAAGGGCAACGTCCTGATCGAGCACGAGGTCGCGGAGGGCGACATCTGGCGCGCCTGCCAGGCCAAGGACGCCCCGATCCGCGACTGGGTCCAGCTGGCCGTCCGCCGCTCCCGCGAGTCCGGCATGCCGGCCGTGTTCTGGCTCGACGAGAACCGCGCCCACGACGCCAATCTCATCGCCAAGGCCGAGGCCATCCTGGCCGAGGAGGACACCGAGGGCCTGGACATCCGCATCCTGAACCCGGTCGAGGCCACGAAGTTCACGATCGAGCGCCTGCGCCGCGGCGAGGACACCATCTCCGTCACCGGCAACGTGCTGCGCGACTACCTGACGGACCTGTTCCCGATCCTCGAGCTCGGCACGTCCGCCAAGATGCTCTCGATCGTGCCGCTGATGGCCGGCGGCGGCCTCTTCGAGACGGGCGCCGGCGGCTCCGCCCCGAAGCACGTCCAGCAGCTCGTCGAGCAGGACTACCTGCGCTGGGACTCCCTCGGCGAGTTCTTCGCCCTGGTCCCGTCGCTGGAGAAGTACGCCGAGCAGGGCGACGCCCCGTCGGCCAAGGTGCTGGCCACCGCGCTCGACGCCGCAACCGCCACGTTCCTGCTGGAGAACCGCTCGCCGGGCCGCAAGCTGGGCAGCATCGACAACCGCGGTTCGCACTTCTACCTGGCGATGTACTGGGCGCAGGAGCTGGCGAACCAGACCGAGGACGCCAAGCTGGCCGAGGTCTTCACGCCGATCGCCGAGCAGCTGACGACGAACGAGGAGGCCATCGTGGCCGAGCTCGCCGCAGTCCAGGGCAACCCGGTGGACCTCGGCGGCTACTACCGCCCGGACGACGCCAAGGCCACGGCCGCCATGCGCCCGTCCGCCACGCTGAACTCCGTGCTGGAGGCCCTGGCCAAGGAGCCCGTCAAGTAGCCGGAGCTCCACCAGCACGACGACGGCGCCCCGCCCACCGCTTCTCGCGGTCGGCGGGGCGCCGTTCGTCTTGGCGAGGCGCCGGCTGGGCGGCGACTGGTCCGGCGCCCGGCGGTGGTTGCGCGCAGCGGCCCTGCGGTTCAGTCCCCGGGCGCGGCGGCGCGGAGGGCCGGGGAGGCGGCCAGCAGGTCGCGGGTGTACTGCTCCTGCGGATCGGAGAAGACCTGCTCTGTCTCGCCCGATTCGACGACGCGTCCGCCGCGCATGACCAGGAGCTGGTCGCTGACGTGGCGGACGACGGCCAGGTCGTGGGAGATGAACAGGTAGCTCAGCCCGAGATCCCGCTGCAGGTCGTCGAGCAGGTCCAGGATCTGCGCCTGCACCGACACGTCCAGGGCGGAGACCGGCTCGTCGCAGATCAGCACGCGCGGCCCCGGAGCCAGGGCCCGGGCGATCGCGACGCGCTGGCGCTGGCCGCCGGAGAGGGAGCGCGGGTGCCGGGCCGACGCGCCGGCGTCCAGCCCGACCATGTCCAGCAGCTCGCCGATCCGGCGCCGGTGCGCGCCCGCCCGGCGGGTCCGGCCCCCGGAGACGGCGTCGGCGAGCAGCGCCCCGACCGACATGCGCGGATCGAACGAGGACAGCGGGTCCTGGTAGACCGCCCCGAGCTGCGGGCGGCGGGGCCGGCGGGCGGCCTCGGCCACGGGGTGCCCGTCGCCGCGGTCCCCGGCGAAGGGCGCGCCGAAGAGGTCGACCCTCCCGGCGTCCGGGTCGGTGAGGCCCAGTGCCATGCGGGCGGTAGTGGTCTTGCCGGACCCGGATTCGCCGACGATGCCCAGGGTCGTGCCGGCCGCGAGGGAGAACGAGACGTCGTCCACCGCCCGGAAGGCCACGGCCCGGCCCGCCTCGTCCCGGCGCGTGAACATCTTGACCAGGCCGGCGGCTTCGAGGGCGGGATCCGCCGCGGCTCCGGCCGCGGTGGCCGGCGTCGGGGCCGGAGCCGGAGGAGTCGCGCGGGCGGCCGGCGGCGGCGGCGCCGTCGTGCCGGTCGCCCCCGGCAGGCACAGCCGCGTCCCGCGGGGTTTGCCGGCGGGAACGGCAGCCAGGAGCATGCGCGTGTACTCGTGCTGCGGGTCGGCGAGGACCTCGGCGGTCGGCCCGGACTCGACGACCTCGCCGGCGCGCATGACGAGCACCTTCTCGGCGACGCGGGAGACGACGGCCAGGTCGTGGCTGATCAGCAGCTGACCCATGCCGGCGGCCGGGGAGCCGTCGGCGGGGGCGCGCAGGTCCGCGAGCAGGTCCAGGATGCGGGCGGCGACGGTCGCGTCGAGGGCGGTGGTCGGCTCGTCCGCGATGAGCAGCTTCGGCGCGCCGGAGAGGCCGGCGGCGATGAGCGCGCGCTGGCGCATGCCGCCGGAGAGCGCCCCCGGCCGCAGCGCTCCGGTGTCCGTCCCGTCGCCGGACAGCCCGACGGCGGCGAGCAGCTCGCGCACGCGCGCCGCCCGGCCGGTGGGGGAGAGGCGGGTGTGGAGGCGGAGGGCGTCGTCGATCTCGCGGCCGACGGGGCGCAGCGGGTCGAGGGAGGTCAGCGCGTCCTGCAGGACCAGCGCGACGTCGCCGCCCCGGATCCTGCGCCACAGGCCCGCCGGTGCGGCGACCCGGCCGTCGCGCCCGCGCAGGTCGTGGCCGGCGATACGGAAGGCGTCCGCGGTGACGCGCGCCCGCCCGCCGCCGCGGCCGCCGTCGGCCAGGCCCAGGAGGGCGCGGGCGGTGACGGATTTGCCGGACCCGGACTCGCCGACGAGCGCGACGGACTCGCCGGGCGCGACGGACAGGTCCAGCCCGGAGACCACGGGGGCCCCGCCGCCGAAGGACACGGTGAGTCCGCGGACGTCGACCAGGGGCGCGGGCGTTGGTGCCGTCATGC
This sequence comes from Zhihengliuella salsuginis, assembly GCF_014651715.1. Classification (GTDB taxonomy): domain Bacteria; phylum Actinomycetota; class Actinomycetes; order Actinomycetales; family Micrococcaceae; genus Zhihengliuella; species Zhihengliuella salsuginis. The sequence goes on from NZ_BMXK01000009.1 coordinate 42,916, forward strand.
CGAGACTCCCTCCGCCCGGCGCTGCATCCAGCGGCCGAGCACGGTCGCGGACGCGGCGACGGCCACGATCGCCAGCCCGGGGAACACTGTCATCCACCAGGCGACCGACAGGTAGGTGCGGCCGGCGGAGAGCATCGCGCCCCATTCCGGCGCGGGCGGCGGCGCCCCCAGGCCGAGGAAGCTCAGCGCCGACGCCCAGACGACCGCCTGCCCGACGCCGAGGGTCGCCAGCACGGCCACGGGCCCCAGCGCGTTCGGCAGCAGGTGCCCCAGCAGGATGCGCGTGCGCGACCGCCCCAGCACGCGGGCCGCCTGCACCATCTCCGCGTCGCGCAGGCGCAGCACCTGCGTGCGGATGATCCGCGCGTAGCCGGGCGCGGTCGAGAGCCCGACGGCCACGACGGTGGTCGTCACGCCCGGCCCGGCGAACGCGATGAACACGAGCGCCAGCAGCAGGCCGGGCAGCGCGAAGAGGACCTCGAGCACGCGGGAGATCGACGCGTCGACCCAGCGCGGGTGCACGCGTCGGCCCCGCCGGCCGGCGGTGAGCCCGGCGGGCACCCCCAGCAGGAGCGCGAGCCCGAGCCCGACGCCCGTCGCCGCGACCCCGATCGTCAGCGAGGACCGGGCGCCGTGCACGATCCGCGTGTAGATGTCCCGGCCGGACTCGTCCGTGCCGAGCAGGTGCCCGGGCCCGGGAGCGCTGAACGCCGCGGCGGGCTCGATGCCGAGCGGGTCGGCGGGCGCGAGCCACCCGGGCGCCGCCACGGCGGCGGCCAGGAAGAGGACGACGGCGGCCGCCGCCACCGCCGGCAGGTTGGACGCCGCGGAGGACGCGGCGGCGCGCGTCCGGCCTCCGGCGCGGGAACCCGTAGACGAGGTCCGGGGCGCGCTCACGGGCGACCACCCCCGGCGGCGAGGTCGGGCTGGGCGGCGCGCGTCGCCGTCGTAGTGCCCAGGCGCGGGTCGACGAGGCGTTCGACGACGTCGGCGGCCGCCATGACGACCACGTAGGTCAGCGCCGAGACGAGGACGACGCCGGTGACGAGCGGGATGTCGCGGAGCGTGACGGCGGAGAGCAGCGTGCGGCCGAGGCCGCCGCGCGCGAAGAGCGCCTCGACCACGACCGCCCCGGAGATCAGCGAGCCGAGCGCCCAGCCGGAGAGGGAGATCCCCGGCAGCGCCGCGTGGCGCAGGCCGTGGCGGAGCACGACGCCGGTCTCGGACTCGCCGCGGGCGCGGGCTGCCAGAGCGAACGGGCTGGCCAGAGCCGTGGCGAGCGACTCGCGCATGACCTGGCCGAGGAAGCCTGCCAGTGGCAGCGCGAGCGTCGCGACCGGGAGCACCAGCCCCGCCGGGGAGTCCGTGGCGACCGGCGGGAGCCAGCCGAGGGACGTGGCGAAGACCAGGACCAGCACGCTGCCCAGCCAGAAGTGCGGGACGGCGGCGGCGAAGATCTCGAGCCCCGAACCCGCCGCGTCGGCCACGCGTGAGAGGCGGGGACCCGTCGCGAGGGCCGTGAAGAGGGCGACCGAGAGGGCCAGCAGCCAGGCGAGACCCCACGCGAGCAGCGCCAGGGCGAGGGTGCCCGGCAGCTGCTCGGACACGGCCTCGGCGACCGGCACCTTGAGCGAATAGCTGGTGCCCAGGTCGCCGCGGACGAGGTTGGCGAGCATGAGCCCGTACTGGACGATCAGCGGCTCGTCGAGGCCGTACTCGGCGCGGGCGAGCGCGAACGCCTCCGGGCCGGCCTGCGAGCCCGGGCCGCCGACGATCGCCTCCACGGGGTCGCCCGGCACCAGGCGGATGCCGATGAAGACGAGCGTGGCGACCGCCCAGAGGACGAACAGTCCTCCGGCGAGACGGGTGAGCAGCCAGCGCAGGATCTTCATGGGATCGACGGCGGCGGGCCGGCGGCGTGCCGGGCCCGCCGGCGGGGTCAGTCGGCCAGCCAGGCGTTGTGGAAGGTCGGCGTGGCCACGGCCGTGGTCTCGCCGATGCCGCGCAGGGACGTGCTGTGCAGGAAGTGGTTCTGCTGGTCGTATAGCGGCAGGAGGTAGTAGCCCTCGAGCACCTCGGCCTGGACGTCCGCGTAGAGCGAGGCGCGCTCGGCCTCGTCGTCGGCGCTGGAAGCGTCCTCGAGGGCGGCGTCGATCCCCTCGTCGCGGACCATGGCGTGGTTCGCGAAGTAGCCGGACGGGGCGGGCTCCGTCGAGTCGGAGTGGAAGAGGATGCGCAGCACGTCCGGGCCGACCTTCGTATACGGCGCGGAGACCAGGTCGTACTCGTGCTCGCCGAGGGCGCCGTACCAGCTGCCCAGGTCCAGCAGCTCGGTGGTGACCTCGATGCCGGACTCCTTGGCGGTGGCCTGCAGCTGCTCGAACAGGGACTGCTCGGCGGGCACCGACTGGTTCGTCGAGATCGGCAGGTGCACGCTCAGGCGCTCGCCGTCCTTGACGCGGTAGCCGGCGGCGTCGCGCTCGGTCCAGCCGGCCTCGTCGAGCAGGCGGGCGGCCTCGTCGGGGTCGTAGCCGAACAGCGACTCGTCGGAGTAACCCATCGGCTCCACCGAGGACAGCGGGGAGTAGGAGCGCTCGGCCGTGCCGAAGAAGAGGGAGTCGACGGCGGCGTCCACGTCCACGGAGCGGACGAAGGCCTCGCGCACGCGGGCGTCGTCGAAGGGCGCCTTGGAGGAGTTCAGCTCGATCCGGTTGGAGGCGCCGGGGCGCGGGGCGTCGAGGTGCTCGATGGCGTCGGACTGCTCGGCGGAGGCGATCGAGTCGGGCTGGGCGTTGTCGATCATGTCGACCGTGCCGGACTGCAGCGCGGAGTAGCGGGTGGCGGACTCGGGGATGAACCGCCACTCGATGCCCTCGAGGTAGGCGGGGCCGGTGTGCGAGGGGTCCGCGGTGGCCTCCGGGTTGGGAACCGTGTAGTCGTCGTTGCGGGTCAGGGACACCGATTCCTGGCGGGCCCAGTCCTCGACGACGAACGGCCCGGTGCCGATCGGGGCGGCGCAGTTCTCCTCCTGGCTGCGCTCGAGCCCGGCCGGCGACATCATCGCGTTCCAGGTCTGGGTGAAGGATTCGAAGAGCGCGGCGTCCGGTGCCGACAGGCCCAGTTCCAGCGTCGCCGGGTCGATCACCTCCATGGACTCGACCTTCTGCATGGCCAGGTAGCCGGTCGAGGAGCCGGTCTCCGGGTCGAGCACGTGCTCGATGTTGGCCTTCACCGCGGCCGCGTCGAAGGCGGTGCCGTCGCTGAAGCTGATGCCCTCGCGCAGGTGCAGCGTGACGGTGGTGCCGTCGTCGGACACGTCGGCGCCCGAGGCGAGCCAGGGCACGATCTGCCCGTCCTGGTCCTTGGTGTAGAGCGTCTCGAGGAACTGCGAGGCCACCAGGGCCTGCGGGTAGTTGCCGCCCACGTGCGGATCGAGGCAGGTCGGCTCGGCGTCCCCGGACGCGTAGACGAGCGTGCCGCCGGAGACGGGCTCCTCGGGGACGGTGTCCGTGGTCCCGCCGGAGCAGGAGGAGAGGGCGAGCGCCGAGGCGAGGACGACGGCGGCGGGTGCTGCCGCGCGCCAGCGGGAGTTCTGCATGAGACCAGGCTTCCTTCACGAGTGGGCGAGCGAGGGCCCGAAGGCCCCTCCAAGGGTAGTCCAACGCCCGATCGCCCCGATTCATGCCCGCCGCCGTCATGGAGGCCGTCACAATCGCCGTGTCGTGTTCTTCCGGGCGCCCGGCCGGTGCCAAGGTTGGGTCCATGCCTGATGAACAGCTTCGCCTGCCCGACGTGCAGGAGACCACCGCCCGCCAGGACCGCGGCGCCCGCATCGCCGTGACCCTCTTCCCGCTGCTCATCCTCGCCGGAGGGGCGCTGGCCCTGGCGGCGCCGGCGCCGTTCGTGGACCTGGCGTTCCTGATCAACCCGCTGCTCATGGTCATCATGTTCGGGATGGGGCTGACGCTGTCCTTCCCGGATTTCGCCGTCGTCTTCCGGCACCCGCTGCCCGTCACGCTGGGCGTGCTCGCCCAGTACGGGCTGATGCCGCTGGTCGGCTGGGCGATCGCGATGGCCCTGAACCTGGATCCGGCGCTGGCCGCCGGCGTGATCCTGGTCGGCTGCGCCCCGGGCGGCACGGCGTCGAACGTTGTCGCCTACCTGGCCCGCGGCAACGTGGCGCTCTCCGTGGCGATGACGAGCGTCTCCACGCTGCTGGCCCCGCTGCTGACGCCCGTGCTGACGCTCTGGCTGGCCGGGCAGTACCTGCCGGTCGAGGCCGGGGCGATGTCCTGGTCGATCGTGCAGATCGTGCTGGTGCCGGTGCTCGGCGGACTGCTGCTGCGGACGCTCTTCCCGCGCCTGGTCGAGCGGGCCCTCCCGGCGCTGCCGTGGGTCTCCGTCGCGGCCATCACGTTCGTCGTGATCGTGGTGGTGGCCCGCAGCGCGGAGTCGATCTTCGCCGCCGGCCTGCTCATCCTGCTCGCCGTGGTCCTGCACAACGCCGCCGGGCTGGGCCTCGGCTACGCCGTCGGCCGGCTCTTCGGCCTGCCGGTCGCGTCCCGGCGGACCATGGCGGTCGAGGTCGGCATGCAGAACTCGGGCCTCGCCGCCGGCCTGGCCGGGCAGTACTTCTCGCCGGAGGCCGCGCTGCCCGGTGCGGTGTTCTCCGTGTGGCACAACCTCTCGGGTGCCGTCATCGCCGCCTTCTGGCGGCGCCGCTGACCGTCACCCGGCGACCGTGCGCCGCGGCCGCCGCTACCCGTCCGCGTCGAGGGTGCGGCGGCGGAGCAGGGCCGGGACCAGCCCGGCGACCGCGAAGAGCGCGCCGACGGCGATGATGTAGCGGAAGTCGACGACGTCGATCACCGCCGCCGCGCATCCGGCGGCGAGGGTCTGCGTGCCGTTGGCGAAGACGTTCGCCGCCGCCGCGCCGCGCCCCTGCAGGTGGTCGGGAAGCTGGAGCTGGCGGATCGTGGCCGCGGCGATGGCGACCAGGGTGATGCCGAAGGCGAAGGGGAGGATGCCCAGCACGGTCAGCCAGAGGATGCCCGTCGTCTGGGTGGCGTAGCCGAGGCCGAACACGAGCGCGCCGACCCCGAGCGTCCGGGCGAACCCGAACCGGTTGAGGATCTTCGACGCGTTCAGCCCGGCGACGATCGAGAACACGCCCTGCAGAGCGACGGCGACGCTCAGGGCCTCCGGCGGCAGGCCCAGGCCGCGGTCGACGACGGCGAACGTCGTCGAATTGGTCATGCCCCCGCCGACGCAGGCCAGACCCATGATGATGGTCGCGACGCGGACGCCGGGGCGGGAGGCGATCGCCCCGAATCCGGCCAGCGTCCGGCGGGCCAGTGATTCGCCCTCGTGCTCGCGCGCCACCGGCCGCGGGGCGACGCGCAGCAGCAGGAGCGCGCCCAGCAGGAAGAAGAACGCGGTCGCCCAGACCACCGGGGCCATGCCCCACAGCCCGAACACCGCTGCACCGGCGAGCGGGGCGACGATCCGCAGGCCGTGGTCGACACTCGCGAACATCCCGTTGGCCGGTGCCAGCAGGTGCGCCGGCATCAGGGACTTGAGCAGGCCCGATTGCGCGCTGGCGTTCACGAACCCGCACGTCGCGTAGAGCGCCATGACGACGTACACGATCCACAGCCATCCGCTGGGCTCGACGAGCAGCAGCACGAGCACCACCGCCGCGGTCAGCAGGTTGTTCGCGATCATCAGCCCCCGCCGGGGCACGCGGTCGGCGAGCAGCCCGATCCACGGCGAGAGGACCGCCGGCACCCCCATGACCAGGAAGACGGACGCGGCCAGCGCGTCCGATCCGGTCATGACCTTCATCCAGATCCCGGCGGTGATGTAGAGGGCGGAGTCGCCGATGTTGCTGACCGTCCAGGCAGCGAGCAGCCGGCGGTATCCGGGGTGGGCGAGCAGCTCGCGGTTGCCGCCGTGGGCGGACACCGACGACGGCGGCGCGTCCGCCGTCGCGCCCTCCTTCACCGCCGCCGCGTCCTCGGGCCCGGTCACAGGGTGTCCGCCCGGGGTCCGGGCGGGGCGGTGCCGGCCCCCTCCCGGGTGGCCTCCTCCAGCAGCTCCAGCACGTGCCGGTACGGCTCGCCGGTGGCCCGGGTCATTCCCAGTTCGCAGGCCCGGTTGCACGAGGCGTGCGCGCCGGCCCCCATCGCGGCCACCTGCGCGGCCTGACGTTCGGTGGCGGACGCCGTCAGCTCGGGGTGCAGCATGCCGCGGTCGCCCGCGAAGGCGCAGCAGCCCCAGCTCTCCGGGACCTCGACGCGCTTGGCCACGGCGCCGGCCACGGTGCCGAGGGCGTCGTCGAGCCCGAGCCGGGTCGAGGAGCACGTGGGGTGCAGGGCCAGCGACTCCAGCCTCCCGTGCTCGGGAAGCTCCGGCAGGATCCGTTCGGCGGCGAACTCCACGGCGTCGACGATCCGCAGCCGGCGCCGGCCCTGCGCGGGCTGCTCCGACTCCACGGCGTGGATCAGACCCTCCGTGCAGGACGAGGCGTCGCAGACGATCGGCAGTTCGCCGTCGCGGGTCGCCTCGCGCAGCGCGGCGACCGTGCGGTCCTGCATCGTCTCCTGCCCCGTGTTCATGCCCTTGGAAGACCACGGCGTGCCGCAGCACAGGCCGTCGATCCCGTCCGGCACGAGGAGCGTGAGCCCGGCGCGGCCGGCGAGCTGCTCGAAGCTGTACTGCACGCCCCCGGCGTCCGCGCCCGCCGGGCCGAACATCGAGCCGACGCAGGCGGGGAAGTAGACGGCGTCGGGCGCGGCAGCGGGAGCCGGGCGCCGCCGCGCCGCGCCGCCCGCGGGCAGCTCGTCGGAGTAGAGCGGCACGGTGTCCTCGCCCAGGACGGCGCGGGTGGCCCGGTTGGGAGGGGCGACGAGCGCCGACGGGACCTTGTCGACGACGGTCAGGGCCAGGGACGCGCCGCGGGTGACGGCGCCCCAGTGCCGGGCCGCCGCGTCCCAGGCGCCGTCGGCCACACGGCCGGCGCCCTCGGCGCGCAGGTTCTTGACGAAGGAGCCGGTGTTGATGTCCACGGGGCAGGCCGTCTGGCACATCCCGTCCGCGGCGCACGTGTCGACGGACTCGTAGGCGTAGTCCCGTTCCAGTTCGGCGACCAGCGCCGTGTCCCCGGCCTGCCGGGCCGTCTCGATGGCGCGCATGGTCACGATCCGCTGCCGCGGGGTCAGCGTGAGGTCCTTGCTGGGGCACACCGGCTCGCAGTATCCGCAGGAGACGCAGCGGTCCACCTCCTCCGCCACTGCGGGCGTCGTCTTGATGTGCCGCAGGTGCGCCTCGGGGTCGTCGTCCATCAGCACGCCGGGGTTGAGCAGCCCGGCGGGGTCGAAGAGCGCCTTGATCCCGCGCATGACGTCGTAGAGCTCGTCGCCGTACTGCCGCCGGACGTAGGGGGACATGACGCGGCCCGTCCCGTGCTCGGCCTTCAGGGAGCCGCCCTCGGCGAGGACGAGGTCCACCATGTCCTCGGTGAAGGCGCTGTAGCGGTCGAGCTCCGCGGCGGTCGCGAAGCCGTCGGTGAGCATGAAGTGGACGTTCCCGTCCTTCGCGTGGCCGAAGATCACGCTGTTCTCGTAGCCGTACTCGTCGAAGAGCCCGCTCAGCTCGCGGCACGTGCGGCCGAGCGCCGGAACCGGCACCACGATGTCCTCGAGCAGCGCCGTCGTGCCCTGCGGCCTCGCCCCGGCGACCGAGGCGTAGAGGCCCTTGCGCAGGTTCCACAGCCGCCCGCGCTCGCCGGCGTCGCCGGTGAAGGCGGCGGGCGCGGAGAGCCCGAGCCCGGGCAGGAGCGCCTCGCCGCCCTCGCGCAGCGCGGCCAGGGCGTCGGAGTGGTCGGCGGAGTACTCGACGAGCAGGGCGGCGTGGTCCTCGACCGCGATGTCCTGCACGACGGCGGGCGCCCCCTTGAGCGTCCGGCCCACCTTGAGGGAGAGCGCGTCCATCAGCTCGATGGTCGCCGCGCCCGAGTCGACGAGGGCGGGCAGTGACGCGTTGGCGGCCTCGAGGCTCGGGAAGACGAGCAGGCCGGACGCGGCGTGCGGCAGGCGCGGGACCGTGCGGAACACCGCTTCCGCGACGAAGCCGAGCGTGCCCTCGCTGCCGACGATCAGGTGCGCCAGGATGTCCACCGGGTCCCGGAAGTCCAGAAGGGAGTTCAGGCCATAGCCCATGGTGTTCTTCATGGAGAACTGCTGCCGGATCCGTTCTGCGGAGCCGGCGTCGGAGCGGACCCGCTCCGCCAGCCGGCCCAGGCCCTCGTGGAGTCCGGGTTCGAGGGCGCGGAGCCGTTGGTCGGCGTCCGGTGCGCCGGTGTCCACGACCGTGCCGGAGGGCAGGACCACGGTGACCGACTCCAGGGTGCGGTACGCGTTGTCGACGGTGCCGCAGTTCATGCCGGAGGAGTTGTTGGCGACGACGCCGCCGATCGTGCAGGCGGCCTCGCTGGCGGGGTCCGGCCCGAATTTCCGGCCGTAGCGGGCCAGCCGCGCGTTGAGGGCGCGGACGGTGACGCCGGGCTGGACGCGCACCCGGGCGCCGTCGTCGAGCACCTCGATGTCGCGGAAGTTCCGGCGCACGTCGACGAGTACGCCGTCGCCCACCGCCTGCCCGCTCAGGCTGGTCCCGCCCGAGCGGAGCGTCAGGGGCACGCCCTGCGCCGCGCTGGCCCGCAGGAGGCCGCCGACGTCGGCGGCGTCCGCGGCCGTGACGACGGCCTGGGGGATGAGCAGGAAGTGCGAGGCGTCGTGCGCGTTCGCGTGCAGGTCGATCGCCCGCGTGGTGACCTGCGCCGGATCTTTGACGGCGAGGCGGAGGAGTTCTGGATCGAGGCGGGGCATCAGGAGACCATCCAATCGAGTACCGGCGTGGACCGCAAGGGGTTCGGAACGGCGAGGGGGCCGACTATCTGCTGGAACATGCATCTCCGTACTGTGCCGCGGGTCACGCCGTTGTGACGCAAGAAATATTGTCTAGCAAGTACACATGTTGGTCAACCCGGTTCCTCTGGGCCGGAACGCGGGGAAGCAGCCGGGCCGGGGCGCGATCGGGGCCCGGTGCCACCGGTCTGGCAGACTTGGGAGGAGCGCCGGGAGGGTCCCGGCACCATCGGGAGGTCCAGTGGCCGGGCGCATTGCAGCGGTGTCCATCGTCGACGCCATCGCCGCGGATCTGCGGACCCGGATCTTCGAGGGCGATCTCGCGCCGGGCCGCACGCTCACGGAGGCGGACGTCGCCTCCGCGTACGAGGTGGCGCGTCCGACGGCCAAGGCGGCCATCGAGAAGATCGTCGTCGAGGGCCTGCTGGAGCGGGGAGCGCACAAGACCGCCCGCGTGGTCGAACTCGGTCCGGACGCCGTCCGGGACGTCTACCTGGCGCGGGCCTACCTGGAGAGCGAGGTGCTGCGCCGTCTGGCGGGCAGCCGGACCGTTCCGCAGGAGGCCGCGGAGGCGAACGGCGAGATCGCGGACCTCGAACGCGGGATGCCGCTCGACATCGTCGAACCCGACATGCGGTTCCACCTCAGCCTGATCGACGCGGTCGGCAACGAGCGCATCAGCCGGATGTACCGCTCGCTCGTCGGCGAGGTGCGGCTGTGCATGGTGCGCGTGCAGTCCCTGGAGCTGCTCGACACGTCGCTGATCCACGACGAGCACCAGCGGATCCTCGAACATCTCGAGGCGGGCCGGGCCGACGAGGCGGCCGCCCTCCTCGACGAGCACCTGGGCCGCGCCCGGGACCGTCTCGTTGCCGCGATGGGGGAGTCGGCGCCCGCGCGCGACTGAGCGGGGCGGGACTAGGAGGTCGCGGCCCGGTGCTGGGCGGCCAGGCCCAGGTAGGTCTCGGCGTTGACGCGCAGGCCGGCCACCTCCTCGTCGGTCAGCTTGCGCCGCACCTTCGCCGGCACGCCGGCGACGAGCGAACGCGGCGGCACCTGCGTCCCCTCCAGCACCAGCGCCCCCGCGGCGACCAGCGACTCCGCGCCGATCACGGCCCCGTTCATGACGGTCGCGCTCATGCCGATCAGGCAGTCGTCGCCGATCGTGCAGCCGTGGATCACGGCGGCGTGCCCCACGGAGACGCCGGCGCCGACGGTGCACGGGACCCCGCGGTCCGCGTGCACCACCACGTTGTCCTGCAGGTTGGAGCCCGCGCCGATGCGGATCGCGTCGCTGTCGCCGCGCACGGAGACCCCGTAGAACGCGCTGGCCTGGTCCGCGAGCACCACGTCCCCGCTGAGCACCGCGGTCGGCGCCACGAAGGCCCCCGGGTGCACGTCGGGCTTCTTGCCGTTGATTTCGATCAGGTGAGCCATGGCACCCAGCCTACTGCCGGCGTCGTACCCGTGCGGTATCGGGAGGAGAGCGGGTGCAGGCAAGGCGACGACGACGTCCAGGCCGCTAGGGTGGTCGTGAATCCGCCACGACGCGGCCGAGTCGAGAAGCGAGGAGCCGACATGGAACCGCAACCGAGGGACGGGTCGCGCCGGGCCGTCCGGGCCGGGCTGGCCGGCTTCGGGGCCGTTGCCGCGTACGCGCTGGTCGGCACGCTGCAGCTGCTCGTGTGGGAACCGCAAGCGGCCGTCCCCGGGGCCTCTCTCGAGCAGATCCGGGCCGGCGTCGAGCGGGCGGGCGAATCGCTGGGAGTGCCGATCGTCATCGGCTGGGCCGTCGTCGGAACGGTGCTGGCCGCCGCGGTGCTCGCCGGGACGCTCGCGGGCCGGGTCAGGGCGTACCCGGCGGCCATGCTGCACCTGCTGCTGGTCGTGCTCGCGGCGCCGTCGTACTTCTACGTGTCCTTCGCGCCCGGGATGGCGGTCGCCGACACCTACGGCACGACGGGTGCGGACCACGCCCCGTGGGGGATGGTCCTCTACGGGACCAGCGTGGCCGCGCTGGCGGTGCTGCTGATCGTCGCCGTGTCCACCGCGCGGCGCCGTGGTGCCTGACTAGTTGAAGACCACGGTCCGGGTGCCGTCGAGCAGCACGCGGTGCTGCGCGTGCCACCGCACCGCGGTCGCCAGGGTCCGGCCCTCGACGTCCCGGCCGAGCGAGACGAACTGCTGCGGGGTCTGCGCGTGGTTCACGCGGATGACCTCCTGCTCGATGATCGGGCCCTCGTCCAGATCCGCCGTCACGTAGTGGGCGGTCGCGCCGATCAGCTTCACTCCGCGGGCGTGCGCCTGGTGGTACGGCCTGGCGCCCTTGAACGACGGCAGGAACGAGTGGTGGATGTTGATCGCCCGCCCGTTCAGCTCGCGGCACAGGTCGTCGGAGAGGATCTGCATGTAGCGGGCCAGCACCACCACGTCGATCTTGTGCTCCGCCACGAGCTCCAGCAGGCGCGCCTCGGCGTCGGACTTGTTGTCCCGGGTGACGGGCAGGTGCACGAAAGGCACCCCGTAGAACTCGGCCATCGGGCGCAGGTCCTCGTGGTTGGACACGATCAGCGGCACCTCGATCGAGAGCATGCCGGCGCGCTGCTGGAACAGCAGGTCGTTGAGCGCGTGGCCCTCCCGCGAGCACATGATCAGCGTCCGGGCCGGGCGCCCGGCGTCGAACACGTCCAGCTGCATCCCGAACGCCTGGGACACCGGCTCCAGTGAACCCCACACCTCGGCCTGGGGCGCGTCCGTCGCGACGGCGACGCGCATGAAGAAGGTGCCGGTCTCCGGCGATTCGAACTGCTGGGACTCGGTGATGTTGCACCCCGTCTGCAGCAGGGCGCCCGAGACGGCGTGCACGATCCCGGGCTGGTCGGCGCAGGAGAGCGTCACGATGTAGTTCCGTGCCGCGGTTGCAGGGGTGGTGTCGCCGGTTGAAGATTCGATGCTCACCCGCACAAGGGTAGTCGCCCCCGAGCCCCCGTGCGCGCACGGGAGAAAGGACGACGACGCCGCGCCGGCTCCGCGCGCTCCGGCGCCGCGTCACGTTGTATGACCGGGCTGTGACGCGAACGTGACGGACTGCTATTCGAGGCCGGATCCTCGCCGGCATCTCCGATAGAGTAGAACCGTCGCGACTGGCGTGAGGTGGACAACCACCGGGGAGCGGCACCAATTGACCTATCCGGACCGCGCGCCTGGGCCCAGGGTCGAGCAGGCACCTGCCCACCGACGACGGCGGACGCGGCACCTGCTGCCCGTCCACGCCGCACAAGAACTGCTTTCTCGACAAGGAGCACAGATGAGCACTGACTCGAACGTGACCAACCGTTCCCTCGCGGAGCTCGACCCGGAGATCGCCGCGGTCCTCGACGCCGAACTGGGACGCCAGCGCAACACCCTGGAGATGATCGCCTCCGAGAACTTCGCCCCGCGCGCCGTTCTCGAGGCACAGGGCTCCGTGCTGACCAACAAGTACGCGGAGGGCTACCCGGGCCGCCGCTACTACGGCGGTTGCGAGCACGTGGACGTGGCCGAGAACCTGGCCCGCGACCGCGCCAAAGAACTCTTCGGCGCCAAGTACGCCAACGTCCAGCCGCACTCCGGCGCCTCCGCGAACGCAGCCGTCCTGGCCGCGCTCATCGAGCCGGGCGACAAGATCCTCGGCCTGTCGCTGGCCCACGGCGGCCACCTGACCCACGGCATGAAGCTGAACTTCTCCGGCAAGCTCTACGAGGTCGCCGCCTACGAGGTCGACCCCGAGACCTTCACCGTCGACATGGACAAGCTGCGCGAGCAGGCCATCGCCGAGAAGCCGGACGTCATCATCGCCGGCTGGTCCGCGTACCCCCGCCAGCTGGACTTCGCGAAGTTCCGCGAGATCGCAGACGAGGTCGGCGCCAAGCTGTGGGTGGACATGGCCCACTTCGCCGGGCTCGTCGCCGCCGGCCTGCACCCGAGCCCGGTCCCGCACGCCGACATCGTCTCCTCGACCGTGCACAAGACCCTCGCCGGCCCGCGCTCCGGCCTGATCCTGACCAACGACCTCGAGCTGTTCAAGAAGATCAACTCGAACGTCTTCCCGGGCCAGCAGGGCGGCCCGCTCATGCACGCGATCGCCGGCAAGGCCGTGGCCTTCAAGATCGCCGCCTCCGAGGAGTTCCGCGAGCGCCAGGAGCGCACCCTCGCCGGTGCCCGCGCGCTCGCCGACCGCCTGAACCAGCCGGACGTCGCCGAGGCGGGCGTCTCCGTCCTGACCGGCGGCACCGACGTGCACCTGGCCCTGGTGGACCTGCGCAACTCGGAGCTCGACGGCCAGCAGGCCGAGGACCTCCTGCACGAGATCGGCATCACCGTGAACCGCAACGCCGTGCCGTTCGACCCGCGCCCGCCGATGGTCACCTCCGGGCTGCGCATCGGCACGCCGGCGCTGGCCACCCGCGGCTTCGGCGAGAAGGAGTTCATCGAGGTCGCCGACATCATCGCCACCGCCCTCATCAAGGGCCAGGAAGCGGACAAGGAGGCCCTGAAGGCGCGCGTCGACGCGCTGGCCGAGGCCTTCCCGCTCTACCCGGGCCACGAGGAATGGTAAGCGAGGCGGGCACCGGGACCATGACGGCACAGATTCTCGACGGCAAGGCCGCCTCAGCAGCCATCAAGGACGAGCTGGCCGAACGCGTCGCCGCGCTCAAGGCCCGGGGCGTCACCCCGGGCATCGCCACGGTGCTGGTGGGCGCGGATCCGGCGTCGCAGCTCTACGTCGGCATGAAGCACAAGCGCTCCGAGGCGATCGGGATGAACTCGATCCAGCGCGAGCTGCCGGCCGACGCCACGCAGGAGCAGGTCGAGGCGCTGATCGACGAGCTCAACGCGGACGAGTCCTGCCACGGGTACATCGTGCAGCTGCCGCTGCCGAAGCACCTGGACACCGACGCGATACTCGAGCGCATCGACCCGGCGAAGGACGCCGACGGCCTGCACCCGACCAACCTCGGGCGCCTGGTCCTCAACGTCAACGGCCCGATCGAAACGCCGCTGCCGTGCACGCCCCGCGGCGTGATCGAGCTGCTGCTGCGCAACGACTACGATCTGGCCGGCAAGCACGTCGTCGTCGTCGGCCGCGGCGTGACGATCGGCCGGTCGATGGGCCTGCTGCTGACCCGCCGACAGGTCAACGCCACCGTGACCCTCACCCACACGGGGACAGTGGACATGGCGCACCACCTGAAGCAGGCGGACGTGATCGTCGCCGCCGCCGGCGTCAAGCACATCGTCAAGCCGGAACACGTGAAGCCGGGAGCTGCGGTGCTCGACGTGGGCGTGACCCGCGAGGACGACCCGGAGACCGGCAAGCAGAAGGTCTACGGCGACGTCGATCCGGGAGTGCGCGAGGTCGCGGGCTTCCTCTCGCCGAACCCCGGCGGAGTCGGCCCCATGACGGTCGCGCTGCTGATGACCAACGTGGTGGAGACCGCCGAACGCCAGGCGGGAATCGCGTAGTCCCGCCCGCCCGGCACGACGGCGCCCCCGCACCGAACCCTGTTCGGTGCGGGGGCGTTCGCCGTTGTCAGCCGGACGCCGACATGCAAAAGTGAGGGCATGAACGACGAAACCGACCCACGTCAGGCCGACCTCGCCGACTCGCTCGTCCAACTCGCCGCACGGCACGACCTGGCTCTGCAGCCGGACTCGCTGCGCGTCAACGAGGCCGGGCTCGACTACCAGGTCGCCCTCGCCCAGGACGCCGCCGGCGACGGGTGGGTGCTGCGCGTCCCGCGCCGCGACGACGTCTCCGCCAAGATCCACGACGAGCGCCGAATCCTCGAATTCCTCGCCCCGCGCCTCAGCGTGGAGATCCCCGACTGGCGGGTCGCCGCCGCCGACCTCGTCGCCTACCCGCTGCTGCCCGGCGAGCCCGGGCTGACGATCGACGACGACGGGTCGCCCGTGATGCACTTCGACCCGGGCGCGCCCGAGTACCTGCGGTCCTTCGGCCGCCTGCTCGCCGAACTGCACGCGGTCGATGCCGACGAGGCCCGGATCGCCGGGCTCGTCATCGAGACGCCCGACGACGTCCGCACCGCCTGGCGGGCCAGGCTCGACGCCGCGGTGGCCGAGTTCGACGTCCCCGCGCCGGCCCGCGAGCAGTGGAGCCGGTGGATCGGCGACGACTCGATGTGGGCCGACGCTATGCGCTTCTGCCACGGCGAGCTCTACCCGGCGCACCTGCTCCTCGCCGACGACGGCCGGGTCCTCTCGGTCCTGGACTGGACGACGGCCAAGGTCACCGACCCGATCGCGGACTTCGCCCTGCAGCAGGCGATGTCCCCGCCGGAGGACTTCGAGATCGTGCTCGACGCCTACCGGGGCGCCGGGGGAGTGGTGCCGGACCGGCTGGCCGAGCGCGGGGCGGCGCTGATCGGGGCCAGCGCTCTCGGCTATGCCGAGTTCGCCCTGCTGACAGGGGAGGATGAGCACCGCGCGGCGACGCAGGCCCTGCTCGACGCCGCCGCCGGCGGTTGAAGAAGTCCGTCGTCAGTTTCGTCTGGTTCGCGCCGGCGGCGCCAGGTGAAACCGACGGCGGAACGGCCGGGGCGTCAGGCCGCCGTCGTGCCTGCCCGTACGGCGTCGCCGACCGGCGTCGACACCATTCGCATGACGACGACGAAGGCGACGAGCGCCACCGCGAGAGCGGACAATCCGATGACGGTGCTGCCCGTCAGGGCGAGCGCGACGTAGCCCAGCGCGGCGCACACGGCGGCGCTGGCGACGTACGGCAGCTGCGTGATCACGTGCGTGATGACGTTGCAGCTGGAGCCGGTGGCCGAGAGGATCGTGGTGTCCGAGATCGGGGAGGCGTGGTCGCCGGCGACGGCGCCGGCCAGGACCGCGCCGAGAACCGGCAGCAGCAGCGCCGGCTCGTCCATGGAGTTGATGATGCCGCCGGCGATCGGCAGGAGCAGCCCGAAGGACCCCCACGACGTGCCGGTCGCGAAGGCCATGGCCCCGGCGATGAGGAAGACGACGGGGGCGAGCCAGCCGGCCGAGATGTTGGAGACCTCGACGAGGTGTCCGAGGTAGTCGCCCGTGCCGAGCTGGGAGACGACGTCGCCGAGCATCCAGGCCGGCAGGAGGATCGCGATCGCCGGGAGCATCGACTTGACGCCCTCGAGCCAGCCCCGGGCGAACATCGACCCCGTGAACGCGGGGTCCCTGCGCGTGTTCCGCAGGTAGTAGTACACCGCCGCGGCGAGGCCGAGGACGCCGCCGACGACGAGGGCGGCGCTGGCATCGGTCTCGGCGAGGATGTCGATGATGTTCCACGTCCCCGCCGCGCGTCGGCCCGTCCAGACGATCCCGGCGAAGACGCCGAGCACGAGCAGCAGGAACGGGACGAAGAGCGCCCGCCGCGTGCCCGGTTCGTGCACGGGAAGGTCGTCGGAGAGCCGGCCGGGGACGGTGTCCTCCGGGTCGAACAGGTGCCCGTCGACGAGCGCGCGGCGCTCCTCCTTCCGCATCGGGCCGAGGTCGATCCGGAACACGATCACGAGCCACACCATGAGCGCGGCGGCGATGGCGTAGAAGTTGGCGACGGCGGCGCCCAGGAACGCCTGCACGCTGCTGATCGAGAGCGTCGACGCCGCGATGATCGGGGCCAGGATGCCCATGATGTACGCGCCCCAGCTGGAGAACGGGGACAGGACCGAGACGGGCGCCGAGGTGGAGTCGATGATGTAGGCCAGCTTGGCGCGCGAGACCCGGTGCTGGTCGGTGACCGGCCGCGAGATCTGGCCCACCGCCAGCGCGTTGAAGTAGTCGTCGATGAAGATGGCGATGCCGAGGACGGCGGGCAGGATCATCGAGCCCGGCCGCTTGCGGATCCGGCGCATCGCCCACGCGGCGAACGCCGTCGTGCCGCCCGACATCAGGACGAACGCCGCGATGACGCCGAGCAGCAGCAGGAACAGGAGGATGTAGACCGACCAGGTGTTGACGGCGCCGTCGGCCCAGAAGATCGCCGCGAACGCCTGCCACACCGTCAGAAGCGCGTCCAGCGGGTTCAGGTCCTGGATCAGCAGCGCGGCCGCCAGCACGCCGGCTCCCAGGCTGATCAGCACCTTCCTGGTGAGGATCACCAGGGTGAGCGCCAGCACCGGGGGTGCCAGTGTCAGGAGCGGGTACGACGTCGTGAGATCGGTCATGGTGCCTTTCCGAGGGTGGGAGGCGCGTCCCTGCCTCGGCAGACGAGGTTAGCAGAGGCCCGGTGCGGGCGGCGCAGGCCCCGACTGATTGGCTTGTGGCAATCAATCGAGAGGACTAGGCTCGCCGTGTGTCCGAAACCACTCCTTCAGTCCGCTCCCTGCCGCCCGAGCCGGCGCCCCGGCGCGGGGCTGCGGCCGCCGCCGAGCGCCCGGTCGTGATCCGCGCCGAGAACCTGGTCAAGCGCTACGGCGATTTCACCGCCGTCGACGGCATCTCCTTCGAGGTGCCGGCCGGCGAGTCCTTCGGTCTCCTCGGTCCCAACGGCGCCGGCAAGTCGACCACGATGCGGATGATCGGCGGCGTCTCCCGGCGCACGGGCGGCCGGCTCGAGATCATGGGGCTCGACCCGGAGGAGCAGGGCCCCGTGGTCCGTGCGCACCTCGGCGTCGTGCCCCAGCAGGACAACCTCGACGAGGAGCTGCGGGTCCGCGACAACCTGCTGATCTACGGACGCTATTTCGGACTGCCGCGCGCCTACCTCAAGCCGAAGGTCGAACAGCTGCTGGATTTCGCCCAGCTCTCCGACAAGGCGAATTCGCGCGTGGACGACCTCTCCGGCGGCATGAAGCGCCGCCTGACGATCGCCCGGTCGCTGGTCAACGAGCCGAAGATCCTCCTCCTCGACGAGCCGACCACCGGGCTCGACCCGCAGGCGCGCCACGTCCTGTGGGACCGGCTGTTCCGGCTCAAGGAGCAGGGCGTGACGCTCGTGCTGACCACGCACCACATGGACGAGGCCGAGCAGCTCTGCGACCGGCTCATCGTCGTCGACGAGGGCCGCATCATGGCCGAGGGCTCGCCCGCCGAGCTGATCCGCCGCTACTCGACCCGCGAGGTGGTCGAGCTGCGCTTCGGCGCGGACCGCAACGCCGCCGTCGCGCAGCAGATCGGCGACCTCGGCGACCGCGTCGAGGCTCTGCCGGACCGCGTCCTGATCTACGCCCGCGACGGCGAGGCCGTCCTGGAGGCCGTCGTCGCCCGCGGGCTGAGCCCCGTCACCTCGCTCGTGCGCCGCAGCTCGCTCGAGGACGTCTTCCTGAAGCTCACGGGCAGATCCCTTGCGGACTAGCACGACGCCGTCACCCCGCCCCGCGCTGCCGCCGCCGGGTCCCGAGGAACTCGCCCGCCGCGGGCGCCGGTTCGGCGTCTGGTACTTCGCCGAGCACCAGCTGCTCGCGATGCGCAGCTACCTGTCGGTGATCGTCGCTTTCTCGGTGGGGCACCCGCTGCTCTACCTGGTGGCGATGGGCGTCGGGCTGGCCTCCCTGGTCGACGCCAACGGGGGCGGCGACTTTGGCGGCGTCGACTATCTGGTCTTCATCGTGCCGGCGCTGCTGGCCACTGGCGCGTTCATGGCCGCCTCCGGCGAGTTCACGTGGCCGATCATGGACGGGTTCAAGTGGCACCGGCTCTACTACGGCCCGCTCGTCAGCCCGCTGCAGCCCTGGCAGATTGCCGCGGGCCACACCCTCGCAGTGGCGATCCGCCTCTTCTCCCAGTCGCTCGTCTACTACCTGATCGTCGCCGCCTTCGGGGCGGTGCCGAGCGGGTTCGGCATCCTCTCCGTGGTGACGGCGACGCTCGCGGGACTGGCGATCGGCACGCCGCTCATGGCGTACGCGGCGACGATCCGCGAGGAGAAGGCGCAGTTCGTGATGATCCAGCGCTTCGGTGTCATGCCGCTCATGCTCTTCTCCGGGACGTTCTTCCCGCTGACCAACCTGCCGGTCTTCCTGCAGTGGATCGGCTGGCTGTCCCCGCTCTGGCACGCCAGCGAGATCGGCCGCGTGTTCAGCTACGGGTACGACGAGCCGCTCTGGCTCTCCATCGCGCACGTGGCCTACCTCGTGGCGCTGGCCGCCGGGGGCCTCGCGCTCGCGTTCCGCACCTATCGGCAGAGGCTGGTGGACTGACATGACGGAACTGGCAACCCGGCTCGAACCCAGCCGGCGCCCGCTCGCGGGGCTCTACTCGGGCAACGTGCGCGCCGTCGTCGTGCGGGGTCTGATGGCGCTGAAGACCAACAACTGGGCGGTCTTCATCTCCGGATTCGTCGAGCCGGTTCTCTACCTGGCCGCGATGGGCATCGGCCTCGGCCCGCTGATCGGGTCGGTGGAGGGACCCGGCGGCGAGGAGCTGGCCTACAGTGCGTACATCGCGCCGGCCCTGCTCGCGGTCTCGGCCATGAACGGCGCGGTCTACGACTCGACGAACAACGTGTTCTTCAAGCTGCGCTTCTCGAAGCTCTACCAGAACATGCTCTACACCTCGCTCGGGCCGCTGGACGTCGCCATCGGCGAGATCTACCTCGCGCTGCAGCGCGGATTCCTCTACGCGACGGGGTTCATGATCATCATGAGCACGATGGGCCTGGTGACCACGCCGGCGGCGCTGCTGATGATCCCGGCGTCGGTCCTCATCGCCTTCGGGTTCGCCGCGCTCGGCATGGGCATCACGAGCTTCATGAAGCGTTTCCAGCACCTCGACTGGATCAACTTCGCCCTCCTGCCGATGTTCCTCTTCTCGGCCACGCTGTACCCGCTGTCCGTCTACCCGGGCGGGATCCAGCTGTTCATCCAGGCGCTGCCGCTGTGGCACGGGGTGGAGCTGCTCCGGTCCCTCTCGGTCGCCCACTTCACCACGGACATGCTCTGGCACGTCGCGTACTACGTGGTGATGATCGTGGTCGGCGTCGTCCTCACCACCTCGCGCCTGCGGACGCTCTTCCTGAAGTAGGGCCGGAGGGTCCGCAGGGCACGCGCCCGCGGCGGGATACGGTGTGTTGCATGAGACGCGCGCTGACCGCACTGCCCGTGGCCTCCCTCCTGCTGCTCGCCGGATGCGGCGCGGGGACGACGACGCCCGCGTCGCCTCCGGCTGATTCGCCGGCTCCGTCCGCCAACCCGCCCGGCGAGGTGGGGGAGGCCACCGAGGAGGAGGTGGGCGCCGGCTGGGACGAGGTCCCGGACACGCCGATCGCAGAGGAGGAGGACCTGTCCGACGACGAGCGCAGCGACTTCCTGCGGCTCGAGGCGACCGACCCCGCCCGAGAGACCAGCTGCCGCCCTGAAGACCTGACAGGGCAGCTGCGGTACTGGGACGCGGCGCTGGGGCATCGGTTCGGCTCGATCCTGTTGCGCAACGACGCCGACACCGACTGCACGCTCTCCGGCTTTCCGGGTCTGGGGGCACGCGGGGAGTGGGGCAACAAGTTCCACGTGGAAGCTGAGCAGGAGCTCTATCATCGGCCGGAGGAGCACCTCGCGCGGGACGTCGACGGCGAGGCGCCGCCTCCCGTGTCACTGGCGCCGGGGGAGATCGCGGAGGCCTACCTCGAATGGACCGGAGCGCTCGCCGGCTCGGGGTCCGAATGGGCGCAGACGCTCTACGTCCAGACCGATCGTGAAGCGACGCCCGTCGCCGTCCCGATGGATCTGCAGGCGATCGTCGAGGATCCGCAGGACCCCATGTATCCGGGGGAGCCCTTGTCGATCGACATCGGGATGTTCACGAAGCTGCGCGTCGGCCCGTTCGAGGAGCCCGGCGAGTATGTGTTCAGGTTGGCCGACGAGTACGAGCTCCTGCCGCCCGGCGACACACGCTGACGCCGGGGCCGGATCAGTCGTCGTGCCCGCCGCAGGCCTTCTCAGCGCCGGCCGTCCGGAGTAGCGTGACATCACGATCCGACGCGTGGCGACCAGGAGGGATCAGGTCATGATTGGTGCTTGGGAATCGGTGGTCTTCGACTGTGAGGATCCGGAGGCACTGGCGGTCTTCTACGAGCAGGTGCTCGGCATGGTGCGCGTCCAGACGGATGCTGACTGGGTCACGATCGGTGACGGTCCGGACCGTCCGGCCGTCGCCTTCCAGCGCGTGGACGTCTACGTCCCGCCGGAGTGGCCGGGGCACGTCCACCCGCAGCAGGCCCATCTGGACGTCAAGGTCCGGGACCTGGATCTGGCCGAGGAGCAGGTGCTGAAGCTCGGGGCGGTGGCGATGAACGCCGGAAACGAGAACTTCCGGGTCTACCTCGACCCCCAAAGACACCCGTTCTGCCTCGTCAAGTGGTGATCGCCCCGGACTTGTTCGCCTGCGGCCCAACGGGCACGCTCCGCCGTCCGGGTTTGAGACAATAGCCTCATGCAAACTCTTCCCGGCGGATCGGCCGCGACCAACGCGGCTGGAAAGAACAGGACCATGCAAGACAGCAAGATCACCATCAAGGCCAGCACGATCGCACTCGCGGTGATGGTGACGGTGTTCCTGGTGGCCGTCGTGTTCGCCGCCAATCAGAACGACGTGATCGGCTGGCTGGTCGTCATCATCTCGCTGGGCTGGCTGCTGCTCTCGGCCTTCCTCGTCTTCGGCATCTCCCGCGGTGCCAAGAAGATGCAGGAGCAGGTCGCCGGAGTGCGCGCCGACATGGCCAAGCAGACGGGCGGCGCGACCACGGTCGTCGACGAGTCGACTAGGGCCCGCGACATGAAGCTGGACCACTCGTTCAAGATCGTCGAGGTCCAGGCCGGCGTCGTGAAGGAGTACCTCGGCCAGGACGGCGAGGAGGCGCGGGGGATGGTCGACCGCGCCGTCGAGACCATCGAGATCACCGCCCACAACGCACGCGGCATGATGAAGGACGGCAAGGGGTCGAAGCGCGGGGACGGCGAGCCGCTCTCCGGCGACATCGTGGACTAGCCCACGCACCCGAACGGGTAATGTGGTCCAGGTGAGTGACGTCGTAGCTGCTGAAACCGTGAACCACCCCGCCAAGCCCGCCGGCGCCCTGCGTGTCGCGTCCGTGAACGTCAACGGGATCCGCGCGGCCTACAAGAAGGGCATGGCCGACTGGCTCGTCGACCGCGACGTCGACATTCTGAACCTGCAGGAGGTCCGCGCCCCCGACGCGATCGTGCGCGAGCTGATCGGCGACGGATGGCACATCCTGCACGCCGAGGCCGCCGCCAAGGGGCGCGCCGGCGTGGCCATCGCCTCCCGCGCGGAGCCGGTCGCCGTCCGCGGCGACATCGGCGAGGAGTACTTCGCCGATGCGGGCCGCTGGGTCGAGGCCGACTTCCGGATCGGCGGCGAGACGCTGACCGTTGCGAGCGCCTACGTGAATTCGGGCGAACTCGGAACCGAGAAGCAGGACGACAAGTACAAGTTCCTCGAGGCGATGATCGTGCGGATGCCGCAGCTGAAGGCGGCGAGCGACCACGTGCTCGTCACCGGCGACCTCAACGTCTGCCACACCGAGCGGGACATCAAGAACTGGAAGCCGAACCACAACAAGCGTTCGGGTGTCATGGACGAGGAGATCGCCTACTTCGACCGGTTCTTCGGCGAGGAGATCGGGTACAAGGACGTGGCCCGCGAACTCGCCGGCGACGTCGACGGCCCCTACAGCTGGTGGTCCTACCGCGGGCAGGCGTTCGACAACAACGCCGGATGGCGCATCGACTACCACATGGCCACGCCGGGGCTCCTGCCCAAGGCGGCCAACGCCGTCGTCGACCGGGCCCCGAGCTACGACACGCGCTTCTCCGACCACGCGCCCGTCGTGGTCGACTACCAGTTCTGAACCTCGCGCCAAGGAAGATCATGATGCTCGAAGCCAGCAGCACCCACCGTCCGCGCGTCCTGTCGGGGATGCAGCCGTCCGCCGAGTCCCTGCACCTGGGCAATTATCTCGGCGCACTCGTCAACTGGGTCAAGGCTCAGGACGAGTACGACGCCTTCTTCTTCGTCCCGGACATGCACGCCATCACCGCCGCCCACGACCCGGTCGAGCTGCGCGAGCGCACCCGCCGCACCGTGGCCCAGTACATCGCCGGTGGCATCGACGTCGACACGTCGACCCTGTTCGTGCAGTCGCACGTGCCCGAGCACGCCCAGCTGGCCTGGGTCATGACCTGCCTGACCGGCTTCGGCGAGGCCTCGCGGATGACGCAGTTCAAGGACAAGTCCGCCAAGGGCGGCGTGGAGAACGCCGGCGTCGGGCTGTTCACCTATCCGATGCTCATGGCCGCCGACATCCTGCTCTACCAGCCGCACGGGGTTCCCGTCGGCGACGACCAGCGCCAGCACGTCGAGCTCGCCCGCACGCTCGCCAACCGGTTCAACCACCGGTACGGCGAGACCTTCCGCGTCCCCGAGGCGTTCATCCCGCAGGGCGGGGCGCGCATCTACGACCTGCAGGCCCCGACGCGGAAGATGTCGAAGTCTGCTGAGAGCCCCAACGGCCTGATCAACGTCCTGGACCCGTCCAAGACGATCGCCAAGCGCATCAAGTCCGCCGTGACCGACGACCAGACGGTCGTCGCCTACGACCGCGAGAACAAGCCGGG
This sequence comes from Zhihengliuella salsuginis, assembly GCF_014651715.1. Lineage (GTDB taxonomy): Bacteria > Actinomycetota > Actinomycetes > Actinomycetales > Micrococcaceae > Zhihengliuella > Zhihengliuella salsuginis. The sequence continues at coordinate 66,452 of NZ_BMXK01000009.1, forward strand.
CGTCTCCAACCTGCTCGACATCCTCGCCACCGTGACCGGCAGGACCGTGGAGCAGCTCGTGCCCGAGTACGAGGGCAGGATGTACGGGCACCTCAAGGTCGACGTCGCGGACGCCGTCGTCGCCGCCGTGGAACCGGTGCGCGAGCGCACGTTCGAGCTCCTCGACGACCCGGCCGAGCTCGACCGCCTGCTCGCCGTCGGCGCGTCGAAGGCCCGTCAGGTAGCCACACGGACGCTCGACGACGTGTACCGGAACATCGGGTTCCTCCAGCTCGGCAGGGACGCGGCCGCCGTCGTCAGCCGCGCCGGCGAGGGCACGGCCTAGCCCACGAGCCGGGCCGAACTCATTATGCTGGCGGGTATGGAGCAACGCGACGTGCCGATCGGCCGCGGGAGCGCCCGGTTCAGTCTGGGCATCGTGATCGCGCTGCCGCCTGCCCTCAGCGGCCGGATCGGCCGGCTGCGCTCGTCGTTCGGCGATCCCTTCGCGGATCACGAGGCCCCCCACATCACCCTGATCTCCGGTGCCGCCAGCGGCGCCTGGGACGAAGCGCACCGGCACGTCGCACGGGTGGCCGCGCAGACGGACGCCTTCACGATCCGGCTGCGCGGCACCGCCAGCTTCCGGCCTGCGAGCGAGGTCGTCTACCTCAAGGTCGCCCAAGGGGAGGGCGCCTGCAGGAACCTGCATGCGCGGCTCTGTGACGGGCCCTTGGAGCACCAGGTTGCGTTCGAGTATCACCCGCACCTTACCGTTGCACATGACGCACCACCGGACGGCATGGAACGGGCCCTCCACGAGCTTGCGGACTTCGACGCCGAGTTCGTCGTGGAACGCATCGGGCTCTTCTCGACCGATGACGATGGACAATGGACGCTCAGCGAGGAGCTGACTCTTGGCACGAACGGACGCGAAAACTAAGAATCCGGCGGACGGGCAGCAGGCCTCGGTCGCGGAGATCGAGGCGCTGGACCGCGCCCACCTGCGCCGGGCGGCGCTGGGCAAGCGCACGGACGTCGGCCGGAGCCGGCGCGAGGGGCAGTCCCTCGTCAAACGCCTGCTGGCCGTGGCCATGTGGCTGCTGGCCGAGCTGAAGGCGTTCCGGCCCATGCGCGTCTGGACGGTCTACACCCAGCGGCACGGGCCGCTCATGGCCGCGGGAGCCGCCTACCGCATGTTCTTCTCCATCGCTGCGCTGCTCGTGGCGGGGTTCTCCATCTTCGGCATCATCGCCTCCGGCAATCAGGAGCTGCAGGACACGATCGTGAGCACGGTCGACGAGAGCACGCCCGGCCTGATCGACACCGGGGACGGCGGACTGGCGAAACCAGAGCAGCTCTTCGACAACGGGCGTGGCTTCGGTTGGGCGCTCGCGATTTCGATCGCCGCCGGGCTGCTGACCTCGCTCGGCTGGATCAAGGGCCTGCGCGAGGGGATGCGCGGGGTCTCCGGCCTCGCCACGGTCGAGATGAATCCGGTGCTGGCCAAGCTCCGCGACTTCGGCGTCCTGCTCGTCCTCGGCGTCGGGCTCGTCGTCACGAGCGGCCTCGGCTTCGTGGCCGGCGCGGCGCTGGACTGGATCATCGACCTGCTGAACATCGACTCGTCGTTCGGGCGGGTCATGACCCGTTCCGTGCCGCTGCTGGTCATGCTGCTGCTGGACATGCTCGTCGCCGTCATCCTGTTCCGGCTCGCGTCGTCGATCAGCATGCCGCGGCGGGCCCTGTTCGAGGCCTCGTTGATCGCCGGCGCCGGGTCGACGCTCCTGCGGACCTTCTCTTCGGTTCTCCTTGGCAGCGTTGGCGACGGGAATGAACTGCTCGCCCCGTTCGCGGTGATCCTCGGCCTCTTCATCTGGTTCTTCCTGCTCAGCCAGGTCTACCTGATCGCCGCGTCGTGGGGCTCAGTGCGCTCCGCCGACGTGGAGGCGGAACGGCTCGCCGCCGGGGGAGCGCGCCTCAGCCTGCGCCAGAAGGCCCAGCTGCGGAGGGCGCAGGCCGCCCCGAGGACGGCTGAAGAGGGCTGGGAGGGCTAGGAGACTACTCCGAGTCGGCGAAGTACTGCTCGGCCCACGCCGCGATCATGTTCGCCGCGCGCTGGCCGTGGACCCGCTTGGTGAGCAGGTGGTCTGCTCCGTCGAGGGAGAAGAACGACTTCGGGTGCTTGGCTTTCACGAAGATCTTCCCGGCGTTCTCCAGCCCGACCGTGTTGTCCGTCGGGGAGTGGATCACCATGAGCGGGGCCTTGAGGCTGGAGATGAACCCGGTGAGGTCGTGGGCCTGGACGTCCTCGATGAACGCGCGGGTGATCTCGAGCCGGCGGGGGCCGAGCTTGAGCTCGGCGCTGCCGGCCGATTCGATCTCCTCCATGAGGTGTTCGAAGTTGTGGACGACGTGTCCGGGGTCGAATGGTGCGCCGATCGTCGCGATCGCGTTCGGCTGGATCTCCTGTGCGGCGGCGATGGCGGCGGCTCCGCCCATCGAGTGTCCGACGAGCAGCTCTGGCTCGTGGCCGCGCTCGCGGAGGGCCCCCGCCGCGCGGATCGTGTCCTGGACCTTCAGGCTGAAGGACGTGTCCGCGAAGTCGCCCTCGGATTCGCCGAGTCCGAGGTTGTCGAAGCGCAGCATGCCGATCCCGTGCTGGGCCAGGCCGCGGCAGACGCGCGCGGTCGCAAGCGAGTCCTTGCCGAGCGTGAACCCGTGCGACATGAGGCCCCAGCCCTTGACCGGGCCCTCCGGGTGGTCGATTGCGGCGGTCAACTCCGCGCCGCTTGCGCTGGTGAAAGTACATTTCTCGGTGGCCACGCACTCAGTCTAGAGCGGTCGTCACGTGAGCCCAAACGACGGCGGGGCCGGCGAACTCGTGGTGAATTCGCCGGCCCCGCCGTCGTCGGTGCGCGTCCGAGTTACATGGAGCGGGCCAGGACGGCCTGCTTGACCTCGGCGATGGCCTTGGTCACCTGGATGCCGCGCGGGCACGCCTCGGTGCAGTTGAAGGTGGTGCGGCAGCGCCACACGCCTTCCTTGTCGTTGAGGATCTCCAGACGCATGTCGCCGGCGTCGTCGCGGCTGTCGAAGATGAAGCGGTGCGCGTTCACGATCGCAGCCGGGCCGAAGTACTGGCCGTCGGTCCAGAACACCGGGCAGGAGGACGTGCACGCGGCGCAGAGGATGCACTTGGTGGTGTCGTCGTAGCGCTCGCGGTCCTCGGGGGACTGGTAGCGCTCGCCCGAGGGCTCGTGGCCCTTGGAGACGAGGAACGGCATGATCTCGCGATAGGACTGGAAGAACGGCTCCATGTCCACGATCAGGTCCTTCTCGACCGGCAGGCCCTTGATGGCCTCGACCGTGATGGGCTTGGACGTGTCCAGGTCCTTGAGCAGGGTCTTGCAGGCGAGGCGGTTGCGGCCGTTGATGCGCATGGCGTCGGACCCGCAGATGCCGTGGGCGCAGGAGCGGCGGAACGACAGCGAGCCGTCGTGCTCCCACTTGACTTTGTGCAGGGCGTCGAGGACGCGGTCCGTGCCGAACATCGTCAGCGTGAAGTCCTCCCACTCGGCCTCCTCGGAGACCTCGGGGTTGTACCGGCGGACGCGCAGCGTGATGTCGAACTGCGGGATCTCGCCCCCGCCGCCGCCAACGGCCGCGAGGTCGATCTTGGATGCTGGTTCTACTGCTTCAGTGCTCATTAGTACTTACGCTCCATCGGCTGGTAACGGGTGAAGGTGACCGGCTTCGTGTCGAAGCGCAGGCCCTTGATCCCCTGCATCTCGGCCGTCTCGTCCTTGTACACCATCGAGTGCTTCATGAACCGCTCGTCATCGCGGTCCGGGAAGTCCTCGCGGAAGTGTCCGCCGCGCGATTCCTCGCGGCCCAGAGCGGACACCGACATGACCTCGGCGAGGTCCAGCAGGAAGCCGAGTTCGACGGCTTCGAGCAGATCCAGGTTGAAGCGCTTGCCCTTGTCCTGGATGCTGATGTTGGCGTAGCGCTCGCGCAGGCCCTCGATGTCCTTGACGGCCTTCTTGATGGTGTCTCCGGTGCGGAAGACCTGCATGTTGGCGTCCATGGTGTCCTGCAGATCCTTGCGGATCGCGGCGATGCGCTCGGTGCCGTCAGCCTGGCGCACGTTGTCCAGGAGCGCCTGGGTCTCGACGAGCGGGTTCTCCGGGAGGTCCACGAAGTCCGCCGTCTTGGCGTACTCGGCCGCGTACGTGCCGGCCCGCTTGCCGAACACGTTGATGTCCAGCAGCGAGTTGGTGCCGAGACGGTTCGAGCCGTGCACGGAGACGCACGCGACCTCGCCGGCCGCGTAGAGGCCCGGGATCGTGTGGTCGTTGTCCTGGTGGACCTCGCCCTGGATGTTCGTCGGGACGCCGCCCATGACGTAGTGCGCGGTCGGGAAGACCGGGACCGGCTCGGTGTAGGGCTCCACACCCAGGTAGGTGCGCGCGAACTCGGTGATGTCCGGGAGCTTGGCATCGATGTGCGCCGGCTCCAGGTGCGTCAGGTCGAGCAGGACGTAGTCCTTGTCGGGACCGCAGCCGCGGCCCTCGCGGACCTCGTTGGCCATCGAACGGGCCACGATGTCGCGCGGCGCCAGATCCTTGATGGTCGGCGCGTAGCGCTCCATGAAGCGTTCGCCCTCCGAGTTGCGGAGGATGCCGCCCTCGCCGCGGGCCGCCTCGGAGAGGAGGATGCCGAGGCCGGCCAGGCCGGTCGGGTGGAACTGGACGAACTCCATGTCCTCGAGGGGGATGCCGCGGCGGAAGGCGATGCCCATGCCGTCGCCCGTCAGCGTGTGGGCGTTCGACGTCGTCTTGAAGACCTTGCCGGCGCCGCCGGAGGCGAACACGACGGACTTGGCCTGGAAGACGTGAAGCTCGCCCGTGGCGAGGTCGTAGGAGACGACGCCGGCCACGCGCTTCTGCAGGTAGGTGGAGCCGTCCTCGCGGGTGGCCTCCTCCTCGACGGTCAGGAGATCGAGCGCGTAGTACTCGTTGTAGAACTCGACGTTGTGCTTGACGCAGTTCTGGTAGAGGGTCTGCAGAATCATGTGACCCGTGCGGTCGGCGGCGTAGCAGGCGCGGCGGACCGGTGCCTTGCCGTGGTCGCGTGTGTGCCCGCCGAAGCGGCGCTGGTCGATCTTGCCCTCGGGCGTGCGGTTGAACGGCAGGCCCATCTTCTCCAGGTCCAGCACCGCGTCGATGGCCTCCTTGGCCATGATCTCGGCTGCGTCCTGGTCGACGAGGTAGTCGCCGCCCTTGATGGTGTCGAACGTGTGCCACTCCCAGTTGTCCTCTTCGACATTGGCGAGGGCGGCGCACATGCCGCCCTGTGCGGCACCCGTGTGCGAACGGGTGGGATAAAGCTTGGTCAGTACCGCCGTGTGAGCGCGCTGGCCGGATTCGATGGCTGCGCGCATGCCCGCGCCACCGGCGCCGACGATGACGACGTCGTACTTGTGTACCTGCATACCGGATGCTCTCTCTTCTGTAAAAGCTGGTTCGGCGCGAACGCCGGGGTTAGTTGCAGACCTCGAGCGGGGAGCCCGGGATGCACGGGTCGAACGTGAAGATCACCAGGGTGCCCAGCACCACGATGACGACCGTCGCGAAGTAGAGCACCATCTTCAGCCAGAAGCGGGTGCGGTCCTTGTCGGCGTAGTCGTTGATGATCGTGCGCACGCCGTTCGTGCCGTGCAGCATGGCCAGCCAGAGCATGGCCAGATCCCAGAACTGCCAGAGCGGGTCGGCCCACTTGCCCGCGACGAACCCGAAGTCGAGGCCGTTGATGCCGTCGCCGACCAGCAGGTTGGTGATGAGGTGGCCGAAGATCAGGACCACCAGGAACAGGCCGGAGATGCGCATGAAGAGCCACGCGACCATCTCGAAGTTGCCCTTCTTGCCAGGGACCCTGTTGTACTTCTTGTCGATCCGGCCGGAACGCGGGGGAACGAACTCTGTAGTCGTCGCCATGGCTTAGTGACCTCCGAGTGCGAGGGTGAGGTGGCGGGCGGCGAATCCGATGGTCGCGACGGCCCAGATGACGAGGACGCCCCACAGGAGCTGCCGGTGGAACTTCGGTCCCTGCTTCCAGAAGTCCACGAGGATCAGTCGCAGGCCGTTGAAGGCGTGGAACAGGATGGCGGCGACGAGGGCCGTCTCGCCGAAAGCCATCAGCGGATTCTGGTACGTGCCGATGACTGCGTCATAGGCACCCGGGGACACCCGAACAAGCGAGGTGTCCAGAACGTGTACCAAGAGGAAGAAAAAAATGACGACACCGGTAATCCGGTGCCCGACCCAGGACCACATGCCTTCGCGGCCGCGGTAGAGGGTGCCTGACGAAGTCTTCGACACTGAAATAACCTCCATGCATCGCAGGGCGCTTGTGCGGCTTCCGCACAAAGAATTAACGCCGGTGCGTGAGCGTTCCTGCCCGATCTTAGTGCACGAACACAATCCTGCTCCGACAATCGTGCCCGGCATGTGAGAAGGCTCACAGGGTCATGACGGAACCCGGAGAATTCGCGAATTTTCAGGTCAATTCCGCAACACAACCATGCGCTAAATCTCGGCCAGCCTGTATCCGAATCGAAACCGCGTCGTTTAGCCTTCTAGGCATGGCCACAGACATTCTTGATCGTTTTTACGGTGTTATCCCCGCCGGCGGTGTCGGCACCCGGCTCTGGCCGCTCTCCCGTGCGGCTGCGCCGAAGTTCCTGCACGACCTGACGGGGAGCGGCAGCACGCTGATCCGCGCCACGTACGACCGCCTGACCCCGCTGGCGGGGGAGCGGATCATGGTGGTCACAGGAACGGCGCACCGCGGGGCCGTCTGCGAGCAGCTCCCGGAGCTGGACGATCACAACCTGCTGCTGGAGAGCGAGCCGAAGGATTCGGCCGCCGCCATCGGCCTGGCCGCGGCGATCCTGCACCGCCGCGATCCGGAGACGATCATGGGATCGTTCGCCGCGGACCAGGTGGTGGGCCCGCTCGAGGTCTTCCTCGAGGCCGTCCGCGAGGCGATCCACACGGCGGCCACCGGCAAGATCGTGACCATCGGCATCCGGCCCACCCTGCCGTCGACCGGCTTCGGGTACATCCGCCAGGGCGGTCGCCTGGACATCGAAGGGGCGCCGAGCGCGACGGACGTCGCCGAGTTCGTCGAGAAGCCGAGCGAGGACGTCGCCCGCACCTACCTCGCCAGCGGCGACTACCTCTGGAACGCCGGCATGTTCGTCGCCCCGACGTCCCTGATGCTCAAGCACCTGGAACTCAACCAGCCGGAGCTCCACGCCGGCCTGCAGGAGATCGCCGCCGCGTGGGACGGCGACGACCGCCAGGCGGTCATCGAGCGCGTCTGGCCCACGCTGCCGAAGATCGCCATCGACTACGCCGTCGCCGAACCGGCCGCCGCGGCGGGCGACGTCGCCATGGTGCCGGGGATCTTCACGTGGGACGACGTCGGCGACTTCGCGGCGATCGGGCGCCTCAACCCGGCCAGCGAGAACAGCGACCTCACGGTCCTCGGCGACGGTGCCCGCGTCTACTCCGACCAGGCCTCCGGGGTCGTGGTCTCCGATTCGAAGCGCGTGATCGCCCTCATCGGGATCGACGACGTGGTCATCGTGGACACCCCGGACGCGCTCCTCGTGACGACCCGGGACCACGCCCAGCAGGTCAAACAGGCCGTCGAGGCGCTCAAGGCCTCCGGTCAGGTCGACGTACTCTGAATCAACCCGCGCACGGCGCGCGACGGGCCGACGCAATCAAAGCGGCCCGCCGCCGTCGTACGTATTAAGGTGTGGACTGTGAACGGCACAGGCGAGAATGCAACCCAGCACCCGGAGGGCGCGCCCGGGCGCGCCCTGACGACGGCGGGCGTGCCCGCGGTCGGACCCTGGGTGGACCCCCTCCTCGAGGACCTCGTCGCGTTCCGGCGCGACGTGCACGCGAACCCCGAGCTCTCCTTCCACGAGCACCGCACCACGGACAAGATCGTCGCGGCGCTGGCCGGCGTCGGGCTCGTGCCGCAGCGCCTCGAGGGCACGGGTGCGTGGGTCGACGTGGGCGAGGGCCCCGTCGCGCTCGCGCTGCGGGCCGACATCGACGCGCTGCCGGTCGTCGAGGAGACCGGCCTGGAGTACGCGTCCACCACCGCGGGGGTGTGCCACGCCTGCGGCCACGACATCCACACGACGGTCGCGCTGGGCGTGGCCCTCACGCTCAAGAAGATGCACGACGCCGGCAAGCTGGCCTCCCGTGTGCGGGTCATCTTCCAGCCCGCCGAGGAGCGCATGCCGGGCGGCGCCCTGGCCGTCATCCGGCAGGGGATCCTCGACGACGTCCCGCGCGTGCTGGCGCTGCACTGCGACCCGCGCATCGACGCGGGGACGATCGGCACGCGCATCGGCGCGATCACCTCGGCCGCCGACACCATCAAACTCGAGCTGACCGGGCGCGGCGGCCACACCTCGCGCCCGCACCTCACCGAGGACCTCGTGTTCGCCCTGTCCAAGGTCGCCGTCGACGTCCCCGCGGTGCTGAACCGCCGGGTCGACGTCCGCAGCGGCGTATCCGTCGTATGGGGCCAGATCAGCGGCGGCTCCGCGCCGAACGCCATCCCGTCCGCCGGCTACCTGGCCGGCACCATGCGCTGCCTGGACGCCGAGGTCTGGGAGGCCGCCGGCGACATGCTCGACGAGGTCGTGCAGCAGGTCGCCCAGCCGTTCGGTGTCGATGTGAAGCTCGAGCACCTGCGGGGCGTGCCCCCGGTCATGAACGCGTCGGCCGAGACCGAGCTGATCGAGTCGGCCGCCCGCGCCGAGATCGGCGCCCACGCGATCGTCCTGACGCCCCAGTCGATGGGCGGCGAGGACTTCGCCTGGATGACGCAGAAGGTGCCCGGGTCGATGCTCCGCCTCGGCACGCGGACGCCCGGGGGCGAGACGTACGACCTGCACCGCGGGGACTACACCCCGGACGAGCGGGCGATCGGCGTCGGCGTGCGCGTCATGGCCGCCGCCGCGGTCCGGGCCGCGCTGGAGGCCGCGACCGGCCGCCTCGCCGAGTAGGGCCCGCGAGGCCGGTGGTCTACCCGTCGGTAACGGATTCTCAACGATTGCTGCACGTCGGCCTCCGCAGGCTGACAGGGCGCACGCAAGGGCGTTACTCTTTGTTACATTCACCACTTCCGGTGGGGGGAGCCTTCGCAACCCCGGCCGGGCCCTATCCCGACTCGCACCAGGGCCTTCGAGAGTCGCCTTTCGGAGGCGGTCCTGAGGGGCACGTCAAACGGAGGAACATTGAAGAATTCACTGCGCATCAAGCGCTCCACGGGTGCAGCGGCAGCCATCCTCGGCGCGTCCGCTCTGGTCTTGACCGCTTGCGGTTCCGCACCGGAGGAGGGCGGCAGCGGAGCCGCCGAGGAGATCGACTACACCGCGTGCATGGTCTCCGACGAAGGCGGCTTCGATGACGGGTCGTTCAACCAGGCCTCCCACGAGGGCCTGCTGCAGGCCGAGTCGGAGCTGGGCGTGCAGACCCGCGAGGCCGAGTCGAACTCCTCGACGGACATGGGACCGAACGTCAACCAGATGGTGGATGCCGGCTGCGACATGATCGTCACGGCCGGATTTAAGTTCGAGGACCTTCCGGTCGACGCCGCGGAGGCCAATCCCGAGACCAACTTCGTGGTCGTCGACTACGGCTACGAAGAGCTGCCAGAGAACATGCGCACCCTGAACTACAACACCGCGGAAGCAGCGTACCTGGCCGGGTACACGGCAGCCGCCTACTCGAAGACGGGCAAGGTCGGCACCTTCGGTGGTGGGGAGATCCCCACGGTTACGGACTTCATGTTCGGCTTTGAGCAGGGAGTCATGAAGTACAACGAGGACAAGGGGGCAGAGGTCGAGGTCGAGGGGATGGACACCTTCGTCGGCGACTTCTCCAACACCGTCAAGGCCAAGCAGATCTCCGAGAACTTCCTGAACTCGGACGTCGACGTCATCATGCCGGTCGCCGGCCCGCTCGGGCAGACCGCGGTCGACGCGGTCAACGAGTCCGCGAACGAGGACGACGCCGTCGTCTGGGTCGACACCGACGGCCACGAGTACGCCAACGGCGGCGACACCGCCGTGTTGACCTCCGTCATGAAGAACATGGGCCTGACGGTCTTCGAGTCCATTGAGATGGACGTCAACGACGAGTTCGCCTCCGAGGCCTACGTCGGCACCCTGGAGAACGAGGGAGTCGGTATCGCCCCGTTCTACGAGTTCGAGTCGGAACTGCCGGACGGCCTGCAGGGCGAGCTGGACGCGCTGAAGGAGCAGATCATCGCCGGTGAGATCGACCCGCTCGGCTGATCGAATGACCAGATGACGGGTACGGCCGGGGGCGATAGGATCGCCCCCGGCCTTATTCGCGCCCCACTCACGGCAACCGCCACAGGCCACGGCAACTACGGTCGGGAAGACGCATGAAACTGGAACTCAAAGGCATCACCAAGGCCTTCGGCGGCTTCGTCGCCAACGACAGCATCGACCTGGTCGTCGACGAGGGGAAAGTGCACACCCTTCTCGGCGAGAACGGCGCCGGCAAGTCGACACTGATGAACGTCCTCTACGGGCTCTACGAGCCGACTGAGGGGGAGATCCTCGTCGACGGGAAGCCCGTGCACTTCCGCGGGCCCGGCGACGCCATGGCGGCGGGCATCGGCATGGTGCACCAGCACTTCATGCTCGTCCCGGTCTTCACGGTGGCGGAGAACGTCGCCCTCGGCGACGAGCGCACGAAGGGCGCCGGCATCCTCGACCTGGAGAAGACGCGGAAGGCGATCCGCGAGATCTCCGACCAGTACGGATTCCACGTGGATCCCGACGCACTCGTCGAGGACCTGCCCGTCGGCGTGCAGCAGCGCGTCGAGATCATCAAGGCGCTGGTCCGCAAGGCGGACCTGTTGATCCTCGACGAGCCGACGGCGGTGCTGACGCCGAAGGAGACCGACGAGCTGATGGACATCATCCGCCAGCTCAAGGGGGACGGCACCTCGATCATCTTCATCTCCCACAAGCTGCGCGAGGTCAAGGCCATCTCCGACGAGATCACGGTCATCCGGCGCGGCAAGGTCGTCGGGACCGCCGATCCGAGCGCCGACGCGATGGAGCTGGCCTCGCTCATGGTGGGGCGCTCCGTCGACCTCTCGCTGGGCCGCCAGCACTCCGACGGCACCGACGTCGCCCTCGAGATCCGCGACCTCACGGTCATCGACAGCCTGGGCGTGCCGACCCTCGACCACGTCTCGCTGGACGTGAGGAAGGGCGAGATCCTCGCCGTCGCCGGCGTCCAGGGCAACGGCCAGACCGAGCTCGTGGAGGCCGTCATGGGCCTGACGGACCACACGACCGGGTCGATCAGGCTCGACGGCGTCGAACTGCTGGGCCGCTCGACCAAGCAGATCGTGAACTCCGGCGTCGGCTACGTCCCCGAGGACCGCAGCACCGACGGCGTCATCGGCGACTTCACGATCGCCGACAACCTCATCCTCAACCGGTACGACCGCCACCCCGTGGCCAGGGGCGGCTCCCTGCAGCCCGCGTTCATCGCCGAGAACGCCGAGGCCAAGATCGGCGAGTTCGACATCCGCACCCAGTCGGCGCTGCACACGGCCAGCCAGCTCTCGGGCGGCAACCAGCAGAAGGTCGTGCTCGCCCGCGAGTTCTCGCGCGAGCTGAACCTGTTCATCGCGTCCCAGCCGACACGCGGCGTCGACGTCGGATCGATCGAGTTCCTGCACCGCCGAATCCTCGCCGAGCGCGACAAGGACGTACCGGTCATCGTGGTCTCGACCGAGCTCGACGAGGTCGCCGAGCTCGGCGACCGGATCGCCGTGCTGTTCCACGGCAAGGTCATGGGCATCGTCCCCGGCAACACCAGCCGCGACGTGCTGGGGCTGATGATGGCCGGGTCCACGGCGGAGGAGGCCCTCGCCGAGGCGGACGCCGCCAGACTGGCCACCACGGAAAACGACGAGCCGCAGCTGCCCGGAGGCATCGCATGAGTCCCGAAACCCCATCCTTCATCGACCGGCTGCGCGCCTCCGGCGCGGTCGTCTCCGTGCTGGCCATCGTCGCCGCCTTCATCGTCGGCGGCATCCTGATCGCCGCCACGGACGAGAAGACGACGTCGGCCACGACCTACTTCTTCGCCCGCCCGCTCGACACGCTCGCCGCCGCCTGGAACGCGGCCGCGAACTCGTACGCGGCCATGTTCCGCGGTGCGGTCTTCAACTACGACGCCTCGACGTTCACGGCGATGATCAAGCCGCTGACCGAGACGCTCACCTATGCGACGCCCCTGCTGACGGCCTCCCTCGGCGTGGCCGTCGCCTTCCGCGCCGGCCTGTTCAACATCGGCGCGCAGGGCCAGCTGATCCTCGGCGCCATGTTCGCCACCTGGATCGGGTTCACGCTGGACCTCGCCTGGCCGGTGCACCTGCTCCTGGTCATTCTCGGCTCGATCCTCGGCGGCGCCCTCTGGGGCGGCCTCGTCGGGTGGATCAAGGCGCGCACCGGTGCGCACGAGGTCATCCTGACGATCATGCTCAACTACGTGGCCCTGAACCTGCTGGCCTACCTCCTGAACACTCCCGTGCTGCAGCGGCCCGGGTCGACGAACCCGGTCAGCCCGCAGGTCAACGGGTCGGCCATGTACCCGGAGCTGCTCGGCGACGAGTTCCGCCTGCACCTGGGCTTCCTCGTCGCGGTGGCCGCGACCGCCTTGGTCTGGTGGCTCATGAACCGGTCGACGCTCGGCTTCGAGATCAAGGCCGTCGGATCGAACCGGCACGCCGCACGCACGGCCGGAATCAACACGTTCAAGGTCACGGTCCTGGCGATGGTGATCGCCGGTGCGCTGGCCGGCATGGCCGGCGCCGCCCAGGTGAACGGCACCGAGCGCTTCCTCACCGAGTCCGTGGCCGCGTCCATCGGCTTCGACGCGATCACGGTGGCCCTGCTCGGCCGCTCCAACCCGATCGGGGTCTTCTTCGCTGCGCTGCTCTTCGGCGCCTTCCGTGCCGGCGGCGTGACCATGCAGGTCGCGACCGGGACGCCGATCGACATCGTGCTGGTCGTCCAGTCGCTGATCGTGCTCTTCATCGCCGCACCGCCGCTGGTCCGCTCGATCTTCGGCCTCGGGCAGCGCAAAAAGAGGAAACCCCGGACGCCCGGCAGGGACGCCGCCGTCGCAGCCACCGCAGGAGGAGACAAGTGAGCACTGCAACCGCCTCCGCGACCGGCGCGGTCCACGTCATGAACAAGCGCGCGCTGACCCTCTACGGGCTCGGCGCCGCCGTCGGCCTCGTCCTCTTCGGGTTCCTCTCCCCGGGCGGCACCGCGTCCTTCCGTCTGTCCTCCTCGGGCGACGCCATCCAGCTGCCGCTGCTCACCGTGCCGGTCGCTGCGGCCGGGTGGATCATCGCCGTCCTGCTGATCGCCGGGGCCGCGTACGCCTTCTGGAGCGAGAAGAGCGCCCGCCGCCTCGCCGGTTGGGTGCCCGCGGTCTTCGCGCTCCTGTTCGTCATCGGCATTCTCATCTGGCTCGTCGGCTCCTCGCGGGCCTCGGCCATCTCGCTGCTCTCGCTGCTGACCGGTTCGCTCGCGCTCGCCCTGCCGATGGTCTACGGGTCGCTCGGCGGCGTACTGGCGGAGCGCTCCGGCGTCGTCAACATCGCGATCGAGGGGCAGCTGCTCCTGGGCGCGTTCGCCGCTGCGCTCGGCGGCTCGCTCTCGGGCTCGGTCGTCGGCGCCATGGTCTCGGCGGCCATCGGCGGCGTGGCCGTCTCCAGCCTCCTGACCCTGTTCGCGGTCAAGTACCGCGTCAACCAGATCATCGTCGGCGTCGTGCTCAACGTGTTCGTCTCCGGCCTGACCGGGTTCCTCTTCGGGACCCTGTTCTCGAACAACAGCGGCCTCAACTCGCCGCCGCGCCTGCCGTCGGTCGCGATCCCGGGCCTGAGCGAGATCCCGATCCTCGGCCCGCTCCTGTTCGACCAGACCGCGCTCGGCTACCTGATGTTCGTCGCCGTCGGCGTGCTGTGGTTCGGCCTCTACAAGACGCGCTGGGGCCTGCGCGTCCGCGCCGTCGGCGAGCACCCGAAAGCCGCCGACACGGTCGGGATCAACGTCAACCGCACCCGCGTGCTCAACGTGCTCCTGGGCGGCGCCGTCGCCGGCCTCGGCGGCAGCTTCTACACGCTGGTCTCCGTCTCGCAGTTCTCGCGCGACATGACCGCCGGCACCGGCTTCATCGCCCTCGCGGCCCTGATCTTCGGGCGCTGGAATCCGATCGGCGCGTTCTTCGCCTCGCTGCTCTTCGGCTTCGCGACCAACCTGCAGTACGTGCTCAGCCAGGCCGGCACGGACGTGCCGAGCCAGTTCCTGGCGATGCTTCCGTATGTCATCACGATCTTCGCCGTCGCGGGACTGGTGGGCGCCTCCCGGGCGCCGGCGGCGTCCGGCCAACCGTATGTGAAGGGGTAGCCCGTGAGCGCAGAGCAGATCACCGACGCCGAGTGGGACGGCCTGAGGGAGGCCGCCACGGAGGCCATGCGACGGGCCTACGCCCCGTACTCGAGGTTCCCGGTCGGCGCGGCCGCGCTCACCGACGACGGGCGCGTGATCAGCGGGTGCAACGTCGAGAACGCCGCCTACGGCGTGGTCCTCTGCGCCGAGTGCACCATGATTGGCCAGCTGCACATGACCGGCGGCGGCCGGCTCCGCGCCTTCTTCTGCGTCGGCGGCGACGGCGGGGTCCTCATGCCGTGCGGCCGCTGCCGGCAGCTGCTGTTCGAGCACCGCGCGCCGGGGATGGAGCTGATGACCGTCAGCGGCATCAGGACGATGGACCAGGTCCTGCCCGATGCCTTCGGCCCGGACGACCTCGTCGAGTACTGAACTACCGAAAGGCACACCATGAGCACCGAAGCGTTCGACGCCGTCGACATCATCCGCACCAAGCGCGACCGCGGCGCCCTCTCCGACGCGCAGATCGACTGGACCATCGATGCATACACGCGCGGGGCGATCGCCGACGAGCAGATGTCGGCGCTGAACATGGCGATCCTGCTCAACGGTATGAGCCGGGCGGAGATCGCCCGCTGGACGCACGCGATGATCGCCTCGGGCGAGCGCATGGACTTCTCGTCGCTGCGCACCCCGGGCGGCGCCGTCATGGCGACCGCCGACAAACACTCCACCGGCGGCGTCGGCGACAAGATCACGCTGCCGCTCGCCCCGCTCGTCGCCGCGTTCGGCGTGGCGGTCCCGCAGCTCTCCGGCCGCGGTCTCGGCCACACCGGCGGCACGCTGGACAAACTCGAATCCATCCCGGGCTGGCGCGCCGGCCTGAGCAACGAGCAGATGCTCGACCAGCTCCAGGGCACCGGTGCGGTCATCTGCGCGGCCGGGTCGGGCCTCGCACCGGCCGACAAGAAGCTGTACGCCCTGCGCGACGTGACCGGAACCGTGGAGGCCATCCCGCTGATCGCGTCCTCCATCATGTCCAAGAAGATCGCCGAGGGCACCGGCGCCCTCGTCCTCGACGTGAAGGTCGGTTCCGGGGCGTTCATGAAAGACGAGGCCTCGGCCCGTGAACTGGCCGAGACGATGGTCGCCCTCGGCACCGACGCCGGCGTGAAGACGGTCGCGCTGATGACCAACATGCGGACGCCGCTGGGCCTGACGGCCGGCAACGCGATCGAGGTCGAGGAGTCGGTCGAGGTGCTCGCCGGCGGCGGCCCCGCCGACGTCGTCGAGCTCACCGTGCGCCTGGCCGAGGAGATGCTGGCAGCCGCGGGCGTGCACGACGCCGATCCGGCCGCAGCGCTCGCGGACGGCCGGGCGATGGACGTGTGGAACGCGATGATCGCCGCACAGGGCGGGGACCCGCATGCCGCGCTGCCCGTGGCGAAGGAGTCCGAGGTGCTCTACGCGCCGGCCGACGGCGTGGTCGCGGAACTCGACGCCCTGCAGGTCGGCATCGCAGCGTGGCGGCTCGGCGCGGGCCGGGCGCGCAAGGAGGACGTCGTCCAGGCGGGAGCCGGCGTGCGCATGCACGCCAAGCCGGGCGACGTCGTCCGCCGCGGCCAGCCGCTCATGACCCTCCTGACCGACACGCCGGAGAAGTTCGGCCGGGCCGTGGAGGCGCTGGAGGGGGCCGCCGTGATCGTGCCGGAGGGCGACCGGCCCGACCAGCGCCTGATCATCGACCGCATCGCCTGAACCACGGGTGGGGGATGACCCGGGCCCGCCCCTGAATCATCCCTGCGGGGGAACCGAATGCCACCGCAACGCGTCAGAATAGGAGTGGGCGCCGAACGCATCGGACGGACGGCGCGGCAGCACACCGGCGAACAGCAAGGGGGGCACGAGTGCTCGAGGCGATCAACGACGCGATCATGTCCGCGTCCGGCGAATGGTGGGTCCTCGGCGTCGTCTTCCTCTTCTGCGGGATCGACGCGTTCTTCCCGCTCGTCCCCAGCGAGTCGCTGCTCGTCGGGCTCGCCAGCGTCTCAGTCACGGCCGGGACGCAGGACCTCGTCTGGCTCGCCGTCATCGGCGCGGTCGGGGCTTTTCTCGGCGATCAGGTCGCCTACCGGATGGGGGCCGCCATCGGCGTCGACCGGGTCGGCTGGATGCGCGGCCCCCGCGCGCGGAAGGTGCTCGCCTTCGCCCGCAGGGAGCTCGTGGTCCGCGGGGCCCTGCTCGTCTTCACCGCGCGGTTCATCCCCCTGGGCCGGACGGCCGTGAACTTCACCGCCGGGGCGACCCGCTACCCCTGGCGCCGGTTCGCCTCGCTGGACGCGGTGGCCTGCACCGTGTGGGCGGCCTACTCGGTGGCGATCGGCGCCCTCGCGGGGCGCTGGTTCGAGGAGCACAAACTGCTCGCAGTCGTCGTCTCCGTGCTCATCGCCTTCTTGATCGGCTATCTGATCGACCGGATCATCTACGCCGTCCTGCGCCGCCGCCAGATCCGCCGTACCGCCCGCGGTCCGGTCGTCGGCGGGACCGAATCCTGACCTGTCGCGTCAGGTCTGCTTGAGCGTCAGGTGCCCGGCGCGCGCGGGGACAGCGCACTTGGACAGGTAGAACGGGGCGTTGCCGCGGGTCACGGTCTGCGTCAGCACGAGAACCGGGTCCTCGTCCGCCAGGGCGAGGGGCTCTGCCCGCGTGGCCCCGACCGGCGCCGCCGAGATCTCGCACTCGCCGCGGCCGAATCCCGGTCCGAGGGCGCGGAGGAACCGGGCGAGCAGCGTCGACTGCTCCGGGGCGCCGGCCGTCTCCTCCGCCGTCGCCACCGCCCGAGGCCCCTCGAGGGCCGCGACGGCGACGTGCTCCTGCAGATGGGCGACCGGCTCGCCGGCGCGCGCGAGCACCGATTCCCACATGACGCACTCGGTCCCGATGGCGACGCCGATGCGCGGCGCGACGAAGTCCGACGCCGGCTGGCGCAGGATCGAATGGGACACGATCGCGACGGGCTGTCCGTCTTGGGCGAAGACCTCTTCGTAGGGGTGGATGCGCTCGATCCCGATGCGCGGCAGCGACGGCGAGACGAAGCGGCCGACCCCGCGGCGGGCGCGCACCAGGCCGTCCTCCTCGAGGAGCATGAGGGCCTCCCGCACCACGGTTCGGGACACGTTCATGAGCTGCCCGAGCTCGCTCTCCGTCGGCAGGAGCGCCCCCGGAGCCAGCTGGCCATCACGGATCGCCTCGGAGATGCGGGAGTAGGCGGCGACGCGCAAAGGTACCCCCGGGGTCGCCTGGACGGGCAGAGCCCACGGGAAATCGCCGGGAGAGTACATGCCACCTCGAGTCGACTGGTCCTGGTGCGGTCTCGACCAGTCTAGGGGAGGGGCGGCAGAGCCAGGGCACCGGCTATTGCACATAGCTGTCATTCATGGTTGTATAACAACTCGCAGCAGAGAGTGTCTTGGATCACCATGATGAAGGAGTGCAGACCGTGCCTGAACCCACCACCACCCCGAGCGACGCTCGCGGGGCCGCCGCGGCGCCGGCAGCGACCCACGAGACCGCACCCCCGGGGCGCCGCCGGCCCGGCACCGTCGCGCTCGTGGGCGCCCTGCTGCTGGGCGTCCTGTCCTTCCAGCTGAACGCCTCCATGGTGACGCCGGCGCTCCCGGACATCGCCGACTACTTCGGCGTCGGCCCCGAGTCCGTGGCCCAGGTCCAGTCGCTGTTCTTCCTCGCCGGTGCGATCTCCGGCCCCCTGATGGGCCGCTGGAGCGACTTCATCGGCCGCCGCCGGGCGCTCCTGATCGTCATCGCGGTCATGTCGCTCGGAACCATGCTCTGCCTCGCGGCTCCGACCCTCGAGATCCTGGTGGCCGGCCGCTTCCTGCAGGGATTCTCGAGCGCGATCTTCGCCCTCAGCTACATCGTGATGCAGGAGAACCTGACGCGCGCCGCCTTCGGAACGGCGGTCGGCGTCCTGGCCTCGGTGAACGGCGGCGTCGCCGGATTCGACGGCTACCTCGGCGGCCTCATGACCGAGTCCTTCGGTTTCCGCTCGATCTTCTGGGTCGTCCTCGGCCTGGCCGCCATCGCGGCCGTGGCGATCGTCAGGATCGTCCCGGCCAAGCACGCGCAGGCCTCGACCGGCCGGATGGACTGGTGGGGCGCGACCCTGCTGTCGGCCTTCCTCATCGCCTTGACCTACTTCGTCAACGCCGGCTCCGAGTCGGGCTGGGCCTCGCCGAAGGCCCTCGCGCTGCTCGCCGCGACGGCCGCCGCGTTCGCTCTCTTCATCGTGGTGGAGCAGCGCCGCTCGTCCCCGCTGATCGCCGTGCACCACCTGCGCTCCCGCCCCGTGTGGACAGTCGTCGCCTCCACCGTCCTGACGCTCGCCGGCATCTTCGCCATCATGAACTTCACGATCGTCGTCCTCAGCCAGGACTCCGAGCACGGCTTCGGCCTGGCCCCGTCGACGGCCGCGCTCCTCTACCTGACGCCGGCGGCGCTGATCGGCGTCTTCGCCGCCCCGCTGGCCGGCTGGCTGACCGCCCGCATCGGCTGGGTCACCACGCTGCGCATCGGGTCCGGATTCACGCTGCTGGTGGCCGCCGTCGCCGCGGTCTTCGTCGAGGAACGCTGGGTTGTCCTCGCGGCCGTCGCCGCCCTGGGCATCTTCTACAACGGCTTCTTCCTCACCGCGATCAACGGCCTCTCCGCCCTCCTGTCCCCGAAGGAGGCGCCCGGGACCCTGCCCGGGATCAACGGCGCCTCCTTCGGCATCGGCGCCAGCCTCGGCGTCGTCCTCGTCGCCCCGTCCGTGGCCCGCGCCGCCGACACCGGCTACGGGCCCGCCCTGTGGATCTCCGTCTCCATCGCCGCCGCCGCGTTCGCGGTCGGGCTGCTGATCCCGAAGCCGGACGCCGATGCCTGAACCGCTTCCCCTGAAAGGAACCCACATGACCCGCACTCCCGTCTACCTCGATTGCGACACGGGGATCGACGACGCCCTCGCCCTCGCCTACCTCGTCGCGCAGCCGAACGCCGACCTGCGGGGCGTAGGCACCGTCAGCGGCAACACCGACGCCGCGCAGGCGGCCCGCAACACGCTCGACCTGCTGGCCGTGCTCGGGCGCGGCGACGTCCCCGTCGCCGTGGGAGAGCACGACTTCCTGACCCGGGCGTACGCGGGCGGGGCGCCGCACGTGCACGGCGGCAACGGGATCGGCGGGGTGCGGCTCGAGCCGGCGCACCGGCCGGTCGAGGAGACGACGGCGGCGGAGCTGCTGGTCTCGCTCGCCCGGGAATCCCCGGGCGAGCTGCGGGTCATCGCGATCGGTCCGCTCACCAACCTCGCGCGCGCGCTCGAGCTCGAACCGCGGCTGCCCGAGCTGGTCGCGTCCGTCACCGTGATGGGCGGCGCGGCCCTCGCCCCGGGCAACGTGTCCCCGGTGGCGGAGGCCAACATCGCCAACGACCCCGAGGCCGCGCAGGCCGTGATCGCGGCCGGCTGGCCCGTCACGCTGGTGCCGCTCGACGTGACGATGGCGCACCTGCTCGAGGAGCCCCACCGGCAGCAGCTCGCCGGATCCGACCAGCCGGTGGCGCGCCTGCTCGCGGAGATGCTCGGCCACTACTTCGAGTTCTACCGGGACGTGTTCGGCCGCGGCTGCTCCGCCATGCACGACCCGCTCGCAGTGGCGATCGCCCTGGGCGGCGCGGTCCCGGACACCGCCCCGCTGGTGCCCGTCGTCGTCGACACGGGGGAGGGGCCGGGGCGCGGCCAGACGATCTGCGATCTGCGCGGACGCTACCGTGGCCTCGCGGACGTCCCCGGGGCGACGTGCCGGGTGGTCCTGCGCGTCGGGGCCGACTTCCCGGGGCACCTGACGCAGGCCCTGTCGGCGCCCGTGACGGCTGAACCCGCGGAGGCGGCGCGATGACCAGCAGGCACCTCGCCCCGGCCTGCGCGGGGGACTGCAAACGAGCCCCCGCACCCCTACACTTGGAGCTGTGACTGACGAGATGATCCACACCGCGTACTCGCCCGAATTCGACTTCCGTTCCCTCCCCAAGGTTTCGCTGCACGACCACCTCGACGGTGGACTGCGACCTGCCACGATCATCGAGCTGGCCGCCGAGGCCGGCCACGAGCTGCCCGCCACCGACGCGGAGGAGCTGGGCCGCTGGTTCCTCGAATCCGCTGACTCCGGCTCCCTCGAGCGCTACCTCGAGACGTTCGACCACACCATCGCCGTCATGCAGACCAAGGAGGGCCTGACCCGCGTCGCCCGCGAATTCGTCGAGGACCTCGTCGCCGACGGCGTCGTCTACGGCGAAGTCCGCTGGGCGCCCGAGCAGCACCTGCGCAACGGCCTGAGCCTGGACGACGTCGTGGAGGCGGTCCAGTCCGGTATCGACGACGCCATGGAGGCGGCCGAGGCCGCCGGGACCCCGATCCAGGTCGGGCAGCTCATCACCGCGATGCGCCACGCCGACCGGGCCACCGAGATCGCCGAGCTGGCCCTGCGCCACCGCTCGCGCGGCGCCGTCGGCTTCGACATCGCCGGTGCGGAAGACGGCTTCCCGCCCTCGCGTCACGCGGAGGCCTTCACACTGCTGGCCGAGAACATGTTCCCCACGACGATCCACGCGGGCGAGGCCGCCGGCCTCGACTCCATCCGGGAGGCCCTCGTCGTCGGCCACGCCACCCGGCTCGGCCACGGCGTCCGCGTCGCCGAGGACATCGAGATCGAGTTCGGCGGAGTCGACGACGACGGCGAACCAGTCGACGAGTCGACCGGGCTCGTCTCCCTGGGCCCGGTGGCCAACTGGGTGCGCGACCGCGGCATCCCGCTGGAGGTCTGCCCGTCGTCCAACCTGCAGACCGGCGCCATCGCCGAGTTCGGCGACAGCATCGACTCGCACCCGATCGACCTCCTGTACCAGACCGGCTTCAACGTCACCATCAACACCGACAACCGCCTGATGTCCGGCGTCAGCCTCTCCGACGAGTTCGAGCTGCTCGTCGAGGCCTTCGACTACGACCTGGACGACTTCCTCGAGCTGACCCTGAACGCCGCCGAGGCGGCCTTCCTGCCGCTCGAGGAGCGCGAGGTGCTCGTCGACCACATCAACCAGGCCTACGCCGAACTGACCGCCGACGAGGACGACGCGACCGCAGAAGCCGGCACCGAGTAGGACCGGGGACCATGCCGAACCAGGACCCCGACCTTTCGGCACGGGCCAGCCGGGTCGCCGCGGACCGCACGCCTGACGCGCTCGATGCGCGGCGTGCGGCCGCGGCGACCCGGCTTCTGCGCGTCGTCGACGCGCTGCGCACGCACTGCGCCTGGACCCGGCGGCTCACCCACGGAGCCCTCGTCGAGTACCTGGTCGAGGAGAGCTACGAGCTGGTGGAGGCCATCGAAGACGGCGAGCCCGCCGACGAGGTCCGCGGAGAGCTCGCCGACGTGCTGCTCCAGGTGGTGCTCCACTCCGCCATCGCCGAGGAGGACGGCGCGTTCGACTTCGCGGACGTCGCCGACTTCCTGAGCGAGAAGATGATCCGCCGCAACAAGCACGTCTTCGCCGCCGACGGCTCGCTCCTGGGGGAGTACCCGGAATCGATCGAGGAGATCATCGCCTCCTGGGACCAGGCCAAGCGGGCCGAGCGGCCCCGGCAGCGGGACCCGTTCGCCTCGCTGCCGCGCCACCTGCCGGCGCTGACGCTCGCCGACAAGACGCTCGGGCGGGCGGAGCGCTGGGACGCGCCCGCCGCCGTCGTGCCCCGGGTGGACCACGGCGAATCGGCCGGTGGCCCGCCGGGGAGTGTTACCCCTGCCACAGAAGCCGAACTGGGCGGCGAACTCCTGCGGATCGTCGATCTGGCTAGGAGAAACGGGTGGGACGCGGAGCGCGCACTGCGCGGCGCCGTCGCACGCTTTACCGAGGACGTCACGCGCGCGCTAGGCTAGGTGACGTGGCCCACCGGTGTGCCAGTGATAAGGCCGAATACAACCTGTTTGAGGAGTTCCTTCCATGGCCCTGATTGATGCCATCCACGCCCGCGAGATTCTCGATTCCCGCGGCAACCCGACCGTCGAGGTCGAGGTCCTGCTCTCCGACGGCTCCCTCGGACGCGCCGCCGTGCCGTCCGGCGCATCCACCGGCGAGTACGAGGCAGTCGAGCTGCGCGACGGCGACAAGGGGCGCTACCT
Organism: Zhihengliuella salsuginis; assembly: GCF_014651715.1. GTDB lineage: Bacteria > Actinomycetota > Actinomycetes > Actinomycetales > Micrococcaceae > Zhihengliuella > Zhihengliuella salsuginis. The sequence continues at coordinate 89,210 of NZ_BMXK01000009.1, forward strand.
GGGCAAGGGCGTGCAGAAGGCCGTCGACGCGGTCATCGACACCATCCAGCCGGCCCTGATCGGGCTGGACGCGACCGACCAGCGCGCCATCGACCAGACGATGATCGACCTGGACGGCACGCCGAACAAGGCCAAGCTGGGCGCGAACGCCATCCTGGGCGTCTCGCTCGCCGTGGCCAACGCCGGCGCCGAGGCCTCCAACCTGCCGCTGTACAAGTACCTGGGCGGACCGAACGCCCACGTGCTGCCGGTCCCGCTGATGAACATCCTCAACGGCGGCTCCCACGCCGATTCCGACGTGGACATCCAGGAGTTCATGATCGTCCCCATCGGCGCGGCCACGTTCTCCGAGGGCCTGCGCTGGGGCGTCGAGATCTACCACTCGCTGAAGTCGGTGCTCAAGGAGCAGGGCCTGGCCACCGGGCTGGGCGACGAGGGCGGCTTCGCGCCGAACCTGTCGAGCAACCGCGCCGCACTCGAGCTGATCGTCGAGGCCATCAAGAAGGCCGGCTACACCCCGGGCGAGCAGATCGGGCTGGCACTCGACGTCGCCTCGTCCGAGTTCTTCGAGAACGGCGCCTACCAGTTCGAGGGCAAGGCGCTCTCGGCCCAGGAGATGAGCGACTACTACGGCCAGCTCGTGGCCGACTTCCCGCTGGTCTCGATCGAGGACCCGCTCGACGAGAACGACTGGGACGGCTGGAAGACCCTCACCGACGACATCGGCGACAAGGTCCAGCTCGTGGGTGACGACCTGTTCGTCACCAACCCGGAGCGCCTCGGCGACGGCATCGGCCGCGGCACCGCCAACTCGCTGCTGGTGAAGGTGAACCAGATCGGCTCGCTGACCGAGACCCTGGACGCCGTGTCCCTGGCCCAGCGCGCGCAGTACACGACGATCACCTCGCACCGCTCCGGCGAGACCGAGGACACCACGATCGCCGACATCTCCGTGGCCACCAACGCCGGCCAGATCAAGACCGGCGCCCCGGCCCGCTCCGAGCGCGTCGCCAAGTACAACCAGCTCCTGCGCATCGAAGAGGAGCTCGGCGACGCCGCCGCCTACGCCGGTCGCGACGCCTTCCCGCGTTTCAACGGCTAGCAGCCGGTCCCAACGCGTAAAGTCTGAGGGGAGCTTCCCATGCGGGAAGCTCCCCTCAGGCGTACCCGGTGCGGGAGCCATCCGAGGCATAGTCGAATAGTCCCCTACTGTTGCCGAGTCCCGTCAGGAGCCCGTCGTGTCCAGCCGCCGCCCGAACATGCCGCGCGTCAACCGTGATGCGCAGCGTGCTGCCGAGCGCCGGGAGGCCGAGGAGCGGGCCCGCCGCGAGCAGGCGGAGGCGGGGGCCGGCGGGCGGCCCCGGAGTTCCGGCGCGGAGCGCGGCGGTGCCAAGAGGCCCGCGGGGCCGGCTCCCCGCGGCGCGACGGCCGGCAGGGCGTCGAAGAAGGAATCCGGCGCCGCTGCGGCCACCGACGGGTCCGGCCAGCCGAAGGTCATCAAACTCCCCAAATCGCAGGCCCGCCTGCGCGAGCGCGCCGCCCTCTCGGACGGTATCCGATCCGGTGGGCCGCGCACGGGCGGCAAGCGCCCCGCGGAGCGCGACGACGTCAACCCGGTGCCCGCGCGCAGCTTCTCAGGCCGCCTCATCGCCCTGGCGGTCGTGCTGGCCGCCGTGACGATCATGCTGCTGCCGACCGTGGGCGTCTATATGGACCAGCGTGGCGAGCTGCAGGAGCTGCGCGCCACCATCGCCGAGCTCGAGGAAGAGCAGGAGGGGCTGGAGTCGCTGATCACCCGGTGGGAGGATCCGGCCTACATACGGCAGCAGGCCCGCGAGCGGATAAACTTGGTCATGCCCGGCGAACGCAAGTACATGGTGGTCGGGGAACCGGCGGCCGAGGAGTCCCCGCTGCCGGAGAACGCCAGCCCGTCCGACGTGCGCACCGACCTGCCCTGGGTCGACGCGCTCTGGGACTCCGTCAAGCGGGCGGCGACCGATTAGAGAAGACCTTTGAAGGAGACCCGTGCCCGAGACGCCCGGAACCGGCGGCCAGCCGGCTGAACGCCACGAGACCCTCGACGCCGAGCAGCGCGTGCCCACCGAGCAGGACCTGGACACGTTGAGCCGTCAGCTGGGCCGTCCGGTGCGCGACGTCGTCGAGATCGGCGCCCGCTGCGTGTGCGGCAACCCGCTCGTCGCGACGACGGCCCCCCGCCTGAGCTCGGGCATCCCGTTCCCCACCACGTTCTACCTCTCCCACCCGGTCATCACCGCGGCCGTCTCGCGGCTCGAAGCCGCCGGCCTCATGGCGGAGATGACGGAGCGGCTCGAGAGCGACGAGGAGCTCGCCGCGGCCTACCGCGCCGCCCACGAGGACTACCTCGCCGCCCGCGACGCCATCGGCGCCCGGACCGGTGTGGGCGAGGTCCCCGAGATCGCCGGCGTGACCGCCGGCGGCATGCCGAACCGTGTGAAGTGCCTGCACGTGCTGGTCGGCCACTCGCTGTCCGCCGGCCCGGGCGCGAACCCGCTGGGCGACGAAGCCCTCGAGGGAATCGCCGAGTGGTGGACCGCGGACCGCTGCTACTGCGAGGGCGCCTGGGCGACCACGGGCGAGGCCCCGAACCGTGACCGCAGCCGTCACGTCAAGACCCAGGAGCAGCAGGACGTCGAGGCGAAGAAGCACGCCCGGGCCGAGGCGCGCCGTCGTCGTGCCGAGGACGGTTCCGGCGGCGGCGAAGCCGAGTAGACTTCGGGCCGGACAGCATCCTCGCCGCGCGGGTCCCCGACCCGCCGAACCGACCAGGAGGTCACCCATGCGCGTCGCCGCCATCGATTGCGGAACGAACTCGATCCGCCTGCTCATCGCCGACGTCGTCCACGACAACGGAACCGTCCGCCTCGAGGACGTGGCGCGCGAGATGCGCGTGGTCCGGCTCGGGCAGGGGGTCGACGCCACGGGGCGGTTCGACGACGAGGCGCTGGAGCGGACCTTCGCGGCCCTCGACGAGTACCACGAGCTGATGACGCGGCACGAGGTTCCGGGCGCGGCCGTCCGGTTCGTCGCCACGAGCGCGACGCGCGACGCCGCGAACCGCCAGGTCTTCATCGACGGAGTACGCGAGCGGATCGGCATCGAGCCGGAAGTGGTCTCCGGCGACGAGGAGGCCGCACTGAGCTTCGCGGGGGCCGTGTCCGTCCACCCGCCGCGCGCCGGCGAGCAGGTCCTCGTCGTCGACCTCGGGGGCGGATCCACGGAGTTCGTCCTCGGGACCGGGGCCGGCGTCGCCGCCGGACGCAGCATCGACATGGGCTGCGTCCGCTTCACCGAGCGCTTCCTGCACGGGGATCCGCCCACGGCGGAGCAGATCGCCGCGGCCGAGGCCGAGGTCGCCCGCTTCCTCGACGAGGTCCAGCAGGACGTCGACCTGACGCGCGTCGACCGGCTCATCGGCGTGGCGGGAACCATCACGACCATCACCGCGCACGCCCTCGACCTGGACCAGTACGTCCCCGAGGAGATCGACGGCGCCGCCCTGCCGCTCGGCGTGGTCGCCGCGGCGGCCACCGAGCTGCTGGAACTGCCGCGGGACCGGCGCGCCGCGCTGCCGTTCATGCACCCGGGCCGCGTCGATGTCATCGGCGCCGGCGCCCTGATCTGGCGGTCCGTCGTGCGCCATGTCGGCGACGCGACCGGCGGCCGGGTCGTCGCCGCGGCCACCAGCGAACACGATATTCTCGACGGGATCGCCCTGAGCGTGCCCGCCGTCGCCCCGTAGCGGCACCGCCGGGCGGCACTGCCGCCCAGTACTTGTGAGGAGGATGGATGGCCCAGCACGCCACCCGATCGACCCGAGGCCCGGGCCTGCGCCGCATCCTGGGGGCGTTCACGGTCCTGACCGTCGCCGCCGGCGCGGTCCTCGCCGCCCCGGCGGCCGACGCCGCCCATCCGCGCGACAACCAGTACTGGCTCGAGGACTACGGCATCAAGGAGGCGTGGAAGGTCAGCCGCGGCGATGGTGTCAAGGTCGCCATCATCGACACCGGTGTCGACGACTCGCACCCGGACCTCCGCGACGCCGTCGTCGGCGGGACGGACTCCTCGGGGGCCGGAGCGCCCGACGGGACGGAGGCGATTGGCCCCCTGCCCGAGCACGGCACGCTCGTCGCCACGATGCTCGGCGGGCGCGGCAACAACTCCGCCGAAATCAAGCAGGCCGAAGCCGACGCGGAGAAGCAGAGGATCGCCTACGAGCGGGCCAAGAAGAAGGCCGAGGAGGAGGACGAGGAGCCTCCGGAGAAGCCCGAGCCGGTCGAGATCCCGGAGCCCGGTCCCGGCGACGAGGGGATCATCGGCGTGGCCCCCGCAGCCGACCTGCTGACGGCCTCGGTGTGGCTCGGCGCGGAGAACCCGGCCGGGGTGAGCATCGAGGAGCAGATCCCGAACGCCGTGCGCTGGGCCGTGGACCAGGGGGCGGAGGTCATCAACCTGTCGATGGGGTCGACGAGCACGTCCTGGCCGCAGTCGTGGGACGACGCGTTCCTGTACGCGGAGAAGAACGACGTCGTGGTGGTCGCCGCCGCAGGAAACCGCGCCGGCGGCATGACGCAGGTCGGCGCCCCGGCCACCATTCCGGGCGTCCTGACCGTGGCCGGTGTGGACCGCGAGCGGGAGGCCAGCTGGGACGCGTCGACGCAGGGCATCACGATCGGCGTGGCGGCCCCGGCCGACCCCCTCGTCGGCGGGCTGCCGGGCGGCGGCTATGCCGGATGGTCGGGTTCGTCCGGCGCCGCGCCGCTCGTCGCCGGCGTCGCCGCCCTCATCCGCTCCGCCGAGCCCGACCTCAGCGCGGGAGACGTCATCAACAGGATCCTCGCCACGGCCCAGGACGCCGGGGAACCGGGATTCGACAACATCTACGGGTACGGCATCCTCGACGCCGAGGCCGCGCTGACCGCCGACGTCGAATCCGTCGGGACGAATCCGCTCGGCACGATCGCGGAGTGGATCAGGGTGCACCGCCGCGCGGACACCGCGCCGGAGCCGGTGCCGTCGGCCCCGGTCGACCAGGCCCCGTCCACCGTCGAGCCCATCGCCGCGCCCGACGCCGTCGCCCCTCCCGGGCGGGGCGAGGTCATGGCACCCGCGGTGCTGTTCGGCTTCGGCGCGCTCGCGCTCCTCGTGATCGTCATCGGCTCCGTCCGGCTGCACCGGACCCGTCGTCTCGCGCTGGCCGAGCGGGCCAGCGAGGGGACGATCGCCAGCAGCAAGTGGAAGGTCGCGCGGGGCCACGACCCGTTCGACGACCTGCCCGAGAAGACCGAGTGACCATCGGCGCCGACGCCACGTGAACTTTTTCACCCAGTCCTAGTGAATGTTTTCACAAAAGCGCCGAAACGGGCTATGCTGGAGTCATGCCTAACACTCACCAGCTCTCGGACCGTCCGCGTATCCTCGTCGTCGGCGGCGGCTACGTCGGCCTCTACGTCGCGAAGAACCTGCAGAAGAAGGTCAAGGCCCACGGCGGCATCGTGACCGTCGTCGACCCGCTGCCCTACATGACGTACCAGCCCTTCCTGCCGGAGGTCGCCGGCGGGCAGATCGAGCCGCGCCACGCGATCGTCTCCCACCGCACCCACCTGGGCGACGCGGAGCTCGTCACCGGCCGCGTCACGGCCGTGGACCACGCCAACCGCAAGGCCGTCGTCGTGCCGACCGAGGGCGAGCCGTTCGAGCTCGAATACCAGGACGTCGTCATGGCCGCCGGTGCCGTGACCCGCACGTTCCCGATCCCGGGCCTCGCCGAGAACGGCATCGGCCTGAAGACCATCGAGGAGGCCGTCGCCCTGCGCAACAAGGTCCTCGAGCGCGTCGAGACAGCCTCCATGCTGCCGGCCGGCCCGGCCCGCGAGCGCGCCCTGAACTTCGTCGTCGTCGGCGGCGGTTTCGCAGGCATCGAGGCCATCACCGAGATCGAGGACATGGTCCGCAAGGCCGTCTCCAAGAACGACCGCGTCGAGCAGGACGAGGTCCGGTTCAAGATGGTCGAGGCCATGGGCCGCATCATGCCCGAGGTCACCGAGGAGCAGGCCGAGTGGGTCGTCGGCCACATGCGCTCGCGCGGCATCGAGGTCCTGCTGAACACGTCGCTGGCCAAGGCCGAGGACGGCGAGCTGGAACTGACCGACATGAAGGACAAGTCCTCCGCCGGCAGCTTCGGCGCCGACACCCTCATCTGGACCGCAGGCGTCATGGCGAACCCGATGGTCCGCTCGACCGACTTCGTCGTCGAGCAGCGCGGGCGCCTCGTGACCGGGCAGGACCTGCGCCTGACCAACGAGGACCGTACCGAGGTCATCGAGGGCGCCTGGGCCGCCGGCGACATCTCGGCTGTCCCGGACGTGACCGGCGGCCTGCCGGACGGCACCTGCGTGCCGAACGCCCAGCACGCCGTCCGCCAGGCGAAGCTGCTCGCCAAGAACATCTACGCGCACCGCTACGGCGTCGGCCGCATCAAGAAGTACGAGCACAAGAACCTGGGTGCGGTGGCCGGGTTCGGCGCCTGGAAGGGCGTCGCCAAGATCATGGGCATCAAGATGAAGGGCGCACCGGCCTGGGTCGCGCACCGCGGCTACCACGGCCTGGCCATGCCGACCTTCGAGCGCAAGTTCCGCGTCGTCGGCGGCTGGTTCCTCCAGCTGTTCTTCAACCGCGACACCACGCAGATCTCCGACCTGCAGGAGCCGCGCCGCGCCTTCGTCGAGGCCGCCACGCCGAAGCCGAAGCCGGAGGCGAAGAAGGACGACGCCAAGGCTGAGGCGCCGAAGTCCGAGGAGAAGGGCTCGGCGGCGAACGCCGAGGGCAAGTCCGAGGTCGCGGCCTAGTCCGAGTAGACTGGCAGGGCGCCCCTATAGCCCAATTGGCAGAGGCGGGAGACTTAAAATCTCTGTGTTGTGGGTTCGAGTCCCACTGGGGGTACCCCGTCGCCGCGCTGGAAGCGCGGCGCCATGAATCAGCCCCGCGGCCCGGTGTCACCGGCCCGCGGGGCTTTTTCGCGCCCGGGTGGCGGCCCGGCCGGGATTCGGCTCAGGGCGCAGGCCGCGGGCGGGAACTCGCGGTGCCGGCCGGGCGTTGAACCGGTAGGCTGAGAAGCACGATCAACTATTGAGGAGCACACTCATGGCACTTGGGGGAAACCCGGTCTTCAACTCGCGGAACTTCCGCGAGCAGACGGGCGGAGGCGGCGTCGCCGCCGGCCCGCGTCAGTCGCAGGACATGAGCGCCGACCAGCTGCGCGATCTCTACAGCCAGCGCTCGGCCGGCCCGGCCGAGACCGGCCGCATGACCTACGGCGACGTCATCAACAAGACGATCTTCTGCTTCCTCGGGATCCTGGCCGGCGCCGTCGTCGGCTGGCAGCTGCCGGGCCTGATGCTCATCGGCCTCATCGTCGGCCTGGTCCTGGGCCTGGTGAACTCCTTCAAGAAGGAGCCGTCGCCGGTCCTGATCATGCTCTACGCGCTCGCGGAGGGCCTGTTCCTCGGCGGCATCTCCGGGGTCATCGACAACCTCTACCCGGGGGCGGCCATGCAGGCCGTGCTCGCGACCCTTTCGGTGTTCGCGGTGACGCTGCTGCTCTACCGCTCGGGCAAGTACCGCGCCACCCCGAAGATGACCCGCATGTTCACGATCGCGATGGGCGCCTACCTGGTGTTCTCGCTCGTGAACCTCGGCCTGATGATGTTCGGCGTCACGGACTCCATGTTCGGCCTGCGCTCGGGCTGGATCGGTCTCGCGATCGGCGCCCTGGCCGTCCTGCTGGCGACCTACGCCCTGGTCCTCGACTTCACGTCCATCCAGCGCGGCGTCGAGCACGGCGCTCCCGCCAAGTACTCCTGGTCCGCGGCCTTCGGCCTGACGGTCACCATGGTCTGGCTCTACGTCGAGATCCTGCGCATCATCGCGATCCTGCGCGGCGACGAGTAGCCGCCCACCCCGTACGACGACGGCGCCTTGCAGCGTCCGTGTCCCGCACCTTCCGCCGGTCCTCCGGCGGCGCGGGACCGGCAGCGGGGCGCCGTCGCCGTGTCATGGCCGTTCGTCACCCTGCCGGGAGCGGCAGCCGGACATGCGGCAATCTGACCACCCCCGTCCCGAAGGTGTCACGCATTCCGCGTGATTCGTGTTCGGGCGCTAACGTGGAGCCATGAGCGCGCGCGAGTATTCACCAAGCAGCATGAACGCCACATCCAGCGCGGCCGGCGCCTCGATCTCCGGCGAGCAGTTCAGCATCCGCCGCGGGGGAGGTCAGGCCGTGATCGCCGCGCTGGCCGGGGCCCTGCGCGAGTACCGCCGCGACGGCGTCGACCTCGTCGAGAGCTTCGACGCCGATGCGACGCCGCCCTTCGCCGCGGGCATCCTGCTCGCCCCGTGGCCCAACCGCATCGCCGGCGCCGCCTGGGACCTCGACGGCGCCACCCAGCAGCTGGACGTGACCGAGGCCGCCACGGGCAACGCGATCCACGGCCTCCTGCGCAACACCGGCTACCGCGCTCTCGAGCACGGGGACCACCATGTGACGATCGCCGCCGAGATCTACCCGCAGCACGGCTACGCGTACCGGCTCACGCACACGGCGCGCTACGAGCTCGATGCCGACGGCCAGCTCGCCGTCACCCAGCGGCTCGCGCACCACGGCTCGCTCGACGGCGGCCCCGCGCCCGCCGCGCTCGGCGCCCACCCGTTCCTGCGGGTGGGGGACGTGCCCACGGACGAGCTGCGTCTTACGACGACGGCCACGTCCTTTCTGCCGGTCGACGAGAAGATGATCCCCGTCGGCACCGCGGACGCCGCCGGAGACATGGACTTCCGCAGCGGCCGGTTGCTCGACGGCTTCCGGACCGACACGGCCTTCGGCGGGCTCTCCCTCGACGACGACGGCCGCTACCACCACCGCCTCGACGCCCCGGACGGCCGGGGCGTGGAGCTCTGGGCCGACGCCACATGCCCCTACGTGCATATCTTCGTGACGGACAAGTTCCCGGGCCGGGACGCGGCGATCGCGATCGAGCCGATGACCGCCCCGGCCAACACGTTCAACACGGGGGAGGGGCTGACCTGGCTGGCCCCCGGCGAGGAGCTCGTCGCGCACTGGGGCATCACCTCGTGGCTGTAGAACCCGAGGCCCGCGCCCCGCGCCGGACGGACTCCGCCGACTCGGTCTCCTTCGGCGTCCGCGTCGCCGCCTCGTGGGCGTGGCGCCTGGCGATCGTCATCGGCACCACGGGCCTGCTGGTCTGGCTGCTCGGACACCTGTCGCTGCTGATCGTCCCGCTGATGATCGCCGCCCTGCTCTCCGGGCTGCTGAGCCCCATCGTCAGCCGCCTGCGCCGGATGCGCGTCCCGTCCGGACTCGCCGTCGGAATCACGCTGGTGGCGTTCCTGGGCCTCGTCAGCGCCCTCGTGACGGTCGTCAGCCGGACAATGGCGCGGGGGTTCGAGCCGCTCTGGCTCCAGGCCGTCGACGGCCTGCAGACGGTCGAGGAGTGGGTCTTCACGGGGCCGCTGCAGTTCTCCAACGACGACATGGCCGACCTGACCAACGAGACGCTGGAGCAGCTGCGCAACAACAGCTCGGAGATCCTCTCCGAGGCGCTCTCGTGGGGCTCGACCCTGGGCCATATCGTGGCGGGCATCCTGCTGGCGCTCTTCGCGCTCATCTTCTTCCTCCTCGAGGGGCAGCGGATCTGGGCCTTCATCGTCCGGCTGCTGCCGGGCCAGGCCCGTCTCCCGGTCGACGGCGCAGGCCGCCGCGGCTGGCGGAGCCTCGTCAACTACGTGCGCGTGCAGCTCTTCGTCGCCTTCGTCGACGCGCTCGGCATCGGCATCGGGGCCGTGATCCTCGGCGTCCCGCTCGCGGTCCCCCTCGGCGTGCTCGTGTTCATGGGCTCCTTCATCCCGATCCTCGGCGCGCTCGTCACCGGGACGGTGGCCGTGCTGCTGGCCCTGGTCGCCAACGGCTGGGTCAACGCCCTGATCATGCTGATCGTGGTCCTCGCGGTGCAGCAGGCGGAATCGCACATCCTGCAGCCGCTCGTGATGGGCAAAGCCGTCAGCCTGCACCCGCTGGCGGTCGTGCTCGCCGTCGCCGGCGGCACGATGCTCGCCGGCATCGCCGGCGCCCTCTTCGCAGTGCCGCTGCTGGCGATCGCCAACACCGTCATCAAGTACCTCGCAGATCGCGGTTGGGAGCACGACCCCTCGCTCCCGCCCGCGGCGGCGGGCCCACCCCCGGCCCCCGCCCCGGCGACCGGCAGCGCCCCGCGCGTGCCGGACGCCGCCCACGCACCGTCGTCGTCCACTGCCGACGACGGGCCCGCCCCCGCGGACCTCGACGGCGAAGAACCGCCGGGCGCGGAGGACACCCCCACCCGAAGTCCGAGTGAGAGGCACGGAGCATGAGCCCCACCGACACCCAGAAAGACCCGATGACCACCCAAGATGCACTCCCCGTGTCCGTGACCGACGTCGAATCGGCGGCCGAACTGCTCGCCGGCGTGGTGGACCGGACCCCGATCCAGCACTCCCGGGCGCTCGGGCTGCTCAGCGACAGCGAGGTCTTCCTCAAGTGCGAGAACCTGCAGCGGGCCGGCTCCTTCAAGGTGCGCGGCGCGTACGTGCGCATGGCGCGCCTCTCGGACGAGGAGAAGGCGCGCGGCGTCGTCGCCGCGTCCGCCGGCAACCACGCCCAGGGCGTGGCGCAGGCCGCCCGGGCGCTCGGGATCAAGGCGCGGATCTACATGCCGCTCGGCGTCGCGCTGCCGAAGCTGACCGCGACCAAGGACCACGGGGCCGAGGTCATCCTGCACGGCCACAACGTCGACGAGGCCCTCGCCGAGGCCAAGCGGTACGCGGACAGCTCGGGCGCCGTGTTCGTGCACCCCTTCGACAACGCAGACATCATCGCGGGCCAGGGCACGATCGGCCTCGAGCTCCTCGAGCAGCTGCCCGACGTTGACACGGTGGTCATGGGCGTCGGCGGCGGCGGGCTCCTCGCCGGCGTCGCGACGGCGGTTAAGGCGAAGGCCCGCGAGCTCGGCCGGGAGATCCGGGTCGTCGGCGTGCAGGCCGAGCACGCCGCCGCGTACCCGCCGTCGCTGGCCGCGGACGCGCTTGTGCCGCTGGAGAAGGTCTCCACGATCGCCGACGGCATCGCCGTGGGCACGCCCGGCCAGCTGCCGTTCCAGATCATCAAGGAGCTGGTCGACGACGTCGTCACGGTCTCCGAGGACTCCCTCGCCCAGGCGCTGGTGTTCCTGCTCGAGCGCTCCAAGCTCGTCGTCGAGCCGGCGGGCGCGGTCGGCGTGGCCGCGCTGCTGGAGGGCAAGCTGGCCGAGGCCGGCATCGACTCGAAGAAGACGGCGGTCATCCTCTCCGGCGGCAACATCGACCCGCTGCTGATGCTCAAGGTCATCCAGCGCGGCCTCTCGGTCGCGGGCCGCTACCTGACCGTGCGGATGATGCTGGAGGACCGGGCCGGCGAGCTCGCGACCATCTCCCGCGTCATCGCCGAGTCGGACGCCAACGTGACCCGTGTGGACCACACGCGCATCGGCGGCTCGCTGTCGATGGGCGACGTCGCCATCACCATCGACATGGAGACCAAGGGGCACGTGCACTCGGAGACGGTGCTGAACAACCTGCGCGCCGAGGGCTTCCAGCCGGTCATCGTCAAGCTCTAGCGTCCCGGCCCCGGGGCGGCCGGCGGGTACGACGACGTCGGGGCGGCCACCTGCGAAAGGTGGCCGCCCCGACGTCGTACTGCTGGGTTCGTGCTCCGGGTCAGCCGGTGAACGGCTCGGCCGAGAGGATCTCGACCTCGATCGTGCGGCCGTTCGGCGCCTCGTAGGAGAGCTTGTCGCCGACCTTCTTGCCGTGCACGGCGGTGCCGATCGGGGACTTCTCGCTGTAGACCTCGAGGTCCGAATCGCCGGCCACCTCGCGGCTGCCGAACACGAACGTGGTCTTGTCTCCGGCGATGGTGGCCTCCACCAGCATGCCGGGCTCCACGACTCCGTCGTTGGCCGGGGATTCGCCGGCGTTGGCCTTCTCGAGGAGGCTCTTGAGGTAGAGGATGCGGCCTTCGGCCTTGGACTGCTCCTCGCGGGCGGCGTGGTAGCCGCCGTTCTCCTTCAGGTCGCCCTCGGAGCGGGCCTGCTCGATGCGGTCCACGATCTCCTGGCGACCTGGACCCTGCAGGTGCTCGAGCTCAGCGCTGAGGCGGTCGTAGGCCTCCTGGGTGAGCCACACTGCGGCTTCGTTGTTCGTAGACACGTGTCTCTCCTTGATATGTCATAGACCACGGCAAATAACCGTGAATCATTCGAAGTATCCTAGCCAGATACGGTGAAAGTCCCAAGAAACGCGGCGCCGCCGGGTCGAAAGCGGGTTAAACGTGCATTTGCCGGCCGCTGTCGTTACAGTCCGTCGATGACGACGGCGTGGGACGGGTCACAGCGACCAGCACTCGCCCACATTACCCGAAACTCCGAGATATTCGGTGCGCACGTCCACGGTGCGCCGCGTCGACTCGCGCCCGTCCTCGCCGCTGGCCTCGAGTGTCACGGTCTTCCAGCCGACAACGGCATAGGTCTCGTCCAGGACCTGGACCCCGCACTGTACGACGTCGGCGGCGTTCTTCTCCACGTGGAACGTCACCCGGGCGCTGGTCTCCGACTCGATCTCGAACGCCACGTCATCGTAGTTGATCTGGTTCGTGTTGGCGATCCCGGCGTACGCCGCGAGCCCGACACCGACCGTGAGGGCGCCTGCCACGAGCACCGTTTTCAGGCGCCGGCTCATCGACCGCTTGGGGGCGCCATAGCGATTGGCTAGGCTGGGAGCCGGATCGGTGGATCCGGTCTCGCCGGGCGCGGTCGTTGCGTTTTCGGCAGATCGGGAAGTCATCGGCACCAGTTTACGTTGTCAGAGGGTGGAAGGGTGTCGCGCGAGTGGCGCGTCACCCGCGAACAACCGGCAACGTATCGACGATCATGGTTTGAGGGAGACGCACACGCGTGGACAATTCTCGGAAGATCCCAGTTCCCAACTCGGAGGGGCTGCGGCTCCTCGCGGTGCACGCGCACCCGGACGACGAGTCCAGCAAGGGCGCGGCGACGATGGCGGCCTACCTCGGCGCGGGGGCCCGCGTCATGGTGGCCTCCTGCACGGGTGGTGAGCGCGGGGACATCCTGAACGCGGCGGTCGGCGAGCTGGCGCACGCCCACCGCGACCTGCCGGGCGTCCGCCGCAAGGAGATGGCGGAAGCGGCGGCCGCGATCGGGGTCGAGCACCGCTGGATCGGGTACGTCGACTCGGGCCTGCCCGAGGGCGACCCGCTGCCGGCGCTGCCGCCGGGCAGCTTCGCGCTGCAGCCGGTCGAACGGGCAGCGGCGCCCCTGGTGAAGCTGATCCGCGAGTTCAAGCCGCAGGTCATGACGACCTACGACGAGAACGGCGGCTACCCGCACCCGGACCACATCCAGTGCCACAACGTCTCCGTCTTCGCCTACGAGGCGGCGGCCGATCCGGAGTTCCGGCCGGAGCTCGGCGAACCGTGGAGCGTCTCGAAGGTCTACTACGACCGCGGATTCTCCCCGGACAAGTTCATGACACTGCACCGCGGCATGCTCGATGCCGGCATGGAGTCGCCGTACGCGGAGCGGGTGAAGTTCCTCGAGGAGAACGAGGACCACCAGATGTTCAGCTGGGTCAAGAGCCACCCCACCACCACCAAGGTGTACTCGGGCGAGTTCTTCGACGCCCGCGACGCGGCCCTGAAGTCCCACCGCACGCAGATCGACCCGGACGGCTTCTTCTTCGCGGTCCCCAACGAGATCGCCGCCCTGCACTACCCGTGGGAGGACTTCACGCTCGCCAGGCACCGCATCGACGGCTACGAGCTCGCCGACGGGGCGCCGGAGTCCGATCTGTTCGAGGGGCTGCGCTAGCCCCCGCCATTTCGACATCTGGTAGAACAGCTGGCGTAGAATGGTGCGGGGCCGGATGCCGCCGGCCCCGCACCGCTTGCACCGCAAAGAAAGTGTGATCATCTCCGTGAACTTCATGCTGGTCATGGCCTCGGCCGACCCGTCCCTCCTCGAGGCCCCCACCGGCGACGCCGCCCGCGAGATCGGCCCGGGCTTCGCCGGGTTCGTCGCGACGGCCCTGATGGTGGTCGCCGTGATCTTCCTGATCCGCGACATGGTCCGCCGCATCCGCCGGGTCCGCTACCAGGGCGAGGCCGAGCAGCGCCAGAGCGACCTCGTCGAGCGCGGCAGGCAGTACGGGCAGGACGACGAGGACGAGACCGGCTCGGGCAGCGCCGGGACCCGGGGCCAGGGGACCGGCGACGCGGGGACCGACGACGCCGGGCACGGCGGGGGCCAGACGCCCCGCACGTAGGCCGCGGCCTCCCGCGCGAGCGGTGTCGATGCCACAATGGCCGCATGACCAACCGGCTGTCCGACGCGCACTCCGCCTACCTCCTCCAGCACGCCCACCAGAGCGTCGACTGGTGGCAGTACGGCGAGGCCGCGTTCGCCGAGGCCGCCCGCCGCGATGTGCCCGTCTTCCTGTCCGTCGGCTACGCCGCATGCCACTGGTGCCACGTGATGGCGGCCGAGAGCTTCGACGACGAGACGGTGGCCGGCTACCTCAACGAGCACTTCGTCGCGATCAAAGTCGACCGCGAGGAGCACCCCGACGTCGACTCGGCCTACATGGCGGCGACGCAGACGCTGACCGGGCAGGGAGGGTGGCCCATGAGCGTCTTCGCGCTGCCCGACGGCCGGGCCTTCCACGCCGGGACCTACTTCCCGCCCGCCCCGCGGCAGGGCCTGCCGTCCTTCGGCCAGGTCCTCTCCGGCGTGCACGAGGCCTGGACCGGGCGGCGCGACGCCGTCGAGGAGCAGGCCGGCCACCTGGCCGACTACCTCGGCGAGATGGCCGACGCCCAGCGGGATCTGCTCGGCCTCCCGGCCGGGGACGACGACGGCGCGCCCGGCCCGCTCGATCCCGTCCACCACGCCGTCCTCGCGCGGCTGGCAGCCCAGGAGGACCCGGCCGGCGGATTCGGGCCGGCACCGAAGTTCCCGCCGTCGTCGTCCCTGGACTACCTGCTCGAGCTCGCCTCCGCCGGCGAGCACCCGGAGGCCCTCGCCCTCGCGGGCCGCACCATCGCCGCGATGTCCGCCGGCGCCCTGTTCGACCACGTCGGCGGCGGCTTCGCCCGCTACTGCGTGGACGGCGACTGGCGCGTCCCGCACTTCGAGAAGATGCTCTACGACAACGCCCAGCTGCTGCGGCACACGGCCCGCTTCGCCGTCCTCGCCGACGACCCCGACCAGCGGGAGCTCGCGACCCGGCTCGCGGCCGGCACGGCCGATTGGATGCGCCGCGAGCTGTTGCTGGTCGACGAGTCGGGGCGTCCGGCGGGGCTCGCCTCGTCGCTCGACGCGGACACGGTGATGGCGGACGGCCGCCACGTCGAGGGCGGCACCTACCTCTTCAGCCGGTCCGCGCTCCGCGCCGTGTCGGAGGACGCGGGGGTCTGGGAGACCCTGGCGCCGGTCCTGTCCGGGCGCTCGCCCGAGGAGCCGGGCGCGCCGGCGGCGCGGGTGGCCGCGGCCGGGTACGACGACGTCCCGGTCACCATCGCGTTCGCCCGCACCCCGACGGCCGAGCAGTGGCGGGCCTGGGACGCGGTGGTCCCGGCGTTGCGTGCGGAGCGCCGGGAGCGCCCGCAGCCGGCCCGCGACGACAAGGTCGTGGCCGGGTGGAACGGGCTCGCGGTCCGGGCCCTCGCCGAGGCGGGCCTCCTGCTCCGCGCACCCGATCTGATCGACGACGCCGCACGACTCGGCGAGTACCTCTGGCGCGAGCACTATTCCCGGACCGACGCGTCGCTCGCCCGGCTGGCCTACCGCCCCGGCGGCGGGCTGCTCGAGGACTACGCGGGCGTCGCCCTCGGCTTCCAGGCCCTCGCGACGGCCGCGGGGCAGGCGCCGGCCGGCGGCGGAGGGGCGGACCCCGCGCTCTGGGTGCAGCGCGCACACGAGGTGCTCTCCGCCGCCGAGGAGCGCTTCGGCCTCCTCCCCGGCGGCGAGGCGACGGACGCGCCGCTCACGGACCTCCTGTCGGCGGCCCGCGGCGGCAGGGCGCCGATGGAGGGCATGGACTCCGCGACGCCGAGCGCGCTCGCGCTCTACGCGACGGCGCTGCTGAACCAGGGCGGCTTCGAGGCCGACGGCGCCCGGATCCGGCGGGCGGCCTCGCTCGTCGACCACGTGCGCCGGGTGGCGGAGAAGGCCCCGGCCCAGTTCGGGACGGCGCTGGCGGCGGCCGTCCGCGGGGAGCGGGACGCGAGCCTGGCCGTCGCCGGCGGCACGCGCGCCCAGCGCGCCGAATGCCTGCGGCTCGCCGTGCGCGGCGGGACGGTGGCGCTCGAGGCGGGCGGCGGCGTCGTGCCCGACGGCGGTTCACCGCCCGCCCTGGCGCGGGACAAGGCGGCCGGGGACGACGGCGGACTGCGCGCCTACCTGTGCCACGGGCACGTCTGCGCCGCCCCGGTGGAGGACGTGACGACGCTCGAGGAGGCTATGCTCCGAGGACCGCGAACATGATCGCGATGTAGTGGCAGACGAAGCCGCCGACCGTGAAGGCGTGGAAGAGCTCGTGGAAGCCGAACCACTCCGGGTGCAGGTTGGGGCGCTTGAGGGCGTAGAAGACCGCGCCGGCGATGTATGCGGCGCCGCCGGCGCACACGAGGACGGCGGCCGGGACGCTCGCGGCGAAGAAGTCGCCGATGAAGATCAGCGAAGCGAGCCCGAGCAGGACGTAGACCGGGACGTAGAGCCAGCGCGGCGCGTGCGTCCAGATCAGACGGAACGCGATGCCCAGCACCGCGCCCGTCCAGACGCCCGCCAGCAGCCACGTGGCCTTGGTCTGGGGCAGGAGGAAGGCCGCCAGCGGGGTGTAGCTGCCGGCGATGATGAGCATGATGTTCGTGTGGTCCAGCCGCTTGAGGACCAGCCTGACCTTCGGCGACCAGTTGCCGCGGTGGTAGACGGCGGAGACGGAGAACAGCAGCAGGCCGGTGACGGCGTAGACCGTGGTGGTGACCTTGCCGAGGGTGCCCGGGGCGAGCACGATGAGCACGATGCCCGCGGCCAGGGCGACGGGGACCATGCCGGCGTGGATCCAGCCGCGCAGACGGGGCTTGAACTCGTCCAGATCGATTGTCCGGATCTTCAGCTTGGTGCGGAGCCGGCGCGCGGCCGTGGTGCTGAGGGGACGCCCGGTTCGACCGGTCGGGCGGGGCCCCGAGGGGGCGCTGTTCTGCATGGTTCCAGCCTAACCTACCGGGTGGTAGCAGTCTGTGGCGCGCCTCTCGATACGGAGGCGACTCCGGGGAGGCGCCGGGAGGCGGTAGCGTATGAGGGTGCACCACGGGCGCGAGGTGACGGAAGGAGGCGCCGTGAAACTGCCGACGGTCCTCTACCGGTACTACGAGCGACGGCTGACGAAGTTCCTCACACGGGAGCTGCCCGCCGACAAGCTGCCCGCCCACATCGGGATGATGGTCGACGGGAACCGGCGGTGGGCCAAGCTCGCCGGCGCGCCGACGTCGCACGGCCACCAGGCCGGCGCGGACAACATCCTGCAGTTCCTCGACTGGTGCGACGACCTCGGGATCCGCAACGTCACGCTGTACATGCTCTCGACCGACAACATGAAGCGATCGGCCGGGGAGATCGAGATCCTGGTCTCGATCATCGCGAACCTGCTCGACCGGCTGGGGGAGAACCCGAGCCGGCGCGTGCACCCGGTCGGCGCCCTCGAACTGCTGCCCGACTACCTGGCGGAGAAGCTCTGCGATCTGGCGGACCGGACGCAGGCGGCCGACGGGCTGGTCGTGAACATGGCGGTCGGCTACGGCGGGCGCCGCGAGATCGTCGACGCGATCAAGGAGCACCTGCGCACGGAGGCCGCCGCGGGGAAGACTGCGGAGGAGATCGCCGACGCGCTCGTGATCGACGACGTCTCCCGGTACCTCTACACCCGCGGGCAGCCGGACCCCGACCTGGTGATCCGCACGTCGGGGGAGCAGCGCCTCTCCGGCTTCATGACGTGGCAGAGCGCCTACAGCGAGTTCTACTTCTGCGAGGCCCTCTGGCCCGACTTCCGCAAGGTGGACTTCCTGCGCGCCCTGCGCGACTACGCGCGGCGCCAGCGCCGCTTCGGCTCGTAGCCCCGGCTCTGCCCGTTCACTCGAAATTAACGGCGCCTTCCCTAGGAAAACTACAACCATGGGATTAGCGTGGGCAGCAGGACGGCAAAACGCCGTCCCACCGGAAACGCCACCTGAAAGAGCATGATCATCCGCATCTCGCTCGTACCACCCCAGGGAGGCCGGACCCGGCCTCACGGCCGCCCCGGCGAACCCGAACCAAACCACCGGGGGCCACGCGCACCCGAGTGGGTGACTGATGGGGAGTGACAGTGGCTGCAAACGCTGAAACCACCAACGAGCGCACGATGCCGGATGGGGAAGTCCGGGGTAGCGCACACGGGGAGCAGACTGAAGTGGAACCGTCCACCGGCCCGCTGGCGGCAGCGGCGGAGGCCGTCGCGGTGGCCGAACGGCAGAGCGTCGGCACGAAGTCCTACGTGCTGGACACGTCGGTGATGATCTCCGACCCGAAGGCCGTCCTGCGCTTCGCCGAACACGAGGTGATCGTCCCGATCGTCGTCATCGCCGAGCTGGAGAAGAAGCGGCACGACGGCGAGATCGGCTACTTCGCCCGCCAGGCGCTGCGGCTGCTGGACGAGATGCGCGTGACCAGCGGGGGCCTGGACAAGCCGATCGGGCTCCCCGGCGGCGGCTCGCTGCGCGTCGAGCTCAACCACGTCTCGACCGAGGTGCTGCCCGTGGGCTTCCGGGGCAGCGACAACGATTCGCGGATCCTGGCGGTCGCCAAGAACTTCGCCGACGAGGGGCGCGACGTCACGGTCGTCTCCAAGGACCTGCCGATGCGCGTGAAGGCCTCGGCGATGGGCCTGCAGGCCGACGAGTACCGCAACGAGCTCGTCGCCGATTCCGGGTGGACCGGGACCGCCGAGGTCGCCGTCGTGGACGACGACGTCAGCGAGCTCTACAGCGGCCAGGCCGTGCACATCGCGGAGGCGGCCGGGATGCCGACCAACACCGGCCTGGTCATCCAGTCCAATCGCGGCTCGGCGCTCGGCAGGGTCTGCGACGACGGCCTGACCCGGCTCGTGCGCGGCGACCGGGAGGTCTTCGGCCTCCACGGCCGCTCCGCGGAGCAGCGGCTCGCGATCGACCTGCTCATGGACCCGGAGGTCGGGATCGTCTCCCTCGGCGGCCGGGCCGGCACCGGCAAGTCGGCCCTCGCGCTCTGCGCGGGGCTCGAGGCCGTGCTGGAGCGGAACGAGCACAAGAAGATCGTGGTCTTCCGCCCGCTCTACGCGGTCGGCGGCCAGGAGCTCGGCTACCTGCCCGGCAGCGAGAACGAGAAGATGAACCCCTGGGCCCAGGCCGTGTTCGACACGCTCGGCGCGCTCGTCAGCCCCAACGTCATGGAGGAGGTCGTGGAGCGCGGCCTCCTCGAGGTGCTCCCGCTGACCCACATCCGCGGGCGCTCGCTGCACGACTCGTTCGTCATCGTCGACGAGGCCCAGTCGCTCGAGAAGAACGTGCTGCTGACGGTCATGAGCCGGATCGGCCAGAACTCGAAGATCATCCTCACCCACGACATCGCCCAGCGCGACAACCTCCGGGTCGGCCGCCACGACGGGGTCGCCGCCGTCGTGGAAACCCTCAAGGGCCACCCGCTCTTCGGGCACATCACCCTCACCAGGTCGGAGCGCTCGCCGATCGCCGCGCTCGTCACCGAGCTGCTCGAGGGCACGGCCTGACCTTCCCGCGCCTGCCCCGGCCCGCCCGGGTCAGGGCAGGCGCAGGAACGCCGCCACCGACTCGTGCCCGCGCACGCCGAGCCTCCAGGCGGGGCGGCGGAAGGTCTCCGGGGTGACGCGCACGTACGCCACGTCCTCGATCTTCTCGCCCCACAGCTCGCGCCGCACGCCGTTCTCCTCGTAGCCGAGGGTGCGGGAGACGCCGAGCGAGGCCTCGTTCCAGGACGCGGCCTCCGAGCCGGCCAGCGTGGCCCCGAGGACGTCGAACGCGTAGAACAGCCCCGCCGCGCGCATCTCCTTGCCCAGCCCCCGGCCCTGGGCGGAGGTCCGCAGCCAGGAACCCGTGCCGACGCTGCGCAGCGCGCGGAAACCCCGCGCGGTGATGTCCTGCACGCCGACGAACGTCCCGTCGGACCAGACCCCCAGCGGCAGCGTCCACGCGTCCGGGGTCGTCTCGGCGCGCGTGCGCCACACGTGGACGGCGGTGTTGGCGGGCAGATCGACGACCGGCGCCGACGTCCAGGGGACGGAGAACGGGCTGCGCTCCGGCGGGTGGATGCCCGACTGCACGGCGTCGACCATCGCGTCCAGGTCCTCGTCCCGGATCACGCGCATCTGCAGGCGCGGAGTGGTCAGCTCGAGGTCGAAGAGCGGCCAGAGGGGCCTCACCATTCGCCGACCACCCACGGGATGTGGTCGCGGACGTCCGTCAGGTCCACCGAGTGCTCGACGAAGAGGTCGTCGAGCATGTACTCGTCGACGGCGTGGATGGACAGGGTGTGTCCCGCGCCGGCGCCGTCCCCGTCGAGGACCTCCGCCTCCACGCAGACGCTCGTCGCCTCGTCGATGCGCACACGGGTGCGGGGAGCGGGACCGCCCGCACCGATCAGGGGCTGGCCCTCGCAGGCCGGGGCGTAGGAGCGGTTGGGGGTGAGCACGGCCTCGAGCGCCGGGCGCCCGGCATGGATCACGGACGCGAGGCGGTGGAGCTCCACGACGTTCTCGAAGGCGGCCTCGATCGGCACGTCGGCGTTGCCTGCCAGCTCGACGGGGTCCAGCATGGCCGCCCACCGCCCGTCCCCGAACACGGGGTCGCCGTACCGGGCCTCGGGCCGGCGCTGGACCAGGCCCTCGTCGTCGTACACGGGCTGCACCAGCCGCGGCGGCAGCAGCCACGGGGACCGCGAACCCGTGACGTAGAACGCGTCCTTGGACTCGTTGATCCGCGTGGTGCTGAACAGCAGGCGGGAGCCGGCGGACTCGACCCGCAGGGCGTCCGGGCGCCGCAGCCACGCGTTCACGCGCGGAACGGGCACGACGTCGTCGCCCGCCGCCGGCTCGTCGCCCGCCGCCGGCTCGTCGCCCGCCCTGTGCGGGGCGCGCCATTCGACGCTGAAGCGCAGGGTCTCCCAGCGCCAGGGCGAGGACCGGCAGAGTCGCCGGAACCGCGTGGCGTCGCCGGAGGCGACGTTCGAGTCGTCGAGGGCGTTCGGAGTTTCGGCATCGGGGGACATGTCCACAGCCTAAACGCTCGAGGTCCCGGCGTCACCGGGCGTGCAGTAGCGTGAGCAGCATGGTCTCCGTGTTCTCCGCGTACGCGCCCAGCCCCCTCGCCGTGTGGCTGCTGGCGCTCGCCGTCGTCGCCTACGTGTTCACCGGCACCCGACTGGCGATCCTCGACGCCCGCACCCACAAGCTGCCCAACCGGATCGTCGGCCCCTGGTATCCGGTGGCCGCCGGACTGCTCGGCGCGGCGGCCGTCGTCGCCGGTCACGGCGGCGACGCCTGGCGGATGCTCGCGGGCGGGGGGATCCTGTTCGGCGTCTACCTGCTGCTGCACCTGATCCAGCCGAAGGGCATGGGCATGGGCGACGTGAAGCTGTCCGGCGTCCTCGGCTTCTACCTGGGTCTGACCAGCTGGGAGCACCTGCTGCTGGGAACGTTCGCCACGTTCCTGATCGGCGGCATCTACGCGGGGGTGCTGGTGGCGGCGAAGAAGGCGACCACGAAGTCGTCGATCCCGTTCGGGCCGTTCATGATCGTCGGCACGGCGGCCGCCCTCCTCATCGGGTAGCGGCTACCCGTTCGGCCCGGTCATGGTGGTGACGTCCAGCGCCGCGTCCAGCTGCTCCTCCGTGAGCTCGCCGCGCTCCACGAAGCCGAGGGCCAGCGCGGCCTCCCGGACCGTGAGCGACTCGGCGACCGCCTTCTTCGCGATCGCCGCCGCGTTCTCGTAGCCGATGAGCTTGTTCAGCGGGGTGACGATCGACGGGCTGGCCTCCGCCAGGAAGCGGGCGCGCTCCTCGTTGGCGGCGAGGCCGTCGATCATCTTGTCCGCCATGAGCCGCGTGGTGCTGGTCAGCAGCCGGATCGACTCCAGCAGGTTGGCGGCCATCACCGGGATGCCGACGTTCAGTTCGAAGGCGCCGTTGGTCGAGGACAGGGCGATGGTGGTGTCGTTGCCGATGACCTGGGCGGCGACCTGGATCGCGGCCTCGCTGATCACGGGGTTGACCTTGCCGGGCATGATCGAGCTGCCCGGCTGCAGGTCCGGGATCGCCAGCTCGCCGAGCCCCGTGTTCGGGCCCGAGCCCATCCACCGCAGGTCGTTGTTGATCTTGATCAGCGAGTAGGCGATGGTGCGCAGCTGGCCCGACGCCTCGACCAGGCCGTCGCGGTTGGCCTGCGCCTCGAAGTGGTTGCGGGCCTCCGTGATCGGCAGACCCGTGTCCTCGGCGAGCAGGGAGATGGCCTTCGCTGCGAATCCGGCCGGCGTGTTGATGCCGGTGCCCACGGCCGTGCCGCCGAGCGGGACCTCGGCGACGCGCGGCAGGGAGGCCTCGATGCGCTCGATCCCGTAGCGGATCTGGGCCGCGTATCCGCCGAACTCCTGGCCCAGGGTCACCGGGGTGGCGTCCATCAGGTGGGTGCGGCCGGACTTCACGACGGCGGCGAACTCGTCGGCTTTCCTCTCCAGCGAGACCGCGAGATGTTCGAGGGCCGGGATCAGGTCGGCCGTCAGGGCGCTGGTCGCGGCGACGTGCACGGAGGTCGGGAACACGTCGTTGGAGGACTGGGACGCGTTCACGTGGTCGTTCGGGTGGACGCTCTTGCTGCTGCCGGCGCCCTGCAGGAAGCGGGTCGCGAGTTCGGCGAGGACCTCGTTGGTGTTCATGTTCGAGCTCGTTCCCGAGCCCGTCTGGAAGACGTCGATGGGGAAGTGGGCGTCGAACTCGCCCGCGGCGACCCGGTCGGCGGAGGCGATGATCGCGTCCGCGACGTCGCGGTCGATCACGCCGAGCACCGCATTGGCCCCGGCCGCGGCCTTCTTCACGCGGGCGAGCGCCTCGATGTGCTTGCGTTCGAGCCGTTTTCCGGAGATGGGGAAGTTCTCCACGGCGCGCTGCGTCTGCGCGCGGTAGAGGGCGTCGGCGGGGACGCGCACCTCGCCCATGGTGTCGTGTTCGATCCGGTACTTGTCACTGGTGGTCATGCCCCAACCGTAGACCCGCCGGCGCGGGCGGCACCAGAGGCCCCGTCACAGGGTCCCGCGGTGCCGCCCACACGGATGTGTGACGCGGGCGACGCCGCCGGTGTCAGAGGGAGCCGTGTCCGGAGACCAGCTCCGCTTTGCCCTCGGCCAGACGGTAGGTCACGCCGATGACGGCCGTCCGGCCGGCCTCGACCGCGTCGGCGAGCGTCCGTGAGGACTCGACCATCCGGGCGGTCGTCTGCTTGACGTGCTCGACGACGGTCTCGTTGATGTCGGTGATGCCGGCCCGGTCGGCGGTCAGGACGCTCGGGGTGATGCGCTCGACGAGGTCGCGGATGAAGCCGGGCGGCATGACACCCGAGTCGTAGGCCTCGCGGGTCGCCGTCACGGCGCCGCACGAGTCGTGCCCCAGGACCACGATGAGCGGCACGTCGAGGACGGCCACGGAGTACTCGAGCGACCCGAGCACGGCGTCGTCGATGACCTGACCGGCGGTGCGGACGACGAAGACGTCGCCGAGCCCGACGTCGAAGATGATCTCGGCGGCGAGCCGGGAGTCGGAGCAGCCGAAGATGACGGCGAACGGGTTCTGGGCGTTCACGAGCTCGTCGCGCCGCGCGGCGTTCTGGTTCGGGTGGGCGGTGTCGCCGGCGACGAAGCGGGCGTTGCCCTCCTGCAGGAGCTGCCAGGCCTCGGCGGGGGTCAGCGCGGTATTCTTCACATCAGACATGGCTCCCAGATTACCGGCCGGCCGCCCGTGCGCGGATTTCCGTGACTGCGCGTCTCTAGCGCGGCTCCAGAACGGCCAGCGCCGCCGCCTCGAGGGTCTCGGGGCCGGAATCGCTGGAGAGCAGCACAGTCGTCCCGTCCACGGTGCCGACAAGCGTCACCTGGGGCGCGCCGTCGTCCTCGCGCACCGAGCGCTCCTCCCACGTGGTCCCGCCGATCTGCCGCTGTCCGGTCACGGGGGCGGACTCGGCGTGCTGCGCGATCCAGGTGGGGTTCGCGGCGTCGGTCTGCTTGAGCCAGACGAAGCCCTCCTGGTCCGTCACGTACCCGGCCTCCCAGTAGGCGACGCCGTCCGTGCTGCCGGCCTGCCAGCGGGCGAAGTTGGGGTACCAGCCCTCGGGCATGTCCGGATCGAGGGGCGCGAAATCCGCGGACTGCGCCGCCTGGGCGGCCACCGCGGAGACGTCCACGTCGGGTTCGAAATTATTCTCCTGGTTGAACGGGTTCATGAGCATGACGGGGATCACGACCGCCAGGGTGAGCAGCACCGAGATCACCATGCCCTTGAGGGACTGGTTGGCGCGCTTGGCCTGGGATTCGGTCAGGATCGGCTTGGGAAGCTGTTCGTCACTCACTTAACTATTGTGACTGATCCTCGTCCGCGTGGGCGACGCCGGGTCGGACTCGATATGATCGAATCTGCGGGGAGCGCCCGCAAACCTATCTCAAGGACGAGGACCGTAGTGACTGAAGACACGAATTTCGCCCAACTGTCCCCACGACTCTCGCTCGGCGACGCCGAGCCGGACCGCAACCTCGCACTCGAACTGGTGCGCGTGACCGAGGCGGCGGCGATCGCCTCCAGCCCGTGGGTTGGCCTCGGGGACAAGAACGCGGCAGACGGCAGCGCGGTCGACGCGATGCGCTCGCTGCTCTCGACGGTGAACTTCAACGGCGTCGTCGTCATCGGCGAGGGCGAGAAGGACGAAGCCCCGATGCTCTTCAACGGCGAGCACGTCGGCAACGGCGGCGGCGGGCCGGAGGTCGACGTCGCGGTGGATCCGATCGACGGCACCCGGCTGACGGCCCTCGGCATCAACAACGCGCTCTCCGTCCTGGCCGTCGCCGAGCGCGGCTCCATGTTCGACCCGTCCGCCGTGTTCTACATGGACAAGCTCGTCACGGGCCCCGAGGCCGCCGACCTGGTGGACCTGCGCCTGCCCACGAAGCAGAACCTGCACCTGATCGCCAAGGCCAAGAACAAGCCGATCAGCCAGGTCACCGTGTGCGTCCTGGACCGCCCGCGCCACCAGGGCCTCATCGAGGAGATCCGCGCGGCCGGCGCCCGCACCAAGATCATCCTCGACGGCGACGTCGCCGGCGCGATCGCCGCGACCCGCGAGGACACCGGCGTCGACGCGCTGATGGGCGTCGGCGGCACCCCCGAGGGCATCGTGACCGCGTGCGCCATCCGCGCGCTCGGCGGCGTCATCCAGGGCCGGCTGTGGCCGCAGGACGACGAGGAGAAGCAGCGTGCGATCGACGCCGGCCACGACTTGGACCGCGTCCTGACGACCACGGACCTGGTCACCAGCGACAACTGCTACTTCGCCGCGACCGGCATCACCGACGGCGACCTGCTGCGCGGCGTCCGCTACAAGGACAACACGATCCGCACCCAGTCGATCGTGATGCGCTCCAAGTCCGGCACGATCCGCTTCGTGGACGGCGAGCACCAGGCCCGCAAGTGGGAGCCCTACACCCGCTGATCGGAGCGGCTATCCCGCAGGCGGCGGCAGGGTCACGGCGAAGGCTGTGGCGCTGCCGCCGTCGTCGTCTCCGAACCCTGTCCGGGCGCTCTGCGCCAGGCGCGCGACAACCGGTGCCGCCGTCGCGGGCAGGAAGACGGACTCGCCGCGGTCGACCATGACGTCGCCGGTCGGCGAGTCGAGCACGAGCGCGCCCGCGGTCACCAGCACGACGGCGGGGCCGCGCTGGCCGACGGGCACGTCCGCTCCGGGGCGCACGTCGAGGACCTGGAGCTCGAACTCGTCGAAGCCGGGCCGGTAGACGCGCTGGCCGAACTCGGTCTCGACCGGCTCGACGTAGGGGACCGGCAGCGGACGGAAGTCCACGGTGGCGAGCAGCTCGGCGACGTCGACGTGCTTCGGCGTCAGCCCGCCGCGCAGCACGTTGTCCGAGCTGGCCATGACCTCGATCCCGAGCCCGCGCAGGTAGGCGTGGACGTTCCCGGCCGGCAGGGCGATCGCCTGCCCCGGGCGCAGCGTCACGTGGTTCAGCAGCAGTGAGATGAGCACCCCCGGATCGCCCGGGTAGTGCCCGGCGAGCGATTCCAGCTCGGCCAGCCCGGGATCGAGGTCCGGCGGGCCGGGCTGCAGCAGTGCGACGGCGCCCGGCGCCTGGTCGACCAGGTCGCGGATGGGCGGTGGGACGTCGCGTTCGCGCCCGCCCAGCAGCGCCGTGAACGCGCCGGCCAGGTCGCCCCCGTCGAGGAGGGCGCGGATCCGCTCCGCGGCGCCGCGGGCCGGTTCCGAAAGGCCTTGCGAGGCGGCCAGCCGGCCGAAGAGGGCGGACGAGACGCGGGGCTCGCGGAAACCGCAGAGGGCCGTGAGCTCGGTCAGTGCCAGAAGCATCTCCGGCTTGTGGTTGTCGTCCTTGTAGTTGCTCTCCGGCGCGGCCGGATCCAAGCCGGCGGCCTGCTGGGCGGCGAAGCCGGCGCGCGCCTGCTCGAGCGTCGGGTGCACCTGGAGCGACAAGGGGGCGGCGGCGGCCAGCACCTTGGCCAGGAACGGCAGCCGGCCGAAGCGTGCGCCGGCCTCCTCGCCGAGGCGCGCGGCGGGATCGGCGGCGATGAATTCGTCGAGGCGCGGGGCGCCGTCGTGCTGGGCCCCGTCCGCGCCGCGCAGACGCGAGGGGGCGCCGGGGTGGGCGCCGATCCACATCTCGGCCTCCGGGCCGCCGGAGGGGGCGCGGCCGAGCAGCGAGGCGATGAGATCCGTGTCCCCCCACGCGTAGTCCCGGACGGTGTTCTCGAGGTGGTACAAAACGCCTCCTTGGAGCCGGTCCTCACGGTGCGGGGGAGCGGTCAGGTCGTGCATTCGCTGTTGTTGGACGCGATCAGCTCGAGGAGCCCGGTCTGGCCGGTCTGCTCCAGGTAGATCAGGTACTCCTCGGTGAGCGGCGAGCCGTCCGGCTGCGTGGTCGGGGCCTCCGCGGCCCAGCTCTCGATCGCCTCCGACTCCTTCGACGCGTCGGCGCCGCTCGAGTCCTCCGGGGAACCGCCGCCGTCCGTCCCGCCGTCAGCAGTCTCTCCGGAGCCCGAATCCTCGGCGGGCGCGGCCGAGTCCTCCTCGGCGGCCCCGTCGTCGTCGGGCTCCGGCTGCTCCTCGGGTGCCGGCTCCTCGGCGTCGCCGGAGGCCGTGAGCAGGAGCTCGTCGACGCGTGCGGTGATCTGGTCGAAGTCCGGGTACGTCGAGAACCTGTCCGCGCTCGTGCCGAAATCGGGGGCGCCGAGGGTGAGGCGCTCGAACGGGGTATCGCGGGCCTTGTCCGCCAGGTTCAGGAAGCTGCCGAGCTGGTCCTGCGGGATGTTGGTCTCCACCAGCTGCTCGCCGGCCGACATGATGTCGCCGAACCGGGTCAGCACGGTCTGCGGGTTGAACTGCTTGATCATCGCCTGCTGCAGGCACTGCTGCCGGCGGATGCGGTGGTAGTCGGTGGTGAAGTAGCGGGAGCGGGCGAACCACAGGGCCTCCGCCCCGTCCAGGTTCAGCTCGCCCGGCTCGAACCAGCGGGTGCGCACGACCATGTCGTCGCGGGGCGGGCCGCGGAAGGGAACCCACCCGCCCGACTGGACGGTGACGCCGCCCATGGCGTCGATGAACTGCTCGAACCCCGCCATGTCGACGAGGACGTACCCCTGGACCGCGACCCCGGTGATGCCTTCGGCTGCGTCCATCATGGCCTCGGCGCCGGCGTTGGCCCCCTCCGGGTAGAGGTCGGCGTGGTTCTGCTGGACCGTCGGGTAGAGCGCGTTCAGGATGCACTCGTCGCCGCAGTCGTAGCCCGTCGGATAGACGTCTTTGAGGGGGGAGTCGTCCGGGAACGGGGCGTTCTGGAAGTTGCGGGGGAAGGAGATGACCGCGGTCTTGCCGGTCTCCGCGTCGACGCTGAAGAGCATCATGGTGTCAGGGCGCAGGCCCGTGCGGTTCTCGCCGGCGTCACCGCCCATGACCATGATGTTGTAGCGGCCGTCGACCGGTTCCATGTCCGGGCCGGAGGCGAAGACGTTCTGGATCGTGTCGCGGCCCGTGTTGAGCACGAAGGAGCTGTACCCGAGGGCGCCGGCGGTGCACACGAGGGCGAGCACCGTGGTGCCGACGAGGACGGCCCGGGCACCCGGCGCCAGCAGGGTCGGGCGGATGATCGCGAGGGTGTTGACGAACAGCAGCAGCCATCCGACGGCCAGGAGGAGCAGCACGATCGCGAGCGTGAGCTGGATCCCCGGCCGGGCGAGTACCGAGATCAGAATCGCCCGGTTGAGCACGAAGACCGCGGCGGCGACGATCAGCAGGGCCCAGCACGCCAGGGTGACGACGAGGGCGCGGCGGCCGACCTTGCGGTTGCCGGCGACCACCTGGGCTCCGCCGGGCACGAAGATCGTCAGCAGCAGGAGGAAGAACGCACGCTTGGTGCGGACCGGGGCGGGCGCCTGCTCGGGGTTGCGGACGGGATCGGTGAGACGGCTGCCGGGGTTCGGCGGGTTCGTTGAAGGCTGCATGGGGTCCCGGCTACCGCCCGTCGACCGGCCGTTGTTCGGCGATCTTCGCGCGGAGTGCGGCGCCCTTGTCCATGGCGATCCGGCGCAGGTCGGCGGAGAAGTCGACGAGCTTCGACCGCAGTGCCGCGGCCTCATCGCCTTCGCCGGAGGCCAGCATGCGGGCCGCCAGCAGGCCGGCGTTGCGGGCTCCGTTGATCGAGACGGCGGCGACCGGGACGCCGGCGGGCATCTGGACGATCGAGAGCAGGGAGTCCATGCCGTCGAGCGTCTTCAGCTGCACCGGGACGCCGACGACCGGCAGGGGGGTGACGGAGGCCAGCATGCCCGGGAGGTGGGCGGCGCCCCCGGCGCCGGCGATGATCACGCGCAGCCCGCGTTCGTGGGCCGCCTTGCCGTATTCGATCATGTCCTCCGGCATCCGGTGCGCGGAGACGACATCGGCCTCGTAGGTGATGCCCAGCTCGTCGAGGGCCTCGGCGGCGAGTCGCATCGTCGGCCAGTCGGAGTCGGACCCCATGACGACGCCGACCAGTGGCTGCGTGGTGCTCATGCTCAATCCTTCGTTGTTGGACCGGCCGTGGTGACGGTGGCCGGCCTGCGGAGTCGGGAGGTGCCTACTGCCCGTCACGGATGAGGGCGGCGACGCGGTTCGCGCGCTCCCGGAGGGACCCGATGGTCTCCCCGGGTTCGGCGACGACGTTGACGTGCCCGATTTTACGGCCCGGACGCACGGACTTGCCGTAGGCGTGCACCTTGGCGCGTGGCTCGGCGGCCAGGGCGGCGGCGAACATCGAGTAGAGGTCCTCGTTCGCACCGCCGAGGTAGTTCTTCATCACGGTGCGCTCGCCCAGCGGGGTCGTGTCGCCCAGCGGCAGGTCGAGCACGGCGCGCAGGTGCTGCTCGAACTGGCTCGTCACGCACCCGTCCATCGTCCAGTGGCCGGTGTTGTGGGGGCGCATCGCCAGTTCGTTGATGACGAACCCGGCGCCGTGGCCGGGGGTCTCGAAGAGCTCGGCGGCCATCGCCCCGGTCACGCCGAATTCGCGGGCGATCGTCAGCGCGGCCTCGCGGGCGGCCTTCTCGACTGCGGGGTCGAGCTCCTCGGCGGGGGCGATGACCTCGTCGCAGACGCCGTCGACCTGGATGGTGTGCACGACGGGCCAGGCGCTCGCCTCGCCACCCGGGGTGCGGGCGACCATGGCCGAGAGCTCGCGGGAGAAGTCGACCTTCTCCTCGGCGAGGAGGGCGTCGAAACGACCCGAGTCGAACCAGTCT
This sequence comes from Zhihengliuella salsuginis, assembly GCF_014651715.1. GTDB lineage: Bacteria > Actinomycetota > Actinomycetes > Actinomycetales > Micrococcaceae > Zhihengliuella > Zhihengliuella salsuginis. The sequence continues at coordinate 119,509 of NZ_BMXK01000009.1, forward strand.
GCGCAGTCGTCGGCGGCCGCGGCGGAGTCGACGATGCGGACGCCCTTGCCGTCGTAGCCGCCGCGGGGCGTCTTCAGGACGACGGGCCAGCCGGCCTTGTCGCCGAAGGCGACGAGGTCCGCCACGGAGGAGACCGCCGCCCAGCGCGGGTTCGGCAGCCCGAGCCGCTCGATGGCGCGGCGCATGACCAGCTTGTCCTGGGCGTGCACGAGCGCGCCGGGACGGGGCTGGACGTTGACTCCCTCGTCGATGAGGGTCTGGAGGTGCGCATTCGGCACGTGCTCGTGGTCGAAGGTGACCACGTCCTTGCCGCGGGCGAACTCCCGCAGCGTCTCCAGGTCCTTGTAGTCGCCCACGGGAGCGGAGGACACCGCCTTCACCGCGGACACGTTCGGGCCCTCGGCCAGGACATGCAGATCGAAACCAAGGTGGACTGCTTGCGGGGCCATCATTCGGGCCAGCTGTCCACCACCGACAACGCCAATCACAGGAAAACTCACCCGCCCAGCCTACCGAAGGCGACGGCCCGGGCCCGCCCGGTGACGTACGACACCGGGGATTCGGCCCGGATTCACAGAAAACGTGCAGTGGACGCCCCTAGACTGTTCGCTAACGTGCCCTCCGGCTGTCACGATGGTCCACCCACCGCGGCAGGGTCCCGGTCGGGCGACCGAATGCGTGGAGGAACATGTTCAACGGACTCGTCGATCGCGTCCAGGGCCTCGTCTCGATGCTCTGGCGCGAGGTCATGAAGTTCGGCGTCGTCGGGGCGGCGGCGTTCGTCGTCGACACCGGCATCTTCGTCTGGCTCATGGGCGGCCCGATGACCGGTTCCGAGGTCAAGGCCAAGATCGTCGCCGGCGTGGTCGCCACGTTCTTCTCGTGGGGCGCCAACCGCTACTGGACGTTCCGCCACCGCCGCCAGGCGAACATCGCCCGGGAGCTCGTGCTGTTCCTCGTGATGAACGCGATCGGACTCGGCATCGCCGCGGCCTGCGTGTGGGTGACCAAGTACATGCTGCACCTGACGGACACCACCAGCCTTTTCATCGCGGGCAGCGTCGTCGGCCTGATCCTCGGCACGATCTTCCGCTTCTTCGCATACCGCTTCTGGGTGTTCACCGCGGAACTGGACGAGGAGCCGGAGTTCGCCCACGACCACGAGCTGCTGCACCACCAGGAGCAGGGCTCCGCGGCCGACCTTCCCGCAGCAGGCGGCCGGGGCGCCTGACGTCCCGTCCGGCGCGCCTAGACGCGCCGGACGGCCCGCTCCTGGGCGAGCAACCGCTCGCTCGCCTCGACGCCCCGTCCGAACAGGACCAGGGCGTCGCCCTGCTTGAACAGCACGACGGCGGCGCGCAGCGCGGCGCCCAGCGCCGGCTCGTCCCCGGAGGCCTCGTGCTCGTCGGCGACGAACGCCGCGGTGCCGGTCGCGCCGGCCCGCTCCGGGGCCAGCAGCTCGCCGAACGTCGTCGTGCCGCAGCTGGTGGACAGCGCCTCGGCGTCGGCAGCGACTTGCTCGGGGAAGGCGACGTCGGCGAAGCTGCGCACCTCGGCGGCGTAGTCGAGGGCTCCGGCCGGCAGCTCCGCCCCGAAGTCCAGGGCCAGGGAGCCGAGTGCGACGGCGAGGATCTCGTCGGCGACGACCTGGTCCGGCGCGTCCGTCACCACGACGTCGGCGGCCGTGCCCGCCGCCTCGGCGGCCTCGACGACGCTCACGCGGGCCCCCAGCTGCCACGCGGCGAAGGCGAGGGCCAGGGTCTTCCAGTGGGCCGGGGCGGCGAAGGCGACGGAGGTGCCGGGGCCGGCGTCGTACTCCTCCGCGAGGAGGTTGGCCGATTTGGCGACCCAGTTGTCGAAAACCCGCCCGGAGAGCTCCACGCGCTCGCCCGGGGCCCCGTGCCAGACGAGCAGGGGGGAGGCGCTGGCGCGCAGCGGACCCAGGATGGACTCGACACCGTGCAACGGACTGTTCTGTGACGACATCGGAAAACTCCTCGTGATGCTGTGAAAACCCTGAGAATCCGCGGAAGTAGCGTCTACCGTGGTCTGGCGGGCATTTCGCCCGGCGTGGCGTGCGACGACACGCAGTCATGTGGTCTATAAAATCACCCGCCCGCTTGACGGAAGGCGAGTTACACAAGTGTAATTAGATCCGTGGAACACTTATGAGCTTCCCTCATACGTTCTCACGACATGACTCGCACTCGAGTTGATGGCCAAGGCGCCCCCGTGCGCCAGCAGCACATACGAGAAGCAAGTACAGCCGAACAGCACGTCGAAGGGCTCAACAATGGGGACACCAGAACGCATTCACGAGCACAACACCAGCCAGGCGCAGGCCTCCAAGCACTACGGCTCCCGAGGGGTGCCCGCGGATTGGTTCCTCGATCCGGCGGACGACGCGGCGGCGGAACGCTTCCGAGAGGCCTCGAACTTCAAGCTCGAGGACCAGGCGACCGCCTTCCTCGCCGCGCACCAGGCCGACGAGCCCGAGCCGGCCGTCGAACCCGCCGAGGGCCTCGTCGCCCCGGTGCGCGAGCTCCCGGTCGAGAAGGACGCCGAGAGCGCCCCCGACCGCGGCCTCTGGCTCAACCTGCTCGGCTACGAGGAGGACGAGGGCGAACTCGGCTGGCAGACCGAGGCACTCTGCGCGCAGACCGACCCCGAGGCCTTCTTCCCCGAGAAGGGCGGATCGACCCGCGACGCCAAGAAGGTCTGCGGCGCGTGCAACGTGCGTTCCGAATGCCTCGAATACGCTCTGTCCAATGACGAGCGCTTCGGGATCTGGGGCGGGCTCTCCGAGCGCGAGCGCCGCCGCCTGCGGAAGCGAGCGGTCTAATTTACGAGCACGTCCGCGTCACCGCCGTCGTCGCGACGCGCGACGGTGCCGCTTTCCTCCCCCGAACGCTGGAGGCGCTGACCCGCCAGTCCCGCCCGGTCGACCGGTTCATCGGCGTCGACGCCGGATCCCGCGACGACTCCGCCGACCTCCTGCGCACCCACCTGCCCACGGACGCGACGATCGTCTCGACGTCGGCGCACGGCTTCGGCCACTCCGTCGCGGCCGGTCTCGAGTCCGGCCCGGAACCGTCCGAGAACCCCGCCGGCGAGTGGATCTGGCTGATCCACGACGACGCCGCGCCCGCAACCGACGCGCTGGAGCGGCTGCTCCAGGCCGTCGAGGCGAGCCCGTCCGTGACGATCGCCGGCTGCAAGCAGCTCGACGCCGACCGGCCGCGGCACCTGCTCGACGTCGGGTTGTCCATGAGCCGGACCGGCGAGCGCCTGACGATGGTCGAACCCGACGAGCTCGACCAGGGCCAGCACGACCGCCGCTCCGACTCCTTCGCCGTCAATTCGGCCGGACTCCTGATCCGCCGCGACGCCTGGGAGGCTCTCGACGGCTTCGACCGCGCACTGCCCGGGATCGGCGACGACCTCGACCTTTGCTGGCGCAACCGGCTCGCCGGCCACCGCGTGGTCGTCGTGCCGCAGGCCCGGATGTACCACGTCTCCGACGCCGTCAAGCACCTGACCGGGCCGGTCGCGGCGCGCCGGTCGCAGGTCTACCTGCGGCTCAAGCACGCGCCCCTGCCGCTGGTCCCGTTCCTCACCGTCTACGCCGTCCTCGGCGGCATCGGCCGCTTCCTGGCCGCGCTGGTCACGAAGGACCCCGGCCACGGGGTCGGCCAGCTGGGCGCCTCGCTCGCGGCCGTGCTGAGTCCCGTCAGCCTCTTCTCCTCCCGGCGCTCGGCCGCGCGGACCCGCAAGCAGCGCCGCTCCGCGGTCGCGGCGCTCATGACCGGCCGCCGCGACGTGCGCGAGCACAAGCGCCACCTGCTCGCCGGGTCCGAGCCCGAGCCCGCCGGCGAGGAGCCGATCGCGCACAGCGAGGCCTCCAACCCCTCGGGCGACGACCGCGACGACTTCGCGGCCCTGGCCACCCCGAACCGGACCAGCCCCGCCGTCAGCGCCCTGATCGCCGTCGCCGTCGCCGTGGGTCTCTCGCTCCTCGGTCTGCGCCACCTGATCGGCGCGCAGGCACTGACCGGCGGATCGCTCCTGCCCGTCTCCGGACGGCTGGGCGAGATCTGGGCCAACGCGACCGGCTGGTGGCAGGCCACCGGCAGCGGCACCGCGGGTGCGCCCGACCCCTTCGACTACGTCCTGACCCTGATCGGGGCCGCGGGCGGCACCAACCCGAACACCGCCGTCACCGTCTTCGTCCTCGCGGCCATGCCGCTGGCCGCGCTCTTCGCGTGGCTCGCCCTCGGCGCTGTCACCGGCTCCCGCGGCATCCGCATGTTCGGCGCCGTCGCCTACGCGATCGCCCCCGCGCTGCAGGTGGCGCTGGGCAGCGGCAGGCTCGGCGCCGTCGTCGTGCACGTTCTGGCCCCGCTGGTCGCGCTCGGCGTGATCCGCAGCATCGGCGGCGCCCGCCGCCGCGGCCTGAGCACCCTCGACGACGACGACCGCGCAGGGGCGCGGCCGGGAGTCGCCGGAACCGTCTCGTGGACGGCCGCGGCCGGCGCGGGGCTGGCCCTCGCGCTCGTCGTCGCCGCCGCTCCGGCGCTCCTGCTGCCGGCAATCGTCCTGATCGCCGTGGTCGGCGCGTCCGCCGGCCGCCGCGCCAAGACCCTCTGGTGGATCCCGCTGCCGGCCCTGGCCGTGATGGCCGGGCTGGTCGTCGCCGCGTTCACCAACCTGCGGGTCCTCCTGGCAGATCCCGGCGTACCGCAGGCGTTCGACGCCGCGCCGTCGTGGCAGCAGCTGCTCGGTTTCCCCGTCAACCTCGACACCGCGTCGCCCCCGGCCGGCCTTGACCTGCTGCCGGCCGGCGTGCCCTGGCTCGTGGTTGCGGCGGTCCTCGTGGCCCTGCCGGGCCTCGTCCTGGCGGTTGTCGGCGTGCTGGTGCCCGACCGCGCCGGCTGGACCGCGCGCGGTGCGATGGCCGCGGTCCTGGTTCTGCTGGCCGGGGCGACCGCCGCCCAGCTGGTCGCCACGGGCATCGATTCGGGGGCGGTCGTCACCGCCTTCACGGGGCCCTTCGTCTCCGGCGTCGTCCTGGCTCTGCTGCTGGCCGCGGCCGTCGGGGCCGGCCAGTTGCGCTTCCGCGCGGCACCCGGCCGTGCCGCCCCGGCCCGTCCCGGGCGGGCCGTCCGCGCCGGGCTGTCCGCGGCCGGCGTCTTCGCGACCGTCTCCCTGCTCGTGGCGGGGTCCGGCTGGATCGCCGGCAGCGCCGGCTACGGCGCTGAGTCGCAGGTCGCCCCGACGGCCCCGCGCAGCCTCCCGGCCACGGCCGCCGACCGCGGCCAGAGCCCCCTCGAGGCCCGCACCCTCGTCGTCACGCAGCGGGAGGGCGGGGTCATGGAGACCGCGCTCATGAGCGGGGCGGGCTCGACTCTCGACTCGGTCTCGGCCGTGGCGGAGGCGGATCGCTACTTCGGGCCCGTGCTCGAGTCTCAGCGCAGGGAGGACGACGACGCCACCACCGCCCTGCGCGGAACCGTCGCCTCGATCGTGTCCGGCCAGGCGATCGATCCGCGCGAGGACCTGAGCGCCCTCGGCGTCGACTACGTGGTGCTGCGCAACGTGGACTCCTCGGGCGACTACGCCGCGTCGCAGATCGACGTCGTTCCGGGCCTGGCCTCCGTGGGCAAGACCGACGCCGGCTGGCTGTGGCGCGTCGAGCCCGTGCAGGTGGCGGGCGCCGAGGGGTCCGGTGATTTCACGGCCCGCGTGCGGATCGTGGACCGCAACCTGCAGAGCAGGCACCTGATCGCCTCCGAACGCGGCGAAGTCTCCGCGCAGGACGTTCCGAGCGGCTCGGACGGCCGGCGCGTCGTCCTCGCGGAACGCGCAGCGACGGGCTGGTCGGCGACCTACGACGGCCGCCCGCTGCGGTCGACGACGCTCGGCTGGGCCCAGGCATTCGAGCTGCCGGCGGAGGCCGGCGAACTGACCGTCGAGTACTCCGATCCGTGGGCCATCCCGGTCGCGACCCTGCAGGGGCTGGTGCTGCTCATCGCGGTGCTCCTCGTGCTGCCGGTGCGCGCCCGGCGGCGGGCCGCGCTCGCGCAGCCGCGCTGGCGGACCACGGACCACATCGCCGACGAGCCGGAGCCCGCACCGGATGAAGCGGGCGCAGAGCACGACTCGGGCGCGGCCGAGGCGCCGGCCGAGCCGTCGGCAGCCGAGGACGAGCCGCAGGCGCAGGCACCGCAGCCCGACGCGACGACACCGGAGGAGCAGCGATGAGCGACGCACCAGAGCAGACCACCAGCCGGGCCGCGCAGCGCGGCCCCGAGGTCGTCGAGGGGCGCCGCGCCCGGCGGGCCCAGCGCCGACGGATCCAGAAGATCCTCGCCGGCTCCGTCGGCGCCGTGCTCGTCCTCGGGGCCGGCGGCGGCGTCGCCGCGGCGGGGATCTTCGGTGTGCCCAGCGCCGCCGGGGACCTCGGCATCACGCGGTCCGAGGTTCCGGCCGGCGAGGCCGTGTTCTCCTGCCCCCCGGTGCCACGCGTGGTGGAGGGCAGCACGGCGGAGGGAACCGATCCCCAGTTCGCCGCCGACTCGGAGTCGGCCGAGTCCGCACTGCGGGCGGCCGTGGTCAGCGACGCCGCCGAGCGACTTCCCGGCAGCGCCATCACGACCCTGGAGGGCGAGGACATCGAGCGCCTCGCCCCGCAGATCGACCCGGCCGAGGCCGAGGAGGCGGCAGGTGCAAGCGCCGACGGCTACAGCGGGCAGCGGGCCACGGTGCGCAGCGGCGTGGACGAACCGGACTGGGCCGTCCTGCGCGCGCAGCCGCTCGGCGGGCTCAAGTCCCTGGCCGGGCAGAGCCGCGCCTACCAGGCCGAAGACGGCGACCTGGCCGGCTTCGCCGCCTCGACGTGCCGGCCGCCGTCGAACGACCAGTGGATCACCGGCGCCTCCACCGAGGTGGGGCGGACGGGCCTGCTGATGCTCGCCAACCCGTCCGCCTCGGCGGCGACGGTCAATCTCGACGTCGTCGGTTCGACGGGCCGCGCCGACGCGGGCAACCTGCGCGGGATCGTCCTCGGGCCCGGGCAGACGAAGAACATCGTGCTCGCCGGCTTCATCGCCGACGACCCCTCCGTCAGCGTGCGCGTCCGGTCCACGGGCGCACCGGTGAACGCCGTCGTGCAGCAGTCCGTGCTGCGCGGGCTCACCCCCGGCGGCGTCGAGTACCTCGAGGCGGGCGAATCCGCCGGCCCCGCACAGGTGGTCCCCGGCGTCATGGTGCCGGAGGAGTCCAACCTGCCCGCAGACGACGTCGCCGACGCCCGCCCCGAACTGCAGATCACGAATCCGGGCTCGCGCGAGGCCGAGGTGAACGTGCGGATCTTCCGGACGAGCGGCGAGGTCGACGTGCCCGGCGGCGCGACGGTGACCGTGCCGGCCGACTCCGTGGCGACGCTGCCGCTCGACGGGCTGGGGGAGGGGAGCTACACGGTCGCCCTGCAGTCGGACGAGTCGGTCGTCGCAGGTGCTCGTTCGGTGCGCGGCACCGAGGAGTCCGGACTCGACTTCGGCTGGGCGGCGTCGGCCAAGCGTCTCGGCAACCAGCACCTGCTGGCCGTGCCGCAGCTGGCCCCCGTCCATCTCGTCTTCGGCTCGGCCGGCGGAGCCTCCGAGGTGACGCTGCGCCCGATCGCCGCCGACGGCGGCATCGGCGAGGCCTCCACGATCGTGCTCGACGGTGCCACGACCAGGACCTTCGCCCTGGACGACCTCGAACCGGACGCCGTCGCCGTCCTGATCGACGCTTCCGGCGAAGCGGTCTTCGGGGCGCAGCTCGTGCTCGCGAGTGGCAACGGGATCTCCATCCCGTCCATCCCGCGGGCGAGCGAGGGCCAGCGCAGCATCGCCGTCGACGTCACGCGTTAGGGTCCGCGCAGGTTGCTGCGGCCGTAGGTCGAGTCGACCTGCTCGGGACTGAGGTTCAGCAGCTCGGCGACGAGCTCGATCACCACATCGTGGACGAGCTCCGGCAGTTCGGCGGGGGAGGGCGAGAGCTGCTCCACGGGCTGCCGGTAGACGACGATCTGCTGCAGCCCGGCCACGTCGCGCTCCCCGGCCGACGTGTCGACCGTCTGCGGCCTGACGCGGAGGCTGCGCCCCAGCGGCGGGGACTCGCCACGGGCGGCGGCCCGGTCCAGGCCGTCCTTCTCCGGAGCGAAGGACACCATGAACTGGATCCCGGCCACCCGCGTGCCCTGCAGCTGCTCGAGCCGCATGCTGGACTCGGCGACCAGGTCCTCGAACCGGTCCTGGCGCGTCCTGGACCCCGGCAGCGACGGCGGCATCATCGGCCCCCGCATGCCGCGGCCGTGCCTGTTTCTCCGGCGCCGGCTGAACCCCCGGTCGCCGCCGGGGCGGTGCTCGGGACCGGAATCGAACGTGAATGAACCCATCTGACGAGCCTATCCCGCCCGCCGTGCCGGTCCACCGTTCCGTCGCCGGAGGCGGTAGGGTGGGGGCTCGTGGGATCAAATCGTCTGTGTTCGCGTACGGGCTGCCAGCAGCCGGCCATCGCTACTTTGACGTACGTGTACGCCGACTCCACGGCGGTGCTCGGCCCGTTGGCCACGTACGCGGAGCCGCACTGCTACGACCTCTGCGCGATCCACGCCGGCCGCCTCACGGTGCCGCGCGGCTGGAACGTCCTGCGGCTGGAGATCCCCGACGCCCCGCGCGTCGCCCCCGACGAACTCTCCGCCCTGGCCGACGCCGTCAGCGAACGGCCCGGAACCCCCGGCCGCGAGAACGCCGCGCCGCCGTCGGACGCGGCGGAGACGGCGGACGAGGACCACCGCACGTGGGGCCAGGCACTGACCCCGCCGGAGGACGCCGGCGTCGACGGTACCCCGCAGCCGGGCGAGAAGCCGCGCCTGCGCATGCTGCGCGAACCCAACCAGTAGAGCCCCGGCGCGCGTCGCGGTGTGACGCGCGCCGCCGCGCGGGGGCACGCGGCGCGCAGCCGACGACCTAGACTGGGGCCATGTCCCACATCTCTGCCGACCTGCTGAAGATCCTGCGCTGCCCGGTCACCGGTTCCACGCTCGAACGCCGCGGCGACGAACTGGTCTCCGCGCGGACCGACGACGACGGCGAACGCATCGCGTACCCGGTGCAGGACGGGATCCCCGTGCTCCTGCCGCCGACCGCATCCTGATTCCCTCTCTCACCCCATCCACGGAAGAGGCCCCATGACATTCGAGTACAAGATCGCCGACATCTCCCTCCACGAGGCCGGGCGCCACCAGATCCGCCTCGCCGAGCACGAGATGCCGGGCCTGATGAGCCTGCGCGCCGAGTACGGCGCGGCGCAGCCGCTGGCCGGCGCCCGCATCGCCGGTTCCCTGCACATGACCGTGCAGACCGCCGTGCTGATCGAGACCCTCGTGGCGCTCGGCGCCGAGGTGCGCTGGGCGAGCTGCAACATCTTCTCCACGCAGGACGAGGCCGCGGCCGCCGTCGTGGTCGGCCCGGCCGGCAGCCCCGAGGAGCCGCGCGGCGTCCCCGTGTTCGCGTGGAAGAACGAGTCCCTCGAGGACTACTGGTGGACCGCGGAGCAGATTCTGACGTGGCCCGGCGCCGAGAAGGACCCGGCGCTCGGCCCCAACATGATCCTCGACGACGGCGGCGACGCGACGATGCTCCTGCACCAGGGCGTCGAGTTCGAGGCCGCCGGGGCCGTGCCCGAGCCCGGTGAGGACGACCCGCACGAGTACACGATCGTGCTCGCCCGCCTCCGCGCGTCGCTGGCGGCCGACCCGCAGAAGTTCACGCGCCTGGCCCCTGGCATCAAGGGCGTCACCGAGGAGACCACCACCGGCGTCATGCGCCTCTACCAGCTCGCCGAGGCCGGCCAGCTGCTCTTCCCGGCGATCAACGTCAACGACTCGGTCACCAAGTCCAAGTTCGACAACAAGTACGGCATCCGCCACTCGCTGCCGGACGGCATCATGCGCGCCACCGACGTGCTCATCGGCGGCAAGGTCGCCGTCGTCTGCGGCTACGGCGACGTCGGCAAGGGCGCGGCCGAGGCCCTGCGCGGCCAGGGCGCCCGCGTCGTTGTCACCGAGATCGACCCGATCTGCGCGCTGCAGGCCGCCATGGACGGCTACCAGGTCGCGCACCTGGACTCCGTGATCGGACAGGGCGACATCTTCATCACCACCACCGGCGGCAAGGACATCATCATGGCCGCCGACATGCTGAAGATGAAGGACAAGGCGATCGTCGGAAACGTCGGCCACTTCGACAACGAGATCGACATGGCCGGGCTCGCCGCCATCGACGGGGTGCGCAAGGTCGAGATCAAGCCGCAGGTGCACGAGTGGGTGCTCGACGCGGGGACCGCCGCCGCACGCTCGATCATCGTCCTCTCGGAGGGCCGCCTGCTGAACCTGGGCAACGCCACCGGCCACCCGAGCTTCGTCATGTCGAACTCGTTCGCGAACCAGACGATCGGCCAGATCGAGCTCTTCACGAAGGACGGCACCGGCGAGTACGCCAAGGACGTGTACGTGCTGCCGAAGATCCTCGACGAGAAGGTCGCCCGGCTGCACCTCGACGCCCTCGGAGTGGAGCTGACGGAGCTCAGCGGCGAGCAGGCCGCCTACCTCGGCCTCGACGTCCAGGGCCCCTACAAGGCCGCGCACTACCGCTACTGAATCCACCCCGCCGGCAGGCCCGCGCCCCGCACGGGGTGCGGGCCTGCCGTCTGCCCGGGCCCCTGCATACGGCTCACGCGGCGCCGTTCGGGTGGGCGGCCGCCCAGTGCGGGCTCTGGATGAGACCGAGGAGGTTGCCGAAGGGATCGGCCACGGAGGCGCTCCACCAGCCGTCGCCTCGCTGTACGACCGGATCGAACGTCCGCGCGCCGAGTGCGACGAGCCGGGCGGACGCCGACTGGATGTTGTCGACGTGCATCGACACCAGTGCGCCGCCCGGGGCATCCAGTGCCGGCCGGTAGGAGGCGTGCATCAGGGCGAACTCGTCCTCGTCGTCGCCGAAGCGCCACTCCGCGTACTGCGGATTGCCCGCCTCGGGGCGCACGAAGTACGGCGGGGCGCCGAAAACGGCCGAATACCACTCGATGGCCGCCGTCATGTCCTCGGCGACGAAGTTGAGGTTTGCGAGACCTCGCAGCATGGCTTCCTCCTCATGTTCCCGGCGGTCGATCCGCCGTGAACACGACGATTCCACGTGAAGTGCTCACCAATTGAGCACTTTCTGTGCGAGACTTCCGCCATGCGGGCAGACCGACTGATCCGGGTCCTCCTCGTGCTGCAGTCTCGCAGCACGGTGACCGCCGCGGAACTCGCCGACGATCTGGAGGTCTCGATCGCGACGGCGCGCCGCGACCTCGCAGCCCTTTCCTCCGCAGGCGTCCCGGTCTACCCGCAGCGGGGCCGCGGCGGCGGCTGGAGCCTGGTCGGCGGGGCGCGCACGAACCTCACCGGGCTGACCGAACCCGAAGCGACCGCCCTCTTCGCCCTGATCGGCCAGATCCACGGCGTGCCGGGGGAGGCCGCCACTGCGATTCGCAAGCTGGTGCAGGCCCTGCCCTCGACGTTCCGCAGCGGGGCGGAGCGCGCCATCGGATCGACGGTGCGCGATGACGCGCCGTGGGGCGCGGTGCACCAGGGGCCGCCGGAGACCGTCGCCGAACTGCAGGCCGCGATCGCCGCGGAGAGCGCGGTCGTGATCTCGTACGCGGACCGCGGGCCCGTCGGACTCACTCCACTGGGCGTCGCCGCCCGCGGCGGCACCTGGTATCTGCTCGCTTCGCGCGACGCAGGCGAGCCCCGGCTCTACCGGGCCGACCGCATTCGCGACGTGCGGCGGTCCGGACGGGCCGCGGTGCGCCCGGCGGGCTTCGACCTGACCAAGGCGTGGGCCGCGGCGGTGGCGCGCGTGGAGGAACTGCGCGGCGTCGTGTCCGCGCGGGCTCTGGTCCATGCGCACGCCGTGGCAGCTCTGGGACGTGCCTTCGGGGCGCAGATGACGCCGATGGGCGCGGCGGCCGACGGCCGGGTGCGAGTGGAGCTGCGGGCGCAGAGCGCCGAGGCCCTGGCGGAGCAGGTTGCCGGATGGAGCGCGGCGGCCGAAGTCGTCGAACCGGCGGAGGTGCGGTCCGCCATCGCCGCGCTGGGGGCCCGGCTCGTCTCGACCTACGGTTGATGAACGCCGCACTACTTCGGTCGGGGGCGGCGCGGGTCATTCGGAGCCAGGGGCCTGCCCGCCGACTAGGGTGGGGAAGGACGTCAGCCACGAGAGGAACTGCATGAGCGAGAAGGCGAACAGCGCAAGCGCGAGCGAGTCGGCCACCGAGCCGATCGAGCGCCCGTCCGGTCTCCGTTCCGACGCGGCGCCGGACGCGCAGAAGGCCTCCGGCCCGGGCACGGCTCAGCCCGCCGCCGACCCGGCACCCGAGGAGAAGACGGAGACGGCCGCCCTGCCCACCTCCGAGCCGCGCCGCGGGCGCCGCTCGGCGGAGTCGGCCGGCGAGGCCTCCGGCGGCGGCACGGCAGCCGACGACCCGGTCGCGGGCGCCGCCGCCGAACGTGAGAAGAGCCCCGCCTCCGCGACGAAGGTGCTGCGCTCCGCCGAGGCGGCTGCCGCCCGCGCGACCCCGGAACCCGTGGCCGCGCCGGTCGCGGACCCCGCGGACAGCAAACGGCGCGGCGACGCCCGCGAGGCCGCCCTGCGCGCCAAGCCGCTCGGGCCGCGGATCGTGCAGACCCTGCTCGCCGTCGTCTACCCGTTCCTGCTGGTCATCGGCGCGCTCAAGGCCGTCGCCAGCCCCTGGTTCCTGTGGCTGGAATACCACCGTCCGGGCTTCCCGGCGGACGAGTTCGGGTGGGACACGGCCCAGCGGCTGACCTACGGCTCCTACGGCGTCGACTACCTCAACAACGCCGCGGGAGCCGGGTTCCTCGGCGGCCTGGTGGGTGCCGACGGCGCCCCGCTCATGACGGATTCCGAGGTCTCGCACATGGCCGACGTGAAGGCCGTGATCGCCACGAGCTTCGCCGCCGGATTCGTCCTGCTGGTCCTGGCCGCCCTCATGGTCTGGTTCCTGGCCAGGCGCTACCCGGGCGGGGTGCGCCGGGGTCTGTTCGCCGGCGCCGTCGCCACGCTGGTCGCCGCCGTCGCGCTCGCGGCGCTGGCGATCCTGAACTGGGGCGCGTTCTTCACGGGCGTGCACGGGCTCTTCTTCGCCGACGGTACGTGGACGTTCCAGTACTCCGACACGCTGCTGCGGCTCTACCCCGAGCAGTTCTGGGTCGACGCCGGCATCGGCGTGGGCGTGCTGGTGCTGCTCGCCGTCGTCGCCACCCTGATCGCCACGTGGCCGACGCGCAGCCGCCGCGACCGCTCCCGCATCCGGGTCAACGGGCGCCGCTCCGCCTGACGGCCTAGCGCCGGTAGAGCTCCTCGATCTCCCCGGCGCAGGTCTCGACGACGGCGGCGCGCTTGAGCTTCATCGACGGCGTCAGGTGGCCCGAGGCCTCCGTGAACTCGCGGTCGACGATCGTGAACTTCTTGACCCCCTCGGCGTGGGAGACCGTCTTGTTCGCGGCATCGACCGCCGCCTGGATCTCGGAGAGGACCTCGGGGTGCCCGGCGGCCCGGGCGACGTCGAGGCCCTCGAGCCCGCGGGCGGCGGCCCACTGGGGCAGTTCGCCGGTGTCGAGCGTGACCAGTGCGGCGACGAAGGGGCGCTGGTCGCCGACCAGGACTACCTGGTCGACGATCCGCCACGCGCGGATCAGCTCCTCGAGCGGGCCGGGGGAGACGTTCTTGCCGCCGGCGGTGACGATGAGGTCCTTCTTGCGGCCCGTGATGGTCAGGAACCCGTCCTCGTCCAGCTCGCCGAGGTCGCCGGTGGCGAAGAACCCGTCCTCGGTGAAGGCGGCCGCGGTCGCCTCCCCGTTGCCGTGGTAGCCGGCGAAGACCCCCACGCCGCGCAGCTGCACCTCGGAGTCGTCGGCGATCCGCACGGTCGTCCCGGGGGTCGGGAAGCCGACGCTGCCGACCCGCACGTAGTCGGGCTGGTTCACGGTGGCGGGCGCGGTCGACTCAGTCAGCCCGTAGCCCTCGAGCAGCTGCACCCCGGCACCGCGGAAGAAGTGGGCCAGGTCCTCGCCCAGTTCGCTGGCGCCGGAGATCGCGAACTTCGCCTCACCGCCGAGGACGGCGCGCAGCTTCGGGTAGAGCACCCGGTCGAAGAACGCGTGCTGCGCCCGGACGGACAGGGGGAGCCTGGTGCCGGCTCCGCGGCCCACCGCGTCCCGGTGCCGGGACACCTCGATCGCGATCCGTTCGGCGCGCGCGAAGAGCCGGCCCCTGCCGGACTCCTCGGCCTTGGAAAGGGCGCCGGCGCGCACCTTCTCGAAGATCCGGGGCACCGCGAGCAGGAACGTCGGCTTGAAGCCCGCCAGGTCGCCCATCAGGTCGGCGACGTCCGGGCCGTGGGCCACGGTCGTGCCGGAGTGCACGCAGCACTGCTGGACGGCCCGCGCCAGCACGTGCGCGAGCGGCAGGAACATCAGGGTCCGCGAGCGGCCGTGGACGACCTCGCGCATGTGCGGGACGAGGTTCACGGCGACGCCCGCGAAGTTGCCGTGCGTCATCACGCAGCCCTTGGCCCGCCCGGTGGTCCCGGACGTGTAGACGAGGGTCGCGGTGTCGCTGTAGCCGGCCGAGGTGCGCGCGTCCTCGACCTGCGCGTCGGAGACCCGCGAGCGGGCTCCGGCGGCCAGGAGCAGCGCCAGGTCGCTGCCCGCGGTCAGGCCCGCGGGCACGACGCCGCCCGTCGCCTCGCCGGCGGCGCCCCCGCCCACGCTGTGCGCGGCATCGAAGCAGAAGATCTGGACGTCTTCGCCCAGCTTCTCGACGGCGTCCTCGACCACGGCGGCGCGCTCGGCCGACTCCGCGAACACGTGCCGCGCACCGGAGTCCCGCAGGATCCACTCGACCTGGACGGCGGAGCTGGTCTCGTACACGGGCACGCTGACGGCCCCGGCGAACCAGACGGCCTGCTCGACGAGCGCCCACTCGTAGCGGGTCCGGGACATGATCGCCACCATGGAACCCGGCTCGACGCCGCGGTCGATGAGGGACTTGGCGAGGCGGCGCACCAGCGCCACGTACCGGGGCGTGCTGATCTCCGTCCACCGGCCCGAGGAGTCCTTGACGGCGTAGAGCGGCGAGGCCGAGTCCGGGTCGGCGTTCTCGCGGTTCATCCGGTCGATGAGCAGCTGGGTGGTGTTGTAGGACTTGGGGAGCTCGACCAGCAGGTCGGTCCTGGCTTCGCGCACGGTTCTCTCCTGACGAGGCGGTCTTCGGTCAACAGTCTAGTCAGCGGCGCGCCGTGCCCCGGCCGCCGGTCCCGACCCGGGGCCTATCCCCAGCTGGGCAGCCAGACCCTCAGGTGCCAGGCCTCGTAGCTGATGGTCTGCCCGGTCCAGACCGGCCAGAAGAACGCCGAGAGTGCGATCGCCAGCGCCATGAACACCCCGACGACGGCGAGGCCGGCGCGGCGGCGCTCGGACGCCACCGCGGTGCGGGCGTCGTCGTGCTCCGGGGGCGCCGCGGACGGCGGCAGGTGGCCCAGCGGCGGGCCGGCCGGCGAGCCCGGCAGCAGGCGCGGGCGCCGGCCGGCGGTCGGCGCGCCGAGCGCGAGCCCCAGCACGTAGGCGAGGGCGAGCATCATGAACGGGTGGAAGGCGATCGTGTAGAAGAAGAACATGGTGCGCTCGGGGTAGAACCACCACGGGACGAACCCGGCGGCGACGCCGGCGAGGATCGCGCCGGCCCGCCAGTCGCGGGCCCCGGCCCAGAAGAACAGGACGACCAGCAGGGCCAGGGCCGCCGACCACCAGATGAGCGGGTTCGGCAGGTCCGTGACGACGCGGCTGCACGTCTCGAACGCGCAGCCGTCGGCGGCGGTGGGGGAGTCGTAGTGGTAGAGGACCGGCCGGCCCGCGAAGAGCCAGGTCTCCGGGCCGGACTCCCAGGAGTGCTCCGACCCGAGCCCCCGGTGGAAGTCGTAGGCGCTGCGGTGGTATTCGGCGAGCGAGCGCAGCGCATCCGGGACCAGCGGCCACGCCGCCTCCGGGTTGTTCTCCGCCCACTGGCGGTGGTAGCCGCCCGCCGTGCGCAGCCATCCAGTCCACGTCGCCAGGTACGTGGCGGCGGCCGCGGGGATGATGGTGAGGAACGCCGGGATCCCGTCGCGGAAGAGCCCCGCGGCGCCCCAGTACCGCACCCCGGCGGCACGGCGCGCGCCCACGTCCCAGAGGACCGTCAGCAGGCCGAACGCCGCGACGTACGCGAGCGCCGACCACTTGGTGCCCACCGCCGCGCCGAGCATCACGCCGGCGACGAGCCGCCACGGGCGCCACGCGTTCCACGGCCCGTAGAGCAGCTGCGCCGCACGCTGTCCCGGCACGACGGCGGCCGCGGCCAGCGCGGCGAGGCGGCGGCGTCCGTCGTCGCGGTCGAGGAGCAGCACGTAGAACGCGGCGAGGCAGAAGAACATCGTGAAGATGTCCAGCAGGGCGGTGCGCGACATGACGATGTGGTGGCCGTCGACGGCGGTGAGCAGTGCCGCGATGCCGCCGAGCAGGATCGAGCCGAGCAGCTTGCGGCCCACCAGGTAGACGAGGAGAACGGAGAGCGTCCCCGCCACGGCCGGGGCGAACCGCCAGCCGAGCCCGTTGTCGGTGCCGAACGCGAGCATGCCGAGCCCGATCAGCCACTTGCCCAGGGGCGGGTGGACCACGTAGGAGCGCTCGTCGAGGGGCTGCGGGTCGCCCGCGAGGAAGGCCTCGTCGGCACCCTCGTCGGGCCACTGCCGCTCGAAGCCCGACTGGAGCAGCGTGAAGGCGTCCTTGACGTAGTAGGTCTCGTCGAAGATCAGATCGTGCGGGGTGGACAGGTTCACCAGCCGCAGCCAGGCCGCCAGGGCCGTGATGAGCGCAGGAACGAGCCAGAAGGCGTGGCGGGTGGCGAAGGCCCAGACGGCCGCCGGCGTGCCCGGGATCCGCGTCCGCGGCGGCCCGCCGGTGCCGGGCGGCGCGGACGGACCCAGCAGCCGCTCGCGCAGCGCGGTCCGGCTCGTGGCGGCCTCGGGCGATCGGATCCATCTGGTCACGATGGCCACTCTAGCGGCCGACCCGAACCACCGTGGGCACCCCGCGTCCGCGATAGGCTGGGCGGGTGGCACAGCGCAGCAGTGGAGAGACCGAAGAGAACGCCTCGAGCCCCGCGGAAACGGCGGCCCGGGCGCTCGTCGAGCAGACCCCGGGGAACGGGCAGATCGTGCTCGCCGCGACCCCGATCGGGAACCTCTCCGACGCGTCGCCGCGGCTCATCGAGCTGATGCGCTCGGCCCACGTGGTCGCCGCCGAGGACACCCGGCGCCTGCTGCACCTGGCCAACGCCCTCGGCGTGCGCGTGCCGGGGCGGCTGGTCAGCTACCACGAGCACAACGAGGCCTCCCGCATCGCCGAGCTGCTCGAGATCGTCGAGGCCGGCGCCACCCTGCTGGTCGTCTCCGACGCGGGCATGCCGGCCGTCTCCGACCCCGGTTTCCGGCTCGTCGAGGCCGCCGTCGCCGCAGGAGTCACGGTCACCGCGGTGCCGGGCCCGTCGGCGGTGCTGACGGCGCTCTCCCTCTCCGGGCTGCCGACCGACCGCTTCACCTTCGAGGGCTTCCTGCCCCGCAAGACGGGCGACCGGGCCTCCCGCCTGGCCGACCTGGCCGACGAGCGCCGCACCATGGTCTTCTTCGAGGCCCCCCACCGGCTGCACGCCATGCTCAGGGCGCTGGGCGGGGCGTTCGGCGGATCCCGTCCGGCCGCCGTCGCCCGCGAACTGACCAAACTGCACGAGGAGGTCAGGCGCGGACCGCTCGACGAGCTGGCCGCCTGGGCGGAGGAGGGCGTGCGCGGCGAGATCGCCGTCGTCGTCTCCGGCAAGACGGAAGCCGACGCCGAAGACGACGTCGACCACGTGGCCGCGGTGCAGTCCATGATGGACTCGGGGATGCGCCTCAAGGATGCCGTCGCCGCGGTGGCCGAGCGCGACCGGATCTCCAAGCGCGAGCTGTACGCCGCCGTCGTGGCCGCGCGACAATGAGTCACGAAGCGACGTGCATCGTAGTCCGATTTTCGCGGCTCTCGGGCGTCGCCTAGATTTAGCAGCTGTCCAGCACTATCGATTCCCGGGAGTTAAACAATGACGATTACGCCCGAACGCGAAGCCGAGCTCCTCGCTTCCGTCCCCACCGGACTTCTCATCGGCGGCGAATGGCGCGACGCCTCCGACGGCGCCACCTTCGACGTGCACGACCCGGCGACCGGCAAGGTGCTCGCGACCCTCGCCTCGGCCACCAGCGAGGACGCCCTCGCCGCCCTCGACGCCGCGGATGCCGCGCAGGCCGAGTGGGCCCTGACGCCGGCCCGCGAGCGTTCGAACATCCTGCGCCGCGCCTTCGACCTGATCAGCGAGCGCTCCGAGGACTTCGCGCTGCTCATGACGCTGGAAATGGGCAAGCCGCTGCCGGAGGCCCGCGGCGAGGTCGCCTACGGCAACGAGTTCATGCGCTGGTTCTCCGAGGAGGCCGTGCGCGACTACGGCCGGTACATCACCACGCCCGAGGGCAAGAACAAGATCCTCGTCCAGAACAAGCCGGTCGGCCCGTGCCTGCTCATCACCCCCTGGAACTTCCCGCTGGCGATGGCCACCCGCAAGGTCGGCCCGGCGATCGCCGCCGGCTGCACCATGGTCCTGAAGCCGGCCAAGCTGACGCCGCTGACGAGCCAGCTCTTCGCGGCGACCCTGCTCGAGGCCGGCCTCCCGGCCGGCGTGCTCAACGTCGTCTCCGGCAAGAGCGCCTCGGCCATCTCCGGCCCGGTCATGGCCGATCCGCGGCTGCGCAAGGTCTCCTTCACCGGGTCGACGCCGGTCGGCAAGCGCCTGCTGAAGGACGCCGCCGACAACGTGCTGCGCACCTCGATGGAGCTCGGCGGCAATGCCCCGTTCCTGGTCTTCGAGGACGCGGACCTGGACAAGGCCGTCGAGGGCGCCATGGCGGCCAAGATGCGCAACATGGGCGAGGCCTGCACGGCCGCGAACCGCTTCCTGGTACAGGACACGATCGCCGAGGAGTTCACGCGCAGGTTCGCCGAGGCCATGGGCCGGCTGACGCCGGGCCGCGGCACCGAGGACTCCTCGACTGTCGGCCCGCTCATCGAGTCCTCCGCCCGCGACGACGTGCACGCGCTCGTCTCCGGGGCCGTCGACTCCGGTGCGGTGGCCGTCACGGGCGGCGAGCCGCTGGCCGGCGACGGCTACTTCTACGCCCCGACCGTGCTCGGAAACGTGCCCAACGACGCGGCGATCCTGCGCGAGGAGATCTTCGGCCCGGTCGCCCCGGTGACGACGTTCGCGACCGAGGAGGAGGCCATCAAGCTCGCCAACGCCAGCGAGTACGGCCTGGCCTCGTACCTCTTCACGTCCGACTACGCGCGCATGTTCCGGGTCGCGGAGCAGATCGAGTTCGGCATGATCGGCTTCAACGCCGGCATCATCTCGAACGCGGCCGCCCCGTTCGGCGGCGTCAAGCAGTCGGGCATGGGCCGCGAGGGCGGCACCGAGGGCATCGCCGAGTACAGCACCGTGCAGTACATCGGCATCGCCGACCCGTACGCGAAGTAGCACGGGAGGCGCCGGCGGGCGGGTCTGGCTAGGATGGAACGCGTGTCTGATTCGCGCGTGACCCCCGGTTCGACCCCGCCCGCCTTCGTGTCCGAGGAGGCCGACGACGTCGTCGTCCCCGAGGGGGCGAGCCCGCAAGAGGCCGAGCGGCTGGCCGCCCAGGCGGCCCGGCGCCGTCGTCGTTCCGAATACCCGCCGGCGCCGGAGCCGCTGCCCGTCCCGGTACCCGACAACCACACGCACCTGGAGGCGCGGGCAGTGCGGAGCGCGGTGTCCGTCGCGGACGCGCTCGACACGGCGAACGCCGTCGGCGTCCCGGGCGTCGTGCAGGTCGGCTGCGACGTCGAGTCCTCGAGGTTCGCCGTCGAGGCCGCCGCCGCGGATCCGCGCGTGCTCGCCGCCGTCGCCATCCACCCGAACGACGCCGCGCCGCTCGCCGAGGCGGGCGGGCTCGACGCGGCGATCGTCGAGATCGACGTGCTCGCCGGGCACGAGCGCGTGCGCGCGGTGGGGGAGACCGGGCTCGACTACTTCCGCACCGGCCCCGAGGGGCACGCCGACCAGCGGGCCTCGTTCGAGGCGCACCTGGACATCGCCGTACGGCGCGGCAAGGCGCTCCAGATCCACGACCGCGACGCGCACGACGACGTCGTCGACGTGCTCCGCAGCGCTCCGCGGCTTCCCGAGCACGTGGTCTTCCACTGCTTCTCCGGAGACGCGCAGTTGGCGCGGATCTGCAACGACAACGGCTGGTACATGTCGTTCGCCGGCACCGTGACCTTCAAGAACTCGACGGGACTGCACGAGGCGCTCTCGCTGGCGGACCCGGAGCTGGTCCTGGTCGAGACGGACGCGCCGTACCTGACCCCGCACCCCTACCGCGGCCGGCCGAACGCCGCCTACATGACCCCCTACACGGTGCGGTTCATGGCCGGGCACACCGGGCGCGATCTGGCCGGGCTCTGCACGCAGCTGGCGGCGAACACGCGCCGCGTCTACGGGGAGTTCTAGGACTCCACCGAGTCGGCGACGACGCCGGCCAGCGCGGAGATGTACTCGGCCCCGGTGGTCGGGCCCGCGGCGATGGAGCCGTCCGGCGCCACGAGCAGCGCGGACGGCGTGTAGCGGACGCCGAGCAGCTGCTGGATCGCGAGGCTGTCGTCCACCAGCACCAGCTCGCGCACCTCGGGGTGCTCCTCGGCGAACTGCTCCGGCGCCCGCGAGACGAGCAGACGCACCCCGACCCGGTCGCCGAACCGCTCCCGCCAGTTGTCGAGGGCCTCGAGCACCTCGTCGCACGCCCGGCAGGCGGGGCGCACCAGGATCAGCAGGGTCGCCCCTCGGGGGAGCGACTGGCGCAGACCGCGCGTCTCGGCGGATCCGGCGGCGCGGACCATGACCTTCGGCAGCGCCACGCCGGTCAGATCCTCGGGCTGGGCGTCGTCCAGCGACGACGGCGCGGGACGCTCGCTCAGCAGCCAGCGCACCGGGGTCCCGCCCGCGGGCTCCTCTGCTTCGCCGCCTGCCGGATCCCCGGCCGGCTCCGGGGCCGTCCGGCCGGCCCCGGCCGGGGCCGCGACGATCGTGCCGGCGCCCGGGCCGCGGCCGGTGAGCTGCTGCCACGTCAGGGGTACCGCTGCGGCGACGACGACGGCAGCGAGCCACCACCAGTCGCCGGGGGCGAAGGCGAGGAAGTCGGAGGGCACGGAGCGTCCGGAGCCCGCGAAGACCACCGCGCCGAGTCCCAGAACCACGAGGCCGAGGTTGCGGGCCAGGTCCCAGCGGGTGGTCGCGCCCCGGCCGAATCGGCCGAAGCAGGCGCAGTCCTGCGCCTCGCCGCTGCGGAGCACCGCCGCGATGAGCCACGTGTAGAACAGGCAGAGAGCGAGGGCGAGAGCCGCGACGACGAGGGCGGCCGGCCAGGGGGTGGTGACCAGCCCGATGGCCAGCAGGATCTCGAGCCAGGGGTGGAGCCGGCGCACCAGCGGGTGGTTCACGATCCGGGGCACGCCTGGCCCCGATAGCGGAGTGGCCGTTACCTTTTCTTGAGATTCCGTCATGATCTTCGCCACGCCAGCGACGGTGAGGATCAGGGCGAGGGTCAGAGGTGTGGTGACTAGTGCAAACGTCGTCATGTCGACCATTGTCGCACCCGCGGTCCCGCCCCGTTCGAGGCGGCGCCGGGCGGTGCGGACGCCGTCAGCTGTTTGTGACTTGATAACGGAACGGTTACGGTGGAAGTGACACAGCCGGGATCGGGGAAGGTTTCGGGTATGCCGCGCTCCACGCGCGGCATCAGCATCATTCGCATCAACCATCGGTGGTTTGGACATTCCGTTCGTATGTCCAACCTTGCCTTCTGCCGCCGAGCTCCCCGTACCTGGACGGCAGAACAGTTGGGAATTTCATGAAGAACGCTTTTCGGAACCGCTGGGTGAAGGTCGCAGCCCAGGGACTGGTCCTCGCCGCGCTGATCGTCGGCGTGGTCTCCTACGTCGGCGCATCCAAGACCCTGGCGGTGACCGTCGACGGTGAGACCCAGTCGGTGACCACCTTCGGCAACACGGTCGCCGACGCCCTCGCCTCGTCCGACATCGACGTGGCCGACCGCGACGAGGTCTCCCCCTCCCTCGACGCGGCCATCGAGGACGGCACCGAGATCTCCGTCAGCCGCCACAAGAGCGTCGAGCTCGTGCTCGACGGCGAGGCGCGCACAGTAGGAACCACCGGTGTGACCGTGGCCGACGTCCTCGCGCAGCTCGGCCTGGCCGAGGACGCGGAGGTCTCCGAGGGCAAGGACATGGAGCTCGTCGCGCTGAGCAGCGCCATCGAGATCCAGACGCCGAAGGACATCAAGTTCGTCGTCGGCGGCGAGGAGAAGCCCTTCACGACGACGGCGCAGACCGTCGAGGAGGCCCTCGCCGATGCCGAGGTCGAGGTCGGCGAGAGCGACATCGTCGGCCCCGAGGATCTCAGCACCGAGACCGAGGACGGCATGACCATCAGCGTCATCCGCGTCACCACCGAGAACCGCACCGAGACCAAGTCCATCGCCCACGAGGTCGAGAAGGTCAACGACTCCTCCATCGACAAGGGTGAGACCGAGGTCTCGACCAAGGGCAAGAACGGCGAGCGCGAGCTGACCTACAAGGTCGTCCTCCACAACGGCGAGGTCGAGAAGTCCGAGCTCGTCGCCGACGAGGTCGTCGCCAAGCCGGTCACCGAGGTCGTCAAGGTCGGCACGCACGTCGAGGAGAAGGCCCCCGCGCCCTCGACGTCCAGCTCGTCCGACTCGAGCTCCTCGAGCTCGGGCGGCGGCACCACCGCGTCCGGCCCGTCCTCGGGCACCTGGGCCGCGCTGGCGCAGTGCGAGTCCGGTGGCAACTGGTCCATCAACACCGGCAACGGCTACTACGGCGGCCTCCAGTTCAGCGCCTCCAGCTGGGCCGGTGCCGGCGGCACGCAGTACGCTCCGCTGCCGCACCAGGCGAGCCCGTCCGAGCAGATCGCGACCGCCGAGGTCCTGCGCTCCAACGGCGGCTGGGGCCACTGGCCCTCCTGCTCGTCGCAGCTCGGCCTGCGCTAAACACTCCGACCGGTTCGCTCCGGCCGCGCAGCCTCCGGCCCCGCGCGCAGTCCTCCTCCGGGATGGACCGCACGTGGGGCCTCTGCGTGCACCCGGGCGGCGGACGGACGAGGACGAACTAGGATGGACTCCGTGACTTCTGATGCAGCCCGCCCCGCTTCCGGTTCGCCGGCCCCGCTTCTCGGCGCGACCGAGATCCGCCGACTGGCCGACGAACTCGACGTGCGCCCGACGAAGACGCTCGGGCAGAACTTCGTGATCGACGGGAACACCATCCGCCGCATCGTGGCCGCCGCCGACCTCGGCCCGGACGAGGTCGTGCTCGAGGTCGGTCCGGGGCTGGGATCGCTCACGCTCGGCCTGCTCGACGCCGCCGAGCGCGTCGTCGCCGTCGAGATCGACCCGAAGCTCGCCGAGCGCCTGCCGCGGACCATCGCCGAGTTCCGCCCGGAGCGGGCCGGCGCCCTCGACGTCGTGCTCTCCGACGCCATGCGGGTCACCGAGCTGCCGCACGCCCCGACCGCCCTGGTCGCCAACCTGCCCTACAACGTGGCCGTGCCCGTGGTGCTGCACCTGTTCGAGCACTTCCCCACACTGCGGCACGGGCTGGTCATGGTCCAGGACGAGGTCGCCGACCGGCTCGCCGCGACGCCGGGTTCGAAGATCTACGGCATACCGAGCGTCAAGTCCACCTGGTACGCGGACATGCGCAAGGCCGGGATCATCGGCAAGAACGTTTTCTGGCCGGCCCCCAAGATCAACTCCGGCCTCGTCGGCTTCGAACGCCACGAGCCGCCCGCGACGCCCGCCAGCCGCGAGCAGGTCTTCGCCGCGATCGACGCGGCCTTCGCCCAGCGCCGCAAGACGCTGCGCGCCGCCCTGGCCGGCTGGGCCGGCAGCGCCGCGGCCGCCGAGACCGCCCTCCGCGCCGCCGGCGTCGACCCGCAGGCCCGCGGCGAGAAGCTCGGCATCGAGGAGTTCGCCGCCATCGCGGCCCACCACCCCGACGTCGTGGGCGCGCCCGCCGCGGGGGAGGGCGGCGCGTGAGGCCCAGCGTCACGGCCCGGGCACCGGGCAAGATCAACGTCTTCTTCCGCGCCGGGCCGGCGCGGCCGGACGGCTACCACGACGTCGCCAGCCTCTACCTGGCGGTCAGCCTCTACGAGGACGTGACCGCCACGGCGCGCGACGACGACGGGGTGACCGTGCGGCTGTCGGCCGACTCGACCGCCGTGCGGGACCCCGAGGACTTCCCGCTCGACGCCGACAACCTGGTCGTCCGCGCCGCCAAGCTCCTCGCGGCGCACACCGGCGCCGGCCGGGGCGTCGACCTCGAGGTCGTCAAGCGCGTGCCGATCGCCGGCGGCATGGGCGGCGGCTCCGCCGACGCGGCCGCGACGCTCGTGGCGTGCAACGCGCTCTGGGGGACCTCGCTGACGCGCGAGCAGTTGTGCGAGCTGGGCTCCGAGCTCGGCGCCGACGTCCCGTTCGCCATCACCGGCGGCGCCGCCGTCGGCCTCGGCATCGGCGACGAGCTCTCACCGCTGCTCCTGCGGGACCGCAGCGACTGGGTCGTCCTGCCGGCCAGCTACGGCCTGTCGACTCCGGCCGTGTTCAAGCAGCTCGACGCCCTGCGCGCCGACGAGGCCGTGGAGACCCCGCGGCAGGTCGACGCCGACGTCGTCCAGGCCCTCGTGGCCGGCGACCACGAACGCCTGCCCCGACTGGTGCACAACGACCTGGCCCGCGCGGCGATCAGCCTCGCCCCCGAGCTGGGCGACGTGCTCGAGGAGTCCCTGCGCGCCGGAGCACTGGCCGCGATCGTCTCCGGCTCCGGTCCGACGGCGGCGCTGCTCGCCGAGGACGCCCACCACGCCGACCAGCTGGCGCTGCAGCTGCAGGACGAGCCCGGCCTCGCCGCGCATCCCGTGCACGGCCCGGTCCCGGGTGCCGGACTGATCTAGCGCGGCGGCGTCGTGCCCCGAATTTCGAAGAACCAACAGCAGATGTAAGGACAGAATGGCTCACTTGCTCGGCGCGCAGAACCTGCGCGTCTCCTACGGAACCCGCACCGTGCTCGACGGCGTCAGCCTCGGCGTGGACGACGGCGACCGGATCGGCATGGTCGGCCGCAACGGCGACGGGAAATCGACCCTCATGCGCCTGCTCGCGCTCGAGCAGAGCCCCGACGAGGGGCGGGTCACGCAGCGGGGCGGGCTGCGCGTCGGCTACCTGAACCAGGTGGACGTCCTCGACGGCGACCTGCCCGTGGGCGAGGCGATCGTCGGCGACGCCGCCGACCACGAGTGGGCGTCGAACCCGCTCGTCCGCGAGGTCATGGGCGGGCTCGTCGAGGAGGTCGACTGGCACGCCAAGGTGTCCTCGCTCTCCGGCGGGCAGCGCCGCCGCGTCGCCCTCGCCAAGCTGCTGATCGCCGACGACGACGTCGTCATGCTCGACGAGCCCACCAACCACCTCGACGTCGAGGGCGTCGCCTGGCTGGCGCGGCATCTGAAGACCCGTTGGCGCGCCAACCAGGGCGGGCTCCTGCTCGTCACCCACGACCGCTGGTTCCTCGACGAGGTATGCACGCGCACCTGGGAGGTGCACGACGGCGTCGTCGACCCGTTCGACGGGGGCTACGCCGCGTACACCCTCGCCCGGGTCGAGCGCGACCGGACTGCTGCCGTCGTCGAGAACAAGCGCCAGCAGCTGGCCAAGAAGGAGCTCGCGTGGCTGCGCCGCGGCGCCCCCGCCCGCACCTCGAAGCCTAAGTTCCGAATCGACGCCGCGACCGCGCTGATCAACGACGTGCCGGAGCCGCGCGACACGGTCGCGCTGGCGAAGATGGCCACGGCCCGCCTCGGCAAGGACGTGATCGACCTCGAGGACGTGTCGCTGGGCTTCGACGGGAACGCGCCGCTGTTCGACGAAGTCACCCTGCGCCTGGCACCGGGCGAACGCGTCGGCATCGTCGGCGTGAACGGGGCCGGCAAATCGACCCTGCTGCGCCTGCTCGACGGCCAGATCGAGCCGACGAGCGGGAAGATCAAGCGCGGCAAGACCGTGCAGACCGCCGTGCTGACCCAGGAGGTCACGGAGCTCGAGCCGCTGGCGGAGAAGCGCGTGATCGAGGTGGTCAACGACGAGAAGAGCCGGTTCGAGGTCGGCGGCAAGGAGATCTCGGCCGGGCAGCTCGTCGAGCAGCTCGGGTTCACCCAGCAGAAGCAGTGGACCAGGATCAAGGAGCTCTCCGGCGGCGAGCGGCGGCGCCTGCAGCTGCTGCGCCTGCTGATCGGCGAGCCGAACGTGCTCATGCTCGACGAGCCGACCAACGACCTCGACACCGACACGCTCGCCGCGGTGGAGGACCTGCTCGACGGCTGGCCGGGCACGCTGGTGGTCGTCAGCCACGACCGCTACCTGCTCGAGCGCGTCACCGACCACCAGCTGGCGCTGCTCGGCGACGGCAGGATCCGCTTCCTGCCCGGCGGCGTCGAGCAGTACCTCGAGCTGCGCGAGGGCGGGGACACCGCGGCCCAGAGGGCGGCGACCGGAACGAACTCGCCCGCGGCGGGCGACCAGCCCGCCCAGGGGACGCCGTCGTCCGCGCCAGGCCACAGCGAGGCCGAGAAGCGCGAGGCGCGCAAGAGCGTCAATCGTCTCGAGAAGCAGATGGGCAAGCTGGACGCGCAGGTCGCCGAGGTCGAGCACCAGATGGCGGCCGCGTCGGAGGCGATGAGATTCGACGAGCTGAAGGCCCTCACGGCCAAGGCGGGTGAGCTCCGGGCCGCGCACGACGACCTCGAGACGGAGTGGCTCGAGGCCGCGGAGATCGCCGAGGGCTAGGCGCGCTGCCCGGCGCCGCGGGGCCGCTCAGCCCTCCAGACGCACGACGGCGGCGCCGCCGGCCTCCAGCGTGAGCGACCCGCCCGTGGCGGCGCCGGTGAGCAGATCGACGCCGTCCACCGGAACGTCCGCCGCCGTGTCCGTGTGGTTGAGGAGCGTGAGGTAGTCGGCCGCCTCGCCGACCCGGCGGACCGCCTCCACGCCCTCGGGCAGGCCGGCGGGCGCGATCCCGGCGTCCGCGTAGACGTCGCCCATGACGGTCTCCAGCGCCCCGGCGTCGAGCCGGGTGGAGAGGTACCAGCCGGTCCCGTCGCCGTGCGCGTTGCGGGTGATCGCCGGCTTGGACGCGCCGGGGCCTTCGGCGTAGGTGCCGCGCACCTCGGCGGTGGTGATCCGCAGGTCGTCCTGCCAGTCGTCGGCGCTGAGCCGGTGCGCCCCGCCGTCGGCTGCGGTGTAGTCGACGGCGGCCCGGGCGCCGGCGCGCAGTGGCAGGAACTCCTCGACGTCGCAGCCGAGCACCTCGCGCAGCGGGGCCATGAACCCGCCGGCATGGACGGCGTCGTGCTCGTCGACGATCCCGGAGAAGTAGGAGACCGCCAGGGTGCCGCCGCCGGCGACGTAGCGGGTCAGGTTGGCGGCGTCGTCGCGCGTGAGCAGGTACTGCGAGGCCGCGATGACCAGCTTGTAGCCGGAGAGATCGGCGCCCGGGAGGGCGAAGTCGACCGTGATGCCGTCGCGCCAGAGGCGCTCGTAGAAGGCGCGGATGCGCTCGCGCGGGTCGAGGTCCTGCGTGGGGCGCCACTCGAGCGACTGCCCCCAGAAGGACTCGAAGTCCCACAGGATCGCGACGTCGGCCTGCACCCGGGCGCCCCGGGCCTCACTCACGCGTCCCAGCTTGGCGCCCAGGTCGACGACTTCCCGCCAGATGCGCGAATCGGTCCCCGCGTGCGGCAGCATCGTCGAGTGGAACTTCTCGGCGCCGGAACGGGAGGCCCGCCACTGGAAGAACATGATGGCGTCGGCGCCGCGGCCGAAGTGGGCCAGCGAGTTGCGGGCCATCTCGCCGGGGCGCTTGGCCACGTTGCGCGGCTGCCAATTCACGGCGGACGTCGAGTGCTCCAAGAGCATCCACGGTTTGCCCCCGCCGACGGACCGCGACAGGTCTGCCGCGATGGCCAAACCGATGTGCGCCTCGGGATCGGCGGCGGTGAGGTAGTGGTCGTCGGAGACCACGTCGACCTCCTTCGCCCAGGCCCACAGGTCGGTGGTGAACTCCTGGTTGGCCATGAAGTTGGTGGTCACCGGCTTGTCGGAGTGGGCGCGGATCGCGTCGCGCTCGGCGATGTAGCAGGCGCGCAGCTGGTGGTCGCTGAAGCGGGCGAAGTCGAGGCGCTGGGCCGGATTCACGGTGCTCGCCGCGGCGGCGGGCGCGCCGACGTGCTCCCAATCGCCGTAGTGCTGACCCCAGAACGCCGTGCCCCAGGCCCGGTTCAGCTCGTCGAGGCTGCCGTAGCGCTCGCGCAGCCAGGTGCGGAAGGCGCGCACCGCGTGCGGCGAGTAGTCCTCGGCCACGGGCACGCCGTACTCGTTGTGCACGTGCCACATGAGTACCGCCGGGTGGTCCGCGTAGCGCTCGGCGAGGGCGGAGGCGATCCGCACGACGGCGTCGCGGTATGAGGCGGCCGAGTGGGAGACCATGCCGCGGGACCCGAAACCCAGGACCCTGCCGTCCCGGTCGATGACGCGGGCGTCCGGGTATTCGGCGAAGAACCACGCGGGAGGCGACGCGGTGGGCGTGCCGAGATCGACGGCGATCCCGTTCTCGTGCAGCAGCTCGATCACGGTGTCCAACCACTCGAAGTCGAAGACGCCCTCCTCGGTCTCGAGCAGCGCCCAGGAGAAGATGCCGATGCTGACCATGTTCACGCCGGCTTCGCGCATGAGCCGCACGTCCTCGTGCCACGTCTCGCGGGGCCACTGCTCCGGGTTGTAGTCGCCCCCGTAGGCGATCTGATCCAGCTGCGGCCAGCGGTGCTGCTCGGGCATCGGGTTACTCCTTCGAGGACGTGCGGCCGCGCGGGGAGCGCCGACCTGTGACCGGTCACAGGCTACGGCAGCCGGGCTGGTAATGTCCATGCTCATGGAACAGGACAGCCGGGCGCCCAGGCCCACGATCCGGGACGTCGCCGCCGCGGCGGGAGTCTCGCGGGGGACTGTCTCGCGTGTCATCAACGGCGGCCACTGGGTCTCGCCCGGGGCGCGCGGGCTGGTCGAGGCCGCCATCGAGCGGACCGGCTACACCGCCAACCACCACGCGCGCAGCCTCGCGACCGGACGAGCGAACTCGCTGGCCTTCCTCGTGACCGAACCCCAGCACCTGCTCTTCGACGACCCGACCTACGCCCTGCTGTTGCGCGGGGCCGCCGAGGCGCTGGCCGAACGGAACATGACGCTCGTGCTGCTGATGGCGGGCACGGACCGGGAGAAGGAGACGACCCTCGAGTATCTGCGCGCCGGACACGTCGACGGGGTCCTGCTGATCTCCTCCCGCGCCTCCGATGTGTACATCGGAGAGCTCTCGGCGGCTGGGATCCCGGCCGCGTGCAGCGGCCTGCCCGCCGCGCCCGCCGCGGGCGTCCCGTCCGTGTCCATCGACGAGGACGCCTCGACCCGTCGGATGATCCGCCATCTGCGCGCGCGGGGTCGGCACCGGATCGCCCACCTGTCCGGGCCGGAGGACACGCCCGGCGGGCGCCTCCGCCTGGCCGCGTACCGCGACGAGATGGGCGCGGAGTTCGACGGGCGCCTCGTCGAGTCCGGTGATTTCGGCCGGGCGTCCGGCGCCGCGGCCATGGAACGGCTGCTGGCGGGCGGGGTCCGCTTCGATGCTGTATTCGCCGCCTCGGACGCGATGGCCGCCGGCGCGATCGCGACCCTGCGCCGCGCGGGCCTGGGGGTGCCCGACGACGTCGCGGTGGCCGGATTCGACGATTCGGGCCTG
Source organism: Zhihengliuella salsuginis (assembly GCF_014651715.1). Classification (GTDB taxonomy): domain Bacteria; phylum Actinomycetota; class Actinomycetes; order Actinomycetales; family Micrococcaceae; genus Zhihengliuella; species Zhihengliuella salsuginis. Next base: position 149,711 of record NZ_BMXK01000009.1, read on the forward strand.
GCCGAGTCGCTCGACCCGCCCCTGACGACCATTCGCCAGCCGTGGGAGGCGATCAGCCGGGCGATGGTCGGGCTGCTGCTCGAGGCGGTCGACGGGGCGGAGGGGCGCAGCGTCACCCTCCCGACCACGCTGGTGCAACGCTCCAGCACGTGAAGGTACTGTCTAGAATGACTCCCGAGACAGGGGTCGACGTCGAGGGTGGGGGAAATGCCGACAGCAGTCCAGAGCCGCGTGCAGCGCAGACGAATCGTCCTGACCTCCGACCACGTCATCTCCAACGGCGAGGTGCGCCCCACGAACGGCGCCAGCGTCTACGGCCTGACGGCGCCGCGCCAGCCGGCCTGGGGCGCGACACTCGAGCGCGTCGACTTCGGGGCTGTGACGGTCGCGCGGGCGGACATCCGTGAAGGGCGGGGGATTCTCGAATAGGACGGGCAGCGGGGCCGGATACTGCACGCGGCCTTCGTCGAGTCGGGACGCGTCTCGCTGATCTCGCCGGACGGGTGCCGGCTCGAGGCGCGCGACGGCGACGTCGTCCTCTACCGCGGGACTCAGACGTACGACGTCGAATGGCACGACGACGTCAGCCTCCTGGTGATCGGTGTGCCGCTGGAGCTGGCCGACGACTTCGGCATCCCGCACGACGCCATCGACGGACTCGTACCCGAGGCCTCGGCGCTGACCAACCCCACACGCGCCTTCTTCGACACGGCGACGGGAGTCGGCGACTCGGTCAGCGCACTCGACGCGTACTTCCTGGAGAAGATCGTCATCGAGCTCATGGGCGCGCTGCTGCTCTCGAGCCGCGGCGTGGGGCACGCGATGCGGGCCGGCGAGGCGTCGCTGCACGACAAGGCGCTCGCCCTCATGACCGCGCGCCGCGCCGATCAAGAGCTCAGCCCCGCCAAGATCGCGCAGGACCTGAACGTCTCGCTGCGCCACCTGCAACGCGACTTCTCACGGAACGGGGCCTCCGTGGCCGACACCCTGCGTCGCCTGCGCGCCGAGCACGCCGTCCAGCTGCTCGGCGACCCGCAGTACGACGTCCTGTCCATTCCGGAGATCGCCCACTACTCGGGCTTCTCCAGTCCGCAGCTGCTGCGCCGGGCGCTGGCGACCTTCGGCTGGGGCTCCCCGGCCGACGTCCGCAGGGGGCGCGTATGAGCGCCCGCCTCGGCCGGATCGGCGCCCTCGACGCGGCGCGCGGCGTGGCCATCCTCGGGATGCTCTACGCGCACGCGGCGCCGGTGCTCGGCACCAGCCCGCTGCCGGTCAAGGCGCTCGCCGCCGCCACACAGGTCACCGCACCGCTTTTCGTGGTGCTCGCCGGCATGTCGATCGGGCTCATGACCGGCGGCGCCGAGCCGCCCGCTTCCGGGGCGGAGCGCCGGGCGATGCGCCTCCAGCAGCTGCGCCGCGCCGTGGCGCTCGTGGTCATCGGGGTCCTGCTCTGGTGGATCGGCTCGCCGATCGCGGTGGTCATCGACTCCATCGGGATCGTGCTGCTGCTGGCGATCCCGCTCCTCTTCTGCCCGCGTGCGGTCATCGCCGGGGTCGGGGCGGCCGCCCTGGTCCTGTCCCCGCTCGCGCAGGGGTGGGCGGCCAGCCCCGACGTCGTGGTCTTCCTGACCGGGAATCCGGTCCTCGAACGGCTGGCCTCCTGGCTCGTCGCGGGACCGCACTACTGGGCGCTCCTGTTCCTGCCCTTCCTCGCTGCAGGGCTGGTCGCCGCCAGAACGGACCTGCGGCGCAGCTCGGCGCCCGGGCGGCTCGCGGCCGCCGGGGGAATCGGCGTGCTGGCGGGCGCCGCGGTCGGGGCCTGGGGCGGAATGTCGATCCATCCCGGATCCACCACGGTGGCCGGCAACCTGGTGGCCCTCGGCTGCGCGCTGCTGGTGATCGCGGCCCTGCTGCAGATCGAGCGCCTGCCGGCAACGGCGGGCCTCGTGGGCAGATGGAACCCGCTGGTGGCCGCGGGGCGCATGCCGCTGACCGTCTACTCCCTGCAGATCATCCTCTTCGAGGCCGCACGGCCGTGGGTGGACGTCACGGACTCGTGGCTCTTCCTGGGGGCGATCACGGCGTTCCTGCTGGTCATCGCGTGGTCGTGGCGGCGCTGGGCGCCGTTTTCGGACGGTTCAGGACCCCTCGAACTACTGGTCGCACGCGTCTCGGGCAGGGGATCGACCAAGCGAGTGTTCGTATAGCGCCACGATCGGGACCTTTTCGCGACAAACTGGGAGTTTCTTGAGGATCTGCGGACTTTTGTGTATTTGACTGGGGAACGACCGCGGCGGCCGGACGGAGTTCCGTTGCTGCGGCAGAAAATACTTCGGAATTCAATGGAGGGGAACTATGACCGAGCAGAACATGAAGAAGCAGGGTTTCGACCGTCGTACCGTGAACAAGGCGGCCGCCTGGTCGGTGCCCGTCATCGCCGCCGCTGTGAGCGCGCCGATGGCCGCCGCCTCGGTCGTGACGCAGTTCGATGTGGCCATCTCGAGCGAGTGCGTCGGCGGCATCACGATCCCGCTGACGAGCATCAATGCTTTCGGCGATCCGACCTTCGAGATTGCGGCAGCTACTGGCACGATCCCGGTCGGCACGACGTTCACCCTGTCGAGCGCCGCGGTGCTGAGTGCAGGCGTCATCGACACCGGCGGCAACCTGCTCGACGTGTCGCTGCTCGGCGACGGTTCGCTGCTGATCACCACCCAGGCCGAAATCGTTGCGGGCTCGCCTGTCACGATCGCGGTGCCGATCTCCGACGGCGCGATCAACACGGACCTGCTCGGCGACTACTCGCTGACCTTCACCTCGGCACCGTCCGGGTTCGAGGAATCGGGCCCGGGCGCCAACTCGGCGTCCGTCAGCAACACGCAGGTCACCGCCGCCGGCGCTCAGGTCAGCGTCTGCGCTGCCTAGCAGAGCCTCGTCGCTTCGCTTGACCGCGGGCCCCGTCCTCTTCGCGAGGGCGGGGCCCGCGGTGCGTGCGCGGGGGTCCGCGAGCATGTGGCAGAATGGATGATCGTGTTCGACGGTAGCCCGCACGGACACGGTCCGCCTTGGTGTAACGGCAGCACGCCGGCCTTTGGAGCCGTGCAGTCTAGGTTCGAATCCTAGGGGCGGAACACAACGCGCGGACGATCAACCGATAGACTGAGTCGTCCCGGCCGCAGCGCCGGGCTCTACGCAGTCGACCGCAGGGAGTAGAACTTGAGCGTGGAAGCCAACGCACCGGCAGCCGTCATTGTCCTCGCAGCCGGGGCAGGCACCCGGATGAAGTCCGCCAAACCCAAGATCCTGCACGAGATCGGCGGCAAGTCCATGGTGGGGCACGCCATCGCAGCAGCCCGCGGCATCGACCCCGAGCGCCTCGTCGCCGTCGTGCGCCACGAACGCGACCGCGTGGTCGAGCACCTCCTGCAGATCGAACCCGACCTGACGATCGCCGACCAGGACGACGTCCCCGGCACCGGTCGCGCCGTCCAGCAGGGCCTCGAAGCCCTCCCCGAGGACATCGAGGGCACCATCGTCGTCACTTACGGAGACGTCCCGCTGCTCACCGGCGAACAGCTCGGCGAGCTTGTGGCCGCCCACGACGCCGATGCCAACGCCGTCACGGTCCTGACCGCCCGCCTGGGCGACCCGACCGGCTACGGCCGCATCGTCCGCGACGACGACGGCTCCGTCGCCGGGATCGTCGAGCACAAGGACGCCACCGACGCCCAGCGCGGCATCGACGAGGTCAACTCCGGCATCTACGCGTTCGACGCCGCCGTGCTCCGTTCGGCACTCGCGCAGGTCACCACGGACAACGCCCAGGGCGAGATGTACCTCACCGACGTCCTCTCCATCGCCCGCGGCGACGGCGGCCGGGTGGCCGCCGTCGTGACCGGGGACCCCTGGCAGGTCGAGGGCGCCAACGACCGCGTCCAGCTCGCGGCCCTGGGCAAGGAGATGAACCGCCGGACCTGCGAGAAGTGGATGCGCTCCGGCGTGACCATCGTCGACCCGGACAGCACCTGGATCGACGTCGACGTCGCACTCAGCTCCGACGTCACCCTCAAGCCGGGCACCCAGCTGCACGGCTCGACGGCCGTCGGAACTGACGCGGTCATCGGCCCGGACACCACCCTCACCAACGTCCAGGTGGGGCAGGGCGCGACCGTCAAGCGCTCCGACGCCACCGACTCCACGATCGGCCAGGGCGCCAGCGTGGGGCCGTTCGCCTACCTGCGTCCCAAGACGGACCTCGGCGAGTCCGGCAAGATCGGCGCCTTCTACGAGACCAAGAACGCCAAGATCGGCAAGGGCTCCAAGCTCAGCCACCTCGGCTACTCGGGCGACTCCGTCATCGGCGAGTACACCAACATCGGCTGCGGAAACATCACCGCCAACTACGACGGCGAGAAGAAGCACCAGACCGTCATCGGATCGCACGTGCGCACCGCATCCAACACCGTCTTTGTCGCCCCCGTCTCCGTGGGCGACGGCGCGTACACCGGTGCCGGCGCCATCGTCCGCAAGGACGTGCCGGCGGGCGCCCTGGCCCTCTCCGTCGCTCCCCAGCGCAATTCCGAAGGTTGGACGCAGGCCAAGCGCCCCGGCTCCGAGTCGGCCGCGGCCGCCGGCGCCGCACCGGGCGCCCCGGTGGCGGACAACTCCTAGATCCCCTCTCAAGCACCCACCACCCATCCCAGGAAGAGGACCCATGACGGAACTGCGCCGCACCGACGACAAGAAGATGGTCGTTGCATCAGGCCGAGCCCACCCCGAGCTCGCGGAAGAAGTCGCATCGGAGCTGGGAATCGACCTCCTCCCGATGAGCGCCTACGACTTCGCCAACGGTGAGATCTACGTGCGGTCCGGTGAGTCCGTCCGCGGCAAGGACGTCTTCCTGCTCCAGTCGCACCCCGCGCCGCTGAACAACTGGCTCGTCGAGCAGCTCATCATGATCGACTCGATGAAGCGCGCCTCGGCACGGCGGATCACGGTGGTTTCCCCGTTCTACCCGTACGCGCGGCAGGACAAGAAGGGCCGCGGCCGCGAGCCGATCTCGGCCCGGCTGATCGCCGACATGTACAAGACCGCGGGCGCCGACCGCGTCATCAGCGTGGACCTGCACACCGCGCAGATCCAGGGCTTCTTCGACGGCCCGGTCGACCACCTCGTCGCCATCCCGCTGCTGGCCGACTACATCCGCGGCCGTGTCGGATCGGACAACGTCACGGTGGTCTCCCCGGACACGGGCCGCGTCCGCGTCGCCGAGCAGTGGGCCGACCGCCTGGGCGGCGTCCCGCTCGCATTCGTCCACAAGTCCCGCGACCTGACGGTCCCGAACCAAGCTGTCTCCAAGACCGTCGTCGGCGACATCAAGGACCGCACCTGCGTGCTGATCGACGACATGATCGACACCGGCGGGACCATCTCGGGCGCCGTCCGCGTCCTGAAGGACGCGGGAGCCAAGGACGTCATCATCGCCGCCACGCACGCCGTGTTCTCCGACCCGGCGGCGCAGCGCCTCTCCGAGTCCGGCGCCCGCGAGGTGGTCGTGACCAACACGCTGCCGATCCCGTCCGCCAAGCGGTTCAACAAGCTGACGGTCCTCTCCATCGCGCCGCTGCTGGCCCGGGCCATCAAGGAGGTCTTCGAGGACGGCTCGATCACGAGCCTCTTCGACGGCAACAACTGACCCGCGCACAGCCGCTCCACGCCAGAGGGCGCCACCAACCGGTGGCGCCCTCTGCGCGTTCGATACCCGGCAGCGGATAAGCTGGTCGCGTGGTCACACTTCTCACCGTCTGCACCGGAAACATCTGCCGTTCCCCGTACGCGCACCTCCTGCTCGGCAACCGACTCGACGAGATCGCCCCGGGGGCCTTCTCCGTGGCGAGCGCCGGCACCATGGGCCTGACCGGCAAACCCATGGACGAGCGCAGCGCAGCCCGCCTCGCGGCGACCGGGGTGAGGGAGCGCGCCTACACCGTCGACTCGTTCTCGGCGCGCCGGCTCGGCGATGCTGACGTGGCCGGGGCCGACGTCGTGCTGGCGCTGACCCAGGAGCACCGCGACGCGGTGATCCAGATGAGCCCGCGCATGCTCAAGCGGGCCTACACCGTGCGTGAGTTCGCCCGGCTCGTCGCGCACGTCTACCGCGAGGCGGGCGACTCGATCCCCGGCGGGGCGGGTCCCGAACAGGTCGCCGCGCGCTGGAAGGCGCTGATCAAGTACGCGACGCTCTACCGCTCGGGCCTGAGCGCGCCCGCAGCCGATGACGACGTCGTCGACCCCTACCGCCGCGAGGACGCCGTGTACGACGAGATGGTCGACCAGCTGCTGCCCGCGCTGGAGGCGATCATCGACCTCGAACGAGCCGCAGCGGCGCGCGCGTAGCCCGCAGATGCGAAGAAGGCGGCCAGTCGAAAATCGACTGGCCGCCTTCTGCTGTGCGAGATCCTGGTGGCCGGGGCCTCAGGAGGGACGGCGGGCGTGGCGCACCGGCCGGCCGCCGATCGCCTGCGCGAACTCGTCCTCGTCGGGGGCGGCCTCGGCCGGCACCACGTCGGCTGCCGCGGCCGTCGGCTTCTTGTCGTCCGAATTCGTGTAGTAGTAGTACTTCCCGTAGTACCCGTACTGCGCCGAATCCGCGCCCTTGGTGGGAACCTGGTTGAGGATCGTGCCGAGGATGTGGGCGCCGACCTTGGTCAGGTTGCCGGCCGACTTCTCCAGCTCGTCGACGGTCGTGTGGCCGGCCTTGATCGTGATCAGGGCGCCGTCGGCCGCCTTCGCCAGGATCGCCGCGTCCGTCACGGGCAGCAGCGGCGGGGCGTCGATGAGCACGACCGCGTCGCGCGAGAGCTCCGCGAGCAGGTTCTTCATGGCCTTGGAGCCGAGCAGCTCCGACGGGTTCGGGGGGACGCGGCCGGCGGCCAGGAGTTCGAGCGCCGGGGCGTCCGTGTAGGGCATCAGCACGTCGTCCAGTTCAGCTGCGCCCGAGAGGACATCCGTCAGGCCGGCGCCGGCCGGCAGGTGGAACAGGTCGGTCAGCACCGGGCGGCGCAGGTCGGCATCGATGAGGACCGTGCGCCGGCCGGTGGCCGCGATGGCGACGGCGAGGTTCGCGGAGATCGACGACTTGCCCTCGCCCGGAACGGAGGAGGTCACCACGATGATCCGCGGCGGGTTGTCCACGTCCATGTAGGAGAGGTTGGTGCGCAGCTCCCGCAGGGCCTCGGCGAAGGCGTGGGCGGCGCGGTCGCTGGTCTTGGCGTTACCGGACTCGACGACCTGGCGGCCGCCGGAGAGGCGGTTGTCGGCAGGGATCGTGCCGACGACCGCCTGGCCGATTCGTTCGACGGCCTCGACCGAGCGGATGCGGCGGTCGAGGTGCTGGCGGATCAGCGCGTAGCCCAGCCCGAAGGCCAGACCGGCGACGCCGCCCACGGCGAGGGCGAGCTTGGTGTTGGGGGAGACCGGCGCCGTCGGCAGGGCCGCACGGCCGAGCGGGACGATGCGCACCAGCGAGGGCACGGCCTGGTCCTCGAACCCGGCGGATTCGATCTCCTCCACCTCGGAAGCCAGGACCTCGACCTAGGCGTTCGCGATCTCCTGGGCCTGGGCGGGATCGGTCGACTGGGCGCTGATGCGGATCTCGGCCGTGTCGGACGGAACCTGAACCGTCACGTCGTTGAGCAGCTGGTTCTCGCCCGTGTCGAGGCCCAGGTCCTCCTTGACCGCGACCGCCACCGGACGGGTGCCGGCGATGCTGGAGTAGGACGTGGCCTTCGACTTGGCGAGGCTGTCACCGGCGGAGGCGAGCCCGACGTTGTCGGCTCCGCCCGTCGTCACGAGGCCCGAGGACGAGGCCTGGTAGATCTTGGGCTGCGTGAGCGTCCACACGAAGGCGAGCAGGACGGCGGCGAGCAGGATCGCGAGGATGCCGCGCCAGTAGCTGCGCACCACGGAGAAGTAGTGGCGCAGGTCGGGGCCGGCGGTCGTCTCGACGTCTTGTGTATCCAATATGTCAGTCCCTCGGGAGAGTTCGCCCGTCCAGACCGCCGCGCGGCGAGGGACCCGCAATCCCCCCGGACCGGCCACGGCCTCGACGCGCAACGAAGTGAGCGTGAAAGCGTGTCTTAGTTGAAGAGTCTAGACGGGTCTGGAAACCGAAAAGATCAGGTGACGTCCCGCGAGTTCGTCGAGGAACGCGCAAACCTGTTCGAAGATGGCCTCCGGGGCCACGTTGTAGCGGCCGGCGAGCCGGCCGACGAGCTCGTCGGTGGTGCCCCCGGCCTGAATCTCCTCCCAGACCGCGCCGCCCGTCTCCACGAGGATGAGCGGTGCCTGCTGCCCGGTGCCGAGCGGGAGGACGGCGTAGCGCCCCTCGTCCGGCGAGGGGACCTCGGCGACGTTCTCGGACCGGACCCACCCGGTCCCGGGTTCCATGGTGGCGGCTGTCATGGACCCATCTTAGGGGGACGGGTGCCCGGCGCACACCGCACGCCGGCCGCGCTGGTAGGATGGTCTCGAATGCCCAGGCGAGGGAGCGGAACCACCCGGTACCGCTCCGTGATCGACGAGGTCGGCGGCCGCACCCGAGTGTGCGCCCCAGAATTTCGAGAACGTCACCCGCGCAGCCAGAGCCGTCCTCGGCTCCGCGCGGACCACGACGCAACTGATCTGCACCCGGGCGTGAGAACAGACCACGCACAGATGGAGTCACCATGACTGATCAGATCAAGCTTCCAGTAGAGGTCCGCACCGAGTTCGGCAAGGGCTACGCCCGCCGTGCACGCGCCAACGGCCAGGTCCCGGCGGTCATCTACGGCCACGGCACCGACCCGATCCACATCCTGCTGCCGGCCCAGGAGGCCTCGCTGGCTCTGCGCCACAGCAACGTCCTGCTGAACCTGGACGTCGAGGGCGCGCCCCAGCTGGTCCTGACCAAGGACGTCCAGCGCGAGCCGATCCGCGGCTTCCTGATGCACGTCGACCTGCTGGTCGTCCGCAAGGGCGAGAAGGTCTCCGTGGACGTCAACGTCCACGTCGAGGGCGAGATCGCTGCCGGCGGCCTGCTCGAGCAGGAGCTCTTCACGGTGTCCATCGAAGCCGAGGCGACCCACCTGCCGGAGTACGTCACCCTGAACGTCGAGGGCAAGGAGGTCGGCGACGTCATGCACGCTTCCGACCTGATCCTGCCGGAGGGCACCGAGCTGCAGATCGAGGGCGACGCCGTCGCCGCGACCGTCCACGCTCCGCGCGCCGAGACCGCTGCGTCGGCCGACGAGGCCGCCGAGAGCGCGACTTCGGGGACGGCCGCCGAGGCCAAGTCCGCCGAGTAGGACCCCTCTTCTAGATGTCTCAGGACACCTGGTTGGTAGCCGGGCTCGGGAACCCCGGGCCCGGCTACACCCATAACAGGCACAACATCGGCCAGCACGTCGCCGATGAGCTCGCCGACCGCCTCGGTGCCAACTTCAAGACGCACAAGGCCCGGGCGCAGGTCGCCGAAGGACGGCTCGGCATCGGCGGGCCGCGCCTGGTCGTGGCCAAGCCCATGACCTACATGAACCTCAACGGCGGCCCCGTGTCCGCGCTGAGCAAGTTCTACTCGATCCCCCCGGCGAACATCATCGCGCTGCACGACGAGATCGACATCGACTTCAACACCGTCAGGCTCAAGCTGGGCGGGAGCGAGAACGGCCACAACGGACTGCGCGACATGTCCAAGGCACTCGGGACCAAGAACTACCTCCGCGTGCGCATCGGAGTCGGCCGGCCCCCCGGGCGAATGGACGCGGCCGCCTTCGTCCTGAAGGACTTCAACGCCGCCGAGAAGAAGGAGCTGCCCTTCCTCCTCGACGACGCGGCCGACGCCGCCGCACTGCTCGTCACCGACGGGCTCGAGGCCGCCCAGGCCCGCTTCTCCGGCAGGTAGGGGCCCGCTCCGCGCCCCTCGGCCGGGTAGTTAGGGTGCACTGACGTGTCAGCTGCGCCGACAAGTGGGATGATAAGGGCACAAGTTTGTAGCGGAATTATTTTCCAACCGAAGGGCAGACCCGTGGCCGCAGCACAGAACGTCCCCCAGCCGTCCGCCGGTCCCGGAGCCGGACAGCAGCACGCGGAGGCCCTCGACGCCGCCGAGGTGTCGCGGCTGCGTGCCGACTTCCCGATCCTCGAGACGCAGGTCGGCGACCAGCCCCTCGTCTACCTCGATTCAGGGGCCACCAGCCAGAACCCGCGCTGCGTGATGGAAGCCGAGCAGCAGTACTACGAGCAGTTCAACGCGGCCGTCCACCGCGGCGCGCACACGCTCGCCGTCGAGGCGACGGACCACTTCGAGGCGGCGCGCGCCGCCGTCGCACGGTTCATCGGCGCCGGAGACGACGAGGTCGTGTGGACCTCCAACGCCACGGAGGCGCTTAACCTGCTCGCCTACGCCTTCTCCAACGCGTCCGCGGGGCGCGGAGGCAGCGCGGCCGAGCGTTTCCGCCTGGGCCCCGGCGACGAGATCGTCGTGACGGAGCTCGAGCACCACGCCAACCTCATCCCGTGGCAGGAGCTGGCCTTCCGCACCGGCGCCGCACTGAAGTACATCCCCGTCGACGCCGCTGGTGCGCTGCGGATGGATCTGGCCCCGGAGGTGATCGGCCCGCGGACGCGCGTCGTCGCCTTCACCCACGTCTCCAACATGCTCGGGACGATCACCGACGTCGCCGCGCTGGTCGCGCTGGCCCGCGAGGTCGGCGCCCTGACCGTCCTCGACGGCTGCCAGTCCGTCCCCCACCTGCCCGTCGACGTGAAGCGGCTCGACGTGGACTTCATGGCCTTCTCCGGTCACAAGATGCTCGGCCCCACCGGCATCGGCGCGCTCTACGGGCGCCGCGAGCTGCTCAACGCGATGCCGCCGTTCCTCACGGGCGGCTCCATGATCACGACCGTCACCATGGAGCGGGCGGAATTCCTCGAGGCACCCAACCGGTTCGAGGCCGGCACGCAGCGCATCTCGCAGGCAGTCGGGCTGGCGGCCGCCGTCGGCTACCTCGACGAGGTCGGCATGGGCCGCGTCGCCGCCTGGGAGGAGCGGCTGGGCGCCCGCATGGCGGACGGCCTCGCGCAGCTGCCGGGCATCCGCCTGCTCGGCCCCGACGGCGTCGCGCGGATCGGCACGGCCACGTTCGACGTCGAGGGCGTCCACCCGCACGACGTCGGCCAGTTCCTCGACGCCCGCGGCGTCGCCGTCCGCGTGGGCCACCACTGCGCCCAGCCGCTGCACCGCGCGCTCGGCGTGACCGCCTCGACGCGCGCGAGCACGTACCTGTACAACACCGAGCAGGACGTCGACGCGATGCTGAACGCGGTCGCGGACGTCCGCGGATTCTTTGGAGCAGAAGCATGAGCGGCCTCGAACAGCTGTACCAGCAGATCATCCTCGACCATGCCAAGCGCCGGGTCGGCGACGGATTGCAGGAGCCGGCGCCGGGCCACGCGAGCGGGGAGTCGCACCAGCACAACCCGATCTGCGGCGATCAGATCCAACTGCGCGTCGAACTCGACGGGACCCGCATCGTGCGGATCTCCTGGGACGGAACCGGCTGCTCCATCTCGATGGCGGCGGCGTCCGTCCTGACCGAGCTCGCCGAGGGCGTCGAGCGGGACGAGCTGATCGGGCTCATCGACCAGTTCCGCGAAGTGATGCGCTCACGCGGTAGCGTTGAGGCAGATGAAGAGGTTCTCGGCGACGGAGCGGCCTTCGCGGGGGTCGCGAAGTTCCCCGCCCGCGTGAAGTGCGCGATGCTCGCGTGGGTCGCGGCCGAGACCGCACTGCTCGCAGCTGCCTAGGGAGACTCATGGAACAACGGCCGGACGAAGCCCTCGAGCCGGCTGCCGCCGACGCCAGGACGTCGCGGGGGGAGGGGCGCCAGTGGCCCTTCTGGGCCAGCTTCGGGCTCAATCTGGTCGTCGCCCTGCTGGTGGTCTCGCTCTTGCAGGGGTTCGTGATCAAGGTCTTCAACGTCCCCAGCGGCTCCATGGAGCAGACCCTCAACGTCGGAGACCGCATCCTGGTGAACCGTCTCGCCTACGCGGGAGGCGAACCTGAGACGGGCGACGTCGTCGTGTTCGAGGCGGAGGGCGACTGGGAGGAGGCGGGCGCCGCGCCGGGCGGGCCGCTGCGCCGCGCGGCCGAGTTCTTCGGGGACCTCACCGGGATCGGGCCCTCCAGCCACCACTACCTCGTCAAGCGCGTCATCGGCACCGGCGGGGACACGGTGGAGTGCTGCGGAGAATCCGGAAGCGTCCTGGTGAACGGGGACCCTCTGGAGGAGCCGTACATCCACAACGACTACCCCTTCGTGCGCGGCGCCCGGGACTGCACGAGCACGGGACGTTCTCTGCGCTGCTTCGGTCCCATCGACGTGCCGGAGGACTCCCTCCTCGTCATGGGGGACCACCGCTCCAACTCGGCGGACTCCGTCATCCGCTGCCGAGGGCGCGAGCCCGACGGCGGTGCGTGCCTGCGTCCCGTCGACGACGATGCGGTGCTCGGACGCGTCGTGTTGACGATCTGGCCGCTGGGACGCGAGGGGCTCGACTAGTCGACTTCTCGACTGGCCTCGAGCAGGCCGTGGCCCACCAGGTCCGCCACGTGCGCGTCCAGCAGCTCGCGTGCCTGCGGGTGGTCGCCGGCGGCCGCGACGACTGTCTCGAGCAGTTCCTCCGTGGTTCGCCAGGCAGATGCGGCGCCCCAGAGCAGCGGCCCCAGGCCGTGCAGCACGGTGAGGGCCTCGCCCTTCAGGACGGCCACGGCCTCCGTCGAGCCGGTGCTGATCCGCACCGCATCGGCCGGGACGATCCGGCGGTACTGCAGGAGCGCCGGATCGGCCGGTGTCTCACTGCGGGAGAGGTCGAGCGGCGCCCACGCGTCCCCGGGCTCGTCCGCGGGCGGGGCGGCGAGCAGGTCGCGGGCCAGTTCGGCGAGCTGGGTCGCCTCGCCGTACTCCAACCGCAGCGCCCCGCCGCACGCGTGCAGGGTGCTGCAGAGCCGGACCAGGCCGCGGTCGAGCCAGGCCAGACCGGAGATCTGCGGGCTCAGGTGTTCCAAGGCCTCGGCCAGGGGAAGCCGGCGGGCGACGGCCCGCTCGCGTCCGGCGAGGCGGTCCAGCACGGCGACCCGCCACAGCACGCTGCGGTCGACGGCGGGCAGGAGGCCGAGCTCGTCGGGCGCGGCCTGGTCCTTGGGGCGCCGCCCGGAGGCGGGCAGGATGGACAACGGCTTGGGGAAGGGGCGGATGCCGCGGGCGGCGTCGACGGCCACCGTCTCGTCCGTCAGGTAGGCGAACGAACGGCCCAGCGTCCGCGTCGCCGTCGTCTTGCCCGTGCCGCTCTCGGCAACCAGGGCGATGGCGCGGCCCGTGACCGGATCGGCGAGTGCCGCGGCATGGAACATCAGCAGCTCGCCGCGACCGGATGCGATCGCCCGGCTCGTCGCCGTGTAGACCAGCTCCTCGTGGAAGCTGGCCCAGCCCTGCTGGGGCCGGCGCGCCAGCGAGCCGTGCCGGTCCTCGGCCGCGACGGCGTCGGCGGCGGTCAGCCGGGGATCGCAGCGGGACCACGCGGCCGCCAGTGCCTCGGCCTCGGCACGGGAGAGGTCCGTCGCGGTGATCCTGCCGTCCAGCACCCGGGCCGTGAAGGCCAGCGGCCCCGACGGGGCGCTGCGGAGCTCCACGCTAGTTGCGGGCGTCCAGCCAGGCCTTCGCCTGGGTGGCCTGGAGGTTCAGGGCCTTGCCGAGGTACGGCTCGGCAGCGGAGGCGATCTTGCCGCCCATGAAGGGAATGCTGGAGGTGACCTGCCCGTCCAGCTCGACGACGGTCTCCCCGCCGCGCGCGACGAGCTTCTGCGTCGCCTTGACGTCCACGGGGGCGCCGGCGACCTCGATCGTGATCGAGGCCGTGCGGCTGCCGTCGGCGGCGGGGGCCGACCAGACCTCGCGCTGCGTGACGGTCATGGTGGCGCCGACGAACTTCCGGGCCAGATCCGGCAGGCGGTCGGTCGGCACGGCGCGAACGGACGTCACGTCGAAGGCGCCGGTGATGGGGCCCGTGACCTGGAAATCGGTCAGCCGGCCGCCGGCCTTGGCGCTGACCTCCTGCACGAACTCGCGGTCGGTGAAGACCGAAGCCACGGCGTCGGCGGGGTACGGCAGAGTGGTGCTGGCGTTCAGGGCCACGGGGTGCTCCTTCGATCGATTCGGCGGTTGGGTTGCCCGCCGCCCGCGCGGCCGGATCCGGGCCGCGCTGGGTTGCTTCGTCCATGCTATGCGAGCCGGACGGACTTTCGGGCACGCGGGCCCGTGGCGCGGTAGGCTGGGAGGGCTTCCCCGGTACCGCAGCAGCAGTGCGGGCGCGACTCGTCGCCCCCGCCGATGCGTGGTCACCGGGTTTTCGTGCTGCGCACACTGGCCTCTGTGAAAGGTGAAACCATGTCCCTGTCCGGTCTCCGCGCCGCGCTGTCCGCCGACTCCACCTACGCGAAGATCCGGCAGTACGCGTCGCGGCCGTTCGACTCCCGGAGCCGGACCCTCGAGGTCTCCGCGCCGACGGGCCTGCGCGCAGCGGTCGTCGCCGAGGCCGTGGACGGCCTGGCCGCCGGGGGAGCGGACGGCGGCGACGCCGTCGTGCTGGCCGTGACGGCCACCGGCCGCGAGACCGAGGACCTCGCCGCCGCGCTGGAGGCCTACCTGCCGGCGGGTTCCATCGCCCAGTTCCCCGCGTGGGAGACCCTGCCGCACGAGCGCCTCTCGCCGCGCTCGGACACGGTCGGCCGGCGCCTCTCCGTGCTGCGCCGGCTGGCGCACCCGGACGGGACGCTGAAGGTCGTCGTCGCGCCGATCCGCTCCGTGGTCCAGCCGCTCGTCGAGGGGCTGGGCGATCTCGAGCCCGTGCACCTGGAGGTGGGTCAGGAGCGCCCCTTCTCCTCCATCGTCAAGGCGCTGGCCGACGCCGCCTACTCCCGGGTCGACATGGTGACCCAGCGCGGCGAGTTCGCCGTCCGCGGCGGCATCCTCGACGTCTTCCCGCCCACCGAGGACCACCCGCTGCGCATCGAGTTCTTCGGCGACGAGATCGAGCAGATGCGCTGGTTCTCCATCGCCGACCAGCGCTCGCTCGAGGCCGAGGGCGAGGACGCCCCCACCCGCCTGTACGCCCCGCCGTGCCGCGAGCTGCTCATCACGCCGGACGTCATGTCGCGGGCCGCCCGGCTGAAGGACGCGATGCCGGCGGCCGCCGACATGCTCGAGAAGATCGCCGGCGGCGTCGCCGTCGAGGGCATGGAGTCGCTCGCCCCCGTGCTGGTGGAGCGCATGGTCCCGTTCGTGGACCAGCTCCCGGCCAGCTCGATCGCCGTCGTCATGGAACCGGAGCGCGTGCGCTCCCGCGCCCACGACCTCGTCGCCACCAACGAGGAGTTCCTGGCGGCGGCGTGGTCGACGGCGTCCGACGGCGGCAGCGCGCCCGTCGACCTGTCGCAGGCCGGGGGAGTGGCCGAGGCCCTCGACGCGGGCGGCTTCGCCGACCTCTCGGCGACCTTCGACGCCGCGCTCGAGGCGGAGGTCTCCTGGTGGGCGATGACGTCCCTCGAGCGGGACGCCGACGTCGTGCTCGACATCGACTCCCTCGCCGTGAACGCCCGCGAGCCGCGCGGGTACCGCGGCGAGGTCGCCGAGATGATGGAATTCATCGGCTCCCGGATCCGGGACGACTGGCGGATCGTCGTGGCGACCGACGGCCCGGGCCCGGCCCAGCGCCTGGCCGAGCTGTTCCACGACGCCGACATCCCGTGCCACCGCGTCGACTCCCTCGACGCGGACCCGACGCCGGGGCTCATCGAGATCACGACGGCGGTCGCCGGGCGCGGCTTCGTCTTCGACGGGCTGCGCCTCGGCCTGCTGACCGAGGCGGACCTGCTCGGCCGTTCGAGCGCCTACGCGCAGGGCAAGAAGGGCCGCAAGCTGGCCGCGAAACGGCGCAACGCCGTCGATCCGCTCCAGCTGGCCGAGGGCGACTTCGTGGTGCACGAGCAGCACGGCATCGCCCGCTTCGTGGAGCTCATCCAGCGCAAGGTCGGCGGCGGCCGGGACGCCCCGATGCGGGAGTACCTGGTCCTCGAGTACGCGCCGTCCAAACGCGGGGCGCCGGGTGACCGGCTCTTCGTCCCCACCGACCAGCTCGACCAGGTCACCCGCTACGTCGGCGGGGAGGCCCCGGTGCTGTCGAAGATGGGCGGCTCGGACTGGTCGAACACCAAGTCCAAGGCGCGGCGCGCGGTCAAGGAAATCGCCTCCGAGCTGATCCGCCTGTACTCGGCGCGCATGGCCAGCCGGGGCCACGCCTACGCGGCCGACACCCCGTGGCAGGGCGAGCTCGAAGCTGCCTTCCCCTACACCGAGACCCCCGACCAGCTGACCACGATCAACGAGGTCAAGGAGGACATGGAGAAGTCGATCCCCATGGACCGCCTCGTCTCGGGCGACGTCGGCTTCGGCAAGACGGAGATCGCCGTCCGCGCCGCTTTCAAGGCGGTCCAGGACGGCAAGCAGGTCGCCGTGCTGGTGCCGACGACCCTCCTGGCCCGGCAGCACCACGAGACGTTCACCGAGCGCTTCGCCGGCTTCCCGATCCGGGTCGAGGCGCTCTCGCGGTTCCAGACGCCCAAGGAGTCCAAGTCGATCCTCGCCGGGCTGGTGGACGGCACGGTCGACGTCGTCGTCGGAACACACCGCCTGCTGAGCAAGACCATCGAGTTCAAGGACCTCGGCCTGGTGATCGTCGACGAGGAGCAGCGCTTCGGTGTCGAGCACAAGGAGGCGCTCAAGCACATGCGCACCAACGTCGACGTCCTCGCGATGTCGGCGACGCCGATCCCGCGAACCCTCGAGATGAGCCTGACCGGCATCCGGGAGACGTCGACGCTGGCCACGCCGCCGGAGGAGCGTCACCCCGTCCTGACCTACGTGGGCGCGCACACCGACCGGCAGGTCACCGCCGCGATCCGGCGCGAGCTCATGCGCGAGGGGCAGGTCTTCTTCGTCCACAACCGGGTCTCCTCCATCGACCGGGTCGCCTCGCAGCTCCGCGAGCTCGTCCCCGAGGCCCGCGTCGAGGTGGCCCACGGCAAGATGAGCGAGACGCAGCTCGAGCGCATCATCGTCGACTTCTGGGAGCGCAAGTTCGACGTCCTCGTCTCCACCACGATCATCGAGACCGGCCTGGACATCTCCAACGCCAACACGCTCATCGTCGACCGGGCCGACGCCTACGGGTTGAGCCAGCTGCACCAGCTGCGCGGCCGTGTGGGACGAGGCCGGGAGCGCGCCTACGCCTACTTCCTCTGGAACGCGGAGAAGCCGCTCGGCGAGGTCGCGCTCGAGCGGCTCAAGGCAGTCGCCGCGCACAACGAGCTCGGCTCCGGCTACCAGTTGGCGATGAAGGACCTCGAGATCCGCGGTGCCGGCAACCTGCTCGGCGGCGAGCAGTCGGGGCACATCGCCGGGGTCGGCTTCGACCTGTACCTGCGGCTCGTCGGCGAGGCCGTGGCCGACTTCCGCGGCGACGCCGAGGAGAAGCCGGTCGAGATGAAGATCGAGCTGCCCGTCAACGCGCACCTGCCGCACGACTACGTGCCCGGCGAGCGGCTGCGCCTGGAGGCCTACCGCAAGCTCGCGGCCGCCCTGGACGGCGAGTCGATCGACGCCGTCGTCGAGGAGCTCAAGGACCGGTACGGCGAGCCGCCGGCACCGGTCCAGCACCTGCTCGCGGTGGCCCGCTTCCGCGTCAGGGCCCGCGCCGCCGGCCTGACCGACGTGGCGAGCCAGGGCAATTTCATCAAGTTCGCCCCGGCCGACCTGCCGGAGTCCAAACAGATGCGCATGGAGCGCATGTACAAGGGCGCGCAGGTGAAGCCGGCCCTGAACAACGCGCTGCTGATCCCCAAGCCGAAGACGGCGCCGGTCGGCGGCAGGGACCTGGCCGACGGCGAGATCCTCGACTGGGCGTCCCAGGTCCTGAAGGCCCTGTTCGAGGACTGACCCGGTCGGGCGCCGCGCGGGTCAGTCGCCGATCGTCTCGACCCCGTCCTTGCCGCCCCACTCCGCGAGGAACTCCTCGCGGGTGAGGTTCTCGAGGTCGCGCCGCACCAGGGCGAGCAGGCCCTCGGCCTCGTCGATGTTGTTGCCGGTGATGCGCAGGATCTCGGCGTCGTTGTCGATCCGGCGGACGACGACGGTGGCGCCGAGCGCGTCCGAGCCGTCGCCGCCGAGGAACGCGTCGGCCACGCCCGCGAACCAGCGGCCGGCCGCCATGAAGGGACCGTCGTCGGCCTGCTCGTAGGCGGCGTCGTAGTTCTCGGACGCGTGGTGCTCCTCAGGCTGTGCGGACGATGTCACGGTGTTCCCCTTCCTCACACGGGCCCGGGGTCCCGGGCCTGCGTCTCAGTCTATGACCGGAACGGGCAAACGGGGAGGGTATTAACGACGAAGGGCCCGCGATGCGTATCGCGGACCCTGACGTCAGAGCTCGGTTCTAGCCGACCGAGTCGGCCTGCTTGGCCGTCCGGGAGCCGGCCCCGCGGACCTTCTCGGCCACTTGCGGGGACTTCTCCCTGACGTAGGAGGCGACCTGCGGGGCCTTCTCCTCGACGGCGGACGTCACGCGGGAGACCTGCTCCTGCGTCCGCGGGTCGTCCCACAGCTCGGAGGCCTTGTTGCGGATGGCCTCGTACTTCTCACGGCCCGCACGGGCACCCAGCACGTAGCCGAGGGCTGCGCCGGCGATGAAAGTCAGAATGCGCATGGTGGCCTCCTAAAGACCGATCGGTTCAACGGCGCTAACTGCGCCGCATCGCCTCTACAGTAGTCACACCTGCTGTGCCGGGCGCAACAGAAAGCGCGTCAGCGCTGTTCCTGCTCCTCGACCTTGATCTCGGAGCGGCCCATGATGCCCTGCGGGATCAGGAACGCGGCGGTGGCCAGCACGAGGCAGGCGAGGCCCGGAAGCCAGCCGTTCTCCAGCGTCCAGAAGCTCAGGGAGTAGAGGGATCCGAGGAACAACACAAACATCACGGCGAAGGCGGCGAGGCTCGAGCCGAGGTTTCCCTGGCCCGAGTAGGCCTTGTTCTTGCTGTCCGAGTACACTGTCACGCTCCTTGTATTGCCCGTTCCCGTCCGTCCGGGTGGGCGCTGACCTGTGACGGCCGTCTAGTAGGCGGCCGAAGACTGTTCGCCTTCTACAATACCAACTCCCGAGCTCGCTCCGAGCCGCGTGGCGCCGGCCTCGATGAACGCCAGGGCGTCCTCCAGGGAGCGGACGCCGCCGGAGGCCTTGACCCCGAGATCGGGTCCCACCGTCGCGCGCATGAGCTTCACATCCTGGATGGTCGCCCCGCCGCCGCCGAAGCCCGTGGACGTCTTGACGAAGTCGGCGCCCGCGGTCACGGCCGCCCGGCAGGCGAGGACCTTGGCGTCGTCCTCCAGCATGGCGGTCTCGATGATGACCTTCAGGATCGCGCCTCCGGCGTGCACCGCCTCGGCGACGGCGCCGATGTCGGCCACGAGAGCGGCCTCGTCGCCCCGCTTCGCGGCGGCGATGTCGATGACCATGTCGATCTCGTCGGCGCCCGCCTCGACGGCGGCAGCCGCCTCGAACGCCTTCACGGAGGTGAGCGTGGCGCCGAACGGGAAGCCGATCACGGAGCACGTCAGGACGCCGGAACCCGCCAGCGTCTTCGCGACCGTCGGGACCCACACGGGGTTCACGCAGACGGACTTGAACCGGTACTGGCGCGCCTCCGCGGACACCTTCAGGATGTCCTCCTCGGTCGCGTCCTGCTTCAGGAGGGTGTGGTCGATGTAGCTGGCGATGTTCGTCATGGTTCCTTCCAGGGGTTCCGGTGCGCGGCGCGTCAGGCGCCGAGCGCGGCGGCGATGTCGTTCTTCACGGCGGCGAGGCGTTCGGCGGCCCGTCCGCGGGCGGCGGGGAGGCCGGCAGCGGAGGCGACCGGTTCGACCACCTCGAGGTAGGCCTTGAGCTTCGGTTCGGTTCCGGACGGGCGCACGATCACGCGCGAGTCGTCCGTGCTCACATACAGCAGCGCGTCGGTCGGCGGCAGGTCGCCGCCGGCGCCCAGGTCCTGCGCCGAGGCGATCGGGGCACCTGCCAGGGACGACGGCGGCGCGGCGCGCAGTCGTGCCATCATCTCGCCGAGCCGTGCCAGCGAGTCCACGCGCACCGAGAGCTGGTCGGTCGCGAAGAGTCCGTGCTCGACGGCCAGCTCGTCGAGCCGCTCGGGCAGCGAGCTGCCGGCGGCCTTGAGCGTCGCGGCCAGGTCGGCCAGCACGAGCGCTGCCGACATGCCGTCCTTGTCGCGGGCCAGGTCCGGGGCGACGCAGTAGCCCAGCGCCTCCTCGTAGCCGAAGGTCAGCCCCGGGACGCGGGCGATCCACTTGAAGCCGGTCAGCGTCTCGTGGTGCTCGATCCCGCAGCTGGCGGCGATGCGCCCTAGCAGGCGGGAGGAGACGATCGAGTTCGCGAACACCGCGGACGCGGCGCCGTCGTTCCCAGAAGCGGCGATCCGCGAGGCCGTGTGGGCACCGAGCAGCGCGCCGACCTCGTCGCCGCGCAGCATCCGCCAGCCGGCGCCGGGGTCGTTCACTGCGGCGGCGCAGCGGTCCGCGTCCGGATCGTTGGCGATCACGAGGTCGGCGCCCACGCGCTCCGCCGTCGCGAGGGCGAGGTCCATCGCGCCCGGTTCCTCGGGATTGGGAAACGCGACCGTCGGGAAGTCCGGATCCGGCTCGGCCTGCTCGATGACGGGCATCACCCGGGAGAACCCGGCCCGGTCGAAGACGCCGAGCATCGTCGCCGACCCGACGCCGTGCAGCGAGGTCAGCACGATGCTGGTCGCGGCGCGCGCGGGGCGGCTGGCCTCCGTGGCGGGGGAGAGCGCGACGACGGCGCCGGTGTAGTCGTCGGCGATCGACTCGGGGAGCACGGTCCAGCCCGACCTGGCGAGTTCGATGCGCGCCAGGGGGCCGTCGTAGCTGATCTTCGCGGCGATCGCCGCGTCGACCGGGGCGACGATCTGCGCGCCGCGCCCGGCACCGTCCACGGCGCGGCCGCCGAGGTAGACCTTGTAGCCGTTGTCGCGCGGCGGGTTGTGGCTGGCCGTGACCATCACGCCGGCCTCGGCCTCCAGCGCCCGGACCGCGTACGCCAGCACGGGCGTCGGCAGGGCCGAGGGCAACAGGAGGGCGTCGATGCCGGCGGCGGTGAAGATCGCGGCGGTCTCCTCCGCGAAGACGTCAGAATTGCGTCGGGCGTCGAACCCGATGACGGCGCGCGGCTTGTAGGCTCCGCCCGCCTGCTCCAGCAGGTAGGCGGCCAGGCCTGCCGCGGTGCGGCGCACGACCTGGCGGTTCATGCGGTTCGGGCCCGCGCCGAGCTCGGCGCGCAGGCCGGCGGTCCCGAAGGCCAGCGTCGTGGCGAAGCGGGCCCCGAGATCCGCCTGCGCAGCGGCGTCCCCGGCCTGGGCGGCGGCGAGCACCCGGGACAGCTCGGCCGCCGTCGTGGCGTCCGGGTCCTCAGCGGCCCAGCGGCGGGCCTCCGCGTGGAGATCCGAGGGCGGGTAGGTCCGGGTGTCGGCGAATGCGTTCATGCCGGCCCTAGACGCGCTCGACGATGCTCGCGAGCAGCTTCGAGATGCGCGGTCCTGCGGCTCGGCCGGCCTCGATGACCTCCTCGTGGCTGAGGGGCTCGTCGCTGATGCCCGCGGCGAGGTTGGTCACCAGCGAGATGCCGAACACCTCGAGGCCTGCGTGGCGGGCGGCGATCGCCTCGAGCGCGGTCGACATGCCGACGAGGTCGGCGCCGATCGCCTTCGCGTAGCGGACCTCGGCGGGCGTCTCGTAGTGCGGGCCCGTGAACTGGGCGTAGACGCCCTCGTCGAGCGACGGGTCGACCTCGCGGGCGATGCCGCGCAGACGCGGCGAGTAGAGGTCCGTCAGGTCCACGAACGTGGCGCCCTCGAGCGGGGACGTCGCCGTCAGGTTGATGTGGTCGCCGATGAGGACCGGGGTTCCGGGGGCCCACGCGGGGTCGAGCCCGCCGCAGCCGTTGGTCAGCACCAGGCTCCGGCAGCCGGCGGCCGCGGCCGTGCGGACGCCGTGGACGACGGAGCGAACGCCCCGGCCCTCGTAGAAGTGGGTCCGTGCGCCGAGCACGAGCAGCCGCTTGCCCGCGGCCGTCACGATCGAGCGGACGGTGCCGACGTGGCCGGCGACGGCCGGTGCGTGGAAGCCCGGCAGCGTGGAGGCGTCCAGGGTGTGGGTCGTCTCGCCCAGCAGGTCGGCGGCGCCGCCCCAGCCGGAGCCCAGGACGAGGGCGATGTCGTGCTTTTCGACGCCGGACTGCTCGGCGATGGCGGCCGCGGCGCGGGCCGCAAGGTCAAAAGGGTCCTCAAGATGTTCGCTCACGCGACCCAACCTACCGGTAACCAGCCGCTTCGGCACGCGGGAACCGGGGGAGAAATGTGCCGCGTTTCACCCGGCGCGGTGTGCAACTGACGTGGCTCTGGGGGACAATAGGCGCGTGACCTCAACTCATACACTCACCAACACCCGACTCGTCATCCTCGGCGGCGGCCCCGGCGGCTACGAGGCCGCCATGGTGGCCGCGCAGCTGGGGGCCGACGTGACCGTCGTCGAGCGCCAGGGCATGGGCGGCTCGGCGGTGCTGACCGACGTCGTCCCCTCGAAGACCCTGATCGCGACCGCCGACGCCATGCGCCGCGTGGGCACCGCCGTGAACTTCGGCGTGCAGGTGGGGGCCGACGAGGCGACGGCCGATCTCGGCATCGTCAACCACCGCCTGCTCGACCTGGCGAAGAACCAGTCCGAGGACATCCACACCGGACTCGAGCGCGCAGGCGTCAAGGTCGCGCTGGGCGCCGGCCGGCTGCTCGACAACCGGACGGTCGAGGTCACCGCCGACGACGGCGCCGTCACGACCCTCGAGGCCGACGCCCTGCTGCTGGCGGTCGGCGCGCAGGCCCGCGAGCTGCCGACGGCCGAGCCCGACGGGGAGCGCATCTTCAACTGGACGCAGATCTACAACCTGCAGGAGATCCCCGAGCACCTCATCGTGGTCGGCTCCGGCGTCACCGGCGCCGAATTCGCCTCCGCATACAACCTGCTCGGCACCAAGGTCACCCTCGTCTCCTCCCGCGACCGCGTGCTGCCGGGGGAGGACGCCGACGCGGCCAACGTGCTCGAGGCCGCCTTCGAGCGCAACGGCGTCATCGTGAAGTCCCGCGTCCGCGCCGAGGCCGTTGACCGCGAGGGCGACGTCGTCAAGGTCACGCTCTCCTCGGGCGAGGTCATCGAGGGCAGCCACTGCCTCGTCGCCGTCGGCGGCACCCCGTGCACGGCCGGGATCGGCCTCGAGGAGGCGGGCGTCCAGCTCTCCGAGTCGGGGCACATCAAGGTCGACGGCGTCTCGCGCACCACGGCGGCCAACGTCTACGCGGCCGGCGACTGCACGGGCGTCTTCGCGCTCGCCTCCGTCGCGGCCATGCAGGGCCGCATCGCGATGGCGCACCTGCTCGGCGACGGCGTGAAGCCGCTCAAGCTCACCGAGGTCTCCGCCAACATCTTCACCTCCCCGGAGATCGCCACGGTCGGCGTCTCCGAGCAGGAGGTCGCCGAGGGCAAGTACCAGGCCGACATCATCAAGCTGAACCTGGCGACGAACGCCCGCGCGAAGATGATGAACGTGAGGGAGGGGTTCGTGAAGATCCTCGCGCGCAAGGGCTCCGGGACGGTCATCGGCGGCGTCGTCGTCGCCCCGCGCGCCTCGGAGCTGATCTTCCCGATCGCGCTCGCCGTGCACAAGCGCCTGCACGTGGACGACCTGGCCGAGACGTTCACCGTCTACCCGTCGCTCGCGGGTTCGATCTCCGAGGCAGCGCGCCGCCTGCACGTGCACCTCTAGCCCCGCGCGCCCTCAGCGGCCCGCCCACCGTCCCGGTGGGCGGGCCGCTGCCGTTTCGGCAGTTCCCGCTGTTCACAATGTGGACATGAAGTCCAGAGTGTGGCGCGAGGTGTCTAGGATATTGGTCCTGATCGACGCAGAAGCAGTCACTGCACCACGAGAAAAGGAAGTACCGTGTCAGCACCAGTTGCCAACGTGCCGAAGCAAAACACGCGCGGCCGCGTTATCTTCGCCAGCTTGATCGGCACCACGATCGAGTTCTACGACTTCTACATCTACGCCACCGCGTCAGTCCTCGTCTTCCCGGCGCTCTTCTTCCCGGACGCGACCGAGATCAACGCGATCCTCAGCGCGTTCGCCATCTTCGGCGTCGCGTTCGTCGCCCGCCCGCTCGGTTCGATCCTGTTCGGCCACTTCGGCGACAAGTTCGGCCGCAAGGGGACTCTCGTCGCGTCGCTGCTCACGATGGGTATCGCGACCTTCCTCATCGGCTTCCTCCCTGCCGCGCAGGGCAGCTTCGTGGTGCTCGCGCCGCTGATGCTCGTGCTGCTGCGCTTCGCCCAGGGTCTCGCACTCGGCGGCGAGTGGTCCGGTGCCGCGCTGCTCGCCACCGAGAACGCCCCCAAGGGCAAGCGCGCCATCTACGGCACGTTCCCGCAGCTGGGTGCGCCGATCGGCTTCATCGTCGCGAACCTTCTCTTCGTCGGGCTCCAGCTGGGCCTGACGCCCGAGCAGTTCCAGGCGTGGGGCTGGCGCGTCCCGTTCATCCTGTCGGCCGTCATGGTCGCCGTCGGCCTGTACGTCCGCCTGAAGCTGGTCGAGTCCGTCTCCTTCACCAACGTGGTGGCCCAGAAGAAGGTCGCCAAATCGCCGCTGGCCGCGACGTTCAAGCACCACTGGCGCCCGGTCGTCGCCGGCACGTTCATCATGGTCGCGACCTACGTGCTGTTCTACCTGATGACCTCGTTCACGCTGACCTACGGCACCGCCAAGACCACCCAGCAGGCGGCCGCCGCCGCCGAGGCGGCAGGCGAGCCGTTCGACGCCGCCGCGTTCGTCCCCGGCCTGGGCATCGAGCGTCCGCTCTTCCTGACCATGCTCATCATCGGCGTCGTCTTCTTCGGCATCTTCACCGTGGTCTCCGGGCCGCTCGCCGAGAAGTTCGGCCGCCGCAAGTTCCTGCTCCTGGTCACGTCCGCCATCCTGGTGTTCGGTCTGGCCTGGCCGCTCTTCTTCGGACCGGGTACGGCGGCCGCGATGGTCGGCCTGATCATCGGCTTCACACTCATGGGCCTCACGTTCGGTCCCATGGCGGCGATCCTGCCCGAGCTGTTCCCGGCGAACGTCCGCTACACCGGCTCGGCCGTCGCCTACAACCTGGCGTCGGTCATCGGCGCGGCCCCGGCCTCGTTCGTGGCGATCGCCCTGTGGCAGGCCGGCGGCGGCAACACCGTCCTGGTCGGCGTCTACCTGATGATCGGCGCGATCGCGACGCTCATCGCCCTGTGGCTGACCCGTGAGACCCGCGACGTCGACTACGACAACAACGTCGGCTGACGCCTTCCCCCGTTCCGGGGGGATCTCATTGGAACGCGGCGGGGTCCGGCACCACACGGTGCCGGACCCCGCCGTTTCCTTGTCCGCCGGCTGCCCTCCTCCGGCTCTCTCGCCACCTGGCTTCCCGCCTGCCCGCCTGAACGGACACGGAGCCGATCCAGCGGGGTGGGCGGCCGTTCGGTGCCGGGTTCGCGGCCGCGCGGAGCGGATGCGACGACGGCGCCGCCCACCTCGGCAGGAGGGCGGCGACGTCGTGCGTGGTGGCGTCCCGGGGCTACTGGCGCAGCCAGGCCGTCGACTCGCCGGGCAGCGTGCCCCCGGCGGCGTCCGCGCTGGCCACGAGGACCTCGCCGTCGGGCAGTTCGAAACCGTCGGTGCCGAAGTTCGTGACGGTCAGCCAGCCGCCGGGGCGGCGGAAGGCGAGGACGTCGTCGCGGCCCGTCTCGATCCACTCGAGCGTCTCTCCGGTCTGCAGCTCGCGGCGCAGGCGCAGCGCCGTGCGGTACAGCTCGAGCGTCGAACCGGCGGCGCCGTCCTCGGCCTCGACCGAGTAGTCGCCGAACCAGCCCGGCTGCGGCAGGTGGGCGCCGCCGTCGCCGAAGCCGAACGAGGACCCGGAGCGCGCCCACGGCAGCGGGACGCGGCAGCCGTCGCGTCCCTTGTCGACGCCGGTGTTGCGGAAGAACGCCGGGTCCTGGCGGGCTTCGTCGGCGATGTCGCCGACCTCGTGCAGGCCCAGCTCCTCACCCTGGTACAGGTACGCGGAGCCCGGCAGCGCCAGCTCGAACAGCGAGGCGGCGCGGGCGCGCCGCTCGCCCCCGACGCGGTCCAGGGAGTCCTCGGGGGCGCCGGCGAGGAGCCATGCGGCGCCCTGCTTCTGGTCCGCCTCGGTGCTTCCGACCCCGGTGGGCAGGGGAGGGAGCCCGTAGCGCGTGGCGTGGCGGACGACGTCGTGGTTGGAGAGCACCCACGTCGAGGAGGAGCCGGACTCGGAGGCCAGGGCCAGGCTGTCGACGACGACCTCCTTGAATGCGGCTGCGTCGAATTCCTGCGTCAGCAGGTCGAACTCGAACGCCTGGCCGAGGCCCTCGGCGCTGGCGTAGCGCGGGCGGCGGTGCCGCTCGACCCAGGCCTCGGCCACCGCCGTGCGCGGAGGATCGTAGGAGTCGAAGACCTTCCGCCACTCGGCGTAGATGTCGTGCACCTCGTCGCGGTCCCAGATCGGGTGCTGGCCCTCGCTGCGCGGGATCGCGTCGAGCTCCGCCGAGGACGGCAGGGGGTCGGCCAGGTCCTTGGTGAGCGCGTGGGCGACGTCGATGCGGAAGCCGTCGACGCCGCGGTCCGACCAGAAGCGCAGGGTCTTGAGGAAGTCGGCGCGGACCTCCGGGTTGGCCCAGTTGAAGTCCGGCTGCTCGGAGGCGAAGAGGTGCAGGTACCACTGCCCGTCCTCGACCCGGGTCCATGCCGGCCCGCCGAAGATGCTCTGCCAGTCCGTCGGCGGCTCGGAGCCGTCCGGGCCCTTCCCGTCGCGGAAGATGTAGCGCTCGCGCTCCGGGCTGCTCGGTGCGGCGGCCAGGGCCTCCTGGAACCAGACATGGTCGTTGGAGGAGTGGTTCGGGACGATGTCCACGACCACCTTGATGTTCTCGGCGTGCAGTGCCGCGACCATCTGGTCGAACTCCTCGAGCGTGCCGATCTTCGGGTCGACGTCGCGGTAGTCGGCGACGTCGTACCCGCCGTCGGCCAGAGCCGAGGGGTAGAACGGGCTCAGCCAGACGGCGTCGATCCCGAGCTGCGCCAGATAGGGGACGCGGGAGATGATGCCCTTCAGGTCGCCGATGCCGTCGCCGTTCGCATCGGCGAAACTGCGGGGGTAGATCTGGTAGACGGCCGCCTGGCGCCACCAGGTGGCCGAATCGTCAGCGGGGGCGGGGTTCGAAGCGGTGGCCTCGGTCTGATGGGTGAGAGTCACGGGACGTGATCCTTTCCTGAGTGGTGGTTTCTGGTGGGGAGGGGCTAGGACTTCACAGCGCCCTGGGTGACCCCCGAGAGGACCCAGCGCTGCGTGAAGACGAAGACGATGATCGCCGGGGCCATCGCCATGAGATAGGACGCGAAGGAGATGTGGTAGTTGCTGCTGAACTGGCTCTGGAAGAGCTGGTTCACGACGGGCAGCGTCTGCAGGGCCGGATCGGAGATGATCATCGACGGCATCATGAAGTCGTTCCAGGAGAAGAGGAATGCGAAGATGCCGACGGTCGCGGCCATCGGGGAGAGGACCGGGAAGATGACCCGCCAGAACGTCTGCCAGGTGGAGGCGCCGTCGATACGTGCGGCCTCCTCCAGCTCGTGCGGCATGCCGCGCAGGAAGGTCGTCAGCAGCAGGACGTTGAATCCCAGCATGAACATGATGTGCAGGATGCCCACGCCGAGCGGGGTGTCCAGACCGACGAGGCCGCTGAGTTTGATCTGCGACAGTGCCAGCACGGGGAACGGCAGGAACATCGCGGCCAGGATGTAGAAGAACGCGAACTTGAAGAACTTGCGCCCCCAGTTGGCGTGGATCGCGTAGGCCGCCATGCTGCTGATCAGGACGGCGCCGGCGACGGCGATCGCCGAAACGAAGACGGAGAGTCCGAAGGAGACCGGGAAGTCGGTCATCTTCCAGGCCTCGACGAAGCCTTCGATGCTGAGCGGTTGCGGCAGCGAGAACGCCTTGCCCTCAACGGCCTGGGCGCCGGTCTTGAACGCCATGGACACCGTGACGAACAGGGGGACGAGCACGGCGAGGGTGCACACGGCGAGGACGATGGTCAGCGGCAGGTTGTACTTGTCCTTGCCGAGCCGGGCCTTGGACCGGTTGGTGGGGATTCGGCGGGTGGTCCCGATCGAATCGATGCTTGAGCTCGACATGGTCACTGGTCCTTTCGGCGCATGAGGCGCATCTGCACGACGGCGATGGCCAGGGTGATCAGGAAGAAGATCGTGGCGGTGGCCATCTGGTAGGCGTAGTCGCCGGTTTCGAAGCCGGAGAAGATCGTCATGGCCACGGACCGGGTCGATGTGCCCGGACCGCCGTCGGTCAGACCCACGATGATGTCGTAGGCGTTGAGGAAGTTCTTGAAGGTGAGGATGACGTTGATGACGATGTAGCTCGCCATGAGAGGGATCGTGATCATCTGCATCTGCTTCCACGGGCCGGCGCCGTCGAGGGCGGAGGCCTCGTAGAGGTCGCCGGGAATCGCGAGGAGGCCGGCAATGTAGATGAGCATGGCACCGGGCACGGCCTGCCATGCGGTGACGATGACGATCGACGCCCAGGCGAGGTTCGGGTTGGCGAGGATGCTGTCCTCGAGCGGTCCGAAGCCGACCGCACGTGCCGCTGTCGGCAGGGTCCGGGCGAAGAGGAACTGGAAGACGAACGCGATGATGATGGGGGAGACCACCATCGGGATCACGAAGATCGCCCGCATGGGCACGCGGGCGCGGATCTGCGCGGTCAGGCCCACCGCCAGCAGGAACGCGACGATGTTCGTCGCGATCACGGTCACGGCCGAGAACCACAGGGTGAACCAGAAAGAGGCCATGATCGCCGGGTCGGTGAACAGGAGCTCGTAGTTCGCCAGCCCCACGAAGTCCCACTCGCCGTAGCCGACCGAGTTGGTGAAGCTGTAGAAGATGCCCATGACGGCCGGGAGTGCGATGCACAGCGTGAAGGCGGCGAGCGTGGGCAGGAGGAAGAACAGGTGGGTCTTGTCGGGCCGGCGCTTCGGGGTCGGCCTCAGTCCGGCCGGCGCGGTGCGTGCCGGCGCTTCAGATGAAGTGAGAGACATGTTGCTCCTTGAGTGATCCGCCGGTCAGGCGCGCTTGGCCAGACGGGCCCAGTCGGCGTCGAGCCTCGCGAGCATGGGCTCGAGGTCGGCTCCGAAAACAACGTCCTGGCAGTAGTTGTAGAAGGGGATGTTCGTGGGAATGCCCTGGGACACCCCCTGGAAGACGGCTCCGCGGTCGACATACGGCTGCATCTGGGTGATGCGCTCGTCGGTGACCGGCGGGGCGTCCTTGCGGACGCCGAAGCCGAGAGCGTGCTCGTTGTAGGGGTCCTGAATCTCGGGCCTGGCCAGGAACCGCAGCAGTTCGCGGGCCTCGTCCTGGTGCTTCGCCTTTTCGGGGATCCACAGTGCGAGGTCGAGATTGACGCGGACCTTGTTGTCGGCGGGATCCTCGGTCATCGGCAGCGGGAACGTTCCGACCTGCGTGTCGGGGTTGATCTTCCCGATTTCGACGACGGCCCACGGCCCCTGGAGGTACATGGCAGCCTGACCGTTGGCGAAGGCGTTGTTGCCGTCGCCGTAGTTGCGCCCGTTGGCATCGCCCTGGTGGAACGGCAGCAGCGTCAGCATCTTCTCGAGCGGCTCGCGCAGGACCTTGCTGAAGGAGACCCTGGAGTCGGGCCCGACGTCCGGGCCCAGCTCGCGGAGCTGCTGGAAGAGGCCGATCACGTCGACCATGCCGCCCACCGTGTAGTCGACGAGCCCCTGGGCGATGGTCCACGGGTCCGCCCAGGTGCCGTAGATCGGCGTGACGCCGGCGTCTTGGAACGTCTCGCACGCGGCGATGAACTCGCTGTGCGTGGTCGGGACCCCGACGCCGTGCTGGGCGAAGATCTCCTTGTTGTAGACCACCGCGGCGGACATCATCGAGTAGGGCAGGACGGAGAGGCGCCCCGGGTACGACGGGTAGAGGTCGAGCTGCTCCTTCACGGAGTCGGTGATCATCGCGGCCTCGGGGAGATCCGAGAGATCGCTCAGCTCGCCGCGCTCCTGGAAGCGCGCCATCTCGTAGTTGTAGAGCTGGAGGGCGAGATCGGGCGGCGAGCTGCGGACGAACTGGCCGTTCAGGGTTCCTTCGCTGGTGTCGTGGATCGGCCGAATACCCGGGAACTCGGCGTGGAACTCCCCGAGCAGCTCCCTGATGTAGGGGATGACCTCGCGCTTGGTCTGGTAGAAGCGGATTGCGGTCGCGTCGCCGCTGCTTCCGGAGCACCCGGCGAGGGTGAGCCCGGCGAGCCCTGCGGCGCCGGCGAGAAGACTCCGCCGCGAAACCGTCGATGGTGGCTGAGTAGCCATACCCGTCTCCTTTTGAGGTTGGAAAATGAGCGATGAGGACGAACATGTGATGACCACCACATGATTTCGGGTGTAAATTTATCATCTAAATCAAGACGCGTCTATACTCTCGTTGTGGACACAGTTGCCGGAATCCGAACAGGTCATTGGGCACCGCGGTGGGACGCCGCCGGCCCCGCCGCCGAACGCGCGGCCCCGGGGCGGGGATCGGCTCCGGCTGAACTCTCGCCCCGCACCGTCAACGCGCGGCGCGTCCTCGAGGCGGCCTGGGACGGCGAGGCGCTGACGGCCTCGGACATCATGGAGCGGACCGGCCTGACGCGGGCGACCGTGCTGTCCGTGTGCCGCGATCTGGTCACCGCGGGCTGGCTGCGCGAGGTCGCCGACGCCCGTGCCGCCGGGCTCTACGCCAAGGGGCGCCCGGCCCTCCGCTACGGATTCGTGCACGGCTCGCGCCTGGTCGTCGGGGTCGACGCCGGGCAGCACAGCCTGGTCGCCAGCGTGGCCGACCTGCACGGGAATCAACTCGGCCGCGTCAAGCGGGCCAGCGACCCGGCTGCGACAGCGGAACGGCGCCGCACGGACCTGCGCGATCTCGTCGGGGCCGCGATCGCCGAAGCCGGAGTGGACCGGGACGCGGTGGCGGCCGTCGTCATCGGGGCCCCGGCCCCGGTCGACCGCGACGGGCGCTCCCCGTCGGACGCGGCCGACAACTTCTGGCCGCGCATGAATCCGGATTTCGTCACGGTCTTCGCCGACGAGCCCTGGGACGTCGTCGTCGACAACGACGCCAACCTGGCCGCGATCGCCGAGGCCGCCGCCGGCGCCGACGACGGGGTCCGCGCCTTCGCGACGCTGCTGTCCGGGGAGCGGTTCGGCGCCGGCATCGTCGTCGACGGGATGCTGCTGCGCGGTTCCCACGGCGGGGTGGGGGAGATGCGCGTGCTGGACATGGTGTCCGGGGTCGAGCACCCGCACGGCCTCGCGCAGCGGGCGCGCGCCGCCATCCGGGAGGCGCCCGCCGACCGGTTGGCCCGGAGCGCGCTGGGGAACCTGGGGCGCGCAGAGATCGAGGCCCACCACGTGTTCGCGGCTGCGCGCTGCGGGGACCCGTTCGCGCGCGAGATCGTCGACGGCCTCGCCGAGCGCCTCGCTCCGGTCGTCATGCTCCTGTCCGGGCTGCTCGACCTCGACCGCATCATCATCGCCGGAGCCGTCGCCGAATCCGTGGAGCCCGTGCTGCAGCGCACCCGCGAGATCGTCAACCAGGACGCGACGCTCTCCAAGGCCGAGCTGGTCGCCTCCCGCCACGGGAACGACGTCGTCCTGCGCGGTGCCGTCGAGGCCGCCATCGGCCTCGTGCGCGCAGGGGCCATGCGCCCGCAGCCGGCGTCTGCCGGGACCCGGCCGGAGCACGACGGCGCCGCCCACCCCGTGGGGTGAGCGGCGCCGTCGTGCTGGTGCGGGCGGGGCGGAGCTAGTCCGCGATCGTCGCGATCGCGGCGCCCGCGTTGACCGTCTCGCCCACGGCGGCGGTCAGTCCTTCGATGGTGCCGGCCTTGTGGGCCGTGAGCGGCTGCTCCATCTTCATGGCCTCGAGGACCACGATCAGGTCGCCTTCGGCCACGGTGTCGCCGTCCTGCGCCGCCACCTTGACGATGGTGCCCTGCATCGGGGACGTCAGAGCGTCGCCAGAAGCCGCCGCGGCCGCGGAGCCGGAGCGCGAGGAGCGCTTGCGTTTCGCCTTGCCGGACTTGGCCGGGGCCGCCGCGGCGCCGAGGCCGGCCGGCAGCACGACCTCGAGGCGCTTGCCGCCGACCTCGACCGTGACCGACTGGCGCTCGCCCTCGTCCTCAGCGGCCAGCGCGGAGCCGGCGGCATCGAACGGGGCGATCGTGTTCTCGAACTCCGTCTCGATCCAGCGCGTGTGGACGCTGAACGGGCCGTCGGCCGGGACGAACGCGGCATCCGCCATGACGGCGCGGTGGAACGGCAGGACCGTCGGCATGCCCTCGATCGCCATCTCGGCGAGGGCGCGGCGGGCGCGCTGGGCGGCCTGGGCGCGGGAGGAGCCGGTGACGATGAGCTTGGCGATCATCGAGTCGAAGTTGCCGGAGACGGACTCTCCCTCCTCCACGCCGGAGTCGACGCGCACGCCGGGACCAGTCGGCAGCTTCAGGCAGGAGATGGTGCCGGGTGCCGGCATGAAATTGCGGCCGGCGTCCTCGCCGTTGATGCGGAACTCGAAGGAGTGCCCGCGGATCTCGGGGTCGGTGTAGCCGAGCGCCTCGCCGCGGGCCAGCCGGAACTGCTCGCGGACCAGGTCGAGTCCCGTGACCTCCTCGGAGACGGGGTGCTCCACCTGCAGGCGGGTGTTGACCTCCAGGAAGGAGATGACGCCGTCCTGGCCGACGAGGAACTCGCAGGTCCCCGCGCCGACGTATCCGGCCTCGAGCATGATCGCCTTCGACGCCTCGTAGATCCGTTCGTTCTGTTCCGCGGAGAGGAACGGCGCGGGCGCCTCCTCCACGAGCTTCTGGTTGCGGCGCTGCAGCGAGCAGTCGCGGGTCGAGACGACGACGACGTTGCCTTGCGCGTCGGACAGGCACTGCGTTTCGACGTGGCGCGGGGCGTCGAGGAACCGCTCGATGAAGCACTCGCCGCGGCCGAACGCCGCGGTGGCCTCGCGGACCGCCGACTCGTAGAGCTCGGCGATGTCCTCGCGGTTGCGCGCGACCTTGATGCCGCGGCCGCCGCCGCCGTACGCGGCCTTGATGGCCAGGGGCAGGCCGTGCTCGTCGGCGAAGGCGACGACCTCGTCGGTGGACTCGACGGGGTTCTTGGTCCCGGGGACCAGCGGGGCGCCGACCTTCTCCGCGATGTGGCGGGCCTGCACCTTGTCGCCCAGCTTGGCGATCGCCTCCGGGGAGGGGCCGATCCACGTCAGGCCGGCGTCGATGACCCGCTGGGCGAACTGGGCATTCTCGGAGAGGAATCCGTACCCGGGGTGGACCGCGTCGGCGCCGGAGGCGGCCGCGGCGTCGAGGACCTTGTCCATCACGAGGTAGGACTCGGCGGCGGTGTCGCCGCCGAGGGCGTACGCCTCGTCGGCGAGGCGGACGTGCAGGGCGTCGCGGTCGGAATCGGCGTACACGGCGACGGAGGCGATGCCCTCGTCGCGTGCGGCGCGGATCACGCGGACGGCGATTTCACCGCGGTTGGCGATGAGGACCTTGGACAGCTTGGCCATGGTGTGTGCGGTCTCCTTCTCTCGAACACGAAGGAGCCTACCGGCACTTGTGGGGTTTCAACGCACCAAACCGGGATTTTCCGCGTGCCGCCCCGGCATATTTGTAGGGTCCCTACAACGACCGTGGGTCGAGACTGCCCCGTGCCGAGCCGGTGGGAGCGGAGAGTGCGACGGGGAGTTCTCCACAGCCCGGCCGGCAGCGTGCCCGCCGGAGTTTGGACGACGGCAGAGTGGGCGGATGATCTTCCCTCTCATCTTCACTGGCTCCGGCGAGCAGGGCGTGGACGGTGCCGCGATACGCAGGGCCTACCACCGGGGCGAGCTGCTGCGACTTCGTCGGGGATGCTATGTCGACGCCGACGATTGGCGGCGTCGCAGCGCCTGGGGACGCTACGACTACTTTGCCGAGGCGGTTGCCAGGTCGCTGCCGGGACATGCGTTCATTCTGCGCACGGCCGCCCGGATCTGGGGACTGCCGCTGAAGACCGTCCCGCCGGATGTGGAGGTCAGAGCCGTTCGGCACGGTGGGATCCGCCGCGACGAGCCCCGGCGCCTCCGGAGTCCGCACGCCGTCGCGCCACCGAACGAGAGGTTCCCACCCCGCGGATTCGGCGTCCGGCACCAGTACCTTCCGCTTCCGCGAATTCACGAGTTGCAAGGGGGAATCGCCATCTCGGAGTTCGTGGACACCGTTGCCCAGTGCGCCGGGTACCTGCCGTTCGACGAGGCCGTCATTGTTCTCGATGCGGCACTCGCCGGCCGCGCCAGGCAGCGGACGGACAAAGCGGCCGTGCTCGCCCGGATTCCTCACGTTGTGGAGAGCCGCAAGAGCAACCGAGCTCGACGAGTCGTCGGGTTCGCAGATGCTGCTGCGGAGTCGCCGGGGGAATCCCTGAGTCGTGTGGTGATCGACCGGCTGGGTTTCGCGGCCCCGGTTCTCCAATACGAGGTGCGCGACGCGGACGGATTCGTCGCGCGGACGGATTTCGGCTGGCCGGAAGCCGATGTGGTCGGCGAATTCGACGGCGAGGAGAAATACGGGCGGATCGCGGCGGAGGCGGGCCGGGCCGGCGGATCCGTCCTGATGGCGGAGAAGGTGCGGGAGGACCGCATCAGGCGCACGGGGGCGGGGGTCGCCAGATGGACATGGGGGGATGTGCTGGATCCCGGGCGGCTCGAACGGATTCTGACGGTCGCCGGCGTGCCGCGCAGGGGATGATACCGGCGTGACTCTGGTCTTGCGTCGAAACTCTGCTGTTAAACCGGCAGAGTATCGACGTGCCGACAGAGCCAGGTGGTGCCCGGACAGGGGGTGTGGTTCCGTAGGCGCTGCCGGAAATTGCCGGTGCAGGGTGATGGGCCGGTCGGGCGGTTCAGGTCCAGAGATCGGTGATGGACAGGCCCATCGGGTCCAGCAGGTCGCGCAGCGTCGAGACCGAGAGCCCGACCACCGCGTGCGGGTCGCCCTCGACGCGCTCGATGAACGCCGCGCCGCGGCCGTCGATCGTGAAGGCGCCGGCGCAGAAGAGCGGTTCCCCGGTCGCCACGTAGGCCGCGATCTCCGCATCGGACGGGCGGCCGAACGTGACGGCGGCCGAGGCGACAGCGCCCATGGTGACTCCCGTGCCGGCGTCCTCCTCGGAGTCTCCGCCCGGGGCGCGGTTGTCGATCAGCCAGTGCCCGGTGTGCAGTACGCCGGTGCGCCCGCGCATCCCGCGCCAGCGCTCTGCGGCGACCTCCCGGGTGTAGGGCTTGCCGTAGGGCTCGCCGTCGAGCTCGAAGACCGAGTCGCAGCCCAGCACCACGGCCCCGTCCGCGCCCTCGACCGCGGCGACGGCCTCGGCCTTCGTCCGCGCCAGCAGAAGCGCGGTGTCGGCGGGGGAGAGGCCCCCGAAGCGCTGCTCCGCGTCGGCCACGGCCGCGTCCTCGTCGACCTCGGACACGATCGTCTCGAACGCGATCCCCGCGTCGGTGAGGATCTTCGCGCGCCCCGGCGACTGGGAGGCGAGGACCAGCAGCGGCAGGTCGGCGGTGTCGGCGGCGGCGGCGGGTGCGGGTGCGGGGTCGGCGTTCTCGGTCATGGCACCACCGTATACGCCTGCGCTCGCCCGTGCCCGTCCCTCCCGCCACGGTGGATGCCGCGGCGGGAGGGGGAACGACGCCGGGGCTAGGGGCGGCTGCTGGTCGCCGGCAGTTCGCTCGTCGCCGGTGAGGACGGAGTCTCGGCGTAGAACTCGCCGTCCCGGCCGAACGCGGCGTCCACGCCGAGGGCGCCGTCGGCGGCGGGCGCCGCGTCCTGCCGGCCCTGGAGCCTGGCCCCCTCGACGTCGACATCCGGCAGGATCCGATCCAGCCAGCGCGGCAGATACCAGGCGTGGC
Source organism: Zhihengliuella salsuginis (assembly GCF_014651715.1). GTDB lineage: Bacteria > Actinomycetota > Actinomycetes > Actinomycetales > Micrococcaceae > Zhihengliuella > Zhihengliuella salsuginis. The sequence continues at coordinate 186,071 of NZ_BMXK01000009.1, forward strand.
GGCCCAGCAGGTGCATGACGGCCGGGGTGAGCGTCATGCGGACCACGAACGCGTCGAAGAGGACGCCGAAGGCCAGCGAGAAGCCGATGGCCCGGATCATCGTCATGTGGCTGAAGATGAAGCCGGCGAAGACGCTGGCCATGATCAGCGCCGCCGCCGTCACCACCGGAGCGGCGTGCCGGAAGCCGGACTTCACCGCGTCGCGCGCGTTCTCCCCGTGGGCGAAGGCCTCGCGCATCCCGGAGACCAGGAAGACCTGGTAGTCCATGGCCAGTCCGAACAGGATCCCGGTCAGCAGAATGGGCAGGAAGCTCATGATCGGACCCGGCGCGGTGACGCCGAAGACCCCGCCCAGCCAGCCCCACTGGTAGACCGCCACGGTGGCGCCGAACGCGGCGAACAGCGAGAGCAGGAACCCGGCCGTGGCCAGCAGCGGCACCACGATCGACCGGAAGACCAGCAGGAGCAGGATCAGCGACAGGCCCACGACGATGCCCAGGTAGACCGGCAGCGCCTCGGCGAGCTTCTCCGACACGTCGATCTGGCCGACCACCTGGCCGGTGACGGACACCTCGGCCCCGGTGGCCGACGCGATCGCACCCTTCTCGGCGCGCAGGTCGTGCACCAGCTCCTCGGTCGCCGCGTCCGACGGCCCCGTTTCCGGGATGATCTGGATGACGCCGACCGTGTTCTCCTCGTTGGTGGACACCGGAACCGCGGCGACGACGCCGTCCATCTCGCGCAGGTAGTCGGACACGTCGAGGTTCGCCTCGAGCGCGGCGTCGTCTTCGAGAGCAGCGCCACCGTCCGCGCGGGGCAGGTCGACGACGGCCATGAGCGGGCCGTTGTAGCCGGCGCCGAAGCGCTCGGCCACCTCGTCGTAGGCGGTGCGGGCGCTGGAGCCCTCCGGCTCGGCGCCGCCGTCCGGCAGGGCCGTGCGCAGATCGAGCGCGGGCAGGGCGACGATGCCGAGCACCGCCACGGAGACGATCGCGGTGATCCACGGGCGGCGGGTCGTGAGGGCACCCCAGCCGCGCTTCGCCGTCGTGCGCTCGTGGCCGGTTCCGGACCCGGCGTCCGCGTGCGGCGGCGCCACGCCGCCGGCCACGGACTGGCGGGCCGCCGCCGCGCGGGCGCGGGCCTTCCTGGACAGCAGCCGATGCCCGAGCGCGGCGAGGAGCGCCGGGGTCAGGGTGAGCGCCATGACCACCGAGACCGCCACGGTGAACGCCGCCGACAGCCCCAGGATCGACAGGAAGGGCAGGCCCGGGACCACGAGGGCGGCCAGGGCGATGACCACGGTCAGGCCGGCGAAGACGACGGCGTTGCCGCTGGTACCCGTCGCGCGGCCGATCGACTCCTCCATCTCCATGCCCTCGAGCAGCTGTCGGCGGTGGCGGTGGACGATGAACAGCGAGTAGTCGATGCCCACCGCGAGGCCGAGCATGAGCGCCAACGCCGGGGTGATCGAGGCCATCTCGATCACGCTGGAGAGGGCCATCGTGGACCCGACGCCGACGGCGACCCCGAGCACGGCGACGACCAGCGGCAGTCCCGCCGCGACGACCGTTCCGAGCATGACGAACAGGACGATCGCGGCGATCACGATGCCGATGATCTCCGCCGCCCCGAAGACCTCGCTGAGGTCCTGGACGATCTCCTTGGAGTAGTCGACGTCGATGCCGTCGGCCTCGACGGCGCCGGCGACCCGCTGGATCTCCTCGCGCTCCTCGGGAGTCATCGCGTCGGTCGAGCCGACGAGTTGGATGGAGGCGGCCGCCGTCGTGCCGTCCTCGGAGACGAAGCGCAGGCCCTCGCTCGACGCGGCCTGGCGGGCGCCGAGGCTGATCTGGTCCTCGGCGTCGGCGAGTTCGGCCTCTCCCTCTGCGATCTCGGCTTCGGCGTCAGGGATCTTTGCGGCCTCGGCCTCGAGCTTTTCCTCGGCTTCGGTGAGCCGCTCCTCGTTGGCCGCGATCTCCGCTTCGCCGGCGGCCAGTTCTTCCTCTCCGGCGGCGAACTCGCGCTCGCCGGCGGCGAGTTGCTCCTCGCCCTCGGCGAGCTGCGCGGCGGCGGCGTCGAGCTCGGACTGGCCCTCCGCGAGCTGCGCGGCGGCGGCGTCGAGTTCGGACTGGCCCTGCTCGATCTCCTGCTTGGCGGCATCGAGCTGTTGCTTGGCGTCGGCGAGTTCGGCCTCGCCGGCCGCGAGCTCGCGCTGCTTCGATTCCAGCGTCGCGCGGCCCTGGTCCAGCTCGGCCTGGCCCGCGTCGAGCTGCGCGTCCGTCTGCGTCAGCTGTGCGACGGCGGCGCGGCCCTCGTCGATCTTCGCCTGCGACGCGGCGATCTCCTCATCCGACATCTGGCCGGATTCGGCGGCGGCGTCGAGCTGTGCCTGTTGGGCGTCCAGCGCCTGCGTCACCTCGGCGAGCGTGCTCACGCCGAACTGCGACGTCAGCTGCGCGACGCCGGCGTCGTATTGGGTGCGCCCGGCGTCGATCTCCGACTGCCCGTCGGCGAGGTCCTGCTGCGCCGAGGCGATCTGCTTCTTTCCGGCCTCGATCTCCTCGACGCCGGCGCGGTACTCGTCCAGCCCGCTCTGGTACTCGGTGCGGCCCTGCTCGAGCTTCTGCTTTCCGGCCTGGTATTCGGCACGGCCTTCCTCGAGCTGTGCCTTGCCGGCCTCGTATTCGGCGCGGCCCTCAGCCAACTGGTTTCGGGCCTGCTCGAGCTCCGGGCGGGATTCTTCGAGCTGGGCGCGCCCGTCGGCGAGTTCCTGCTTGCCGGCTTCGAGCTGCTCCCAGCCGTCTGCGATCTCGGCGCGGCCGTCCTGAAGCTGCTGCTTGCCGTCTGCGAGCTGTTCTCTGCCATCCTCGAGGTCGGCGCGCCCCTCGTCGAGCTCGGCACGACCGTCCTCCAGCTCCGCCAGGGCGTCGTCGAGCTGCTGCTGGGTTGCGAAGGGCTCGCGGGCCTCGCGGACCGGGTCGAGGTCCTCGAGTTCGGCGAGGGCGGAGGCGACGGCGCTCTTCTGCTCCTGGGTGAACGGCTCGCCGTCCTTCGTCTGGAAGACGATCGTGCCCGTGCCGCCGGCCGCCTCCGGAAGCTCCTCCTTGAGCCGGTCCAGGGTCTGCTGCGTCTCGGTGCCCGGGATCGAGAACTGGTTCGTCAGGGTGCCCATGAACAGGCCCGCCGACAGTGCGACGATCGTGAGCACGGCAGCCCAGGCGGTGATGAACCACCAGCGCCTGCGAAATGCGGCCCGGCCGATCCGGTAGAGAAATGAAGCCACGGTGGTTGCCTTTCGGGGCGTCGAGGAGAGGGGCGCCGTCAGGCGGAGGTGGTCTGCAGGGCCGGGAAGCCGTCGCGGAGCTGGGTCAGGGACTCGATGACGGTCGCCTGGAGGCGCTCGAGGGACGCGCGGCGGAGGCTGAGCTCGAGCGTGCCCCCGTCGCCGTGCTCGTCCAGCTCGTGGCCCCAGTGGGCGAAAGCGGCGCGGCCGGCACCCACGATCGCCTGCGCGAAGGCGGCCGCGGCCAGCGGCGGGACGTCGCAGGTGGAGTCCCGGAGGAAGGCGAGGATCCGCTCGGCGCAGGTGTCCCACGATTCCATCTGGAGCCGGGCCAGCTGCGGGTTCGACTGCGCGAGGAGGAAGAGCTCGGCCACGGGCCGCAGCGCGTCGGCGCTGATCGCGTCACGGATGGCGCGGACCGCGGCTTCGGCGACGGCGATGTCCTCGGGCACGGGGCCCAGGTTCGCAACCGCGAGTTCGAGGAAATCGTCCATCGGGACGTTCAATGCGGCCTCGATCGAGCCGAAGTAGTTGAAGAAGGTCCGGCGGGAGATGCCGGCGGCGTCGGCCACGCGGTCCGCGGTGACGGGCTCGTGGGGATCTGCGCGCAGCATGTCGACGGCGGCCGCGACGATCGCGCTGCGTGTCGCCAGCTTGTTCTGCTCGCGGCGGGACACGGGCTCGCCCGCGGGTCCGCCGATCATTGCGTCCGGCGGTGCGGGGGAGGGGGTGCCTCGAGTCGTCATCACCTCTTTACACTACGTGCAACTTTGCACGGTGTGCAAAACGTTCAGGCCGGCGTCCGCTGTCGCAGGCCGGGTACAGCGACGGCCGGCACCCTCGTCGAGAGGATGCCGGCCGTCGTCGTGATGCCGATGTTGCGCCCGTCCGCGGGCAGGGGAGTCAGCTGCGCGAGGAGACGAGCTCCTTGTCGTCGTCCTCGGCGGCTCCGCCGGAAGCCGGGCCGTCGACCGCGTCGTCGTCCTCCTCGAACGGGTCGAGGGGGTTGGCGGCGTTGTAGGTCTGCTCGTCGAGGATCCCCTCGCGCTTGGCCACGATGGCCGGCACCAGGATCTGCCCGGCGACGTTGACCGCGGTGCGGCCCATGTCGAGGATCGGGTCCACGGCGAGCAGGAGGGCGACGCCCTCGAGCGGCAGCCCCACGGTCGTCAGGGTCAGGGTCAGCATGACGGTCGCGCCGGTGGTTCCGGCGGTGGCGGCGGAGCCGACGACCGAGACCAGGACGATCAGCAGGTAGTGGATGACGTTCAGGTCCACATTGAAGAACTGGGCCACGAAGATCGCCGAGATCGCCGGGTAGATCGCCGCGCAGCCGTCCATCTTGGTGGTCGCTCCCAGCGGGACCGCGAACGAGGCGTACCCGCCGGGGACGCCGAGGTTGCGCTCGGTCACGCGCTGGCTCAGCGGCAGGGTGCCCACCGAGGAGCGGGAGACGAAGGCCAGCTGGATGGCCGGCCAGGCGCCGGCGAAGTACTTCCGGAAGGAGAGGCCGTTGACCTTCAGCAGGACCGGGTAGACCACGAAGAGCACGAGGGCGAGGCCGACGTAGATCGCGGCCGTGTACTTGCCGAGCGCCCCGATGGTGTCCCAGCCGTAGGTCGCGGTGGCGTTGCCGAGCAGGCCGATGGTGCCCAGCGGCGCCAGGCGGATGATCCACCAGAGGACCTTCTGGATGATCGCCAGGGTGGAGCGGGAGAAGCTCAGGAACGGGTCGGCGGCCTGGCCGATCTTCAGGGTCGCGACGCCCACGGCGATGGCGATCACGATGATCTGCAGGACGTTGAAGCTCACGCGGTTCGACACCGACTGGTCGTCCGGCGAGAAGCTCGCCGAGACGTCGAGGCCGAGGAAGTTCGAGGGGATCAGGCCCTGGAGGAAGCCGAGCCAGCTGCCCGTGCCGCCGTCGTAGCCGGCCGGAGTCTCCTGGCCCGTGCCGACGCCGGGCTGGAAGACCGTGCCCAGCACGATGCCGATGACGACGGCGATCAGCGCCGTGATCGCGAACCACAGCAGCGTCTTCCACGCCAGCCGGGCGGCGTTGGAGACCTGCGAGAGGTTCGCGATCGACGCGATGATCGCGAAGAAGATCAGCGGGATCACGGCCGTGCGCAGCAGGGACACGTAGGAGGACCCGATGATCTGCAGGGTCTGGCCCAGCGCGTTCGGGTCGTCGGCGGTGCTGCCGGTCGCCTTGGCGACGAGGCCGAGGATCACGCCGACGATCAGGGCGGCGATGACTTGGGGTCCGAAGGCCGTCATCCAGCGGGGCAGGCGCGGTTTCGTCGAGGTGGAAGTTTGAGTGCTCACCCGGTGACACTAGGTGCCGGACGCCAAGAAGATGAAGCTTCTGTGGCGCTATGTGACACCTGTGTGCGTCGGGTCACCCGAGCAGGGCGCGCCGCAGCGTGTCCAGACCGACCGAACCGACCGCGAGGGCCTCGGTGTGGAAGGCCCGGAGGTCGAAGTCCCCACCCTCCTGCTCCTCGCGGGCGGCGCGGATCTCCTCCCAGAGGCGCTGGCCGATCTTGTACGACGGCGCCTGGCCCGGCCACCCGAGGTAGCGCGTGAACTCGAAGTTCAGCTGTCCGGCGGAGAGGTCGAGGTGCTGGGCCAGGAACTCGAAGCCGACCTCCGGCTCCCAGGTCTGGCCCGGGGCGCCGGCACCCATCAGCTCCTCGTTCCAGCTCTCGGGCATCGCCAGTTCGAGGTGGACCCCGATGTCGAAGACGACGCGCGCGGCGCGCATCCGCTGCATGTCGAGCATGCCGAGGTAGTCGCCCGGGTCGTCCAGGAAGCCGAGCTGGTGCATCAGGCGCTCGGCGTAGAGCGCCCAGCCCTCGGCGTGGCCGGAGGTGAAGGAGACGTTGCGGCGCCACGCGTTGAGCGTGTCCTTCAGACGCGTCGCCGTCGCAATCTGCAGGTGGTGGCCCGGCACGCCCTCGTGGTAGACCGTCGTCGTCTCGGCCCAGGTGGTGAACCGGTCCTCGCCGGCCGGGACGGACCACCACATGCGGCCGGGGCGCGAGAAGTCGTCGGAGGGGCCCGTGTAGTAGACGCCGCCCTCCTGCGTCGGCGCGATGAGGCACTCCAGCTGGTCCATCGGAGCCGGGATCTCGAAGTGCACGTCCTTCATCGCGGCCAGCGCGGCGTCCGATTTCGACTGCATCCACGCCCGCAGGGCGTCGGTGCCGTGGAGTTCGCGGTCCGGATCGGCGTTGAGGATCTCTTTGGCCTCGGAGATCGAGGCCCCGGGCTCGATCTTCTCGGCGGCCCGGCGCTGTTCGGTGATGATCCGCTCGAGCTCGCCGATACCCCACGCGTAGGTCTCCTCGAGGTCGACGGCGGCGCCGAGGAACCGGCGGGACATGAGCGCATAGTGCTCGCGCCCGACGGCGTCCCGGGCCGGGGCCGCGTCCAGGAGCTCGATCTGGAGGAAGTCCGCGAACGCGCCGTACGCCTCGGCCGCGATGCGCGCGTTGGTGGTCAATTCGACCTGGAGTTCTGCGGGCAGCTCCGCGTCCGCCGGTTTCGCGTTCTGGGCCAGCTGCTCGAAGTACCCGTCCTCGGCGGCGTATTCGCGTGTCTGCTCGATGACGATCTCGACCTGGCGGCGGGCCGGGACCTTCCCGGCGTCGCGGCTGGCGCGCAGGGATTCGGCGTAGCCGGTCAGCGCGTCCGGGACGTTCGCCAGCCGCCCGCTGATGTGCTCCCACTGGGCCACGGTGGCGGACGGCATCAGATCGAAGATGCTGCGGATCGACTGCGCGGGGGAGGCGACGTTGTTGAGTTCGGTGATGCCCGTGGCGTGGATCTCGAGCTCCAGCCCGAGCCGCTCGCGCATGGCGTCCAGAGTCACGGCGTCGACGTCGTCGACCGGCTGGAGGCCCGACAGGCTCTCGAGCGCGGTCCGGGCGGCCTCGGCCTCGGCTTCGCGTCCGGCGGGGGAGTAGTCCCCGTACTCGGTCTCGCGGCCGGGCACACCCAGGATGGTGGCGAACTCCGGGCTCAGGGCCAGGAGCGCCTGGTAGTACTCGTCGGCCGCGGCGTCGATGGCCGTCGGGGTGCGACGAATCGAGGTCTCAGTTGTGCTGTGCGTCATGGCGCCACCGTATCGTGGACGAAGGCCGCGGCGGGGACTACCGGCGGGTCGACGCCGGGTGGTTCGCGGGTCCGACGCCGTCTAGGAGACTGCTGAACTAATCGCAGGGTTTAAGGCGCGTCTGCTGGACTTTGCTGCTGGGACATTA
>NZ_BMXK01000010.1 GCF_014651715.1 Zhihengliuella salsuginis
CAACGAGTCCACACCATCCGGAACCTGCGCCGCGAACGCAACACCAGCCCGGCAGACGCCGGCCCGGCAGACACCAGTCCGGGCGGCCGGACCGGCCTCATCGCAGCCGACCAGCACGCGACCGGAACCCGGCGCACCATGCACCACCTCGGCTACACGCCGGAGGAACTCCATGACTTCCAGCACAACGCCGCCACCACAGCGCAGCACCCCGCACAGCCCGGCCAGCCCGACGCAGACGACGAGCAGCAGTGCGCGTGATGGCGGCACCGGGGACTTAGCCGCAGATCAGGCCTCGTCGGCCTCGAGGTGCCCCAGCAACTCGGCCTCGGCGCGGTCCAGATAGGCTCGCAGCTCGTCGGCCGCCGCGTGCTCGAACAGGAGCGGGTGGAAGAAGCGCGAGCGCCCCGCGACGTTAACTACACCTCGTGGTGGGTGCGCTGCGCGTCCTCGGCCGCGATGTCGTAGAGCCGCTCGATGGACTTCAACCGGTCCTCGTCGATGTCGCCGGCCTCGAAATACTCACGCGCCTTGTCCCGGAGACGCTTGGCCTCCTTGAGGTTGCCGTCCGCCATCTCCATGGCGTGTTCAAGGCTCGTCTCGTGCTTTGAGTTCTCAGTATGCGTGCCCATGGGCCCATCATGCTCCCCTGTCAGAGTGCTGTCCAGAGGGTATCGGCGGCCGTAGCCGAACCGTCATCTCCAGGCCGGCGGCCGCAGGATGCTAGAGCGCACAGTTGATGAGCAGGGGCTCGTTGTGCAGCGTGATCCCGTACTTGTCGGCCACGCCCGCGCGCACCGCCCGGGCGACCGCGAGGATGTCCGAAGCCGTCGCGTCGCCGCGGTTCGTGATCGCCAGGGTGTGCTTCGTCGACAGGGCGGCCCGCCCCTCCGCCAGCGGGAAGCCGTCCGTCCCCTCGAGACCGTAGCCCTTGCCGAAGCCGGCCCGGTCGATCAGCCATGCGGCGGAGAGCTTGACCCGCTCGCCCGACTCGGTGGCCACCGGGTAGCGCGGGGCGTCCTCCGGCAGGGTCGCGGCCAGCGACTCGTCGACGACGGGGTTCGTGAAGAACGAACCCGTCGAGTACGTGTCCCGGTCCTCGGGATCCAGCACCATGCCCTTGCCCGCACGCAGTTCGAGCACGGCCGCTCGGATCTGCCGGGCGGCGACCCGCCCGCCCACGTCCGAGCCGACCGCTTTGGCGAGCTCGCCATAGCCGATCGGCGCCCCCAGCGTTCCCTGCTTGAGCTGGAACACCACCTGGAGCACCACATACCGCGGCGACCCGTTGGCCGTGGCCCGCTTGAGGATCGAATCGCGGTATCCGAACCCGAGGTCGGCGTTGGCGAACGAGACCGTCTGCCTGGTGACCCGGTCCCACGTGCGCACGCGCGCGATCGTGTGCGAGACGTCCGTGCCGTAGGCGCCCACGTTCTGCACGGGGGTCGCGCCGGCCGATCCGGGGATGCCGGACAGTGCCTCCAGGCCGACGAAGCCGCCCTCGAGGCTCTCCGCGACGAACGCGTCCCAGTCGTGCCCGGCCTCGACCGCGATCATCCCGCCCGAGCAGGACGCCAGGTCCTCGAGGCTGCTCCCCCGGGTGGCGACCCGGATGACCGTGCCCTCGAACCCGGCGTCGTCGACGACGAGGTTCGAGCCGCCGGCGACCAGCAGGACGTCGTCGCCCGCGTCGTCGGCGGCGGTGACGGCATCGATCAGCTCGCGCTCGGTGGTCGCCTCGACGTAGCGGGCGGCGTCGCCTCCGACGGCGGTGGTGGTGAGATCAGCCAGCTTCATGATCGCCTAGAACCGGACGACGGCCTGCGACTTGACCAGGACCTTCTGGCCAGCGGCAGAGACGGTGAGGTCGACGCGGACGGTGCGGGCGTCGTCGTCCCTGGTCCCGATCTTGCCGGAGACCGAGATCTCGGTCCCGGCGGCGTCGGTCGGCGAGGCGCCGGCGACGTCCTCGACGACGACGGGCTTGGTGAAGCGGGTCTGGTAGTCGACGACGGCGCCCGGGTCCCCGACCCAGTCGGTGACGAGCTGAACCGCGGACCCCATGGTGAACATGCCGTGCGCGATGACGCCCGGCAGGCCGACCTCGGTGGCGAAGCGCTCGTTCCAGTGGATGGGGTTGAAGTCGCCCGACGCGCCCGCGTAGCGGACCAGATCCGCCCGGTTGACGGAGACGACCGTCTCGCCGATGGAGTCGCCGACGGACAGGGAATCGAAATCGATGCTCATGGGTTATTCCTCTCCGCGGACCAGCAGGGACGAGATGGTGGTGGCCACGTGCCGGCCGCCGGTGGTGGAGATCTCGGCGCGCGTGGTGATCATGGCGCCGCCGCCCATCGCCCGCACCGTGTCGACGTGCAGTTCCGTGACGAGCTCGTCGCCGGCGACGATCGGACGGTGGTGGGTGAAGCGCTGGTCGGCGTGGACGACGCGCGAGAAGTCGATCCCTGACTCCGGGTCGGCGATCAGCTGGGCGTCGGCCCGCTGGGCGATCAGCACGGCGAACGTGGGCGGGGCGACGACGTCGGCGTAGCCGAGCGCACCGGCGGCCTCGACGTCGAAGTGCGCGGCGCTGGTCGCCTTGACGGCCGCCGCGAACTCGCGGATCTTCTCGCGGCCGACGATGTACGGGTCACCCGCCGGATAGACGCGTCCGGCGAGGTCGGGGCTGATGCTCATGATCGTCCTTTGCGGTTGGACTCCCGCGCTCAACGGCGCGGCGAATGTTCTTGTTGGAGACGGTAGGCCCTGGCGTCCCGGCCCCTCACGACCAGGCCGCCGACATGGAGCAGCACGCCGATGATGATGACGCCGACAGCCGAGTAGAGCAGCGGCAGGGTCTCGGTGCTCGCGCCGATGATGGCCAGGACGATCCCGATCGCCGAGAGTCCCATGGACAGGCCGACGAGGGTCTTGTAGAGCGGGGACAGCGCGTCCCACGGAATCGAAAGCATATTTCCCAGTCTATCGGCGCGACTCCGGCGGCCGCGTCAGTCCGCGAGTCCGTCGGACACCGCGGCCGCGGCGTGCAGCCACGCGCGCTTGGTGGCCGGCTTGAGCGCCTCGAACTGGATCTGCCCCTTGACCAGGTGCGAATCGTACGGCACCGCGACGACGGAGCGGGCCAGGTGCTCGAAGCCGCGGGTGATGCGGCGCAGCTGCCCCGGCTTCGGGCTCGGCGACGGCTCCGAGACGATGACGACGGCGTTGCGCGCCAGTTCCGCGTAGCGTCCGCCGCGGTTGGTGAGCGCCTCCAGCAGAAGTGCGCCGGCCTCCGCGTGCTCCTCGACCGTGGTCGAGGCGATGACGAGCTGGTCGGTGTGGTCGATCATGCGCAGCCAGCGCTCGGCCGATTCGTCGTTTCCGGAATCGACGAACGTGATCTGGAAGTAGCGGGAGACGACGGCGTACAGGGAGTCGAAGTCCACACTGCTCACGGACTGCTCCGCGGCCAGCAGCGTCGGTTCGGTGCGCAGCACGCTGAACCGGTCCGACGGCTGGTAGTGGACGTACCCGTCGATGCTGCGCTCCGTCGGTTTCGAGCTCAGGAGGGAGTCGGCGTCGTCGAGCAGGCTCATGACGTGCGACTTGTGCTCGTCGCCCGTGGTGCGCCAGCCGAGGGTGCCCCGGGTGCCGTTGTTGTCCCAGGCCAGGACCGACTGGCTGGAATTCCGGCCGAAGACGGAGGCCAGGAGGACGGTGGTCGGCGTCTTGTTCGCGCCGCCCTTGCCGTTGACGATCGAGATGGTCTTCGGCCGGCCGACGCGGCGGCCCACCTGGGCGCGACACTGCCGGTCGCGCAGTTCCTCGCCCGTCGGCTCCAGGCTGAAGCCGAGGCGGTTCAGGAAGCCGCGGAGACCCTGCTGCGCCGGCACGTCGCCCTGCTCGGCGTTGCGCAGGAAGGTGCGCCGGTCGTCGTCGTGCGGGCCGGACCCCGCGGCAGTCGCCGGGGCGGGCCGCGGCGCTGCAGGTGACGACGCGTTCGGCGCGGCCGGCGTCGTCTTCTTCGGCGGCGACGGCTCGGACGACGCCGAGCCCCCGGACGGCGTGGACTCCCCGTCGCGGGGCAACGGGATGTCCTCCATCAGTGACGCCTCGATCTCCCGCTTGGCGGCCAGCGGCCTCTTCGCTGCAGGCGCCGGGGACTCGTCGGTCTGCGGACGGAAATTCGGGGTGGCGGAAATGATGGGATCCTCTGCGGTGTTCTCGGACTCGGCTGCCGTTTCCCCCGTGGCGTCGCCCTGACTTGTGTTCTGTTGACCGGTCTTGCCCTGTCCAGCCTCGTCCGCCACGCGTTGCCGGGCTCGGCGGAGCTCGGCGCGCGTCTGGAACTGCTGATCTGCCTCTGCCACGGCCGTCCTTTCTGCCGACTCGACTTCTTCCACTCCCCCAAGCTTATAAGCCAGCCTATCGCGATCGCACCCCCGGACCGGCGTTCGCACGCGACGAGGCGCCCCGCCGTCGTCCCGGCGGGGCGCCTCTGATCGTGCCTGCCGGGAGTCAGGCCGGCAGGTTGGCCAGGACGCCGTCCAGCAGACCGGTAACGGTCGAGAGCAGGCCGGTCAGGAGAGCGAGCAGTTCAGCCATGGGCCATGTCCTTTCGCTGGGGACGGTCGTCGCCCCGATTTTGTGCCGCCACACCGGCGACTCCTCCACCCTGCACCGCGAAGCCGCTGGTCGGAAGCCCCTTCCACCAAGAATTCACGCACCGGTAACGGAAAGGAACACTGCGGACCGGTTTTCGGTCGATCCGTGCCCTCCTGCCGGATTGCTATTCCCCGGCGCCCACCTCCCACCGGGTCTGAGCGCCCTGCTCGACCCGGTAGCCCGGGTTCGGGATGGCGACGACGACGGCGTCGCCCTCCAGCGCGACCTTGCCGTTCGCCGACGTCACCGGCTCGCCGTCGACGAAGTACGTGAAGGCCGGGTGCCCGGCGCGGACCTTGACCTCGTCGCGCTCGCCGCCCTTCCGGTCCTTCACCTTCGGCGCGGCCGGGGCCGCGGCCTCCGTCAGGACGGGGACGTCTCCGTAGTCGACGTCGCTGGCGAGGTAGTAGCCCGGGTAGGCCGGCTGGTTGTAGGAGGTCTGCTGGCCCGAGACCTGCGAGCGGTACTGGGCGTCGTGCATCAGCGTGGGCAGCTTGATGTCGGTTTGGTCCGTGCTGGTGTAGAACCGCAGTGCGCTCGAGTCCTCGGTCGGCACGATCAGCTCTTCGCGCCAGTCGCCGAGCACGTCGGCGACGAGCGACGGGTTTCCCTTGGTGCCGTTGTTGGTTCGCGTGCCCTCGGCCACCCACTCCGTGCCGGCGGCGGTATTGCGCACCACCGGCTGCGAGTCGCCGTCACGACCGATGATGCTGGTGGTGCCGTCCCCGGCGAAGCGGATCGACGCGTTGGTGCCGGGCGTCTCGTCGCCCAGGTGCTCGCCGGTGGCCGACAGCAGGCCGGAGGCGTCGGTGCCGCCCGGCATCGAGGCCCAGACCTCCAGTCCCGGAGTGTTCGGGTCGACGTCGCCCACCATGCCCCGGCCCGTGTCGCGACCGGAATAGGCGCCGAACAGGACATCGCCGGTGGCGGCGTCGCGCATCACCGATCCGTACGGCGCCCAGGCTCCGCTCTCGTGCACGGTCCAGGCCTCGAGGCCGGGGCGGTCCGGATCCAGGTCGCCGACGTGCATGGCGTCGCCGTGGCCGAGCTTCGCCGTCTCGCCCGGTGCCGCGCTGCCCGCGGGCAGGGTGTCCGTGGTGCTGTAGAGGACTCCGCCGTCGTCGTCCAGCGCCGCCCCGCCGTAGAAGATCTCCTGGCGGCCGTCGCCGTCGAGGTCCGCCGGCATCATCGAGTGGAAGCCCTGGGAGGCGATCTCGCCGTAGACCGGGTCGGATCCGTCGCTGCCGTGCGGCGCGGCGTCGAAGGGGTTGTCCATCGGCACGTGGCCGCTGTCCGCGAGCCAACGCTGGCTGAGCCGCTCGCCGTCGAAATCGTAGGCGGCGACGGCCGTGCGGGTGTAGTAGCCGCGGGCGAAGACGGCCGACGGCTTCTCCCCGTCCAGATACGCGGTGGTGGCCAGGAAGCGGTCCACGCGGTTGCCGGGTTCGATCCGGCTCATGGCGTAGTCGCCCCAGAGCAGGCCGTCGTCGCCGCGGGCCGGGTCGTAGTCGACCGTGTCGAGTTCGGCGCCGGTCTCCCCGTCGAAGACGGTCAGGTACTCGGGACCAGTGATGACGAAGCCCTCGAAAGTCGTGAGGTCGTTGCGGCCGCTGCGGCCCGGGGCGTACTCGTCGATGAAGTAGTCCGCGAGCTCGGTGGCGTCCGCCCGGCTGAGCGGGTAGTCGTGGGCGGCGTCGATGCCGAGCGCCTCCTCCAGCGTGGCCGGCCAGTTCCCGGCGGCGACCTCGGGGTGCTCGTGCCAGGCGGCGAACAGGTCGATGACGTGCTCGCGGTAGTCGGCGGCGCTCATCCGGTAGTCGTCGCCGTGGCCGACGCCGGCGGCGACGTCCGCCTCCGGCAGGGTGACGTGGGACGTGGAGGCGGCCGCGCCGTCGTCGTACGTGGTGGAGCTGGTGCCGGGCGCGGTCTTGACCATGATCTCGCTGCGGCCGTCGCCGTCGAAGTCCTGGACCAGGAACTGGGTGTAGTGCGCGCCGGAGCGGATGTTGACGCCGAGGTCGATCCGGTTCAACAGCTCGCCCTCGAGCGTGTAGGTGTCGAGGTAGGTGTTGCCCGTGTACCCCTTCTGGGAGACGTCCTTGGAGTTCGACGGATCCCACTTCACGACGTACTCGTAGGCGCCGTCGCCGGTGACGTCGCCGACCGAGACGTCGTTGGCCGAGTACGTGTAGGCCTCGCCGGCCGGGGTGACGCCGTCGGCCGGCTTCTGCAGGGGCAGGTCGTGGTAGCCCCGGCCCCACGCGGTCGCCTCTTCGCCCGCGTCCAGTTCGACGCCGTTCACGACGGGGGCGACGGCGTAGCGGCTCTCCGCGGTGCCGCCCGGATCGACGTAGTTGGTGCTGGAGTCGACCGCCGCGATCCGCTCCCCGTCCCGGTAGACGACGAACCCGGTGCCGGTCATGCCGCCCGCGGACGCCCCGCGGACCTCCGACGCCAGGAGCCGCCAGCTGAGGAACACCTGGTCGTCGGCGGCGACCGCGACCAGGCCCCGGTCGAGGTCCTCGAGTTGGGTGCCCGACAACGTGAGGGGCTCGGCGTGCTCGCGGGCGGCGGGCCCGCCGGCGGAGGGCGCCGCCAGCGCCGGCGACACCGAACCGGCGGCGAGGCAACCGACGGCGAGTGCCGCGAGGGCTCCCCGCACTGGGATCGTGAAACGATTCATCATCGAACGTGCTCCTCTGGAGGTCAGATTTCAGCGAGTGTGGGATTGCGCTTTCCAACGTAGAACGTAATCCAGATCACAGGCCGGGTCAATGGTCTGACCATGCATGCCGCGAAGGCATCGCGTGATCCGCGCGAGCAATCGACCGGGGCGAAGCCGCAGGACGCATCGGAGCATGAAAAAATCCCCGCAGATCACTGGATCTGCGGGGATTTCCGTTGGTAGCGGCGCCGGGACTCGATCCCGGGACCTCACGATTATGAGTCGTGCGCTCTAACCAGCTGAGCTACGCCGCCACGAATGGAAACGCCCGCGTCTGCGCCAGTTTGCATGACACAGACGCGGGCTTCCATTCAGAGCCCCCCACGGGAATCGATCCCGTGACCTCGTTCTTACCAAGAACGCGCTCTACCACTGAGCTAGGGGGGCAACGGAGAAATACTTTACCAGCGAGGAGGCCCCGCGCAAAATCGGGCGCTCCCCTCCCATCGCGGGCGCGGGGAGCCGCCCGCATCCCCGTCAACACGGCGATCCCGGCGACCCCGCCGGCCACCCCTCAGCCCCCGCCGCGCCGGCCGGCGACAGGTCCCGGATGATTCCGGGGTGAGGCGCTCGTCACTCCCGAACGGTGCACGCCGGCGGCCGCTCCGCCCCGCTCACGCCACGCCGGTCACCCCACGCGGAGCCAGTCGCGGGCGAGCTGCCGCCACGGCGGCCGGAACGCGTAGACGCCGACCAGCCGCAGCCGGGTCGCGTTCTCGTAGGCGGCCAGCCGGGCCGCGGACACTCCGCAGCCCTCGGCCGCCTCCGCGAGCACGTCGCGGGCGGCATCGCGGGCGGGCCCGCTGATCAGCCCCTGGTCGTGGCGCAGCGCCAGGTGGGCCATCAGGTTGCCGAGGTCCAGGGCCGGTTCGGCGAGCGCGGCCGTGTCGAAGTCGAGCACGCCGATCCGGCCCGCCGCCGGGTCGTAGAGCAGCTGCTCGTCGTGCAGGTCCCGGTGGGCGGGCACCAGCCGGTCGCCGGCGCCGTCGAGCAGGCCGGACACCGCCCGCCGCGCCCGCTCCTCGAGGCGCTCCGTCTCGTCCCGGCCGAGCCCCAGCGGGTCGTGCCCGCGCAGGTTCCCGACCCAGGCCAGCACGACGTCGGCCTCGGCCTGCGCGTCGTGCCGCGCCCAGTCGTTCCCGCCGGCGCCGGCCGGCGGCGTCCGCCCCACGAGTCGCGCCCACATCCGGGCGAACTCCTGCCATGCCGCGCGCCACCGGGCCAGATCGCCCGGTCCCTGCAGGCTGCGCAGGGGGACCCCGCGGACGGTGTCGAACACCACCCGGTCGTTCCCCGTTTCCAGCACGGTGGCACTCGCTCCGCCGGCGTCGCGCACGAGCTCCCCCAGCCGGGTCGACGCCTCGGCGACGCCGGCCGCCCGGCCGGGGCGCAGCACCTTGACGTAGCGGTCCCCGGAGCGGACGACGGCGCGGCGGCCGGCCCGGTGCACGATCAGCTCGGCGCCCGGCGCCAGTACCCCGGGCAGCGCGGGCAGCTTGGCGTCGCGGCCGAAGTCGAGCACGTCGAGGCGGGCCCCGGCGCCGTGCCAGGTTCCCGCCCGCAGGCGACCGTCGCCGTCGTGCCCCTCGACGGTCTGCGTGCCGTCGGCGCGCGGCCAGGCGCGGCGGATGCGTATCCCGCCGGCCTCCTGGGGCACGGAAGCGGCGGCGGGCGGGGCCCCGGCGCCGTTCGCCGGACCGGCCGTCACGGCGTCCCCTCCGGCAGCGGCGTCACGGCCCGCAGCGCGTCCCGCACCGCCGCGACCCCGCCGTCCGGCGGTGCGGCGGCGAGGCGCTCGGCCAGCGCCAGGCGGCGGGACACCCGCGGGACCCAGTCCGGGTCGGCGGCGCGGAACGGCTCGAGGGCCCGCAGCAGCACGTGCGCGCCGGCGAAGGCCGGAAGGTGCCGGGCGCCGCCGTAGCCGCGCAGCAGGGCCGCGGCCGTGTCCAGCCCGGGCGCCGACCCCGCCTCGCCCGCGAGCAGATCGGCGGCGGCGAAGCAGCCGAGGTCCCACCCGGGGTGCCCCCAGGCGGCGCGGTCGGCGTCGATGACGCGCAGGCCGCGGGCGCCGCGCAGCAGCTGGTCGGGCGAGTAGTCGCCGTGCAGGGGCACGACGTCGCCGCCCGCCTCCGCGAGCGCCTCCCCCAGCCGTTCCGCGGCCCGGCGCGCGGCACCGCCGGCCCCCGGCAGGATCCCCTCGACGCCGGCCACGACCGCGCCCATCCGCGCGGTGGCGTCGAGCCGGGGCAGCGACGTCGCGGCCTCCACGCGCGCCCCCGAGGCGTGCCAGGCGCGCAGCAGCCCACCGGCCTGCTCGAACTCCGCGCCGGCCCCGCCGGCGGCCAGGTTCCCGGTGCCGTAGTACTCGTAGGCGAGCGCGTGTTCCTCGTGACCGGCCAGCGGGTGCGGCTCCAGGGCCGGGACGCCGCCCGCCTTCAGCGCGGCCGCCAGCGGGGCGACGTGACCGTACGGGCGGCGGGACAGTTTGACCACGACGTCGCCGCCCGGCCCCGCGCCGGACGCGGGCAGGTCGCGACGGCGCACGACGAGCCGGCGCCCCGGGTTGTAGTTCAGGACGCCGCCGCGCACGGAGCGGTCCGCGCGCACGGACCCGGTCCGGCGCATCAGGCGCCCCAGCCGCTTGTCCGCGCCGATGGGGCCGGCGATGAGCACGTGCCCGTCCCCCAGCTCGAACACCGGCAGCTCCACCCCGGCCTTCGCGCCGGTCCGCAGCAGGCGCGCGGCCTTGTCGGCGGCCGCCGGACCGTACCCGGAGACCCAGCCGATCGGGGTGCCGTCGGAATCGTTGAGCCGGCCGATCACGGAGCGGCCCGGCTTGTAGCGCAGGTGGTCGGCCCGCACCCGTCCGTGCACGGGGCCGAGGCGGCGGGCCAGCCCGTCCAGCGCGTCCGACCCGCCGTCCGCCGCGGCGAAGAGGACCCCGGCGGCCGGCAGGAGTGCCGGGCGGGGCGGGTCCTGCGCGCTCACGGGGCGCGCTCCAGGAGCACCTGCGGGTCGTCCCACTGCTGGCGCACCCAGGCCGCGAACACCCCGTCGTCGTCCTGCAGGAGCTCCGCGGGCGTCCCGTCGAGGCGGATCCTGCCGCCCTCGATCCACACCACGCGGTCCGCGGCCAGGGCCGTCGCGGCGTCGTGGGTGATGCTGATCGTCGTCGCCGACGCCGTCAGCTCGTCGAAGGCGGCCAGCACGTCCGCCGCCGATTCCGGGTCGAGACCCGCCGTGGCCTCGTCCAGCACGACGACGGCGGCGCCCCGCAGCATCGTCCGGGCGATCGCGATCCGCTGACGCTGCCCGCCGGAGAGCGTGCCGCCCCGCTCCCCGATCCGGGTCTCGTAGCCGTGCTCGAACTCCATGATGAAGCCGTGCGCCTGGGCGCGCCGGGCGGCCTCCTCGATCTCGGCGTCGGTCGCGTCGAGCCGGCCGAACCGGATGTTCTCCCGGATCGACCCGGAGAACAGGACCGACTCCTGCGGCACGAATCCGATCTGGGCGCGCAGCGAGTCCAGTGTCAGCTCCCTCACGTCGTGCCCGTCGAGCCGCACCTGCCCGGACTCGGGGTCGAGCAGCCGGGACACGAGCAGGGAGATCGTGGACTTGCCCGCCCCGGACGGGCCGACGAACGCGACCCGCTGTCCGGCGGGGACCGCCAGGGTGAGGTCGTGCAGGACGGGGGCGCCGTCGTCGTACCCCGCCGTGACCGAGCACAGCTCGACGGTGCCGTCCGCCCGGGTGATCGCGCGCGCCCCGTCCGCGTCGCGGATGGCCGGGACGACGTCGAGGACGTCGGCCACACGCTCGCCGGAGGCGGCCGCGCGGGCGATGCGTCCGGTGTACTTCGCCATGTCCCGCAGCGGCTTCATGGTGGTCTTGAGGTAGGTCAGGAAGATGACGAGATCCCCCGGCGTCATGTCTCCCTGCATCACCCGCCAGCCGCCCGCGAACAGGACCATGGCGGTGGCCGTGCCGACGAGGACGTCGGTGCGCCGCTCCAATCCGGCCGCGAGGCGCTTGGCCTTCACCCCGTCCTTCAGGGTCTTCTTGTTGCTGCGCCCGAAGCGGCCCTCCAGCTCCGACTGCAGCCCGTACGCCTGGACGACCCCGATCGCGCCGAGGCTCTCCGCGGCGATGTTCGCCAGCTGGCCCTCGCCGCGGCGCGTCTTGCGCGAGGCATCGGTGATCGCCCCGGAGCTGCCCTTCGCCGAGATGCCGTAGGCGAGGGTCGCCAGCACGACCACGACCGTCAGCAGCGGGTCGAGCCACAGCATGACCCCGGCCATGGCGACGAGCGTGATGGAGTTGGCCAGGAGCGGCAGGCCGGCGGTGACCGCGACCTCCTGCAGCTTGCCGACGTCGCCGACGAGGCGCTGGACCAGGTCCCCCGACCTGGCCCGGGAGTGGTAGACGCGCGGCAGCGACTGCACGTGCGCGAAAACGTGCTGGCGCAGCTTCGTGGCCACGCGGGAGCCGGCGAGCGCGAACGCGACAGTCGCCAGGTAGTTGGCGAGCGCGCGCAGGGCCACGATGACTATCACGGCCGCGCCGCACGCGATGAGCAGCTCGACCGACGCCGCCCAGGCGCCGTCGATGCGGGCGCCGAGGCTGGCGGTCACGGCGTCGATCACGAACTTCACCGGCCACGGCTCGGCCACCCGGAAGGCGACCTCGAAGATCAGTGCGGTGACGCCGCCGGACATGAGCAGCCGCTGGCCGCGCAGGTGCGGGCGCAGGATCGACAGCGTGCGGCGCAGGGGGCCGATCCGCAGCTTGTCGGCGGACTTGCGCCGGCTCACGACTCTTCCCCGATCAGGGCGGCCGCGGCGTCCGCGCCCGCGGACGCCGGCGGGAGCTCGCGGCGGGGGAAGTCGACGCCGGCGAGGATCTTCTCGAGCACGCGCGACCAGTCGTGGGCGGCCACGGCCCGCGCGCGGCCGGCGGCGCCGAGCGCCTCCCGTGCCGCGGGATCGGCGGCGAGCGCGTCGATCGCCGCCGCGAGGGCCTGCGGGTCCGACGGGGCGACGAGGCGGCCGGTGGCTCCGTCGTCGACGATGGAGGGCACCTGCCCGACCCGGCTGCCGACGACCGGCAGGCCGGCGGCCAGGTACTCGTAGATCTTCAGCGGCGAGAAGTACGACTCGGAGTCGCCGGCGGCGGGATAGGGCGCGACCGCGATGTCGGCCGCGGCCAGTTCCCGACCCATGTCGGCCGGGGGCACCGCCCCGGTGAAGCGGATGCGCGCGGCGACCTCGGGCCCGTGGGCGGCGGCCCGCTCGCGCAGGGCCCCGGCCAGGGGGCCGTCGCCGACGATCTTCGCGTGCCAGCCGCCGGACGAGGCGGCGACCGCGTCGACGAGCGTCTCGACGCCGTGCCACGCCTTCAGGGTGCCGACGAAGACGGCCTCGACCGCCCCGTCGTCGTTCGCCGCCGGCGCCGGCCGGATGCGGGCCGTGTCCACGCCGTTGGCGACCACGCCGACGTCGCCCGCGTCCGGCACGTGCTCCCGCACCCAGTCGGCGACCGGCGCCGAGACGCAGACGGTTCGCCGCGCCGCGCGGACCTGCCGTTCCAAGAGCTCGCGGGCCAGCGCCTCGTGCTCGAGCTCGCGGTGGGTGCGCTGCTCGTCGATCAGGGGCGCGTTGACCTCCAGCACCCCCGGCACGCCGTCGCCGGCCAGCGTCTCGAGGACCGTGCTGAAGAGGCTGTACCGCTCGTAGACCAGGTCCGTCCCGTCCCGGCGGACCGCCGCGGCCAGCTCGGCGGCGGCCGCGCGCTGCGCGACCTCCCGCTCCGACGCGTCCGCGTGCTTGCCGACCCGCACCTCGGTGACGGCCACGTCTGCCAGGTCCGACGGCGCCGCGCCGGCGCCCGCACGCCCGCCGGCCGCCGCGCGGGTGCAGTAGAGGCGCACCTCGGCTCCGCGGCGGCGGAGGGCGCGCACGATCTCCTGCACGTGCACGGAGGCGCCCTTGGCGCCGAACACCGGGATGCCCGGGTCGACGCAGACGTAGGCGACCCGGCGTCCGGCCAGATCCCGGCGGACCGCCCGAGCCGATTCGACGGCCCGCGGCTCAGGGTCGTCCTCGAGCGCGGCCAGCGTGCGCGCCTGGAGGGCGGAGTCGAAGCGGGCCTCGATCAGCCGCCGCGCCGCGCGCGCCAGCCCCACCCGGTCGGCGTCGCCGGCGAGCCCGCGCAGGGCGGCCGCCAGGCCGTCGTCGTCCCCGGGCTCGAGCAGCAGGCCGGTCCGCCCGTCGACGACCGCCTCCGGGATGCCGGTCACCGCCGTCGCCACGCAGGGGACGCCGGTGGCCATGGCCTCGAGCAGCACGGTCGGGAGCCCGTCCGCGTTGCCGTCGGCACCCACGACGCACGGGGCCGCGAAGACGTCGGCCCACCCGAGCAGTCCGCGCACCTCCTCCTGGGTGCACGCGCCCAGCAGCTCCACCGGGGCGCCGGTCCGCTCGACGAGCGCGGCCAGCGGCCCGGCCAGCTCGCCCTCGCCGGCGATGCGCACACGGAGCGCCACCCCCTCGTCGCGGAGGCGGGCGGCGACGCGGACCAGGTGCGCGAAGCCCTTCTTCTCGACGAGGCGCCCGACGGCGGCCACGCGCAGCTCTCCGTCGGGGGCGGCCGGGTCGCGGTACGGGAAGCGCGCCAGCTCCAGCCCGTTGTAGAGCAGGTGGACCTTGTCCGCCAGGTGCGGATAGGCCGCCCGCAGATGCTCCAGGTTGTAGCGGCTGATGGTGACCATGTGGTGGGCGCGCTCGAGCATGCGCTCCAGCCGGGCCGCGTCGACCGACTCGTGGAAGAGGTCCTTGGCGTGGGTGGTGACGGAGAACGTGATGCCCGCCAGCTCGGCGGCGATCTCCGCCACCCGCCCGGACATCGAGCCGAAGTGGGAGTGCAGGTGGGTCAGCGACGCCCGGCGCGCCATCACGGCGAGGGCGACGGCCTGGTGCGCCTCGCCGGCGTCGTACCCGGTGAGCTCGGGCAGCAGGCGCGCGTAGCGCTCGGCGAACCCGCCGATGGTGGCGGTGGCCTCGGCCAGGTGGGCCCAGGCCTCGGTGGTCTTAGCGACGCGCGGGACGAACTCGACGGGGGCCTTCACCCGGGCGAGCTCGGGATGGAAGCGGGTGTCGCTCGTGTGGCGCAGGGCGAAGATGCGCAGCTGCTCGCCGGCGGCCTCGCGGGCCAGGATCTCGGTGACGATGAACGTCTCGGAGAACCGGGGGTAGACCTTGACGACGTAGCCGGTGCGGCGGGCGGGTTCGGTCTCAGGCGATGACATGGTCGAGCTCCTCGAGGGTGTCGGTCGTGGTGAGGCGGCGGGCGTGCTCGACGACGCGGGCGAGCCCGCCGGTGTCGAGGCTGCGGCGCCCCGTGCGCGTGCGGTCCGCGTGCGCCCCGTGTCCGACGGCGGTGCGCAGCCAAACGCCGAGGCCGGCCGGCGTGGCGTCCCGCTGCCGCATGAGGTCGACCGCGTCGCGGGCGAGCAGGGAGGTGGCGCGGATGAGCTGCTCCGTGCGCGGCGCTTCGCGCGGCACGACCAGGGTCGGCGTCGCGGTGCTCAGCGCCTCGCAGACGGTGTTGTACCCGCCCATGACGACGGCGGCAGCCGCCCCGCGCAGGCACGCGAGCCCGTCCGGGACGGAGGTGAGGACGTCGGCCGCGCCGCCGGCGAGCGCCCGGACCTCGGCCCGCTGGCTGTCGGGCATCTGCGGTCCGGTCACGATGAGGTGCCAGTGCCCGGCGGGGACCGGGGCGCGGGCGGCCTGCGCTGTCAGCGCGAACCCGTCGGCGCCGCCGCCGGCCATCGTCAGGACGTAGGGTGCCGCGGGGTGCGCGTCGGGGCCGGGCTGCGGGGCGCGGGCCGTGTCGCGCCCGTCCGCGAGGTATCCGGTGTAGCGGACGCGGTCCGCCAGTTCGAGGGGCAGCTCGCCGGTCTCGAGCGGGTCGTGCACGGAGGGGTCCCCGTACACCCAGAGCTCGTCGAAGACCGCCCCCACGCGGTCGGCGCCGATGCCCTTCCACTCCCGTTGCGCGACCTCGGGGGCGTCCAGCACGTCGCGCAGGCCCAGGACGATCCGGCACGAGGGGCGGCTGCGCTTGAGCCTCTCCAACGGACCGGTGAGCTCGCCGTCGACGCCGAACGCGTGCCGGTCGACGACCATGAGGTGCGGCCGGAAGGACTGGAGCACGCCGTCGATCACGGAGGAGCGCACCCCCATCAGGCGCGTCATGCCGACGTCGAGGGTCCGCGGCGAGTAGCCGTCGGGCTCTTTGCTGATGCCGGGCATGACCACCCAGTCCCAGCCGGGCGGGCACGGGTAGCTGGTGGCGGAGCGCTCGCCGGTGATCAGCAGGCCCGAGACGCGGTGCCCGGTCCCGGCCGGCAGCTCGCGCGAGAGCGCGTGGGCGATCGCCAGGTTGCGCCGCGTGTGCCCCAGCCCGACCGAATCGTGCGAGTACAGGACGACCCGGAGTCCGGGCTTCCGTGCCGGTACAGCCATGGATGCTTCCCCTCTTCCTCCCCCGACATCCATAGTGGGCGGCCACGATGAGCGGACCATGAGGTGGACATGAGAAGACTCTCATCCAAGCACGACGTGAACGCGGGGTGGACGCCCCTGGTCAGAAGGTACCCGCTCCGCCCTGGCCTGGCCAGCCGTACGACGACGTGTCAGTCGGCGATGTAGGCGGCCAGGTGGCGGCCGGTGAGCGAGGAGTCGTCCTGGACCAGCTCTCCCGGAGTGCCCTCGAACACGACCGTGCCGCCGTCGTGCCCTGGGCCGGGTCCGAGATCGATGACCCAGTCGGCGTGCGCGACGACCGCGAGGTGGTGCTCGATCACGATCACGGTGCGTCCGGCGTCCACGAGCCGGTCCAGCAGGCCCAGCAGGTTCTCGACGTCCGCGAGGTGCAGTCCCGTGGTGGGCTCGTCCAGCACGTAGACGTCGCCCTTCTCGCCCATCTGGTTGGCGAGCCTGATGCGCTGCCGTTCTCCGCCCGAGAGCGTGGACAGCGGCTGCCCGAGCTTGAGGTACCCGAGTCCGACGTCGTGCAGCCGGCCCAGGATCTTCGCCGCGGCCGGGAGCTTGGCCTCGCCGTCGGTGAAGAAGTCGCGCGCCTGGTCGACGGGCAGGTCCAGCACCTCGGTGATGTCCTTGCCGCCGAGCGTGTACTGCAGGACCTCCGCCATGAAACGCTTGCCGCCGCAGTCCTCACACGGGGTCTCCACCGTGTCCATGAACCCGAGCTCGGTGACGATCACTCCGGCGCCCTTGCAGGACGGGCAGGCGCCGGCCGAATTGGCGCTGAACAGGGCGGGCTTGACGCCGTTGGCCTTGGCGAAGGCCTTGCGGATCGGCTCCAGCAGGCCCGTGTAGGTCGCAGGGTTCGAACGCCTGGACCCCTTGATGGCCGTCTGGTCGATCGCGACCACGCCGTCGAGCGGGGCGACGTACTGGTGGATGAGCGAGCTCTTTCCCGACCCGGCGACACCCGTGACCACGGTGAGGACCCCGTGCGGGACTTCCACGTCGACGTCGCGCAGGTTGTTCGCGGTGGCGCCGCGGACTGCGAGGACGCCGTCCGGCTGGCGCACCTCGTCCTTGAGCCGTGCCCGGTAGTCCAGGTGCCGCCCGGTCACCGTGCCGCTGGCCTTGAGCCCGGCCAGGTCGCCCTCGAAGCAGATCTCGCCGCCGTGGCTTCCCGCCCCGGGCCCGAGATCCACGATGTGGTCCGCAATGGCGATGACCTCCGGCTTGTGCTCCACGACCATGACCGTGTTGCCCTTGTCCCGCAGCCGGCGCAGGAGCGTGTTCATGCGCTCGATGTCGTGCGGGTGCAGGCCCGTGGTCGGCTCGTCGAAGACATAGGTGACGTCCGTCAGCGGGGATCCCAGGTGGCGGAGCATCTTGATGCGCTGCGCCTCGCCCCCGGAGAGGGTGCCGGAGGGCCGGTTCAGGCTCAGGTAGCCGAGGCCGAGCGTCACGAAGGAGTCCAGCATCTCTCCGAGACCCTTGAGCAGGGGCGCCGCCGCGGGAAGGTCGAGGCCGTGGACCCACTCGGCGAGATCGGAGACCTGCATCCGGCTGGCGTCCGCGATCGAGATCCCCTCGATCAGGCAGTGCCGCGCGGCTTCCGTCAGGCGCGTTCCATCGCAGGCCGGGCAGGAGGTGAAGACCGCGATCCGCTCGACGAAGGCACGGATGTGGGGCTGCAGCGAGTCGACGTCCTTGGACAGCATCGACTTGGTGATCTTCGGGATCAGGCCCTCGTAGGTCATGTTCATGTCCAGCGCGCGGATCTTGGTGGCCTCCTTGTACAGGAAGTCCTGCCGCTGCTGCTCCGTGAACGTGGAGACGGGCTGATCGGCCGGGAAGAAGCCGGACTCGGCGAAGCCCTTGACCATCCAGCCGTCCGCCGTGTAGCCGGGGACCTTGATCGCGCCCTCGAGCACCGACTTGGACTCGTCGACGACCTCCGCCAGGTTGATGTCCGACACGGTGCCGCGGCCCTCGCACTCCGGGCACATGCCGCCGAGGTAGACGACGTCCTTGACGATCTTCTTCTCGCCCTTGGCGCTGGTCATCACGCCGCTGGCCTTCTGCGTCGGGATGTTGAACGAGAAGGCGGTCGGGCCGCCGATGTGCGGGTCCCCCAGCCGGCTGAACAGGATGCGCAGCATCGAATCGGCATCCGTCACCGTGCCGACGGTGGAGCGCGGATTGGCGCCGAGCCGTTCCTGGCCGACCGTGATCGCCGTCGTGAGTCCCTCGAGGAGCTCGACGTCCGGGCGCGGCACGGACGGCATGAACCCCTGCACGAACGCGCTGTAGGTCTCGTTGATCATCCGCTGCGACTCGGCGGCGACGGTCCCGAAGACCAGGGACGACTTGCCGGAGCCGGAGACCCCGGTGAAGACCGTCAGCCGACGCTTCGGGACGTCCAGGTCGACTCCGCGCAGGTTGTTCTCGCGGGCCCCGCGGACGCGGATCGTGTCGTGCGAATCGGCGGGAGGCAGAACGGTGGCGGGTTCGTTGCGGGTCATGAGGCCATTGTGCACCATGCCCCGGAACGCGGCAGGGCGCCCACGCTGGTGCGTGGGCGCCCTGCTCGTCGGCCGTTGCGACCGGAGGCCTAGTTGCTGCGGTCCTCGAAGTTGCGTCCGGTGCGCGGCTTGCCCTTGAAGCCGCCGGCCTTGCGGTTGCCGTCCTTGCGGAAGCCGCCCGACTTGCCCTTGAAGCCACCGCCGCCGCCTTCACGCTGCGGCTTGCGGCCGGCGTCGAGCTCCAGCTGGATCAGTTCGCCGCCGATGCGGGTCCGCGACAGGGCCCGCCACTGGTCCTTGGACAGGTCCGCCGGCAGTTCGACGAGCGAGTGGTCGCTGCGGATGTCGATGCCGCCGATCTCGGTGGCCGTGAAGCCGCCCTCGTTGGCCAGGGCGCCGACGATCGAACCCGGCATGACGCGCTGGCGACGGCCGACCGCGATGCGGTAGGTGGCGTTGCCCTCGGTCAGCGCGCGCGTCGGGCCGCGGGAGCCGAAGCCGTCCTTGGCGCCCTTGGCCATGCGGACCTGCTTCGCCGGCGGGGTCGGCATCTCCTCCATGAGCAGCGGGCGGCCGCCCTGGGCCATGTGGGCCAGGGCCGCGGCTGCCTCGACCGCGGTGACGTCGTTCTCCTCGACGTACTTCTCGACGAGGTTGCGGAAGACGCTCAGGTCCTCCGACTCGCGCGTCGCCGTGATGCGCTGGGCGAACTTGCTGAGGCGCTTGTCGTTGACGATGTCGACGCTCGGCAGCTGCATGAGCTCGACCGGCTGGCGGGTCGCCTTCTCGATGGCGCGCAGCAGGTACTTCTCGCGCGGCGTCATGAAGAGGATCGCGTCGCCCGTGCGGCCGGCGCGGCCGGTGCGGCCGATGCGGTGCACGTACGACTCGGTGTCGTGCGGGATGTCGTAGTTGATGACGTGGCTGATGCGCTCCACGTCGAGCCCGCGGGCGGCGACGTCGGTGGCGACCAGGATGTCGATCTTGCCCGCACGCAGGTTCTCGACGGTGCGCTCGCGCTGCTGCTGCGGGATGTCGCCGTTGATCGCGGCCGCGGTGAAACCGCGCGCCTTGAGCTTGTCGGCGATGTCCTCGGTGGCCATCTTGGTGCGCACGAAGGTGATGACGCCGTCGTGCGCCTCGGACTCGAGGATCCGGGTGACCGCATCCAGCTTGTGCGGGCCCATGACCTGCGCGTAGCGCTGGCGGATGTTCTTGCCGGTCGACGTGCTCGACTTGACGGTGACTTCCTGGGGATTGCGCAGGTACTGCTTGGAGATGCGGCGGATCGAGCTCGGCATCGTGGCCGAGAACAGGACGACCTGCTTGTTCTCCGGGGTGGCCTCCAGGATCTTGTCGACCTCTTCGGCGAAGCCCATGCGCAGCATCTCGTCGGCCTCGTCGAGGACGACGTACTGCAGGTCGGAGAGGTCCAGCGAGCCCTTGCTGATGTGGTCGATGACGCGGCCCGGCGTGCCGACGACGACCTGGGCGCCACGGCGCAGACCGCTCAGCTGCGGGCCGTACGGCGAGCCGCCGTAGACCGGCAGGACGGTGACGTCCTGCATGTGCTTGGTGTAGGAGCTGAACGCCTCGGCGACCTGGAGCGCGAGCTCGCGGGTCGGTGCGAGCACCAGCACCTGGGTGTTGCGGGTCGGGCCGTTCAGGTCGGCCAGTTCGGCCAGGCGCGACAGGGCCGGGACGGCGAACGCGGCGGTCTTGCCGGTGCCCGTCTGGGCGACGCCGACGACGTCGTTGCCCTCCAGCAGGAGGGGGATGGTGGCGGCCTGGATCGGCGACGGCTTCTCGTAGCCGACGTCGCTCAGGGCGGCGAGGACACGGCCGTCGATGCCGAGCTCGGCGAAGGTGACGGTGTTCTCTTCTTCGGTGGTGGAGTTTTCGGACACGGCGGAAGACTGCTGCTCAGAAGACACTGAGATATAACCTCGATCATTAGGGGAGGCGGTGCGGCTGGACGGCCCCGTTGGACGGTCCCAGCCGTGATGCACCGCGGCACATTTCGGACGCGATCACTTCGGCCCGGCGGCTCCCCTATGGCACTGACCCGCGAGGCTGCAACACTCGAGATTGAACTCAGGCAGCGAGCGGATAACACACACGACTCGGAAGGGCTCTTGCCTCAAAAATTGGGCAGGATGCGAGGGAAACCGGAATCAGTGAACACTTCATTGTAGCGTTTCCGCGCCCGTCGTGGGTCGCCGGAGGCTGTGCCCTTGGGCACAACCGCTCCGGGCCCTTGGGCGCAACCCTTCGGAATCAGCGGGCGAGGACCTGCTCGACCTCCCGCGCCGCCTTCGGGGAGAGCTCCCACTCCCCGGCCCGGCGGCCGTCGCGCAGCGCGGCGGCCTGCTCGGGCGTCGGCCCCACGAAGAGGTCGCGCACGGTGATCCCGTGGCTCGGACGCATCACGACGGCGACCGCGTCACCCGCCGCGATCCGGCCCTTGCGGACCACCCGCAGGTAGCAGCCGGTGTCCGCCTGCTCGGTGAACCGGCGCACCCAGCGCTCCTCGCCCATCCGGCGGGCGAACGTGGCGCAGGGCGTCCGCGGGATCGTGACCTCCAGCTCCGCTTCGCCGATGGACCACCGCTCGCCGATCACGGCGTCGGAGACGGCCAGGCCGCTGATGCGCAGGTTCTCGCCGAACAGGCCGGCGGGGATGTCGCGGCCGAGGCGCTCGCCCCAGGCGTCGGCCTCCTCCTGCGCGTAGGCGTAGACGGCCTGCTCCTCGCCGCCGTGGTGCTCGCGGTCGGCCTGGACGTCCGCGTAGAGCCCCAGCCGGGCGACCTTCACGGCCGTCTCGACGGGCCGCTTGTCGATGGCCGTCACGCCCACGGCCCCGGCGTCGGGGGCGAGCTGGTGCACCCGGCACACGGCCTCGAGCCGGCCGACCGCGACCGGTTCGCCGACCGCGCGGGCCGCGGCCGCCGTCGTCGTGTCCCGGCCTGCGCCCGTTGTCGATTCCGTCATACCGACAGGCTACACATCCGGCGCGCAGGTTCGGAGGTAGGCTCGAATTCGTGAACAAGAAGCGCCACTCCCCCGCCTCGACCTCCCGCGACGAATCACCCGCCGGCGGTCGCCGGTTCGGCGCGTGGGCCTCCCTGCCGGCCACGGTCAAGGGCGCGATCTGGTGGTGGGGCGCCATGACGGCGGTCGTGCTCGGCTTCGCGGTCGCCGCGTTCGGCAACTTCGGCCTGATGCGCGACGACGGGGACAGGCTGGGGCTGCTGATGCTGGGCGTCCTGCTCGCGGCGCTCGGGCTCATGATCGGCTGGGGCACCGGGCGCCTGTGGCTCGGGCACCTCGCCGGCCGGACGCTGCTGACGACGTTCGGACTGATCGGCGGCCTGCCGCTGCTGCTGCGCGGTCCCCGCCTGATGCTGCCGGCGGCGGGGCTGCTGATCGGCGTCGTCCTGCTGTGGCTGCCGGCTTCGCGGCGCTACTTCAAGCCCCAGGCCAAGGCGGCCCGCGCCGCCCGCAAACGCATGAAGCCGTGACCCGGCGCTGCTGACTCCGGCGGGCGCGACGAGTAGGGTCGGAACGACACCGACCTGAAAGGACTGCTGAATGAGTGCGTTCTCCATCATCAACGCCCACGTCATCCCGATCGAGGGCGAACCGTACGACGGGACGGTCGTCGTCGAGGACGGCCGGATCGCCGCGGCGGGCCCCGGCATCGACCCCGTGGGCGAGAGACTGGACGCGGCCGGCCAGTGGCTGCTGCCCGGCTTCGTCGACGCCCACGTGCACCTCGGCATGGACCCCGAGGGCGAGAACGGTGCCACGGCCGACGTGAACGAGATGACCGACCCGGTCACTGCGGCCGCGCGCGCGATCGACGCCGTCGACCCCTTCGACCCGGGCTTCGACGACGCCCTGGCCGGCGGCGTGACCACCGTGAACGTCAACCCGGGCTCCGCGAACCCGATCGGCGGCCTCGCCGTGGCCCTGCACACCCACGGGCGCTACCTCGAGGAGATGGTGCTGCGCTCCCCCAGCGGCCTGAAGTCCGCGCTCGGCGAGAACCCCAAGCGGATCTACGGCGAGAAGAAGCAGACGCCGTCCACCCGCCTGGGCACCGCCATGGTCATCCGGCAGGCGTTCGCGGCGGCGCAGGACCACGTGGCGAAGATCGAGGCCGGCGAGCGGGTGGACCGGGACCCGAAGCTCGAGGCCCTGGCGATGGTGCTGCGGCGCGAGATCCCGTGGCGCCAGCACGCCCACCGGGCTGACGACATCGCGACCGCCCTGCGGATCGCCGACGAGTTCGGCTACGAGCTGGTGCTCGACCACGGCACCGAGGCGCACGTGCTCGCGGACGTCCTCGCCGAGCGCGGGACTCCGGTGCTGATCGGCCCGCTCTTCACCACCAAGTCCAAGGTCGAGCTGCGCGGGCGCTCGCTCGCGAACCCGGGCAAACTGGCCGCCGCCGGCGTCGACATCTCGATCATCACCGACCACCCCGTGGTGCCGATCGATTTCCTGGTGCACCAGGCGTCGCTGTCGGTGAAGGAGGGCCTCGACCCGGTGACCGCGCTGCGCTCGATCACCATCAACCCGGCGCGCGTGCTCGGCCTGGCCGACCGGATCGGCTCGATCGAGGCCGGCAAGGACGCCGACCTCGTCCTCTGGTCCGGCGACCCGCTCGACGTCATGCAGCGCGCCCGCCGCGTCTTCATCGGCGGCCGCACGGTCATGGAGTACGACGACGCCGCGCGCGCCCCGCGGGTGGCCGCACGCGGCGCCGCCTGACCCGCGGGACGGGCCGGGGCTACGCCAGCTTCGCGAACGCCTGCTCGAGGTCGGCGATCAGGTCCTCGGCGTCCTCGATGCCCACGGACAGGCGCAGCAGGTTCTCCGGGACGGCCAGCTCGGTGCCCTTCACGGACGCGTGCGTCATCTCCGACGGGTAGTTCATGAGGGACTCGATCCCGCCGAGCGACTCGGCCAGGGTGAACACGCGCGTCGCCTCGGCCACGGTGCGCGCCGCCCCCTCGCCGCCGGCGAACTGCACGGAGACCATGCCGCCGAAGCGCTTCATCTGCTTCTTCGCCAGCTCGTGCCCCGGGTGGTCCTCGAGCCCCGGGTAGAGCACCTTCTCGACCTCGGGGCGCTGCAGCAGCCAGGCCGCGACCTGCTCCGCGTTGTCCGAGTGCCGGTCCATGCGCACGCCGAGCGTCTTCAGCCCGCGCGTGGTCAGGAACGCGTCCATCGGCCCGTTCACGCCCCCGGCGGCGAACTGCATGAAGCCGATCTTCTCGGCCAGCTCGTCGTCGGAGGTCACGACGGCGCCGCCGACGACGTCCGAGTGCCCGCCGATGTACTTGGTGGTCGAGTGCACCACGATGTCCGCACCCATCGTCAGCGGCTGCTGGAGGTAGGGAGAGGCGAACGTGTTGTCGACGACCAGCAGGGCGCCCGCCGCGTGGGCGATGCCCGCGATCGCCTCGATGTCGGTGATCTTCATCATCGGGTTCGACGGGGTCTCGAGCCAGACCAGCTTCGCGCCCGTCTCGGCGACGGCCGCCTCCACGGCGGCGGTGTCGGCCATGTCGACCGGGGTGTTGCCGATGCCCCAGTCGCCGAAGATGCGGCTGATCAGGCGGTACGTTCCGCCGTAGGCGTCGTTGCCGAGCACGATGTGGTCGCCCGGGCGCAGGACCGCGCGGATGATCGCGTCCTCGGCGGCGAGCCCGGAGCCGAACGTCAGGCCGTGGCTGCCGAACTCGAGCGCGGCCAGCTGCTCCTGCAGCGAGTCGCGGGTCGGGTTGGTGCCGCGGCCGTACTCGTAGCCGTTGCGCAACCCGCTGATGCCGTCCTGGGCGTAGGTGGTCGAGAAGTGCACGGGCGGCACGACGGCGCCGGTGTGCGGCTCGAAGGCCTGACCGGCGTGGATGGCGCGCGTGTTGAATCCGGGGTTGTTCTCGGTGCTCATCGAAGTCCTCTGCGTGCGTCGGGGATGGGGATCAGGAGGTGCGGGCTGCGGCGTCGATCAGGTCCGCGCGGGTCAGGAGGCCGACCACGTCGCCGTCGAGCGTGACGACGGCGGCCGGTTCAGTGGACAACGCCGTCCGGGCGGCGTCGATTCCCTGCCGGGCGCCGAGCATGACCGGGAGCGCCTCCACATGCTCGCCCACGGGGGCGTCCAGGGGCGCTGCGCCGGAGAGGACGGCCTCGGAGAGCCCGCGGTCGGAGACGATGCCGGCGACCTCGCCCAGGCGCACGGCCGTGACCGGCCCCCCGGGCACGGCGGAGAGGACGGCCAAGGCCGGAAGCCCCGTGGACCGGAGCGCGGCGAGCGCCTCGCGCACGGTGGCCGTCGCCGGAACGTGCGCGATCTCCCGCCGGCCGGAGCCGCCGGCGAGCAGCGCGGAGACCTGCGCGGCACCGTCGTGCTGCGGTGCGGCCGCCGGCAGGAAGCCGTGGCGGGTCATCCACCCGTCGTTGAAGATCTTGGCGAGGTAGCCGCGGCCGCCGTCGGGCAGGATGACCACCACGACGTCGTCCTCGCTGAGGTTCTCGGCGGCGCGCAGGGCCGCCACAACCGCCATCCCGGACGAGCCGCCGACCAGCAGCCCCTCCTCCTCGGCGAGGCGCCGGGTCATCGCGAACGACTCGGCGTCGGTGACGGCCACGACCTCGTCGGCGACGGTCTTGTCGTAGTTGCCCGGCCACATGTCCTCGCCGACGCCCTCGACGAAGTAGGGGCGCCCGGTCCCGCCGGAGTAGACGGAGCCGTCGGGGTCGGCGCCGATGATCTTCACGGGGCCGGACTCGCGGTCGGCGGAGACGTCCTTGAGGTAGCGGCCGGTGCCGGTGATGGTGCCGCCCGTGCCGGCGCCGATCACGGCGTGGGTGACCTTCCCGTCGGTGTCGCGCCAGATCTCCGGGCCGGTCGATTCGTAGTGGCTCGCGGGCGCGGCCGGGTTGGAGAACTGGTCCGGCTTGTAGGCGCCGGGGATCTCGCGGCTCAGGCGGTCGGAGACGCCGTAATATGACTCGGGCGATTCCGGGGCCACGGACGAGGCCGTGACGACCACTTCGGCGCCGTACGCGCGCAGCACGTCCCGTTTCTCCTCCCCGACTTTGTCCGGGGTGACGAAGACGGTCTTGTAGCCCTTCTGCTGCGCGACCATGGCCAGGCCCACGCCGGTGTTGCCGGACGTCGGCTCGACGACGGTGCCCCCGGCCGCGAGTTTCCCGGCTGCTTCCGCCTCTTCGATCATTTTCAGAGAGATGCGGTCTTTGATGGAGCCGCCGGGGTTCAGGTACTCGAGTTTGACGAGGACGGTGGCGCTGAGGCCTTCGGTGACCCGGTTGAGCTTGACCAGCGGGGTGTCGCCGATCAGGTCCAGGACGGAGTTGGCGTATTTCATGACTTCGACTGTACCGGCGTAACGTGACGCACCATGAAGGATTGTTAACGTGGGTTCATGCTGGGCGGTCGCCGGACGCATTCGGCACGACAGAGGCCGGGCCCGGGCACGCGAAACGAGCGCGACGGGAGGCATCATGGAGTCCATGTCCACGCGCGCGATCACCCCGGATGCCGAGGGCGAATGGCGCCCCGCGGCAGCGTACTCGCTGGCGCAGACGCTCGGCGTGCTCCAGCGCGGAACCCACGACCCGACGGTCCGCGTCGGCGACTCCTCGGCCTGGCTCTGCTTCCGGCACGACGGCGGCCCGGTCACCCTGCGCCTCGACCTCGCCCGGGACCCCGCTCCGGCCCACGGCGACCCCGCCCCGGCGCTGCTGCGCTGGCGGGCCTGGGGCGAGGGCGCGCAGCACGACGGGTTCGCGGACGCCGTCGTGCGGCTCGCGGGTGGGGCCGACGACTGGTCGGTCTTCGACGCCGGCGACTTCCCCGCCGCCCTGCCCCCGATCGTCCAGCGGGCCCGGCGCGCCCATCCGGGGCTGCGGCTGCCGGCCACGGGCCGCGTCTTCGACGCGCTCGTGCCGGTCGTCCTCGAGCAGAAGGTGACGACCATCGAGGCGCGCTTCGCCTGGCGGTACCTCGCCGGCCGGTTCGGGGACGCGCCCCCGTCGCCGGCTTCCGGACCCGGAGACTCCGTCCTGCCGGCGGGGCTGCGCCTGCCGCCCACGCCGGCGCAGATCCGCCGCATCCCCTCGTGGGAGTGGCACGCGGCGCGCGTTGACTCCGCCCGGAGCCGGACCCTGCTGCGCGCGGCCGAGTCGGCGGCCGGCCTGGACCGGCTGGCGCGGTCGACGCTGGACGACCGGCCCGGGCGGGCCCTGCAGTCGCTGCCCGGGATCGGCCCCTGGACCGCCGCCGAGGTGCTCCAGCGCAGCCACGGAGACCCGGACTCGGTCTCCGTCGGCGACTTCCACCTGTCCGGCTTCGTCGGCGAGGCGCTCACCGGGAGCCGGACCGACGACGTAGGCATGCTGGACCTGCTGCGCCCGTGGCACGGGCACCGGCAGCGGGTCGTGAGGATGATCGCCGCCTCAGGGTTCCGGAAGCAGGCCCACGGCCCGCGGCTGGCACCACGCGACTACCGGAGGTTCTAGGCCTCCCCGCCCTCGATCAGCCGGGATGCCTCGGCGCGCATCTCGACCTTGCGCACCTTGCCGGAGACGGTCATGGGGAAGCTGCTGCGGACCTGCACGTAGCGCGGGATCTTGTAGTGGGCGATCCGACCCGTGCAGTACTCGCGGACGTCGTCGACGGTCAGCGGTCCCACCCCCTCCTTGAGGATGATGCAGGCCATGATCTCCTCGCCGTATTTCTCGTCGGGGACGCCGATGACCTGGACGTCCTGGACCGAGGGGTGCTGGTAGAGGAACTCCTCGATCTCGCGCGGGGAGATGTTCTCGCCGCCGCGGATGACCAGATCCTTGATGCGGCCCTCGATCCTGACGTAGCCGTCCGGGTCCATCGAAGCCAGGTCGCCGGTGTGCATCCAGCCGCCTTCGTCGATGGCCTCGGCGGTCTTCGCCCCGTCGTTCCAGTACCCCTGCATGACGGCGTAGCCGCGGGTGCAGAGCTCGCCCTGCTCGCCGCGGGCGACCACCGCTCCGTCCAGGGGGCTGACGATCTTGGACTCGAGGTGCGGCATCGTGCGCCCGACGGTCTGGGTGCGCCGCGCCAGCGAATCGTCGACGCGGGTCATGGTGGAGACCGGAGAAGTCTCGGTCATGCCGTAGCAGATGGCGACCTCGCTCATGTTCATCTCGCTGATGACCCGCTTCATGACCTCGACGGGGCAGGTCGAGCCGGCCATCACACCGGTGCGCAGGGTCGAGAGGTCGTAGTCGGCGAAGTCCGGCAGCGCCAGCTCGGCGATGAACATGGTCGGCACGCCGTAGAGGCTCGTTCCGCCGTAGCGCTGAACGGCGGCCAGCGCCTCGTCGGCCTTGAACGCACGCCCCGGAACGACGGTCGAGGCGCCGTGCGAGAGCGCGGCCAGGTTGCCGATCACCATGCCGAAGCAGTGGAAGAACGGGACGGCGATGACGACCTTGTCCTGCCCCGTCTCGGAATCCGCGCCCGCGTAGGAGAGCAGAGAGCCGATGTGGAATCCGTTGTTGAGCAGGTTCCGGTGGGAGAGCGTCACGCCCTTGGGGAACCCCGTGGTGCCGGAGGTGTACTGCAGGTTGATCGCGTCGTCCGGGGCCAGGGAGCCCAGTCTCCGGTCGAGGTCATCCGCGGAAACCTCTCCGGCCCGCTGGACCAGCGCGGCGAACGTCGACTCTCCCTGGCGGAGATCGCCGGCGCCGTCGTACCGGGCACCCGCGGCGGCAGCCATGTCGGGCAGGAGGACCACCTGCTCGAGCGACCCGGCCGCCTCGAGGACGCCGCGGGCCATGGCGGTAAAGTCGCTGCGCTCGTCGTCGGGTGCGGCGACGAGCATCTTCATCCCGCACTGGCCGACCACGAACTCCAGCTCGTGGCGGCGGTAGGCGGGGTTGATGTTGACCAGGATGGCCCCCATCTTGCTGGTCGCGTACTGCAGCAGCGTCCACTCTGCGCAGTTCGGGCTCCAGATGCCGACGCGGTCGCCGGCTTCGATCCCGGCCGCCATCAGGGCGCGCGCCAGCTCGTCGGTATCGCGGTCCATCTCGGCATACGTCCACGACCGCCCGGTCAGCGCCTCCTCCATCGCCACGGCGCCGGGCGTGCGGCCCGCGACCAGCCTGAAGTTGGCCCCGATCGTCTGTTCGAGGATCTCGACTCCGTCGCCGCCGGCGGTGTAGGAATCGGTCGCGGTGAATGAATCCGTAAGGGTCATCTGTGGCTCCCTGGTGCTGACATCCGTCTGTGATCTAGACCATACAACGCAAAAGGTGAATGGTCATTAACGTGACTGATGCCACACCGGGGAGCGGCGCTTCCGCCCGCCTATCGGGCGCCGTGGATCACCGCGGTACTAGTCACCCTTGGTTTCGGTGCCTGCCTCCTGTGCGGCGACCTGGGCGTGCACCTCGTCCATGTCGAGCGCCTTGACGGCGTCGACCAGCTCGGCCAGCTGCGGCGCGCCGACCGCGCCGGGCTGCGAGTACACGAGGACCTTCTGCCGGAACGCCATCAGCGTCGGGATCGAGGTGATGCCGGCCGCGGCGGCCAGGGAGCGCTCCGCCTCGGTGTCGACCTTCGCGAAGGCGATGTCCGGGTGCTGCTCGGAGACCTGCTGGTAGACGGGCGCGAACTGCTTGCACGGTCCGCACCAGTCGGCCCAGAAATCGACGAGGACGATCTCGTTGTCCTCGAGCGTCTGAGGGAAGTCTGCTTCGGTGATATCTACGGTAGCCATCCCCCCACGGTAACCGGATCGACCTGCCCACGGCCCCGTCCTTCGCCGAGAGGTGAACAACCCGGACCGGATGCCCCGGTTATCCACAGATCGGCCCGCCCCGGTTCCGGCGGGCCCGATCCGCGCATAGCGTCCTCAAGGTACCGACCGGAACCGAACCAGGAGGGCCCAATGCCGCGGTGTTCACTGCTGATGATCTTCGAAGACCTCCCCCTGCCCGAGGCGGTGGGCCGCTGCGCCGATCTGGCCGACGAGTTCCGGCGCGAGTCGCCGTTCGCGCCGAGCGTGTCACGGCAAGAGCTCTACGCCGTCGGGGCGGCCGGTCGCATCCAGGCGAAGATCAGGCCGCCGCACCCCCTCGTCCCCCGGGACGCGGCCGCGACGGAGCTCGGTTCCGTGCACGCGATCTGGGCCCGGGGACGGTGGCAGACGCCGGACAAGTGCCGGCCGGCGCCGCCCGATGACAACGGGGCATCGGCCTGGCAGTGGGCGCACTACGATGCAGTGATGAACGCCACCCCGACGGCGTGGATGGTCTTGTGGGATCTGGAGCTCGCCGGGGAGCTGGCCGCATGAGGACCGGGCATGCAAGAAGGGCCCGAACTCCTCGATTTCGAGGAACTCGGACCCTTCTCGTTCGGTGGCAGATGAGGGATTCGAACCCCCGTAGGCATTGCCAGCTGATTTACAGTCAGCCCCCTTTGGCCGCTCGGGTAATCTGCCGAACGTTCCCATCGGAACGAGAAAACACTCTACAGAACTTTCTACCGAGAATCGAATCGGGTGCTTCCCGGTAGGCTGGGAGGCAGACATCAACCAACCCGGGAGGTATATCGATGGCCAGCGATTCTACGTTCGACGTCGTCAGCAAGGTCGACAAGCAGGAGGTCTCGAACGCGCTCATCCAGGCGCAGAAGGAGATCGCACAGCGCTACGACTTCAAGGGCGTCGGCGCGGAGATCGACTACAGCGGCGAGACGATCCTGCTGAAGGCGTCCACCGAGGAGCGCGTCAACACGGTGCTCGACGTCTTCCAGTCCAAGCTCGTCAAGCGCGGCATCTCGCTCAAGTCCCTCGACGCCGGCGAGCCGTACGCGTCCGGCAAGGAGTACCGCCTGGAGGCCTCCATCAAGGAGGGCATCGCCCAGGACGTGGCGAAGAAGATCAACAAGCTGATCCGCGACGAGGCACCCAAGGGCGTCAAGTCGTCCATCCAGGGCGACGAGCTCCGCGTCTCCTCCAAGTCGCGCGACGACCTGCAGGCGACCATGACCCTGCTCAAGGGCTTCGACGAGGCGGATCTGCAGTTCGTGAACCTGCGCTAGGTTCCGCAGCAGCCCGTACGACGACGGCCGGTGACGCACTCGCGCGTCACCGGCCTTCGTCGTCCCCGGGTCAGTGCCCGAGCGGGCGTCCGGCCATCCGCTCGAGCCGGGCGATGCGGTCGTCCATCGGCGGGTGCGTGGCGAAGAGCTTCTTGGCGCCGCCCAGGAACGGGTTGGCGATCATCAGGTGCGACGTGTTGACCAGCCGCTGCTCCTCGGGCAGCGGGGCCCGCTGCACGCCTGTCTCGAGCTTGCGCAGCGCGGCGGCCAGGGCGAGCGGGTCGCCCGTCAGCTGGGCGCCGTCCTCGTCGGCGTCGTACTCGCGGGTGCGGCTGACGGCCATCTGGATCAGGGACGCGGCCAGCGGTGCCAGCAGCGCCATGGCGATCATCGCGATCGGATTCGCGTTGCGCCGGTCCCCGCCGCCGAAGAACAACATGAACTGGGCCACGGCCGTCACCACGCCGGCCACGGCGGCCGCCACGGAGGACGTGAGGATGTCGCGGTTGTAGACGTGCATGAGCTCGTGCCCGAGCACGCCGCGCAGCTCGCGTTCGCTGAGCAGCTGCAGGATGCCCTCCGTGCAGCAGACGGCCGCGTTCTCCGGGTTCCGCCCCGTGGCGAACGCGTTCGGCGCCATGGTCGGCGACACGTAGAGCCGCGGCATGGGCTTCTGGGCGGTGATCGAGAGCTCGCGGACGATCCGGTACATCTGCGGCTGCTGCGCCTCCGTCACCGGGTACGCCTGCATCGACCGGATCGCGATCTTGTCCGAGTTCCAGTAGCCGTAGGCCGTGGTCCCGACGCCGAACAGGGCGAACAGCCAAATGAACATCGACTGCCCGGTGCCGGAGGCGATGAGCGAGCCGATGAGCAGGAGCAGGCCGAACAGGGCCCCGAGCAGGAGCGCCGTCTTCAGTCCGTTGTTGTGATTGTGCACGCTGTCATCTTACCGGCGGATCGCGCCTGCGGGGCGACGATTCACCCACGGCGCAGAGCATGCACACCAACCCCACAGGATCCGCCCAGCGCGGTCACGGGGTGGGGTTGCGGGCGTCGTAGCGCATGAAGGACGGCAGCCAGCGGACCAGAACGGTGGCCAGCACCACGCACAGGGCGCCGCCGCCGATCATGACCCAGGCCTCGCCGGCCAGCCCCGCGGCCCCGCCGGCGACCATCTCGCCGACGCGCGGGCCGCCGGCGACGACCACGATGAAAACGCCCTGGAGCCGCCCGCGCAGGTGGTCGGGCGTGGCCGACTGCAGGATGGTGTTGCGGAAGACGCCGCTGACGGAGTCGGCGACGCCGGCCAGCGCCATGAAGGCGGCGGCCGGCCACAGCCAGTCACCGGCCCCGCCTCCGTCCGACAGCGGATCCCGGGACGCGAGGAAGACGACGACGCCGAACCCGCCGACGCACAGCCCCCACGCCACGACGGACGCGTAGACGGCCGCCCCGTGGCGGTTGATCCGCGTCAGCGGGCCCGAGAAGAGACCGGTCAGGAAGGCGCCGAGCGCCGTCGCCGCGAGCAGGACGCCGACGGTGGTCTCCCCGCCGCCGATGAGCACCGCGCCGATCGCCGGCAGCAGGGCGCGCGGTGCCGCGGTGATCATCGCGACCAGGTCGATCAGGAACGTCATGCGCACGTTCGGCTTGGTGGCGAGGAACCGGAAGCCCTCCCCCACCGACGCCAGACCGACGCGTCGACGGCGGGGCGCGGCCGCCGTCGTACCCGCCTCCCCGGCGTCCGCCGCGGGCTGCGCGACCGGCAGCGGCGGGAGCCGGAAAACCGCCCACAGGGCGGCCAGATAGGTGACGACGTCCACGGTGTAGGTCCACGCGTAGCCGACCGTGGCCACCAGGACGCCCCCGAGCAGCGGGCCGACCATCATGGCCACACCGAAGGTGACCATGTTCAGGGCGTTGGCGGCCGGCAGGAGCCGGGTGCCGACGAGGGCGGGGATGATCGCGCCGCGGGTCGGCTGGTTGATGCCGCCGGCCCCCGAATGGACCGCGATCAGCCCGTAGAGCACCCAGACGTTCTCGACGCCGGCCCAGGCCTGGGCGGCGATGGCCGCGGTCGCGCCCCACAACACGGCGGAGGAGGCGAGGGCGACCCTGCGGCGGTCGAAGTGGTCGGCGACGGCGCCCCCGTAGAGGCCCGCGACGACCAGCGGGACCACCGCGAAGGCCCCCAGCAGGCCGACGTGGAAGCTGGACCCGGTGAGTTTGTAGACCTCGAGGCTGACCGCGACGAGCGTGAGCTGGCTGCCGACCGCCGAGAGCGCGTTCCCGATCCAGAGCCGGCGGAACGCCGGGCTGACCTTCAGCGGCGTGAGGTCGGCGAGGAATCGGGGCACAGACGCAGTCTAGTCGCCTGGGGCAATCACTTCCGGTTCAGGCGGCTCTCCGCCCAGACGCCGATGCCGACGACGACCGCGCCCGCGATCGCGAGCCCGATCACCGGCCCGAGGGTTCCGGGCTCGATCGGGACCACGTTGCGGGCCTCGTCCTGCCACGGCCACAGCGCGCGCAGGCCGCCGGCCATGAGCCCCGTGATGACCACCATGGTCACGTGGTGCCGTGTGCGCAGCAGGCGGCGCAGGCCCAGAATGATGAGGACCCCGCCCGTGGCCGCGCCGACGAGGAAGAGGCCGAGGTAGCCGAGGTCGCGGTTGTTCACGGCCTCGAGCGTCGGCTCGTAGAGGCCCAGCGCGAGCAGGAGGAAGGAGCCGGACAGGCCCGGCAGGGCCAGCGCGCAGACTGCGATCGCGGCGCAGCCCATGATCGTCAGCGGGGTGATCTCCAGGGGTGCGGTCGGCAGGCTGACGGCGAACGCCGTCACGAGCGCCGCGACCGCGAGGTACAGCCAGTCGCGCATCCGCCAGTCGCCCGCCATCCGGATCGGGATGAGCAGGGAGACCAGGACCATGCCGAAGAACGCGGCGCGCATCAGCACGGGGTGGTCCTCGACGAGGGACTCCATCACGCGGGACATCGTCAGGATCGCCGCGCCCATGCCGATGACCAGCGGGAGGACCAGCAGCCAGTCGACCTCGCGCAGGCGCTCCAGCCCGCGGCGGCGTACCGCCGCCCCGCGGAAGAGACCCGAGACGAGCAGGAAGAGTCCGGCGATCGCCGCCGAGGCCGACGCGATGAGGCGCTCGTAGATCATGACGACCAGGGCGACGGTGCCGCCGCTGACGCCGGGCATCACCTCGACGGCGCCGATCAGGCCGCCGCGCAGCACGTTGGCCGCGACCTCGGGCACGGCGCGGCGCTTCACGGGGGGAGCCTGCTGGGTTGTGTTCACGTCGTCCTCGTCCTCGTCCAGTCGCTTCGCATCAGGCGCCGGCGCCCGCCGCGCGCACGCTCTCGCTGGAGACACGGACCATCTCCTCGCGGGGAACCACCTTGATCCGCTCGCGGGTGATCTCTCCGGCGTCGGTCTGGAGCGCACCGGCCGCCTCCCCGAGCGAGCGCTCGTGGGCGTCGAGCGCGAGCCAGCCCTCCCACGTCGTGTACTCGACACCGCGGTCGGCCAGGAACTCGAGGACCGCCTGCTCGCCGGGCTCCGACGCCGGCGGCAACTCGGTCCGGTCCTCGAGGAGGTTGCCGACCGTCTCCAGGGCGTCGCCCTTGGTGTGGCCGATGAGGCCGACCGGACCGCGCTTGATCCAGCCCGTCGTGTAGATGCCGGGCACCGTGGCGCCGTCCGCGTCCAGGACGCGGCCGCCATCGTTCACGACGACGCCGCGCTTGGCGTCGAACTCGAGTTCGGGCAGCTCGGAGCCGAAGTAGCCGATGGCGCGGTAGACGGCCTGCAGCGGGTACTCGACGATCTCGCCGGTGCCGCGGACGTTGGCCGTGCCGTCGAGTTCCTGGCGTTCGAACCTCATGCCGGCGACCTTCCCGTCCTCGCCCACGACCTCGACCGGGGAGTGCAGGAAGTGCAGGTGCAGGCGGCGGCTGGCCGGCTCGTGGTCCGGGTCCTCCTCGCGCTCGTCCTGCTCGACCATCCAGTTCGCCAGGGTGTTGACCATGGTCTTGACCTGGTTGTTGGTCTTGATGGCCTCGTCGGAGGCCTCGTCGAACTCGAAGTCCTCCGGGTAGAGCACGATGTCGACGTCGCGGCTGTGCGAGAGCTCGCGCAGCTCCAGCGGGGTGAATTTGACCTGTGCCGGGCCGCGGCGTCCGAACACGTGCACGTCGGTGACGGGCGAGTTCTTCAGGCCGGCGTAGACGTTGTCGGGGATCTCGGTGGCCAGCAGGTCGTCCGCGTGCTTGGACAGGACGCGGGCGACGTCGAGCGCGACGTTGCCGTTGCCGATCACGGCGACCTCCTTCGCGTCGAGGGGCCACTCGCGCGGCACGTCCGGATGCCCGTCGTACCAGGAGACGAAGTCGGCGGCGCCGTAGGACCCCTCGAGCTCGACGCCGGGGACGTCCATCGGCGCGTCCTTGATGGCGCCGGTCGCGAAGATCACGGCGTCGTACATGGCGCGGATGTCGGACAGCAGCAGGTCGCGGCCGTAGGTCACGTTGCCGATGAAGCGGATGTCCCCGCGGTCCAGCACCTTGTGCAGCGCCTTGACGATCCCCTTGATCCGCGGGTGGTCGGGCGCCACGCCGTAGCGGATCAGCCCGTAGGGCGCCGGGTAGGCGTCGAAGAGGTCGATCGAGACCTCGAAGTCGCGCTCGGCCTTGGTCAGGATGTCCGCTGCGTAGACGCCGGCGGGGCCGGCCCCGATGATGGCGACGCGCAGCGGGCGGTCTGCCGGGGCGGCGTCGGCCGCCGGAGTATCGACCTCGGCTGGGTTGGACACGTGGTTTCCTTCCGGAAGGGTTCGCGGGCACGCGGGTGGATTTAGCGCACGGCTACCTAGTCTAATTGCCAGTACGACTGCGTCCACACCAACGTGCCCGCGCTCACCTTTCCGGCCGGCGGAGGGGCCCCGCGATGGCCCCGCCCCGTCTGCAGTGGCTCCTGCAGACGAGGGCAGCGCATCAGATGCTGTCGATGATGTTCCCGACCTTGCGGCCGGTGCTGGTCGCCGTGACCTGGTTCTGCTCCAGCAGCCTGCGGACCCGCTGCACCAACGCAAGCGTGTCCTGACCGGCGGAGACCCACGCCTTCTCCTTGGCGTCGTAGCCCTCGCGGTTGTTGGCGTCCTCCCAGTTGTCCTGGACGAACTTCGCCTGCTGCTCGCGGTCGCCGATGATCGTCTCGATCCGTCCGGCGATGCGCAGCACGGTCGCCTCCATCTGCCCCGCGCTGGCCGTATCGAACTGAATGACGTCGCTGTTGCCCTTGCTCATGATCCTGTGTCCTTTGCCTGGTGTCTGAGGTTCGCTGATCCGCTGTGCCCGGAGGGCCTAGCGGCCGCCCAAGTTGAAGCCGGTGCTGCCCGAGGCGGCTGCGGCCACGGATGCGGCATCGCGCCCCTCGCTCTCCATCTCGGAATCCATGTCCAGGTACGCCTTCGCGGCGTCGGCCTGTCCGGCGGAGATGGAGGCCAGCGCGTGGATCAGCTCGCCCTGGACGCGGGTGCCCTCGTTGATGACGCGGGTGAACTCGGCTGCCGCGGAGCCCTTGAAGGTCGTCTGCAGCTCCTCGACGCCGTCGAGCATCTCCTCCACGAGCTTCACGAGGGTGAGGCCGGAGTCTTCCGACTGCTTGGATGCATCGCCCACGGAAGCGACACTCATTTTTCCCTTGAAATCGTTCATGGGGGTCTCCTCTAGGTTCGTTCGGCGGCGGACCCGCTGCGGGTGCCTCGCCGGTGCCCGCCTGCCGGGCTTATATCCATCCAACGGCGCAACGGACCGCGGGTCAAGGGCGGAGGATGGGGAGAACTACCCATATCGGGCGAAATCTGCGGCACACGGGCCCCCTACCTGACATGATGGACTGGAGCGAACACGCCGTTTCCATCACGCCGGACGCATCGGGGAGGACTGAATGTCATCGGAGTTCGACGCACAACTCATCGAATCCGTCTCGGTCCGCCGCGCCCGGTTGACGGACGCGCTGCTCTTCGGGAGCAACCCGACCGAGCGCCGCTGGAAGTCGCCCCTGAAGCTCTTCCTCGTCAGCATCGTGATCGCCGCCCTCGTCGCGGCGGTCTGCGTGGGCGTCTCGTTCATCACCAATATCTTCGAGCAACAGGCCGCGGAGAAGGAGAAACTCCGCGCCGCCGTCGTCCTCGTCGTCGACATCGAAGCACGCGCGGAGGCCTAACGAGAACATGAGTCAAGCGATCGCCACGACCCCCTACACCCGCGTCACCCTGGCCGGCGAGCGCCGCCGCCTCGACCTCCTGCTGCCGTCGACGGCCGAGGTCGGGACGCTGATGCCGCAGATCCTCCGGCTGCTGGGCGACACCCCCGGCGAGCGGGTGGCCTCGAAGGTCCTGCTCACCGACACCGGCGAGCCCCTGCCGGCCGGCTCGACGCTGGCCGCCGCTGGCATCGTCGACGGATCGACGCTGAGCCTGTTCAGCAACCACCAGGCGCCCCCGCCGGCCGTCGTCTACGACGTGACGGACGCCGTCGTGGGCGAGGCCGAGGCCGTCGGCGGCGGGTGGACGGAACGCCACGTCGTCATCGGGTCGGGCGTCGCCG
This sequence comes from Zhihengliuella salsuginis, assembly GCF_014651715.1. Lineage (GTDB taxonomy): Bacteria > Actinomycetota > Actinomycetes > Actinomycetales > Micrococcaceae > Zhihengliuella > Zhihengliuella salsuginis. The sequence goes on from NZ_BMXK01000010.1 coordinate 37,204, forward strand.
CCGGGATCGCTGCAGTCTTCGGATTATGGTTGCTGACGAGCGAGTATGCCGCAGAGCGCATGTGGTGGATCCTGCTCGCGTGCGGCCTCGGCCTGCTCGGCGCCGGTGCCGCCCTGGTGGCCGCCTCGCGGCCCGTCGCCGCGACCCTGCAGGTCACCGGGGCCGCCCTGGCCGTCGTGGGCCTGTGGCACTGGGAGAAGCTGCCCGGCTACGGTCTCGCGATGCTGGCGGCCGTCGTCGTCGTGGCGCTGATCGCGGCGCTCGCGGGCGTCTCCGACCGGCCCGGATCCGTCCTCACCACGGCGGGCGTGGCGGGCGCGCTCACAGCCGTCTGGGCGGGCGCCTACCCGCTCGCGGCCTGGGCGACCACCGACGCCGTCCCGGCGGCACCGGCCGTCGCGGCCATCGGGGCGCTGGGCTCGGTCGTCGTGCTCGGCCTGCTCCCCTCGATCGCCCTGACGGCCTCCGGGCTCGCCGGACTGGACGACGACCGCGCCGAGGGCGCGACGATCCTGCGGTACGACGCCGTCGCCGCCATCCACGGCGCCCACTCGGCGCTGCGCTACTCGACGGTCGCCGCCGCCGCCTCGGCGGGCGTCGGCCTCTGGCTGCTGGCGGAGTCCGAGCGGCCCGAGTGGACGATGCCCCTGCTGCTCTGCCTCACCGTCGCGACCGTCCTGCGGGCGCGGGCCTTCCCGCTGGCCGTCGAGCGGTACAGCCTCTATGCGGCGGGTGCCGCCGGCGTCGTCTCCGGGTGCCTGCACCTCGTCGACGTCGTCGGCCCCCTCTCGTGGATCGTCGCGGCGGGCCTGCTCGTTGCCGCGGTCGGCGCCGGTCTGGGGCTCACGGTCCGCTTCCCCGACCACGTGCAGGCCCGGCTGCGGCAGATCGGCGGTCGGATCGAGTCGCTCGCGGTCGTCGCGACGATCCCGTTGATCGTCGGCTACTGCGGCGTCTTCTCCCTGCTGTTGAAGTCCTTCTAGAGACGAGGAAGCGATCCCCATGTCGACGAACGACTCCCGTTCAACACCCGAGCCGGCGCAGGAGGCGCGCGTCGTGGATCCGTGGGCGCCGGCCCCGGGACGCGGCGCACGCCGCGACCGGGACACGGGGCGCCGGGGCGCCGCGCCGAGCCGGCCGGCACCGTCGCCCGGCGGTCGGGTGGACCCTGCGGTCGGGCAGGCCCTGAGCTTCGACCTGCTCCGCCTCTCGCACGTCTCCGGCGCCTCGGGCGGCTTCGCGCGGACCCTGCGCAGGATCTTCGGCTCGGACCAGTCCGCCGCGGAGCTCGCCGCCTCCGCGGCGGAGGCCCAGGCACCCGTCTCGACCGGTCGCCGCATCGCCGTCTTCTCGACGCGCGGCGGGGCCGGCACGACGACGGCCGCCGCCCTGCTCGCCCGTCTCTACGCGGCGGTCCGCCAGGACACGGTCGCGGCCCTCGACCTCGCGATCGGGCACGGCACGCTCGGCCTGCGCCTCGGCGTGGACGACCGTGCAGGATCGGGCGGCGCCGCGACCTTCGCCCACCTGGTGCCCGAGACGACCGGCGGGCGGCTGCCGAGCGCGGAGGACATGCGCTCGATGCTCGCCCCGGTCCGCGACAACCTGCTCGCCACGGCCAGCGCCCCGGCCGCGGACGGACCGCCGCCGGCCGGGTCGCTCGTCCGCGAAACCTGCGCCAGCGTCTCCCGCTACTTCCCCCTCACCGTCCTGGACTGCCCGGCGGGCGTGAACCAGCCGACGACGGCCGCCGCCCTCGCGGACGCCCACGCCGTGGTCTGGGTGGTCCCGGCGACGATGAGCGGGATCGAGGACGCCCTCGCGCAGCTCTCCGGCCCGTACCTGCGCCAGCTCGTCGCGGCCGGCCGCGTCGTCGTCGTGGTCACGCAGCTGGACCGCGGGGCCCCGCTGTCCGCCGCGGCGCAGGCCGCCCGGCTCACCGCCCTCGGCTACGAGGCGCACGCGCTGGACTACGACGCCCACCTGGCCGCGGGCGCCCGCCTGGGGCTCGCCCGGCTCGGCCCGCAGCGGCGCATGGGGGTCGCCCACCTCGCCGGGCGCGTGCTCACGGTGGCCAATGCGGCGCAGGCCCCCCTCGGGACCTCGAGCGCGGGCGGGCGCCGATGAGTCAGCGCATCATCCACCGGCCGGCCCGCACGACACCGCCGCTGCGGGAGTTCCGCCCGTTCTCGATCGACGCCCCGCCGCCCGTCGAGGGGGAGGCGCAGGGCATGAACCTCATGGCCATCGTGCCGATGCTCGGCGGCGCCGTCTCCATGACCGTGATGATGATGTTCCGGAACTCGCCGTTCGCGGCCGTCGGGGCCATGATGATGGTCCTGACCGTCGTCGTGGGCATCGCCATGATGTTCTCCCAGCGCGGCAAGCAGCAGAAGCAGCGGCGCCAGGCCCGCGACCTCTACCTGCGCTACCTCGAGCGGACACGCGTGAAGCTCCGCGCCGACGAGCAGGAGGCCCTCGCCACGGCGCGGGTGGCCAGCCCGGACCCGGACGCGCTGTTCGACGTCGTCCGCGATCCCCTGCGGCTGTGGGAACGGCGCCGCTCGAGCGAGGACTTCCTCGACGTCCGGCTCGGCACGGGCGAGCGCCCCTGCCGTCCCGTCGCGGTCGCGGACGCCTCCTCCCCCGGCCAGCTGGAGGACGCATTCATGGCGGCCGAGGCCGAGATCCTGCGCCGGCGCTACGAGAAGAGCCCGTCCATGCCGGTGGCGGTCCCGCTCGACGCCGTCGGCAACGTGTCGGTGGTCGGTTCGCGCGAGTTCGCTCTGGCGGTCGCCCGCAACCTCATCGTCTCCTCGACCGCCCTGCACTCCCCCGAGGACCTCGAGCTGGGGCTCGCGGTGCCGCGCAGCGCCGAGGACGACTGGTCGTGGGCGCAGTGGCTCCCCCACCTCGCCGACCAGCGTCAGGCCACGGAGACCGGCCCCGTGCGGCGCATCGGCCGCAGCCTCGACGACCTGGCCGACGTCATGGCCGCCGACATGCAGCACCGGACGAAGATCGCCGCCGAGGCGCGCAAGTCCGAATCCGGCGCGCTGTCCGTGCTCTCGCGCCTCCTGATCGTCTCGGACGGCTACGGCACCCAGGCCGAGGACTTCCCGCTGGCCGACCGGTACCTGGCGCCGCAGGGCATCGGGATGACCGTCGTGCACCTGGTCGGCCGGCGCGGCGACGAGCCCTCGGAGATCAGCATCCGCATCACGGAGACCGACGACGGATTCCGGATGGAGGACTACCGGCGGGACGCCGCCGCGCCCGCGACGACGCTCGGGCAGCTCGACGACCTGCCCGTCGCCACCGCCTCGGCCCTGTCCCGGGAGCTGGCCCCGCTGCGGCTCTCGGCCGATTCGCTCGAACACGGGGGCGGGGCCGAGGGCGCCGAGTCGTTCATCGGGATGCTGGGCCTCACGCCCGCGCTCAGCCGCGAGGACGTCGAGCGCACGTGGCGGCCGCGGTCGGACGCCGACTTCCTGCGCGTCCCGCTCGGACCGGACGACCGCGGCCGGCCCGCGACTCTCGATCTGAAGGAGTCCGCCCAGTTCGGCATGGGCCCGCACGGGCTCTGCGTCGGGGCGACCGGCTCCGGCAAATCCGAGATGCTGCGCTCGATGGTGTTCGGCCTGCTCGCCACGCACTCCCCCGACGTGCTGGCCATGGTCCTGATCGACTTCAAGGGCGGTGCGACGTTCGCGCCGTTCGAGGGCGCCCCGCAGGTCACGGGCATCATCACGAACCTCTCCGACGACCTCTCCCTGGTAGAGCGCGTCTACGCGAGCCTCAACGGCGAGATCCTCCGCCGCCAGGAGGTCCTCAAGGCCGCCGGCAACATCGCCAACATCACCGACTACCAGGTCCACCGGAACGAACGACTGGCGCGCGGCGAGCACATGGATCCGCTGCCGCACCTGGTGATCATCATCGACGAGTTCGGCGAGCTGCTCACCGCCCGCCCCGACTTCATCGACCTGTTCCTCTCCATCGGCCGCATCGGCCGCTCCATCGGCGTGCACCTGCTCCTGTCCTCGCAGCGCGTCGAGGGCGGGAAGCTCAAAGGGCTGGAGACGTACCTGTCCTACCGGATCGGGCTGCGCACACTCTCCGAGTCCGAGTCCAAGACCGTGCTCGACACCGGCGACGCCTTCCACCTGCCGCCCGTGCCCGGCTACGGCTACCTGAAGGTCGACACGACCGTCTACACGCGTTTCAAGTCCGGCTACGTCTCGGGCCCCGTCGAGGCCGAGCAGACGCGGGACGACGAGCCCGCGGCCCCCGTGAGCGCCGACGTCGTCCCCCTGCGCTTCTTCGCCACCGACGACGCCGCCCCCGCGGACGGGGCCGACGGCGGCGCGCCGAAGAAGTCGGCGGCCAAGCGGACCACCGGCCCCACCGTGATGTCCACCCTCATGGACACGCTGCGCACGTTCCCCCGCTCCGTGCAGGAGATCTGGCTGCCCCCGCTGCCCGCGGCCGTCACGCTGGACGCCAGCGTCGGCCAGGTGCGGCCGAGCGAGCACGGGCTGCGGCTCGAGCAGGGCGGCCGGCTCCGCGTTCCGATCGGGCTCCTCGACGACCCGGCCAAGCAGTGGCAGGGGTTGTGGGAGATCGACTTCGCCTCGGGCGGCGGCAACCTGATGATCGTCGGCGGCCCGCAGTCGGGGCGCAGCACGCTGCTGCGCACGATCGTCGCCTCGCTCGCGCTCACCCACCGGCCCAGCGAGGTCGGCGTCTACGGCGTCGACCTGCTCGGCTCGTCGCTGCTGCCGCTGAACGGGCTGCCGCACGTCGGCGGCATCGCGATCCGCACCAACCGCGAAGTCGTCCGGCGCACGATCGAGGAGCTGCTCGGCATGCTGATGCACCGCGAGCAGCTCTTCGAGCACCGACAGATCGACTCGCTCGCCACCATGCGCCGCATGCACGCCGCCGGGAACCTGCCGGAGCTGCCCAGCGCCGACGTCTTCCTGCTCATCGACGGCTACGCCCAGATCAACGACGACTTCGACGAGATCTCCGACGCCGTCACCACGCTCATCATGCGCGGCAGCGGATACGGCATCCACATCGTCGCCACCCTCAACCGCAGCGGCGAGATCCGCATGGCCCAGCAGGGCTTCTTCGGGAACAAACTCGAGCTGGCCCTCTCGGATCCGGGCGACTCGATGATCGACCGCAAGGTCGCCACCGGCGTGAACGCGGACGTGCCCGGCCGCGGTCTCTCGGACGCGAAGCTCATCGGGCACGTCGCGCTGCCGCGCATCGACGGCGAAGCCGACCCGGAGACCCTCTCCGACGGACTGCGGGCACTGGTCGAGGAGGTCGCGGCCTCCACCAGCGAGACCGCCATGAAGGTGCGCGTGCTCCCCGCCGAGGTCTCCTCGAACGAGGCGCCGGATCTCGCCACCCCCGGGCACCTGGCCGTCGGCCTGCGCGAGGTCGACCTGGGCGCGCACGTGCTCGACATGACCACCAAGGACCGGCACCTGCTCATCATGGGCGACGAGGGCTGCGGCAAGTCCAACATGCTGCGCCGCGTCATCCGCACGTTCGTCGACCAGCACACGCCCGAGGAACTCCTCTTCGCCGTGTACGACCCGCGCAAGGACCTCGACGACGTCGTGCCGGACGACTACCTCGGCGGGTACGCCGGCAGCGCGGCGGTCGGCGAGCAGCTCTCCGCCGCCCTCGTGAAGGAGCTCGAACTGCGGCTCAACGGCGGCAGCGAGGACGAGAAGCCGGGCACGGCCCGGCTCGTCGTCCTCGCCGACGACTACGACGTGCTGACGGCCGGCAACAACTCCCCGCTGAGCCGGCTCGCCAACTACCTGCCGATGGCCGCCGAGCTCAACCTCAACGTCGTGCTCACCCGCAAGGTGCGCGGTGCGAGCCGCGGCATGTACGAGTCGTTCTTCTCGACCCTGCGCGACTCCGGCACCGCGGCCCTGATCATGTCCGGCGACCGTTCCGAGGGCGCGCTCGTCAACAACGTGCGCGCCCGCGCCCTCCCGCCCGGCCGCGGCCAGCTGGTCCAGACCGGCAAACCGCTGCAGACCGTCCAGACGTACCGGGATCCGGATACTCCGGAGGCCGACGCGGGCGTATGATGCCGCGGGTGAGAACCTCAGGAAACGCCGGGCGGGCATCAGCCCGCGCCCCGCGCAGCGAACAGAGCGTCGGGCTGGCCTCCGGCCTCGCCGCCTACGGCCTCTGGGGCGTCCTGCCCCTCTACTTCGCGCTCGTCGCGGCCGCGCACCCGGTCGAGCTGGTCGCGAACCGCGTGCTCTGGTCGCTGCTGTTCTGCGCGGTCCTGGTCACGATGACGCGGCAGTGGGGGCGCCTGCGCATCGTGGCCGCGGATCGACGCGCCCTCGGCTGGCTGGCGCTGGCGGCGTGCCTCATCGCCGTCAACTGGCTCACCTTCACGTTCGCCGTCCTCGGCGGCAATGCGCTCGAGGCCTCGCTCGGCTACTTCATCAACCCGCTGGTCTCGACGGCCCTCGGCGTCGTCCTCCTGGGCGAGCGGCTCAGCCGGATGCAGTGGCTCGCCGTCGTCGTCGCGCTCGCAGCGGTGCTGGTCCTGGCCGTCGGCCACGGCTCGGTCCCGTGGGTGGCGCTCACGCTGGCCTTCTCGTTCGGCCTCTACGGTTTCGCGAAGAAGAAGGTCGGGCCGGGCACGACGGCGGTCACGGGCCTGACGCTGGAAACGGCGGTCCTCGTCGTCCCGGCCGCCGCCGTCATGGCCTGGTTCGCGGCCACGGGAACGGCGACGCTCACGTCCCTCGGTCCGGCGCACTTCTGGCTCATGGCGGCCAGCGGCATCATCACGGCCACGCCGCTGCTGTTCTTCGGCGCGGCGGCGTCGCGGCTTCCCCTGTCGATGATCGGGACGCTGCAGTACATCGCCCCCGTCATGCAGTTCGTGATCGCCCTGAGCGTGTTCCACGAGCCGATGCCCCTCGAGCGCTGGATCGGCTTCGGCCTGGTCTGGGTCGCGATCGTGATCCTCTCGCTCGATCTCGTCCGACGCCGCCCGCGCACCCGGGCAGCCGCGCGTACGGCGGTCGAGCCGGCCTGACCCGGCCGGGAGCACCGGGAGACGACGAAGCCCCGCCGACCCGCGACGAGGTGTCCTCGTGCGGGCCGGCGGGGCTTCGTCTGTCCGCTGCTGCGGCGCGCCGTGCGCTACAGCTCGGGTGCCGGCTCGCCCGGCAGGTCGTCCTCGACCTCGGGGTTCCTCGAGAGGTTGGCGAGGGCCAGGCCCAGCCCGCCCCAGACGGTGAGCAGGGCGATGATCATCATGACGATCGCTGTTGCGGTCATGGCCGGTCCTCCTTCTGTTCAGTGCCCGCGACCGGGACGCTGCCGGTCAGCGTGTCCTCGTGGGCCTTGATGGCGACGTACTCGGGGTCGTCGTGCAGCAGGGACTTCCTGCTCCACGGCAGCATCGTGATGATCAGTGCCAGGATCACGATTCCGGCGGCCATGCCCCAGCCGAAGGTGTTCAGCATCCACGCCGGGTAGCCCTCGTAGGGCTCCGACAGGAACGTGTTGAACGCCTGGATGGAGATGTAGCCGAGGACGAGGGGCCCGACGACGCCGACGAGCACCATCCACGTCCGGCGCATCTTGACCGACCCGAAGAGGTTCAGGTGGTCGGAGAGGATCGGCAGCTTGCGGAACACCCAGGCGACGAGCACCGTGGCGATGAACGCGCCGAAGAGGATGCCGAACTGGTTCACGAACGCATCCGCGATGTCGAGGACGTACAGGCCCGTCGACGTGGAGAAGAGCAGGATCGAGATGATGGCCAGGGGAATGGTCACCGCCAGTGCGGCGGTGCGGCGGCCCCAGCCCATCTTGTCCTTCACGGCAGAGATGATGACCTCGACGATCGACGTCAACGACGTCAGGCCGGCGAAGACGAGCGACCCGAAGAACAGGACGCCCAGCACGGAGCCGAGCGGCGCCTCGGAGATGATTGTCGGGAAGGCGACGAACGCCAGCCCGATGCCGGCCGAGGCCGAGTCCTCCACACTCGATCCCGATGCCACGGCCATGAAGCCCAGCGCCGCGAACACGCCGATGCCGGCCAGGATCTCGAAGCCCGAGTTGGCGAAGGCCACGACCATGCCCGATCCGGTCAGGTCGGTCTTGCGCTTGAGGTAGGACGAGTAGGTGATCATGATGCCGAACGCGATGGACAGCGAGAAGAAGATGTGTCCGTACGCGGCGGCCCAGACGGTCGGGTCGGCCAGAGCCGCCCAGTTCGGGGTGAAGAAGGCGTTGAGGCCCTCCATGGCGCCCGGCAGGAACAGCGACGAGACGACCAGCAGCACGAACATCACGACGAGCAGCGGCATGAAGATGCCGTTCGCCCGGGCGATGCCCTTGCGGACGCCGCCGACGAGGATCACGATGGCGACGAGCCAGACGATGATCAGCGGCCACAGGACCTGCGGCACGTAGGTCGTCGAGACGCCCGGGTCGCCGAGCTCGAGGAAAGTGCCGAAGAAGAACCCCTCGGCGTCGTCGCCCCACGACTGCCGCACGGAGAACCAGGTGTACATGCCCGCCCAGCCGATGATGACGGCGTAGTAGATGGCGATGATGAAGCACATGAGGACCTGCCACCAGCCGAGGAACTCGGCGGGGCGGCTCATGCGACGGTAGGCGAGGGGCGCGGAGCCACGGAATTTGTGGCCGATCGCGTAGTCGAGGAACAAGAGTGGGATGCCCGCGGACAGCAGCGCTGCCAGGTACGGGATCAGGAAGGCGCCTCCGCCGTTCTCGAATGCGACGTAGGGGAAACGCCAGATGTTACCCAGTCCGACCGCCGATCCGATGGCGGAGAGGATAAACAGCTTGCGCGAGGAAAACGTCTCGCGCGCGGCGGCCTTGGATTGGCCGCGGTGGCTAGGTGCAGTGCTCATAACCATTAACGCTAGACGCGAGTGCAACCGCTCACACAAACATTTCCGTTTAAGAAGCGTCACATTTCTGCAGCAGTTCTACGATTGACCACTACAATCACCTCTCGACCCCGAGCTCCGCGGCGAAACATTGGACCCGGATCCTCTGTCCGGCACCCCGGTATTTCCCGATAGGATTCATGCATGGCTGAGATGTTTCTGGACAAGTTCCGTTCCCTGATCCCCAAGTACCTCGACGATCAGTGGGTGGACGAGGACGGGCTCTCCTCCTCCGAGCTGGATGCCGCCCTGGCCGAGGCCGGCGTCGAGATCCCGCTGGTGCTGCGCGAGTTCTACCTCTCCCTCGGCGGTTGCGAGGACCTCATGGAGGCCTACTACTACTTCTGGGATCCCGAGGAGCTCGAGTACGACGACGGCTACCTCCTGTTCATGGAGGACGAGGAGGAGAAGTACGTCTGGGGCGTGCGCATCGACCAGCTCGACGTCCCCGACCCGATCGTCTACCGCCGCAACAACCGCCGCAACGCCTGGCGCAGCGAGGAGGGGACCTTCAGCGAGTACGTCCTCGACATGTTCGCGTGGGTCTTCGAGGAGCTCGAGCCCGAGCTCGACGACTGACCGTGGCGCAGCAGTTCTGGGAGTCGCACGCGCCCTCCGGGTACGCGTGCCCCTTCTGCGAGCTGCTGTCCGGGGAGATCTCCTCCCCCACCAACCTCTGCGCGCTCACGGACCTCGTCTACCGCGACGACGCGGTCGCCGTCATCATGGCGTGCGACGGGTTCGGCCCCTACGGCGGGCACGCCATGGTCATCCCGGCGGACCATCTGGAGTCCCTCTACGACCTGCACGACGACGTCGGCGCCGCGATCATGCGCGCGACCCGGGCCACCGCGCTCGCGATGAAACTCGCATGGAACCCGGAGGGCACGTCCACCCGGCAGCACAACGAGCCCTCGGGCAACCAGCACGTGTGGCACTACCACCAGCACGTCTTCCCCCGGTACGGCGACGACATGCTCTACCGGCAGCTGCGCCACCGCGTGTCGGTCGAGGAGCGCGCCCGCAAGGGGCGGGAGTTGGCTGCGGCCCTGCGGCAGGTCGGTTTCAGCGGGTAGATCCGCCACCGAGGAACGTCCGCACCGCGGCCACGGGCGCGGTCTTGGCGGCCCCCGCGAAGCGCAGGTGGTGCGAGAACTCGATCGCGCGTTCGTTCCCGGCGGCGTCGGCGGCCACGATCCGGCCCGTGCAGCTGGCCAGGCGGCCGTGGGTGATGATGTCGTCGAACTCGATCCGCCGGACGAGAGCGTCCGCGCCGAGGAGCGCCGCCAGCGCGTCCGCGGCACCCGCCTCCGGGGACTGCCCCGCCCCGACCACGCGCCACACGGCGGATTCCGCGAGCATCGCGGACAGCGCCCCGTCGTCGCGCGCGGTCCACGCGCTCACGACGTCGGCAACGATGGACACGCGCGGCGCGTTTCCGCAGCCGTCGGGCAGCACCGTCTCCACGGCCGGCTCCTAGATCTCGCGGGTGACGACCGCGTCGGCGAAGGCGGCCAGGGAGGCCTTGACCGTGCCGTCGGGCAGCGGGGCGAGCGCCTCGACGGCCATGTTGGCCCACTCGTGGGCGACGTCCCAGGCCTTCTGCGTCGCCGGGTGCCCGGCGACCGCCGCGACGGCCTCCGCGAGGGCCTCGTCGCTCGTCAGGTCGCCGTCGACCAGGGCGAGGGCGCGGTCGGCGGACTCGTCGCCGGCGGCGGCGGCCTCGCGCAGCAGCAGGACGGGCAGGGTGGGCACGCCCTCGCGCAGATCGGTGCCCGGGGTCTTGCCGGCGTCCTTGCCGCCGGTGAGGTCGATGACGTCGTCGGCCAGCTGGAAAGCCACGCCGACCCGCTCGCCGTACTCGGCCATGATCTCGACGGCGCCGTCGACGTGCCCGAACATCGCGCCGAAGCGGCCCGACGCCGAGAGCAGCGACGCGGTCTTGTCGGCGATGACCTGCAGGTAGTGCTCGCGCGGGTCGTCGCCCTCGCGCGGGCCGATGGTCTCGTGCAGCTGGCCGAGGCACAGGCGCTCGAACGTGCGCGACTGGATCTTCACGGCCTCCGGACCGAGCTCGGAACCGGTGATCGAGGCGCGGGCGAAGATCAGGTCGCCGGCCAGGATGGCCACCGAGTTGCCCCACACCTCGTGCGCCGTCGGTGCGCCGCGGCGGTACGGCGCCGAGTCCATGACGTCGTCGTGGTAGAGCGTCGCCAGGTGCGTGAGCTCGCAGACGGCGGCCGCCTTGACGACCTCGGCGTTGACGCCGTCCCCCAGCAACGAGGAGAGGATGACGAGCAGCGGCCGGATGCGCTTGCCGCCGGCCTCGACGAGGTGCCGGCTGGTGGCGTCGATCAACGGGTCCGAGTTGGCGACGGCGTCGCGCAGCAGCTTCTCCACGCGGGCCATGCCCTCGGAGATCGCCGGCCCGAACTCGGGATCCTCCGCGACGGCCCGGAAGCCCGCGGGCAGCTTGATGGTGGCGGCCAGGGCCGCCGTCTCCGGATGCAGGTCCAACTCCTCCGGCACCGAGTGGCCGGCGGCGGTCCAGTTGCTCTGAGCTTCAGTCACGTGTTTGCTGCCTCGGGATGTGAGTCTGGTGGCTTAGGCGGCGCACCCCGTCCGGGGCAGCCACAGTGATCCACTCTAGTCGCATGCACGGCTGTCACAACCATCCGCGCACTGGCCGGGCGGGCCGACTCAGGGGGTCAATAGCTGCGCCGGGAGGCACGTCGGCGCAGGAAATCGGAGGCGCGGGCCGCGCGCTCCGGATCCGCCACCGCCGTACCCGGCTTGACGGCCCGGTGCACGGCCACGATCCCGCCGGACAGGTTCCGGTACCGGCAGTCTTTCCAGCCGGCCTGCTCGACCCACGACGCCAACCGGTCCTGTGCCGGCCAGTCGCGGATGGACTCGGCGAGGTAGACGTACGACTCCGGGTTGGAGGAGACCTTCCGCGCGATCGTCGGCAGCGCCTTCATCAGGTACTCCGTGTAGACGGTCCGGAAGGGCGCGAAGACCGGGTGGGAGAACTCGCAGAGCACCAGCGTGCCGCCCGGCTTGGTCACGCGCGCCATCTCGCGCAGCGCCAGTTGGGGGTCCGAGACGTTGCGCAGCCCGAAGCTGATCGTCACGGCGTCGAAGGTCTCGTCCGCGAAGGGGAGGTTCGTCGCGTCGCCGGCCACGAAGTCGATGTCCGGGCGCCGGCGCTTGCCCACCTCCAGCATGCCCAGGGAGAAGTCGCAGGCCACCACGTGGACGCCGGCGTCGGCGTACGGCTCGGACGAGGTGCCCGTGCCGGCGGCGAGGTCGAGGACGCGCTGCCCCGGCTCGGCACCGACGGCGTCCACGACCACCTTGCGCCAGCGGCGGTCCTGCCCGAGGGACAGGATGTCGTTGACGATGTCGTAACGCGGCGCCACGTCGTCGAACATGGCTTGGACTTCATCTGGACGCTTCTGCAGCGTTGCTCGGCTCACGTCGTACATTGTCGCAAAACTGTGGGCCAGCGGGAAACGCCCCGTGTTCCCGGGCCCTGCGGGTCCTTCGCCGGACGACGGCGGCACCGGCCGCCGCGCCCGCGTGCCCGCGATCTGGGAGTAGGCTGGGGGCACCATGACCCACGTTCTGTCTGCCGCGCTGCCCGATGAACAACGGCGCACCCCGACCCTGCGCAGTGCCACCTTCGAACGCCCGGCGATGGCCGATGGCGGCCTGCTGGACTACGTCGTCAGAGGCGACACCCTCGTGTGGGGGCGCCGCGGCGACGGCCGCGTCGGCTTCGGCGAGGTCGCCCGCTTCAGCACCCGCGGGGTCGACCGGTTCGCCGACGCCCGCGCCTGGTGGTCCGCGGTGGCGCAGGCGGCCGATTCCGCCAATCCTCTCGACCTGCCGGGCACCGGCGCGCAGGCGTTCGCGTCGTTCGCGTTCGACGAGACCAGCGACTGGGTGTCCACCCTGATCGTGCCGCGCCTCGTGGTGGGCCGCCGCGGGGAGACCAGCTGGCTGACGATCATCAGCGACGACCCCGCGGAGGAGCTGACGCTGCAGGCCGCCGAGGAGGAGCTCGCGGTGGAGCTCGACGCCGTCGACGGCGAGCACGAGCTCACGTGCGGAGGCACGCTGGGGCCCGGCTTCGTCGACGAGGACGCGTTCAAGGAGGCCGTGGCGGCAGGCGTGCGCGCCATCGAGTCGGGCGAGCTGACCAAACTGGTTCTGGCGCGCGACGCGGTGGCGGAGCTCGACTCGCCGATCGCCGTCGCGCAGGTGCTGCGCGAACTGGCGATGCGCTACGGCGACTGCTGGACCTACAGCGTCGACGGCCTCATCGGCGCGACCCCGGAGATGCTGGTGAGCGTCGAGGGCGCCACGGCGAAGGCCCGCGTGCTCGCCGGCACCCTGGACCGGCGGGAGGCGCCGGCGGACCCCGAGTACCCGCGCCGGGTGCTCGCCGGCGACGAGAAACAGCGGCACGAGCACCAGCTCGCGATCGACTCGCTCACCGCCGAGCTCGGCCCGCTGGTGTCCCAGATGGTCGCGCCCACCGAGCCGTTCGTGCTCCAGCTGCCGAACGTCTGGCACCTCGCCTCCGATGTGGAGGCCCACCTGAACGCGTTCGACGACGGCCGCACGCCGACGGCGCTCGACCTCGCCGAGGTGCTGCATCCGACGGCCGCCGTGTGCGGGACGCCGACCCCGGCGGCGGCGGCCGCGATCCGCAGGCTCGAGGGCATGGACCGCGGGCCCTACGCGGGGCCCGTCGGCTGGGTCGACACGCACGGCAACGGCGAATTCGGGATCGCGCTGCGCGGCGGCGTGGTCGAATCGCCGACGCGCGTGCGGCTGTTCGCGGGCTGCGGGGTCGTGGCCGCCTCGGACCCCGACGCCGAGCTGGCGGAGTCGTGGGCGAAGATGCGGCCGATGCGCGAGGCGCTCAACCTCTAGCAATCCGCGGCGATTACGCATAGTGTGCAGATCACTGCACTATGGAGTGCGGTCCGTCACATCGAGTAAGGTGACGTGCCGAGCTTCGACACATTTCGAAAGCTACTTGCCATTAGAATTGCGTTCTGAAGCACAAGATTTCGTCGCCAGCACCAACGAAAGACATCACTCATGAAGATTCCGTCCCGCACCTTCAAGGGCCTCGCCATCGCTGCCGCGGCCACCCTCGCCCTGACCGCCTGCTCCTCCGGCGGGAACGAAGCCGAGCCCTCGGAAGGCGGAGAGGCGGGTCTGTCGCTCATGACCGAGGGCCAGCTGACCGTCTGCTCGGACATCCCCTACGAGCCGTTCGAGTTCACCGATGAGAACGGCGAGATCGTCGGCTTCGACATCGACATCGCCACCGAGATCGCCGCGGACCAGGACGTGGAGCTCAGCATCATCGACGACTCCTTCGAGGGCATCCAGTCCGGCATCTCGCTGAACAAGTGCGACGTCTCGATCTCCTCCATCTCCATCACGGAGGAGCGCAAGGGCAACATGGACTTCTCGGATCCCTACATGGAGGACGACCTGGTCCTGATCGCCCCCGAGGGCACCGACATCACGGACCTGGAGTCGGCGCAGGACAAGCGGATCGCCGTCCAGGCGGGCACGACCGGCGAGACCTTCGGGCAGGAGAACGGCCTGCAGACCATCGGGTTCGACGACTCCGGGCTCCAGATACAGGCGCTCAAGGCCGGCACCGTCGACGCCGCACTGGGCAACATCTCCGTCCTCGGCTACGCCATCAAGGACGAAACCGGGTTCGTCCGGGTCGAGGAGATCGAGACCGGCGAGCAGCTGGGCGTCTCCATCAAGAAGGGCAATACGGAGATGGCCGACGCCGTCAACGGGACCCTCCAGCGCATGGAGGAGTCCGGCGAGCTGGGCGAGCTCGAGGCCCAGTGGTTCGGCGAGGCCGAGTAGCACCTCCTACGACTCGACGAACCCGCGGGGTGGGGCCGCCACGGCGGCCCCGCCCCCGTTCATGAAAGGCACCTGAAATGGCCATGACCGCTCGCCAACGAGCCCGGACCAGCCTCTACGTACAACTGGGCATCTTCGTCGCCGTCCTCGTGGCCCTGGCGATCACCATCGACTGGGCGACCGTCCGGACCGCGTTCTTCCAGTTCGAGAGCCTCGGCGGGATGTTCCCGACCGTCATCACCGTCGGCCTCAAGAACACGATCTTCTACACGATCATCTCCTTCTTCTTCGCGCTGGGCCTCGGGCTGGTCCTCGCGCTGATGAAGCTCGCCTCGTTCCCCCCGTACCGCTGGATCGCCACGGGCTACATCGAGTTCTTCCGCGGCGTCCCGGCGCTGCTGGTGTTCATCACCTTCGGTTTCGGCGTCCCGACGGCGTTCCCCGGGACCGTCTGGCCCACGTGGCTCGTCGTCATGGTCTCGCTGGGCCTCGTCGCCGCCGCCTACATCGCGGAGACGCTGCGCGCCGGTCTGCAGGCCGTGCCCCGCGGCCAGTACGAGGCCGCCCGCTCCCTGGGCATGCCCGGGTGGCGGGCGATGGTCACGATCATCATCCCGCAGGCCTTCAAGATCGTCCTGCCACCGCTGACCAACGAGTTCATCCTGGTCACCAAGGACACCTCGCTCATCTTCGTCCTCGGGCTCGCCGTCGCCGACTACGAGCTGACGAAGTTCGGCCGCGACGGCATCCTGCAGTACGGCGCCGGCATCACACCGCTGGTCCTGGCCGGAGCCATGTACCTGATCATCACCCTGCCGCTGAGCCAGCTGGCCCGGAAGTTCGAATCCCGCGCCGCCAAGGCCAAGCGCTAGGGACGAGGAGGAATCATGAGCGAGACCATCGAAGAACAGTTCCAGGCCGCCGGCGTCGTCATCGACGGCCTGCACAAGTCCTACGGCCCCGTCGAGGTCCTCAAGGGCATCGACCTCGAGGTCGCCCCCGGCCAGGTGGTGTGCCTGATCGGCCCGTCGGGTTCCGGCAAGTCGACCCTCCTGCGCTGCGTGAACCTGCTGGAGCAGCCGAACGGCGGATCGATCGACGTGGGCGGGTACGACGTCACCGATCCCGACATCGACGTCGACGCGATGCGCCGCAACGTCGGCATGGTGTTCCAGCAGTTCAACCTCTTCCCGCACCTGACCGTGCTGGAGAACTGCACCGTCGCCCAGCAGAAGGTCCTGAAACGCAAGAAGCCGGACGCGGATCGGATCGCCGAGAAGAACCTGGCCAAGGTCGGGCTCGGCGAGTTCGGCGACCGCTACCCGGATCAGCTCTCCGGCGGCCAGCAGCAGCGCGTCGCGATCGCGCGTGCGCTCTCCATGGATCCGAAGCTGATGCTCTTCGACGAGCCGACCTCGGCCCTCGACCCGGAGACGGTCGGCGAGGTCCTGTCCATCATGCGCAACCTCGCCAAGGACGGGATGACCATGCTGGTGGTCACCCACGAGATGGCGTTCGCGCGCGACGTGGCCGACCGGGTCGTCTTCATGGACGACGGCGTCGTGGTCGAGTCCGGCCCGGCCGCGCAGGTCATCGGCGACCCGCAGACCCCGCGCATGCAGGACTTCCTCAAGCGCGTGCTCGACCCGACCCACGTCGAGGTCGACGAGTGACCCGGCAGCACCCTCACGGCACGATCGAGCCTGAGGTGTTGACTTCGGCCGAGGGGTACAGACACCCCCGAAGTCAGCACCTCAGGCTTTTTCGTTGCCGACCGGGGCGCAGCACGTCACCGCCGGGTACGGGTGTCCTCCGGTACGACCAGCGGGGTCTCGCGACCCGGTCCGCAGTCAGCCCCCGATGGCCCGTTCGACGGCCTCCGCGATCCGCCGCGTGCGCCCGCGAACGTCCCCGCGCGGCATCTTCACGTCGATGACGCGCCGCGCCGCGCCCGCGGGGGCTGCCAGCGCGGCGGCAAGCTCCGCCGTCGTGCGGACCTCCGCGTAGGCGAGGCCGTAGGCCGTCGCCAGAGCCGACAGGTCGACCGCGTGCGGGGTCGCGAAGAAGCGCTCGACGGCGTCACCGTAGGCGCCCCCCGCCTCGACCGCTCCGTGCTCGAGGGTGGAGAAGATCGCCCCGCCGGCGTCGTTGAGCACGACGACGTCCAGTTCCGGTTCCGTCTCCCCCGCGCCCAGGTGCAGGCCGCCGACGTCGTGCAGGAGGGTCACGTCGCCGACGAGCACGGTGGTCCGCTCGCGGGAGGCGATCGAAATGCCCGCCGCGGTGGCCAGCGTGCCGTCGATGCCGGCGAGCCCGCGGTTGGCGAACACGCGCCGTTCGGCGGTGGCGGCGGCCGGATCCGCCCAGAGGTCGGCGTCGCGCACGGCGTTGGAGGAGCCGATCACGAGCGGCCCCGCACCGGCGGCCCAGACCGCGCGGGCCAGCCCCGGGCCGGTCGGCGCCCGCGCGGTGTCCAGCTCGGCCGCGATGACACCATCGGCCGCGGCGGCCGCCTCGCGCCAGGCCGCGAGCCAGCCGTCCGGCGCCGCGCCGGCGAAAGCGGAGAGCTCGCCCAGGTCGGCGACGACTCGTTCGCGCCGGCGCCCGGGCTCGAACCACGCCACCGGCTCGGGCGCGTAGAGCGCGGCCGGCACCGTCGCGTCGCCCAGCAGGCGGGCGACGGGCCGGCTCAGGGTCGGGCGGCCGAACACGACGACGCGCTCGATCGGCTGCGCGGCCCGGGCGAAAGTCCCGATCAGCAGCCGGTAGGGGCCGATCGCGTTCGGCCCGGACCGCGCGTTCGAGCTCGGCTCGGCGAGCAGCGGCAGCCCGTGCGCCTCGGCGAAGCGGGCGGCGACTCCCCCGGCGTCGTGCCCGGCGAGGACGACCGTGCGCCGGCGCTCCGCACCCTCCGGCGCGGGCACGGACGGCTCCGCTCGCGCGGCGGTGGCGGCCGGCGCCGGCCGGACGGGGATCCGCATCGGCGCGCCGGGCTCGGGGGCGAGCGGGTCGCGGAATTCGAGGTTGATCTGCACGGGGCCGCGCGGCGCGGCCAGGGCGGCGGCCGCCGACTGCCGGACGGGGGCCCTCGGATCCCGGCCCGCCGGGACGACGACGGCACCGCGCACGTGGGTGCCGAACAGTCCGGCCTGGTCCGTGGTCTGGTTGGCGCCGGTGCCGTGCAGTTCGGCGGGCCGGTCCGCCGAGAGCAGGATCAGGGGGACGGCCGCATGGTTGGCCTCCATGACCGCCGGCAGCAGCTCGCCGACGGCGGTGCCCGACGTCGTGGCGACGGCCACCGGGGCGCCCGAGGCGAGGGACAGCCCCAGGGCTGTGAAACCGGCGTCGCGCTCGTCGATCCGCACGTGCACGGTGAGCAGTCCCGCCGCCTCCGCCTCGGCGGCCGCGTACGCGAGGGGCGCGCTGCGGGACCCCGGGGAGAGCACCAGGTGGGCGACGCCGGCGGCCCCCAGGGTCTCCAGCACGGCGCGGGCCGCGGCCATCGAGTCGAGGGCTGCCGCTGGCGGGTCGGGACGGACTGGTTCCATGGCTTCAATCCTAGGCGGCCACGGCCCCGTGCCCGGAAACGGGTGCGGCCCCGCACCGGTCGTGAGGACCGGTGCGGGGCCGCGGGGCGTCTGGCAGCCCGTCCGCTACTTCTTGCGCGGCAGGGACTTGGCCTTCGCGGCACGCTTGGCGTGGCCGACGCCCTTGTTGCCGCGGGTGCTGAACACCTGCACGACCGACGGGCGGGGACCGTAGAACTCGCCCGCGCCGACGTCCTCGCGGGAGTCCTTGAAGTCCGGGAACCGCGAGTACGGCTCCGCGTACGTGCCGCCCTCGCCCGGGTGCTGGACGGCGACGAAGACCGAGTCGTCCAGGTCGTGGATGACCGGGCCGCAGGCCTCTGCGCCGGCGGGGACGGCCAGGAACTGCTCGACCCTGCCGCGCTCGGCGCCCGTGAGCTGGACCTTGTGGATCGCGTCGCAGTAGCCGATCTTGCCCGGGGCGCCGTCGGTCGAGATCCAGAGGTTGCCCTTGGAGTCGAAGGCCAGGTTGTCCGGGCAGGAGATGGGCGAGACCTTCTCCGGCGGGAAGCCGGAGAAGTAGGTCGAGTCGCTGACGGCCGGGTCTCCGGCGACGAGCAGGATGTTCCACTCGAACGTCAGCGCGGCGGCGTCGTTCCCGCGCTCGGTCAGCTCGACGATGTGGCCGTCGCGGTTGCCGTTGACGGGGTTCATCTCGTCCGCGGCCTCGTAGCCGGCCTTGCCGCGGTTCGAGTTGTTGGTCAGCGCGATGTAGAGCTTGCCGGTGGCCGGGTTCGGCTCGACGTCCTCCGGGCGGTCCATCTTGGTGGCGCCGGCCTGGTCGGCGGCGAGGCGCGTGTAGACGAGCACCTCCTCGACGCTCATTCCCGCGACGCGGGACGTGCCGTTCTTGACCAGCGGCAGCCACTCGCCGCCGCCGTCGAACGCGCCGTCGGAGGGCACCGCGCCGGAGCCGTCGATCTCGGCGGCCGACGTCTCGCTGAACTTCGCGACGTACAGGTCGCCCTCGGAGAGCAGGGTCATGTTGTGGGCCTTGTCGCCCTCGCGGTACTTGCCCTTGGAGATGAACTTGTAGACGTAGTCGAAGCGCTCGTCGTCACCCGAGTAGACGACGACGCGGCCGTCGGCGGCGATGTTGATGTTGGCGCCCTCGTGCTTGAAGCGGCCGATCGCGGTGTGCTTGACCGGGGTCGAGGTCGGGTCCTGCGGGTCGATCTCGACGATGTAGCCGAAGCGGTTGTGCTCGTACTCGTAGCCGGCGTTCTGCGCGCTGAAGCGGGGGTCGAGCTTCTCCCAGCCACGGCTCGGGGCGCCGGTGCCGATGCCGTAGCGGGCCTCCTCCGGGGTGCCGCGGCCCTGGAAGTACTGGTTGAAGTTCTCCTCGCCGGAGACGATGGTGCCCCACGGGGTGGTGCCGCCGGCGCAGTTGTTGTTGGTGCCCAGGACGGTCATGCCCTCCGGGTCGGCGACGGTCTTGACGAGGTCCGAACCGGCGGCCGGGCCGTCGAGTCGGAACGGCGTCGTCGCGGTGATGCGGCGGTTGCGGTCGCCGCCGACGACGTACTCCCACTTCTGCCCGGCCTTGGCGCGCTCGATCTCCACGACCGTGAAGCCGTGCGCGGCCCAGGCGATGCGGCGGGCCTCGTCCTCGTTCTGCGCCTGCCAGGCCGGGTCGAACATCATGTACTCGTTGGTGTACTCGTGGTTGCAGACCAGCACGCCGGTGCGGCCGTTGCCGCCGTCGGCCATGATGTTCAGGTAGTCGTTGTTGTAGCCGAACTGGCGCTCCTGGGCGGCCGCCGTCTGGTTCGCCGCGTCGAACGCCGGGGCGTCTTGGAAGAGCGGGTCGCCCCAGCGGATGATCGGCGCCCAGTCGTAGCCCTCCGGGACGGTGACCGTGTCGACCGTGCGCTCCACCGGGTCGATGGCGTTGAACGGCAGCTTGCCGCCGCCCTTGCCGAAGCCGCCGAAGTCGGCGGCGGCCGAGGGGGCGTTGGCGATCTGCGGGCCCACGACGACGGCGGCCGCGGCCACTCCGCCGAGGCCCAGGGCCGCGCGGCGGGAGAGTGCCTTGTCGGCGATGTCGCGGAAGTAGGAGTTGGAGCTGGTGTTGCACACGGCCTTCGAGCACGCGTCGCCGCACTTGAAGTGGCAGGTCATGGCGTCGCGGTTGCCGCGCGTGTGGCCGGCCATGGGGAGGAGCTGGAGGAAGTTTCGGGGCATGCTCATGAGTGGGTCCTTCTCGAGGGATGCTTGGTCAATGGTGGCCAGCCCAAAGTCGCATCTTCAAGATAATTGCAGGTCACCACGACATGAACCGCAGCCGCAGATCAATTCACCAACAGTTCACGGCACCGCCGCAACCGCTCGAACCACCACGTGGCGCGCTCGGCCGGGGCGCGGTAGCGGCGCAGCAGGTCCGGATCGGCCGCCACCCGGCGCAGGTCGAGCTCCCCGTGCGCGGCGACGTACGGCTCCGCCGCGACGTCCCCGCCGAAGAGCGACACTGTCGCGAGGCCGCACGCGTAGGGCAGCCGGGGCAGGGCCGCCGCCAGCGCCGCGCCGACGCGGGTGCCCACGGAGGAGTCCAGGGCGGAGCTGACGACGGCGGGGAGCCCCGCATCGGACACGATCTGCAGCGCCCGCGCCGCTCCCCCGAGCGGCTGGGCCTTGACCACGATCAGGTCGGCGGCGCCGAGCCTGGCCACGGCGAGGGGGTCGGACTCCTTGCGCACCGCCTCGTCGGCGGCGATCAGCACGGGCAGCTGCCGCCGGTCCAGCTCCTCGCGCAGCGCGGCGAGGGGCTCGACGCCCGGCACCGGCTGCTCGGCGTACTGCAGCGAGAACCCGGCCAGCGCCTCGAGCGCGGCCAGCGCCTCGTCGTGGCCCCAGCCGCCGTTGGCGTCGACGCGCAGGTGGGCAGCCGGCAGCAGGCGCCGGACCTCGGCGACGCGGGCGACGTCGTCGTGCAGGTCCTGTCCGCGCTCGGCGACCTTGACCTTGACCGTGTGGGCGGCGTCGTAGCGGCCCAGCACGGACGCGACCTCGGCGGGGGGCACGGCCGGGACCGTCGCGTTGACCGGCACGGCGGCGCGTACAGGATCCGGGAACCCGGACCATCCGGCCTCGAGCGCGCAGCGGAGCCACGCGGACGCCTCCGCGTCGCCGTACTCGAGGAACGGCGAGAACTCGGAGTGCTCCCGCGGGCCGGTCAGGATCACGGCCTCGCGATGGGTGACGCCGCGGAACCGGACCTTCAGCGGAAGGCTCACGACATGCGCCGCGGCCAGCACCTCCTCGATGTCCGGGAGCGGCGAGGGAGTCGGATTCACCTGAGGCATGCCCCACACTCTATCCACGGCTGCCGCCATCCGGGCCGCTCCCGTGGCATGCTGAAGACGATGAATCACGTCAGTCACGCCCGCGATGGCGCCCGCATCGCCCGGCCCTTCGGCTGGTTGGGGGCACTGGTCCTCACCGCGGCCGCCTTCGCGGCGGCCTACTGGTTCTTCGTCCTCACCCCGGTCGGGCAGCAGATCGACGAGAACACGCTCGTCGGCGCGCACCGGTACCTCGAGCAGCAGGACATCGCGAGGGAGCCCGCGCTGGCGTTCCTCGGCAAGCTGCCGCAGGTCTCCGCCGTGCTGGGTGCGGTCTCGCTGCTCGTATCGGCGCTGGTGCACCGCTCGGTCGCCGCCCCGCTCATCAACCTGGCCGGGATGGGCGGCGCGTTCCTGACCACGCAGGTGCTCAAGCATGCGGTGCTCGACCGCCCGAACCTCGGCATCTCGGAAGCGACCGTCAACTCGTTCCCGTCCGGGCACACGACGCTCGCGTCCGCCTCGATGGTGGCGATCTTCTGCATGGTCACGCCCCGCTGGAGACCGCTCGTCGCGTGCCTGGGCGGGGTCTACGCGGCGCTGGCCGGTGCCGCGACGCTCGTCCTCGGCTGGCACCGGCCGGCTGACATCGTCGGCGCCTACCTCGTCGTCGTCTGGTGGTCCCTCGCCACGGGCTGGGTGCTCACCCTCGCCACCCCGCGCTGGAACCGGTGGCGCACGCTGCGGTTCTGGGGCGCCGCGCGCGGCTGGCGGTTCGCGATGCAGGTGCCGGGCCTCCTGGCCCTGGTTGCGGCGGCCTGCCTGTTCGTCCTGCTCCCGCCCGTCGAGACCGGCGAGAACTTCAAGCTGCTGCTGGGCTTCCTGGCCGCCGGGATCCTCATGATCGGCGGCGCGGCGCTGACGCTGTTCGGGCTGATGAACCAGGTGTTCATGCATCAGTCCCGGGAGCGCGGCAGGTAGTACGCGAACACGCCCGTGCCGACGAAGGCGGCGGCGGCGATCACCAGGATGCCCGCGCCCAGCGTGGCCGCCGACGTCACGGCCGAGAGCACCACGGGGCCGGCCATCATGCCCGAGTCCGTCAGCAGCCGCCAGATCCCGAGGAACTGCGGCCGCGCGTGGGCCGGCGCGTAGTCGGCGCCGAGCGTCATCACGATCCCCGTGCCGAGCCCGTTGCCGAACCCCATGAGCGCCCCGACCCAGAGCAGCGCCCACAGGTCGTCCACGAGCGGCAGCAGCGCCAGTGAGACGCCGAGCAGGAGCAGGCACGGCACCGCGGAGAAGATCCGCCCGTAGCGGTCCATGATCTTCCCCGCCGGGTAGAAGACGATCACGTCGACCGCGCCGGAGACGCCGTACACGATCGCGGCCATCGCCGGGTCGAGCCCCAGCTGGTCCGACCAGAGTGGCAGCACGACGTTCCGCGTCGCGCGCACCGCGGCGAGGACGAACACGCCGATGCCGACGGTCGCGTACGTGCGCACGTTCTCGCGGGCGATCCGCCGCATCGAGACCGAACGCCGGGCGTCCTCCGCCGCACCGGGCCCGGCGAGGGCCGCCGTCGTCGTCCCCGCTCCGCTCCCACCCGGTGCCGGCAGGTCCGGAACCCAGAAGCCGACGACGGCGGCGCCGGCCATCGCGGCCAGGCCCACCCAGTAGGCACCCGCGAGCCCCAGCGGGACCATGACGGCCGCCGACAGGAAGGGGCCCACGAACGCGCCGATGCGCAGGGTGCCGCCGAGGGTCGACATCGCGCGGGCGCGGAAGTAGGCGGGAACGGCCTCCGCCAGGTAGCTCTGGCGCGCCAGGTTGAACACGGAGCCGGCCATGCCGACGAGCAGGACCGCCCCGGCGAGGACGCCGAGATTCGGGGACGCGATCGCCGCGCCCATGCCCACGGCGGCCACGCCGGCCGCCGCGATCATGGACGAGCGTTCGCCGAAGCGGGCCGTCAGCAGCGCGGCGGGCACGTTCATGAGGAGCGAGCCCACGCCGACCAGCGTGACGACGAGTGCGGAGAGCGGGACGCTGGCGCCCGCGTCGAGCGCGCTCAGCGCGATGACCGGGGTGATCGCCCCGAGACCGACCGCGTAGAGGAGGGACGGGCCGTAGACCTTGAGCCCGAGGTCGCGGAGCCTGAAGTCGCCGGTGCCGCCCACCGGGGTCAGTGCGGCAGGATCTGGTCCGCCGTGGTCTCCGTCGCCTTGAGACGCAGGATGAGGTGGCGCGACTGGGTCGGCCCGTACGGCAGGACGGGGACGGCCTTCGTGTAGTCGACGGAGGCCTCGTGGATGGCCGTGTTGCACATGCGGATCGCCTGGCGGAGGTTGTTCAGCTGCGAGCGCACGTAGTCCGGGTCGACGACGCGGCCGTGCCCGGGGACGACGACCGAGTAGAGCTCGTCGATCGCGATGATCTTGCCGAGGGTCTTGCGCCACTCGTACGGGTAGGAGTCCTCGAACTCGGGGTGGGCGCCCTCCTCCACGAGGTCGCCGGCGAAGAGCACGTTGCCGGAGCCGACGAGCAGGTCGCCGGAGGTGTGCCCGCGGCCCAGGTGGAAGAGCGTGACGGTGTAGCCGCCCAGGTCGAGGTCGACGGGCTCGTCCGCGACGGTCTTGTTCGGCAGGCGCAGTTCGGTCCAGGACCCGTCGGCCGCGGCCATGGCCGGCTCGCTGTCCGCGACGAGCGGGCGCTGCTTCTCGCCGGCGGACTCCATGGCCTCGGCGGCGGCGGAGTGCGCCCAGACGTCCTTGACGCCGTGGGCGGCGAAGTAGGCGTTGCCGAAGTAGTGGTCCGCGTGCGCGTGGGTGTTGACGACGACGAGCGGCAGGTCGGTGACTTCGCGGATGGCCGCATGGATGGTCTCGGCCTCGCCGGGCCCGGCGCCGGTGTCGATGACGACGGCGCGCTCGTCGCCGATGACGAGTCCGATGTTGGCCTTGAATGCCGGGAGGGTCAGGACGTACGCCCGCTCCCCTACTTTTTCCCAGCTCGATTCCGTGGGCTTCTGAGTCATCGTCGTCCTTCCGCCGCGCCTGATACGTGAAGCCAGCCTAACGCGTTCGGAACGCCGTGCACGCTCATGACGTGCGCCCGCGGCGAACGAGGCCGGCCGTCAGACGGCGGGTCCAACTCCCGCCGCCCGCGGCTACACCGCCCGCATCGGCCTATGCTGGGATGAACCACGTTCTGACGAAGGAGCTGCCATGTCACGCATCATTTCCACGGGTCTCGCGAAAGCCGGCCTGCTCATGGGCTACAAGGTCGCCAGCGAGACGGGCGACCGCCAGGCCGGCGGCACCGTGCTCGCCGCCTGCGGCGTCGCGGCCTTCACCGTCTGGCAGCGCGACGCCGGCACGGCCCGCGCGGCCGCGCTCACCGGCACCTACGTCGCCGCCTTCGGGCTGTCCCACCCCCTGGCCAAGAGGATCGGCGCCTGGCCGGCGGTGTTCGCCGTCACCGGCGCCACGGCCCTCGCGTCCATGATCTTCGGCGGGCGGCGGAAGCCCCGCGCAGCGAAGGCCGGGTAGCGTCCGGCACGGGCACCATTCTGCGGGCGCGACCGCGTAGGGTCTGAACCCACGACACATCACGCACGGGGGTTCCATGTTCTTCTCGTCCGCCACGGGACGGCTCGTCTATTCGGCCAGCGATCTGGTCACGGCCAGCACCTGCGAGTACGCCACGCTCGTCACCCTCGACGACAAGCTGGGCCGGCGTCCCGCGCCCGACGTCGCCCGCGACGAGATGCTCGAGCGTGCCGCGCGGCTGGGCGACGACCACGAGCACCGAGTCCTCGAATCCCTCACAGCCGAGCACGGCCGGTGGGAGCCGGGCGGCACCGGCGGCGTCCTCGCCCTGCCCAGCCCGGGCGACACGTCGGCCGAGGTGCTGGAGGCACGGCGACGCGAGACCCTGGACGCGTTGGCCTCCGGCGCCGACGTCGTCTTCCAGGGCACCTTCTGGGACGGGAGCTTCGTCGGCTACGCCGACTTCCTGGTCCGGGACGACGACGGCCGCTACGCCGTGTGGGACACCAAGCTGGCGCGCCACGCGAAGACGACGGCGCTGCTGCAGATCGCCGCGTACGGCGACCAGCTGATCGCCGCGGGGCTCTCCCCCGCCGACGACGCCGTGCTGGTCCTCGGCGACGGCGAGCACTCGGTGCACCCGCTGGGGCCGCTGATGTCCGTCTTCCGGGAACGCCGCGCCCGGTTCCTCGCGCTCGTCGACGAGCACCTGAGTCGCGACGCCCCGGTCGAGTGGGACCAGCCGGGACTGGCCGCCTGCGGCCGGTGCGACTACTGCCGACTCGAGGTCGAGGCCCGCGACGACCTGCTGCTGGTGGCCCGCATGTCGCTGCCGATGCGCAAGAAGCTGCGCGCCGCCGGCGTCACCACCGTCGCCGACCTCGCCGAGATCACCGCCACGACGCTCGGCGCCTCCGCTCTGCCCGGCCCTGTCGAGCGCCTGCGCGACCAGGCGCGGATGCAGTCGGGAGCCGAGCCCGGCGACGGGCACGCCCCCGGGGACCCGTCACTGCGCTACCGGCTCGTCGGCGCCCACACCGTCGGGCGCCTGCCCGCGGCGGATGCCGGGGACCTGTTCTTCGATTTCGAGGGCGACCCCATGTACCAGGAGGGATCCGACGGCTCGTGGGGCCTGGAGTATCTCTTCGGCGTCGTCGAGAACGACGCCGCCGCGACCGTCTTCCGCCCCTTCTGGGCCCACAGCCGCGCCGAGGAACGCCGGGCGTTCCTGGACTTCGTCGACTACGTCGAGGAGCGGCGGGAGCGCTTCCCCGGGATGCGCATCTACCACTACGCCGCCTACGAGAAGACGGCGCTGCGGAACCTGTCCCTGCGGCACGGCGCGCGCGAGGACACCATCGACGAGTGGCTGCGCACGGGCCTCCTCGTCGACCTCCTCGAGACCGTGCACGCCTCGCTGCGCATCAGCGCGGACTCCTACTCGATCAAACGCCTCGAGCCGTTCTACATGGGCGAGGAGCATCGCGTCGGCGACGTCACCAACGCCGGGGCCTCGGTGGTCGCCTACGCGCACTACACCGACGCCCGCGACGCGGAGGACGCAGCCGGCGCGGCCGACATCCTCGAATCGATCCGCGCCTACAACGAGTACGACTGCGTCTCGACCCTGCGCCTGCGCGACTGGCTCCTGGACCTTGCCGCCCGGCGCGCCGCAAGCGAAGGCGACCCTCCGGCCGCCACGGATCCGCCCGTCGCCCACGAGGCGCCGGAACGCGACGACGTCGAGCCCACCGCGTCCGAACGCCGCCTCGCCGAGTTCCTCGAATCGCTGCCCGCGGACCGCGCGCCGGATAGCCGCGAGCAGGCGGTCGCCCTCGTCTCGGCGGCCACGGGCTTCCACCGCCGCGAGCGCAAGCAGTACTGGTGGGCGCACTTCGACCGGCTCGAATCGGACCCCGTCGAATGGCAGGAGACGCGCGACGTCGTCATGATCGCCTCGGCCCGCGTGGTCTCCGACTGGGAGAAGCCGACACCACGTTCCCAGACGCTGTCCCGCACGCTCAGCTTGCGCGGCACGGCGTCGGAGGGCTCCGACGTGCGCCCGGGGTCGACGTGGTTCGCGATGTACGCGGCACCCGCTCCGCTCGAGCTCCACAACGAGGAGAAAAACGGCCCATACGACGCCGGGGCCCGCGGCGGAACGTTCAAGCTCACCGTGGACGAGGCGATCCGGCGCGCCGACGGCACCGTGGCGCTGACCGTCACAGAGAGCACGTACCGCGGCGCGAGTCCGCACAGCGAGCTGCCGATGGCGCTCACGCAATCCCAGCCGATCGCCACCAAGTCGATCGAGGAGGCGCTCGGCGAGGTCGCGGACGATGTCGCGGCAACCCTTCCCGTCCTCCCGGCCACGGCGGCGCTGGACCTGCTCCAGCGCATCCCCCCGCGGCTGTCAGGCGACGCGCCCCTGCCGGTTCCGGCGGAGACGGCCACCGGCCACGACTTCACAGCCGCCGTGCTCGGCGCCGTCGAACGCCTCGATCGCTCCTACCTCGCGGTTCAGGGGCCGCCCGGCACGGGCAAAACGTTCGTCGGGTCCCACGTGATCGCCGCGCTGGTGGAGCGGGGCTGGAAGATCGGCGTCGTCTCCCAGGGCCACGTCACCGTAGACGGGATGCTGGCCAAGGCGATTGCCGCGGGAGTGGACCCGGCGCGTGTCGCCAAGGAGCCCAAGGCCGGCAGCACCGAGCCCGCGTGGGAGAACACGAGCAAGAAGGACATCACGCGGCTGCTCGGCGAGCCCGGCGGGGCCCTGGTGGGCGGCACCGCGTGGACGATGACGGGTCGGACGGTCCCCCGCGGCAGCCTGGACCTGCTGGTTGTCGACGAGGCGGGCCAGTTCTCGCTCGCGAACACGCTGGCCGTCGGCGTCGCCACGAAGAACCTGCTGCTGCTCGGCGACCCGCAGCAGCTGCCGCAGGTCACGCAGGGCACCCACCCCGTGCCCGTGGACGATTCCGCACTCGGCTGGCTCTCGGCCGGGCACGCGACCCTGCCGCCGGCGTTCGGCTACTTCCTCTCCGACTCGTGGCGCATGCATCCAAAGCTGTGCGCCGCGGTGTCCAGGCTCAGCTACGACGGCCAGCTCGCATCCGCCCCGGCCGCATCCGAACGCCGGCTCGATTCGGTGGAGCCCGGCGTGGAGACCGTGATCGTACCCCACGCGGGGAACACGGTGTCCTCACTCGAGGAGGCCGACGCCGCCGTTCGCCTGGTCCGCGAGCACCTGGGATTGACGTGGGAGGACGAACACGGCCCGCGCGCCGCCGATCAGGGCGACGTGCTCGTGGTCGCCGCGTACAACGCCCAGGTGCAGTTGCTGCGCGAGAAGCTGGATGCCGCCGGACTCGACAAGGTCGCCGTGGGCACCGTCGACAAGTTCCAGGGCCAGGAGGCACCGGTCGCGATCTTGTCGCTCGCCTGCTCCGCCCCGGCCGACGCGGCCCGCGGCCTCGAGTTCCTCCTCAACCGGAACCGGCTCAACGTCGCCGTCTCCCGCGGCAAGTGGAAGGCGTTCATCGTCCGTTCCGGGCAGCTGACCAACTACCTGCCGGCCACCCCGGGGGCCATGGTCGAGCTCGGCGCCTTCCTCGAACTCAGCCCGACGGCCCCCGTCGTGCTAGAACGGAACGCATGAGCCAACAACGCGCACTCGCCCACGCCCGTGTGCGGCCCACCGGCCTGGGCTGCATGAACGTCACCCACGGCTACTCGTCGTTCCCCAGCCGGGACGACGCCGTCGGCCTGTTCCGCGCTGCGCTCGACGCCGGCGTCGACCACTTCGACACCGCCACCCTGTACGGCCACGGTGCCAGCGAGGAGCTCCTCGGCGAGGCTCTCGGAAACCGCCGCGACGAGATCTTCCTCGCCAGCAAGTGCGGCCTCCGCCGGACCGAGGAGGGGCAGACGGTCGTCGACGGCGAGCCGGCCTCCATCAAGCGCCAGGCCGAGGCCTCGCTGCGGCGCCTCGGCACGGACGTGATCGACCTCTACTACCTGCACCGGCTCGACCGGAGGGTACCGATCGAGGACAGCGTCGGCGCGCTGGCCGAGCTCGTGGACGAGGGGAAGATCCGCTCGATCGGCCTCTCCGAGGTCTCCGTCGCCACACTCGAGCGCGCCGAGGCCGTCCACCACATCGCCGCGGTCCAGAACGAGTACTCGCTCGCCACCCGCAACCCCGAGCTGGGAATGCTCGACACCTGCCGGGACAACGGCACCACCTTCGTCGCGTTCTCCCCGCTCTCTCGCGCGATGCTCGCCGGCACGCTCGAGCGCCCGTGGGAGCTGCCGGCGGCGGACATCCGCAGTTTCATGCCGCGCTTCACCGCGGAGAACTACCCCGGGAACATGCTGCTCGTCGACGCGCTCCGGCCCATCGCCGACGGCCACGGCATCACGCTCGCGCAGTTGGCACTCGCCTGGGTGCACGCCCACGGCGACCACGTCGTCTCGATTCCGGGCACCGCGGACCGCGGCCACCTGCTCGAGAACTCGGGGGCCGACGACGTCGTGCTCGACGACGCGGCCGTCGCCGCCTGCTCCGAGATCGTCAACCAGGCGACCATCAGCGGCGCCCGCTACACCGACGGACAGCAGTCGACCATCGACTCCGAGGACTTCCCCGGCTGACCGGGGCTACTTCGCGGGCCCGGCGGCCTCGTCGGGGAAGATCTGGCCCACGGGCTGGCGCTTCTCCGCCTGGAAGGCGTCCTCCGCGCGGCCGTACGCCCAGTATGCGGAGAGCGACATGCGCTTGCGCCCGACGCCGCGGGTCTCGGTCAGGTAGGCGCGCAGCCGCTTGATCGTCTCGCGCTCGCCATGGGCGAACACCTGCACGTCCCCCTCGTGCCAGTCGCCGGAGACGACGGCGTCGACGAGCCCCGTCGTCTCCGGCGTGAATGCTCCACCGCGGTGGAGCCAGTGGACGCGGACGCCCTCCGGCGCGTCGAGCTCGACCTCGTCCGCGGCGGACGCGACCTCGAGGTAGGCCTCGCCGCGGGCGTTGCGGGCCATTCCTTCGAAGGCGGTGCAGATCGCCGGCAGTGCCGACTCGTCGCCCACCAGCAGGTGCCAGTCCGCTTCCGGTTCGGGTGCGTACATTCCGCCGGGACCCATGAAGCAGACATTGTCCCCCGGGGCGGCCTGCGCCGCCCACGGGCCCGCGAGCCCCTCGTCGCCGTGGTAGACGAAGTCGACGTCGATCGTCCCCGCCTCGTGGTCGACGCGGCGGACCGTGTAGGTGCGGCGGACCGGCATCTGCTCCGGCGCGAGCCGGGTCGCCAGCTCCTCCATGTCGTACGGCGGAACTAGTCCCAGGGCGGGGTCCGCGAAGAGCAGTTTGATGTACTTGTCGGTGGCCGGCTTGTCCTGGAACCCGGCGAACCCCTCGCCGCCGAGGGTGAGCCGGACGAAGTGGTCGTTCAGCCAGCGCGTGGCGACGACCTCCAGAACAACCTGGGGCTTGGGGCCACGGGCGGGGCGCGGATCGGCCATGTTCTCAGTACTCCTTCGTCGACGCGCGCGCTGCGGGAGCGCACCTGAGTTAGGTTGCCCTAAGCGCCAAGGGTTTGCAAACGCGCCTCACACCCGCACCGGGCGCTGGCGGCCGCCACGGACCGGCTATAGTGGGACCAGCTTCACGAGAGGCGGCCACACCAGGGCTCCGACCCGGCCGCACACCAACCCCATGCTCGAAGAGACAACCGGCAGCACCGGCCTTCCAGGCCGGCCGCGGCCATCGTGGGTGGTTCGGATGACGAAGCGGCCTGGCGCAGACCGCGCCCGGGCAAGAGCAACGAAGGATCCCCACATGTCCCTCATCTTCGCCGACCGCGCCGATGCCTCCACGTTCGACTGCGACTCCTCCGAGGACGGGCACCACCTCGGCTCCGACGGAATCGTCTCCGTCATCGAGGCAGCCATCAACCACCGCCACAGCACGGTCCGCGCCACCATCACAGGCCTGCACCGCGCGAGCGGACGGATCGACGTCCTCCTGGCGACCGGCGGGGCGTTCAGCGCCTACCACCACGAGCTCGCCGCCGTCGCGGCGCACCTGCCCATCGGCAGGGCGTGCCGCTGGGTGCCCGGGGCCTCGGCGCTGATCGGGCCCCGCGTGGGCTCCGGCCGCGAGCGGACGCGGCGCGTCCTCAGCGTCTCGCGGCAGCCGCCGGCACCGTGCCCCCAACCGGCCGCCGCGCCCCGGACCGTGCCGCAGGCCGCGGATGCGGCACCCGCCCACTGACGCACCGGCTCAGCTGAAGAGCGGATCCCCGAGGAATTCGCGGAGCGCCGCCCGGCGCTCCGCGGGGATCCGCAGCAGCCGCTCCGCGGCGGTGGAGTAGAAGGCGAGGGTCGTCGTCGCGCGCACGCACTCGTGCCCGTCGACGGGGTCTCGGAACGTGTAGCTCAGGTCGAAGCTGGCCGCCTTCACCGCCGAGACCCAGACGTCAATGGGTGCGGGCACGTTGCGGTAGTCGAGCGGGCGGACGTAGCGGACCCGGTGCTCGACGACGAGCGTCTGCGTGTCCGCGGGGACGCTCGTGAAGAGGTCGACGGCGGGTTCGGCGCCCGGCCGGCCCGTCCCGCCGGGGACGCCGAAGGCGGCGATGCGCGCCTCCTCCATCATGCGCACCAGGTTCACGTTGTTGATGTGCCCGTACGCGTCCATGTCGGCCCACCGCATCGGCACCTCGACGGTCAAGCGACGTCCCGTCATCGGTTCCCCTTCCCACGGCGCGTCAGCGCCTGCGCGGCCCGTGCCGCGCGATCCTAGATGACGCCGAGTTCGCGCAGCTGCGTGCAGATCGTCTGGCCGTCCGGGCCGTACACCCAGGGAACGCCGGGCGTCGCGTTGACCGTGTGGTCCGATCGCCCGCCGGCGAGCACGGCCTCCGAGGGCGTCAGCTGGCGGATCACGATGGCGCGCACCTGGTCCGGGTGGCGCTTGGCGAACTCGGCGTAGATCTCCGGGTCGTGCTGGCCGTCGTCTCCGATGAGGACCCACTTCACAGCGGGGAACTCCTGGGCCAGGCGCCGCAGCTCGTCGACCTTGTGCTGCATGCCGGAGCGGAACCAGCGGTTCTCGGTCGGGCCCCAGTCGGTGAGCAGGAGCGTCCCTTTCGGGAAGAGGTTTCGGCTGAGGAAGCGGGTCAGGGTCGCCGCCGCGTTCCAGGCGCCGGTCGACAGGTAGAGCACGGGGGCGCCCGGCCACTTCTCGACGAGCCGCTCCATCATGACGGCCATGCCGGGCGTCGCGACGCGGGCGTGCTCCGAGAGGACGAACGAGTTCCAGGCGGCCAGCAGGGGGCGCGGGAGCGCTGTGACGACGACCGTGTCGTCGACGTCGCAGATGATGCCGAACGCTCCCTCCTCGTCGATCACCTGGACGGCGACCGTCGCGGGCTCGGACCCCTCGGACGTCAGCACGACCTCGTGCCAGCCGGGCTCGAGGTCGACGGCGATCCGGACGTCGAGCACCCCGCCGCGGTCCGCGTCGAGGTAGAAGGTCTGCCCGCCGATGCGCGCCTCGACCTCGGCGTACGGAATGGGCGGGGAGATGAAGTTGCGCCATCCGCGCACGCCGTCGGCGACGACCCGGCTGTGGCGGAGGCCGTTGAAGAAGGCGCCCGGCCGGGCGAGGACCACCCGGGCGAGGATGCGCACCCAGCCGTGGGAGCCGGCGTCGTCCGTGGCCCGGTCCGAGGGGACCGTCGCGAACGACGAGGCGTCGGCCCGCCCGCTGACGCCGTACCCGCGGAACGGCGTCACCGTCGGGAGGTGGCCGCGCGAGCGGGAATGGCGTTCGCGGAAGGCGTGCCAGGAGTTCTCCAGCTGGACCCCGACGTGTTCCCGGGGTGCGCCCGAGTCCTGATTCGGCTGGTCCCCGGCGGTGTTCGATGCGGACATGCGCCCAGTCTTGCACGACGCCTCACACCGCAACGAGTCGACGCGGGCCCGTTGCGGTGAACTTCAGAGTTCGCCACCGGACCCCTGACGCGGCGGCGAGCAGTCGATAGGGTGGAGTCGTGACCGAGCAGACTTCTCGCCCCGTGCCCGCCTCCCCCCAAGAATCCGCTCGCCTGCGCCTCATCGCGGAGGAAGCAGCCCGCGGCGTCGGCGACCTGCTGCGCGGCGCCTTCCGCTCCGGCCTCTCCGCCGACACCAAGCGCAACCACCACGACCTGGTGACCGAGTACGACCACGAGAGCGAACGCCGTATCACCGCGCACCTCGCGTCCGCCGTCCCGGACAGCCGGTTCCGCGGCGAGGAGGGCGGCACGCACGGTTCCGGGCGCGTGGAGTGGATCATCGACCCGATCGACGGGACCAGCAACTTCGCGCACGGCGTCGCGTTCTTCTGCGTCTCGATCGCCGCCGCCGTCGACGGCGAGGTCGTCGCCGGCGTCGTGTACGACCCGGTGGCCGGGCTCATGTTCGCCGCGGATTCCGCCGGCGCGTACCTCGACGGCGAGGTGCTGCGCCCGGTCGCGGCCGCCGACGAACGCCAGGCGTCCGTGATGACCGACTTCCCGTCGGCCGAGGCCATCGACATCGACGGCCGGGCCTGCCTCGACGCCTTCGCCGAGCTCGTCACCGCCTACGCGACCGTGCGCCGCAAGGTCTCCGGGGCGCTCGAGCTCGCCCACGTCGCCGCGGGCTGGACGGACATCACCCTCGGATTCGACACCAACCCTTGGGACGTCGCCGCCGGCGCCTTCCTCGTCACCCAGTCCGGCGGCACCTACCGCGCCTTCGAATACGACGGCGCCGCGCGCCCCGCGCACGAGGCCCCCACCTACCTGGCCCACGGCCCGGGCGCGGACGCCGCGACGGCGACCGCCGTCGTCGAACGGATCATGGCCCGACGCACGGCGGCGGGCTACCGGGGCAAAACCCGGTAGCCCGCCGCGTCGGCCGCGCTCGGCGGCAAGGGTGCGAACCTGACTACTGCATGGTGCCCTCGGCGGCCGAGCACACGGCCTCGGCTCCGGAGCCCGACGCGCTCCTCTCCGACACGACGGCGCCGGACTCGTCGAGGATGCGGCAGGCGACTTCGCCGGTGGACCCGTCCGCGTTCGTGACGACGACCGAGCCGAAGATCGGGTTGGCCTCGACCTGCTCGCTCAGCGTCTCCCCGCCGGCGAGGGTCTGCGTCGACGAGGCCACGTCGTCGAGCGTGGTCAGGAAGACGACCTCGGCCTGCTCCTCGGAGGCGGCCTCGAACGTGAAGCTCGCGGTCTCGCCGGCGGCCTCGCCGAAGAACGAGAAGGCGGCCGAGATCAGGATCGTCCAGACCACTGCGATGATCAGCGAGAGGATGCCGGTGATCAGGCCGGTGATCGCGAAGCCCTTGCGGTGGCGCTTCTTGACCAGGGCGACGATGGAGACGATCACGGCCGCCGCACCCACGGCGAACGCCGCGTAGTGCACGAACGGGATGAACGACAGGCAGATCGCCACGATGCCGAGCACCATGGCGGTGATCGTGATGCCGCTGGCCTTCTGCGGCTGCGGGGCCTGGCCGTACGGGGCCTGTCCGGGGGTCTGGCCGTAGGGGCTCTGCTGCGGTTCGGCGGCGGGCGGTGCGGGCCACCCGCCGGTCGCGTCTCCCAACGCCGGAGGAGCCTGCGGGGCAGGAGGAGCCTGCGGCGTCTCGGGCTGCTGCGGGGCCTCCGGGTTCTGCGGGGTTTCGGGCTGCCGCGGGACGTCGCCGTCGGAGCCGGCACCGTGTTTCGGGTCGTTCGGGTTCTGCGGGGTCTCTGTCATGTTGGCCTCCTGAGCGCGCGAGTGGTTACGTACCCAACTTTATGCACCCGAGGTCGCTCAGTTCATCATCCTAAATGGGTAAATTCGTCCGGTCCGAGGTCGCGCGCGGCCACGGACTTGCGGTACGTGGCGTACGGGCTGAAGTCCGCCTGCCCCGGCCGGCCCCAGACGACGAGCATCCGCAGGTCGCCGTCGCCCGTGTTCGCCGCGTCGTGCCCGGTTCCCGGGGCGCACAGCACGGATTCACCCGGCGTCAGGTCGTAGACGACGCCGTCGACATCCATCCGTGCGGACCCGGACAGGACCAGGTAGAACTCCTCGAGATCGTCGTGGGCGTGAAACCCTTCGCTCGCCCCGGGCTCCAACGTCCAGGTCTGGATGGCGACCGGACGTGTCATGGCGTCCGCGAAATGGAACTGGATCGCCGTGCTGCCCTCCCCGCCGTGAAGGGCATGGTCGAAGGCCGCGTACGCGTCACGTTCCATCATCGTCGCGTTGTCCTTTCGCGTGTTCTCAGTCGGGGAGCGCGCCGAGCCGCAGACCGATCCGGTGACCGGCCTGGCGGCAGGCGTCCGCCAGCGAGGGCAGGTCCTCGGTGGCGACCCGGTAGTACGGCGCAGCTATCAGCACTGCGGCGACGACCTCGCCGCGGTGGTCCCGCACAGGGGCCGCAACACCCACCTCTTCATCCGACGTCTCGCCGTGGTTGACCGCGTAGCCATCGCGTCGGACGTTGTCCAGGCGCTGCAGGTACGCGTCCATATCGACCGGGCCGTCGAAGCGGACCCGGCCGTCGTCGATCAACCCGCGCACACGCCCGGCGCCCCTGTGCGCGAGGAAGACCTGGACGCTCGCGCTCCATCCGGTGTTGTAGCGGCTGCCCATAGCCGACGTGTGCTTCACCTGCCGCTTGCTGGGGATCTGCTCGACCGTCACGGCGGCGCCTCCGTCCCAGATGTTCAGCGCTGCGGTCTCCCCCGTCGCCTCGGACAGGGCCGTCAGTTCGTCCATCGCAAGGCGCCGCACGTCGAGGTTCGCGAGCAGCGGGCCGGCAACCGCGATGAGCCCCAGTCCGAGCCGGTACTTGCGCGTGGGTTCGTCCCGCTCGACGATCTGCTCATGCTCAAGCGTCGCGAGGATACGCGAGACACTGGACTTGTGCAGCCCGACATGGGCCGCGATCTCCGTGACGCCCTGCAGAGGTTCCGCGACGGTGAAACAGCGCAGCACGTCGACGACATTGACGATGACCGAGGCACCGCGCCCCTCGGACCGCTCGGCAGTCTGTTCCACCATCGCGCTTCCCTTCGCGTCGAATCCGCGGCAGCCGGTGGGACCCGAGGCCCGGAGCCCACCGGCGTCCCGTCAGGCGTCGACGATGTTGTTCTCCGGGCCGAAGCCGAACTTGGTGATGTTCTCGGCGCCGGTCTCGCCGACCACGAGAATATCGTGCTCTCGGTAGCCGCCCGCTCCCGGCTCGCCGTCGGCCACGGTGATCATCGGTTCCATCGAGACGACCATGCCGGGCTCCAAGACGGTGTCGATGTCCTCGCGGAGCTCCAGGCCGGCCTCACGCCCATAGTAGTGCGAGAGGACGCCGAAGGAGTGGCCGTAGCCGAAGGTCCGGTTCGGCAGCAGGCCGTGGCCGATGTAGATCTCGTTGAGCTCGGCGGCGATGTCCCGGCAGACGGCGCCGGGCTTGATGAGCTCCAGGCCGCGGCGGTGCACCTCGACGTTGATGTTCCACAACCCCAACGAGCGCTCGTCCGGCTGACCCAGGAACAGGGTGCGCTCCAGTGCCGTGTAGTAGCCCGAGGTCATCGGGAAGCAGTTCAGCGAGAGGATGTCCCCGCGCTGCAGCCTGCGGGTGGTGGCCCAGTTGTGGGCGCCGTCGGTGTTGATGCCGGACTGGAACCAGACCCAGGTGTCGCGGACTTCCTGCTCCGGGAAGGTCCTGGCGATCTCGTGGACCATCGCCTCGGTGCCGATGAGCGCGACCTCGTACTCGGTGATGCCCTCGCGGATGGCGGCCTTGATGGCCTCGCCGCCCAGGTCGCCGATGCGCGCACCGTGCTTGATGACCTCGATCTCCTCGGCCGACTTGAGCATGCGCTGGCGCATGGCGTCCTGGGAGACGTCGAGCAGCTCGGCGCCCTCGAAGGCGGCCTGGATGCGGTCGCGGGTCGCCAGCGGCAGGGCGTCGTCCTCGACGCCAATGCGGGACGCCTTGACGCCCGCCCGGCGCACGGCCTCCTGCAGGCCGAAGTAGAAGTTGTCGCGCTTCCAGTCCGTGTAGACGATGTTGTCGCCGTAGCTGGTCCGCCACGGCATGCCGGCGTCGATGTTCGCGGTGATGGTCACCGACTCCTCGGCCGTGACGACCAGTGCGTAGTTGCGGCCGAACGTGGTGTAGAGGAAGTCGGAGTAGTACTTGATGCCGTGGTAGCTGGTCAGGATGACCGCGTCGAGCTGCTGGGCGGCCATGATCCGGCGCAGCCCGGCCAGGCGGCGCTCGAACTCCGCGTCGGAGAACGTCAGTTTCTGCTTGGATCCGTTGTGCAGGGTCTTCAGACGCTCGAGTTCGGCGACGGAGCCGGCGGTGGTGGTCGAGGCGATGGTCATTGTCATTCCTTTCGTACGGCGCCGCAGCGCAGTGGTTGGTGTGTGTCGTGATGGTCTAGTGGTGCCGCAGCTCGCTGCGGCTGGTCTCCGCGGACATCGCCACTGCGACGAGGGAGACGACGGCGGCGGCCATGAGGTACCAGCCCGGCGCCAGGTCGCTGCCCGTGGACGCGATCAGCCAGGTGGCGACGAGCGGCGCCGTGCCGCCGAAAACCGCGTTGGCGAGGTTGAAACTGACGGCGAATCCGGAGTATCGGACCCGGGTGGGGAACATCTCCGCCAGGAAGCTCGGGAGCGTTCCGTCGTTGAGGGTGAGCATGGCGCCCAGCAGGATCTGGACGAGCACGATGACGGCGAAACTCCCGGTGCCGAGCGCGAGGAACGCCGGCCCGGTAAGGATGATGAAGGCGATCGACGCGCTGATCAGCACGCGTTTGCGCCCGAACCGGTCAGAGAGCATACCCGTGACGAAGATGAAGCCGACGTAGGTGAGCAGCGCGACGGTCGTCGCGAGGAACGAGGCGGTCTCCTCCAGACCGATCTCCCGGGAGAGGTAGGTCGGCATGTAGCTGAGGATGACGTAGAACCCGACGGCATTGAGCAGTACGGCGCCAGCCGCCTGCACCAGCTTCCGCCAGTGGTTCCGGAACAGCGACCCCACGGGCGCCTTGGCGGACTCGTCCTCGTGCTCCAGCTCCCGGAAGGCGGGGGTGTCCTCGAGCCTGGTGCGGATGTAGCGGCCGATCAGGCCCATCGGCGCGGCCAGCAGGAACGGCAGGCGCCACCCCCAGTCGGACATCTGCTGCGGATCGAGCGTCGCGGAGAGCAGCGCTGCCACGAGCGACCCCAGGAGCAGCCCGGTTGCCGTGCTGGCGGGAACGACCGCCGCGTACAGGCCGCGGCGATTGGCCGGCGCGTACTCCACGAGGAACGCGGAGGCGCCGGCGTACTCGCCGGAGGCGGAGAAGCCCTGGACCACGCGGAGCGCCAGGAGCGTCAGCGGCGCCCACACGCCGATGACGGCGTAGGACGGGATCAACGCGATGCAGAACGTCGCGAGGGACATGAGCAGGATCGACCAGGACAGTGCCGTCCGACGCCCGATCCGGTCGCCCAGATGCCCCCAGACGAATCCGCCGAGCGGGCGGACGAAGAAGGAGATGGCGAAGAGGCCGAACGTGAGCATCAGTCCCGTCTGCGGGTCCGACTCCGGGAAGAAGACGGCCGTGATCGTGACGGCGAGATACCCATATACGGCGTAGTCGAACCATTCGACGAAGTTCCCGATGAAGCTGGCAGCGACGACGCGGCGCCTGGTGGCGGGATCCACAGATTCACCTGCGGAGTCGGCACTCTCGGCAGGAATTTCCGAGCTGGACGCGAGGAGCGCGTGGCCCGAGTTCTCGTGTTTCGACATGGCGTTGAACCTCACAGGGCTTGGGTTCGTTGCATTCACTGCAACCGTGTTGCGTTGAGTATTTCCCGTGATTCACGTCACGTCAAGGGGTAGGCGAGACTCATAAGAACTCCCGTGCGCTCGGCACGGTGCCCAACAAAGGATTCCCGGAGGAAGAAGTCGCAGCCGACGCAGGGGCACGCCGACGAATCGATATGCCCGATCAGAGCGTCTCGATAGCGAGCAGGGGCGAGGCCACGGTCGCCGCAATCGACAGACGACGGCGACAACGACGCCAGACGCCGAACGCCTGACGGATTTCGCCACTCGGGGCTATACTGGACGGCTGAAGGAAAAGCGTCTGCGCCCGCCATTCCAGCTAGGCGCAGATGCGGCCGGGCTCCGCCCACATTCGGGTCGAGTCCGTCGCCCCGAGGCGATGCTCGGGTCACCGCCTTGGGAGGAATTTAGTCATGACGCCAGCAACGTCGACCCCGTCCGCGGCCCGACGTCAGGACATCCGCCGCTGGCGGCGCTACCTGGCCGACGAACGCGCCGAGGGCGCCGTCTACCGGACCCTGGCCGAGAAGCGCTCCGGCGAGGAGCGGTTGATCCTGCTGGGCCTGGCCGAGGCCGAGCAGCGCCACGAGGAACACTGGCAGCGGATGCTCGGCGAGCACGCGGAGAGGACACCGCGCCCGTCGATCCGGCGCACCCTCCTGCGGTTCATGGCCCGGCACTTCGGATCGGTCTTCGTCCTCGCGCTCGCCCAGCGCGCCGAGGGCAATTCGCCCTATGTGAAGGACCAGGACGCGACGCGCCAGATGGCTGCCGACGAGATGGTCCACGAGGAGGTCGTCCGCGCCCTCGCCACGGCCGGGCGCAAGCGGCTGTCGGGTAACTTCCGGGCCGCCGTGTTCGGCGCCAACGACGGTCTCGTCTCCAACCTCGCCCTCGTCATGGGCATCGGCGCCACGGGCGTCTCCACCTCCGTCGTGCTGTTCTCCGGCGTGGCCGGCCTGCTGGCCGGCGCCCTGTCGATGGCCGCCGGCGAGTACGTCTCCGTCCGGTCCCAGCGCGAGCTGATGCTCGCCTCGCGCCCGACGCAGGCGACCCTGTCGGCGGCGCCGCACCTCGATCTGGACCACAACGAGCTCGTCCTCGTCTACAAGGCGCGCGGCATGTCGGCCGAGGACGCCGAGCACCGCGCCGGCGAGCGCCTCGGCTACTTCACCTGCGACTGCGATCCGTCGCTCTCGTTCCATGCCGAGGAGGAGGCCCGCCCGCAGCAGGACGAGGACGACACCATCGGCTCGTCCGTCGGCGCCGCCTCCTCGAGCTTCCTGTTCTTCGCCTCCGGCGCCGTCATTCCGATCCTGCCCTACCTCTTCGGAATGACCGGTCTGGCGGCCGTCTCCCTGTCCGTCGCGCTCGTCGGTCTGGCTCTGCTGTGCACGGGCGCCGTCGTCGGCCTGCTCTCCGGGGCGGCGCCGGGCAAGCGGGCCCTGCGCCAGCTCGCCATCGGCTGGGGCGCCGCCGCCGTCACCTACGTGCTCGGTCTCGCGTTCGGCACCTCGGTCGCCTGAGCCTGATCACCCGCTGACGGGGACCAGGTCCACTGCGGGCAGCGGATCCCGGGTCCCGTCCAGGATGTCCCCGAGCGCCGGGACCCGGACGGGGCCGCCGTCGCGCAGGGACAGCTGGGCGGCGTCCGCGACCAGCGAGGCCGCGACGGCGTCGTACGGGGTGCACGGGTTCTCCCGCTCCCCCAGGACTACCTCGGCGAAGGCCGCCAGTTCGGCCACGTAGGCGTCGTGGAACCGCTCGGCGAACGTCGTGTGCGCCGCGCCGGACGGGAATCCGACGCCGTTCTCCGCCGAACGCAGGGCCGACTTGTCGTCGAGGCCGACCATCAGGGAGCCGTTCGACCCCTGGATCTCCAGCCGGACGTCGTGCCCCGCCCCGTTGTACCGGGTGGCCGCGGCTGTGGCGACCGTGCCGTCGGCGAGGGTCAACACGGCGAGGGCCGTGTCGACGTCGCCCACGCCGCCGATCGCCGGGTCGCCGTTGTTTGAGCCGCGGGCGTAGACCTCGACGATCTCCTGCCCCGTCAGCCAGCGCAGGATGTCGAAGTCGTGGACGGAGCAGTCCCGGAACAGGCCGCCGGACGTCGCCAGGAAGTCGACCGACGGCGGGAACATGTCCCCCGTGACGGCCCGCAGGCCGTGGATCCAGCCGAGCTCGCCGGCGTCGTAGGCGCGCTTGGCGGCCAGGTAGCCGGCGTCGAAGCGCCGCTGGTGCCCGATCTGGACGACGCCGGCGGCGGCCTCGATCTCCCGCAGCAGCGGCAGCGCCGAGACGACATCGGCGGAGACGGGCTTCTCGCAGAACACGGGAATCCCGGCGGCGACGCCGGCCCGGATCAGTTCCGGGTGCGTCGCCGTCCCGGTGGCGATCAGCAGTCCGTCGATGCGCGAGGCGAGCAGCTCGTCGACGCTGCCGGCCGAGCAGACGCCGAGTTCGTCACCCACGGACCGGGCGAACTCCGCGGCGACGTCGGCGACGACGATCTCCAGACTGATGTCGCGCCGGGCGAGCTGCCCGCGCACGGTCAGGAGGTTGCGGGCGTGCATCTGGCCGATGCGGCCGACGCCCACCAGTCCGAGGGTGATGGTCTTCATGTTGAGCCTTCCTGTGGTGTTGTCGATGGCCGGGCTACCGGCCGGGGCGCCCGAGAGCCGGGCCGAAGTCGATGCCCGCCGCTGACCGGAGCCGGTCAGCAGCGTCCAGCGCCAGCCGGGAGGCCTCGAGCGGCCACTCCTGTGTCTCGAGGCGCCCGTCGGCGATGGCGCGGCTGGCTGCCGCCGCCTGGTAGTGCAATCCGGCGACCTGATCGAGCGCCGGATGCTCCCATCGGTGCCGCTCGCCGTCGGCGGTGACCACGGTCAGGCCCGCCGGTGAGTTGAAGGGGCCGTCGATGGTCAGGGAGGCCGCGCTGCCCGTGATGGTGAAGGTCGACGGGGTGAAGCCGCTCAGCGTGGTGTGCAGCGCGGAGGTCGCGCCGCCGTCGTGCTCCAGCACCGCAGAGACGTGCGTGTGCACGCCGTCCGCGCCCTCGGGGCCGTGGTACCCGGCGCCGGCCGTCGCACTGCGCACCCCGCCGAGCACGTGCGTGCTCAGCGCGAGGAGGTAGATCCCGAGGTC
Source organism: Zhihengliuella salsuginis (assembly GCF_014651715.1). GTDB lineage: Bacteria > Actinomycetota > Actinomycetes > Actinomycetales > Micrococcaceae > Zhihengliuella > Zhihengliuella salsuginis. Next base: position 79,537 of record NZ_BMXK01000010.1, read on the forward strand.
CATCAGCGGCCCGCCGGCCAGGTCCGGCCGGTAGGCGCGGTGGTCCTCCGGCAGGAACTCTCCGTAGTCGGCGACGACGCCCTCGATCCGGCCGAGCCGCCCCGAGTCGAGGACCTGCCGCACGACGTCGAACGCCGGCAGGTAGACGGTCCACATCGCCTCGCCCGCGAATACTCCGCGGGCGCGGGCGGCGGCGGCGATCTCGTCCGCCTGGGCGGCCGTGATGCCGATCGGCTTCTCGATCAGCACGTGCTTGCCGTGCGCGATCGCCTCAAGCGCCAGCTCCAGGTGGGCCGGGTGGGGAGTGGCGACGTAGACGATGTCGACGTCGTCGGCCGCCGCCAGCGCACCGTAGCCGCCGTGGGCCACCAGGCCGTACCGGTCTGCGAACGCCTGCGCGCGGTCCGTCGAGCGGGAGCCGACGGCCACGACGCGCTGCGTCCCGTGGGCCTGCAGCGACTCGGCGAAGCGTTCGCCGATCCAGCCGGGGCCGGCGATCCCCCAGCGCAGGGACGGGGCGAGCGCCGGGTCCGGTGTACGGGGCTCGGGAAAATCGAATGCGGTCATGAGGCGACCACGGCCGTCCACGCGCCACCGTCGGACATCGAGGCCTGCAGGGCGTCGGCGACGAGGCAGGCGGCGAGCCCGTCGCCGGCCGAGGCGAGCCCCGGATGCGGCTCGCCGCCCTCTCCCGGCACCGTGGCAAGGGAGTCGATCCAGGCGGTGAGCTCCAGGCGGTACGCGTCCTCGAAGCGGGGGCGCCAGTCGTCCGGGTACCCGGTCCCGCGCAGGCCGTCCCGGTGGGTGAGGAGCGCCGGCGACTCGGTGAATTCGACCGCGCCGTCTTCAGCGACGACCTCCAGCCGGGTGGAGTAGCCGTAGCGGCAGTTCAGGAAGAGCTCGAGGGTGGCCGTGACGCCGTTGGCGAGGCGGAGCATCATGAAGGCAGGGTCCTGTAGCCCCTCCGGCGCGCCCGAACTCGAGCGCCCCAGCGGGACCCAGCAGACCTCGCGGACCGGCGACCCGAACAGCCACGGCATCGAGTCCAGCTCGTGGATCGCCGAATTGGTGATGGCGGAGGCGGTGGTGGCGCCGCGGGCCGACGCGACGTTGCGGCTGATGCAGTGCGCCATCAGCGGCCGCCCCCACTGCCCGGCCTCCAGCCCCGAGCGGAGCTGCGCGTGCGCCGGGTCGAACCGCCGCATGAAACCCAGGGTGATGAGGCTGGAACCGTGCTCGGCGACCCAGCGCTCGTCCGCGGCGACGATCCGCCGGCAGTCGTCGACGGCGGGCGCGAGCGGTTTCTCGCAGAGCACCGGCTTGCCCGCGTCGAGGCAGGCCGTCACGAGCTCCGCGTGCGTGGAGTCGTGGGAGGCGATGACGACGGCGTCGACGCCGGGATCCGCGATCACCGCTCCGGCGTCGGACGTGCTGCGCGCGCCCGCCCCGCCGGCGACGCGGCCCGCCCTCTCAGCGTCCAGGTCCGCCACGACCGCCACCCGCGCGCCCGGAACGCTGCGGGAGAGCTGGCGGACGTGGTCGGCGCCCATGACCCCGGCCCCGATGACTCCTACATTGATCGGCATCGCATCTCCTGTGTGTCGTGGGCCCCGCGGCCGGAGGCACTCCGGAATGCGGCCGCCGTGCCGGCCCGGCCTTTCGCCGGCCGGACACGTGCACCACCAGCTTGGTGACAATAATCACGCTTGTCAATAGAATGTCATGACATACTCACTTGATGGAAGGGCCCGTACGAGCCTCACGCGTGATGGACTTCACAAAGTTTGGTTGATAGAATGACAGGACACATTTACATCAACTGCGGGAGTGGAGCTGTGGCACTGAACCTGAAGATCTCGAAGGACTCCCCCGTACCCCTGTACCACCAGGTGGTCCAGGGGTTCGAGGACGCAGTCAACGCAGGCGAGCTGCCGCCGGGGACGAAACTCGAGAACGAGATCGAACTGGCCCGCCAGCTGGGCCTGTCCCGGCCCACCATGCGCAAGGCCATGGACGAATTGGTGCGGGCTGGCCTGCTCGTGCGCAAGCGCGGCGTGGGGACCCAGGTCGTGGCGCCCAGCGTGCGCCGCCCCCTGCAGCTCTCCAGTCTCCACGACGACCTCGCCAAATCCGGCTCCCGCCCCACGACGAAGGTCCTGGAGTTCGGGACGGCCCCCGCTCCGGCGGAGGTCGCCGGGCACCTCGGCCTCGCCGCGGGCGCCGACGCCTACCACATGATCCGCCTGCGCTCTGTGGACGGGAAGCCGTTGGCCGTGATGGAGAACTGGGTCCCCCTCGCCTTCGGGACGCTCACCGAGGAGGAGCTCGCCGAGCGGGGACTGTACGACCTGCTGCGCGGCCTCGGCATCAACTTCCACCTGGCGCACCAGCGCGTCGGTGCGGCACTGGCCACGCGCTACCAGGCCGACCTTCTGGAGATGGAGCCGCGCGAGGCCGTGGTGACGATGGAGCGAACTGCCACGGACGACCAGGGACGGCCCGTCGAGACCGGCCACCACGTCTACGCGGCGGACCTCTACTCCTTCGAGATGACGCTCATGCAGCACTGACCACCATCAAGCAACCTACGGAAAGAGGCAACACGTGACTGAATGGATCCACCGCGCCGGCGAAGCCCCGCAGGGACCCTGGTTCTGCTCTCTCGGCGCCCACGACTCCGCGACCGCCGTCGGCGGCTGGAAGCACACCGGACTGCGCGTCGGCGACTTCGCCGACGGGGCTTCCGTCACTCTCGACGCCACCTCCGAGGAGCGCATCGTCGTCCCGCTCAGCGGCGACTACGACGTCACCGTCGACGGCGAGACCTACTCGCTCAACGGACGTCGATCCGTGTTCCACGGCCCGGCAGACGTGCTCTACACGGGCATCGACCGGTCCATGACGATCACCGCCCGCGGCGGTGGCCGGCTGGCCGTCGCGTCGGCACCGGCCAAGGCCGAGTACCCTGTGCGCCACCTGCGCAAGGCCGAGATCCCCGTGGAGTTGCGAGGCGCCGGCCAGTCGTCCCGCCAGGTGCAGAACTTCGGCACCCCGGCCACGCTGGAGGCGGACCGGTTCATCGTCTGCGAGGTCATCACCCCGTCGAGCAACTGGTCCTCCTACCCTCCCCACAAGCACGACAAGGAGAAGGACGGCGAGACCCAGCTGGAGGAGATCTACTACTTCGAGACGCAGCTCTCGGACGCCGCCCCGGAGGCCGTCCGCGCGAACGGCACCGCCGACTCGCACGGTTACCAGCGCGTCTACGCGTCCGACGACCGCCCGATCGACGTGGCCACCGAGGTCCGCTCCGGCGACGTCGTCCTGGTCCCCTACGGCTGGCACGGGCCGGCCATGGCCACGCCCGGCTACGACCTCTACTACCTGAACGTCATGGCCGGCCCGGGCCCCGTCCGGGAGTGGCTCATCTCCGACGACCCGCACCACGGCTGGGTCCGCCAGACCTGGGAGGACCAGGACATCGACCCGCGATTGCCGTTCACGGCCTGACTCAGCCACCACGACGCCGGCACCCACCCCTCGCGGGGCGGGTGCCGGCGTCGTTCTGCTCAGCTGCTGATGGCCACGCGCCGTCCGGTGTCGGCGCTCTCGCGCGCAGCGTCGAGGACAGCGACTGTATGCAGTACCTGGTCGAGTCGCACCGGCGGTTCCGTCCCGTCCACCAGTGCACGATGCAGGCTCCGGTAGAAGTCCGAGTAGTCCCCCGGCACCGGCTTCACCGTCCGGCGACCCGCTGCGGTGCTGAGGACACCCCACCGGGACTCGTCCTCCAGCCCCCACTCGCCCTCGAACGAGGCCGGGCGCCGGCCGGCGCGCACCAGGTCGATCTGCACGTCGGACATGCGGGAATCATACGAGCCGGAGCTCCCGTACACCGTCATCGCGCGCTCCTCACGGCGGCAGACCTTGCTGCCCGTGGCCGTGGAGTAGACGCCGTTGGCGTGATGCAGCCCGAGGCTGAAGGAGCCGTCGACCCGCTCGGCTCCGCTGCCCACCCGGTCGAGGTGGCCGTCGACCTGCACCACCGGCCCGAACAGGCAGGTGAGCTGGTCGACGACGTGCGCGCCGAGATCGCGCAGCAGGCCGTTGGCGGCACCCGGTTCGAGCGTCGCCGGATCGTCCTGGTCGAGGACGAAATGCGCCCGCCAGACGTCTCCGAGTTCGCCCGAGTCGAGGACCGACCGGAGCGTCAGCAGGTCCGTGTCCCAGCGGCGGTTCTGGTAGACCGTCAGCACCCGGTCCGCCCGTTCAGCAGCGTCGCGGAGCTCGCGGCCCGTGGCCGCGTCCGGGGCGAAGGGCTTGTCCGCCACGACGTGCACCCTGCGCTCGAGAGCTCTTAGGACGAGCTCGCGGCGCGTCTGCGGAGGCGTGCTCACAACAACGGCGTCGACGCCGGCGTCGATCAGGTCGTCGAGCGAGCTGTAGGCCGGGATCCCGGGGGCCTCGGCCGCCAGCACCCTGCGACGTTCGGCCGACCCCGTGACGACCCCGGAGAGGCTCCACTCGGCGGCCGCCTGGATGTACGGGAGGTGGGAAAGCCTCCCACCGGCGCCGAAGCCCACGAGTCCGATGCGCATGTTTGTCTCTCTCCTGTGCAGTGGTTGGAACGCAACCCGACGGAAAAGGCACGCCGGGCGCCCGGATGTCCCGAGCGCCCGGCGTGCCTTACGACGGTGCTGCTAGTGCTTCTCGCTGGAGGGGAACGCGAACGACGCGCCCGATGCCTCCGAGACCTCCGGCCAGCGGGTGGTGACCGCCTTGGCCCGCGTGTAGAAGCGGATGCCGTCCGGGCCGTAGATGTGGTGGTCGCCGAACAGCGAGTCCTTCCAACCACCGAACGAGTGCCACGCGACCGGAACCGGCAGCGGGACGTTGACGCCGACCATGCCGACCTGGATGCGGCGCGTGAACGTCCGGGCCGAGTAGCCGGAGGAGGTGAAGATCGCCGTCCCGTTGCCGTACGGGTTGGCGTTGACCAGGTGGATCGCCTCTTCGAGGGAGTCCACGCGGACGACGACGAGCACCGGGCCGAAGATCTCCTCCTCGTAGGCGCTCATCTCGGTCTTGACCTGGTCGATCAGCGTCGGGCCGACGAAGAAGCCCTCCTCGTGGTCCTCGACCACCAGGTCCCGGCCGTCGACCAGGATCGCGGCGCCGTCGGACTCCGCCTCGCCCACGATCTTCTGGACCCGGGACTTGGACGCCGGGGTGATGACCGGGCCCATGTCCGCCGACGGGTCCGTGCCGTCGGAGACCTTGACGTCCTTCGCGCGCTGGACGAGCTTGTCGACGACCAGATCGCCGGCCTCGCCGACGGCCACCGCCACGGAGATCGCCATGCAGCGCTGACCGGCTGAACCGAACGCGGCCGCGGTCAGGTGGTCGGCGGCGACGTCCATGTCGGCATCCGGCATCACGACGGCGTGGTTCTTGGCGCCGCCGAGGGCCTGGACGCGCTTGCCGTGCGCGGTGGCCGTCTCGTGCACGTACTTGGCGATCGGGGTCGAGCCCACGAACGAGATCGCGTCGACATCCGGGTGCGTCAGCAGGCCGTCGACCGCGTCCTTGCCGCCGTGCACGACGTTGAAGACGCCGTCCGGCAGACCGGCCTCCTTCCAGAGCCGCGCCATGAAGAGCGACGCCGAGGGGTCGCGCTCGCTCGGCTTCAGGATGAAGGCGTTGCCCGCCGCGATGGCCACCGGGGCCATCCACATCGGCACCATGACCGGGAAGTTGAACGGGGTGATGCCGGCGACCACGCCGACCGGCTGGCGGAAGGAGTGAACGTCGATGCCGGTGGCGACCTGGTCGGAGAAGTCGCCCTTGAGCGACTGCGAGATGCCGCACGCGAACTCGACGACCTCCAGGCCGCGGCCGATCTCGCCGGCGGCGTCGGAGAGCACCTTGCCGTGCTCGCTCGTGACGATCTGCGCGAGCTCGGCCGTGTTGGCCGCGAGCAGCTCGCGGAACTTGAAGAGGACGGCGCTGCGCTTGGCGATCGAGACGTCGGCCCAGGTGTCGGCGGCGGTCCGGGCGGCGGCGACGGCCGCGTTCAGGTCCTCGGTCGAGGCGAGCTGGAGATCGCCCGTGACCTGGCCGGTGGCCGGGTTGTAGACGGGCTGGGTCTCGGTGCCCGACCCGGCCGTCTCCTCGCCGTTGATGAAGTGGTTGATGCTGGTGGTCATGGTCTTCCTAACCTGCTCGGTGCTTCACGCGCTGGCGCGCTTGATGAATTCGTTGATGGTCTGCTTCTGGTACCGGGACACCTCGTGCGCGTTCTCGTTCTCGGCGAAGACCGAGGAGCACATGACGGTGTCGTCGCTGTCGAGGAAGCCGATCTCGGCCAGTCCGCCGAACAGCTCGTCCCAGTCGACGTCGCCGTCGCCGATCTTCAGGTGCTGGTGCACGCGGGCCGTGTTGCCGGCCGGGTTGCTGATGTACCGCAGCCCGTGCGAGGCACGGTGGTCCATGGTGTCGGCGATGTGCACGATCCGGACCTTGTCCCCCGCGGCGCGCAGGATGTCCAGGGGCGCATCGTTCATGTGGAACGTGTGCGGGGCGACGTAGACCATGCCGACACTCGGGGAGTTGAGACCCCGGATGACGCGCAGGGCGGCGAGCCCCTCCTCCACGTAGTCGTCCGGGTGCGGATCGATCGCGACGTGGATGCCCTCCCGCTCGATGATCGGCAACAGCTCCTCCATGGACCGGTAGAAACTGGCCTCCGACTGCTCCGGGTGCTCCGGGCGGCCGGAGAACTCGGTGCCGAACTGGTGCACGCCCAGGTCGACGCCGATCTGCAGCGCGCGCTTCCAGTAGCGGACGGCTGCCTCGCGCAGCTGCTCGTCCGGTGCGGACCACCGCAGCACGGGCAGGATGCTCGCGACCTGCACTCCGGCGGCGTCGCACGCTGCCCGGAACTTCCGCACCAGACCATCGTCCGCCTTCGGGTGCATGTAGAACGGGATCATGTCCGGGTGCGGGGTCAGCTGCAGGTACTCGTATCCGAGGTCGGCGGCCAGCGCCGGGAACTCGAGCAGCGAGTAGGAGTGGTGGAACGGTGTCGGGTCGAGGGCGGTCTTCATCGGTACAGCTCCGGCTTCTCGTTCAGTTCGATGGCCACTTTCTCTCCGCTGGCCTGGGCCCGCACGCCGGCTTCGCAGCAGGCCGCGGTCGCGTAGCCGTCCCAGGCGTTGGGGCCGCCGACCTCGCCGCGGCGCGCGGCGTCGATCCACGACTGGATTTCGCGGTCGTAGGCGTCGCCGAAGCGCTCCTCGAAGCCGGGCGTCACGTCGCCGCCGACGCGGCCGGCGGTGCGGGTCACCGGGCCGTGGTCGGCACCGATGTCGACGATGCCCGACTCGAGGCTGGCCTGCGTGGCGACCTCGTAGCCGAACTGGGCGTTGACGAAGATCTCGACGTCGATCAGGACACCGGAGGCCGTCTCGAGGAGGACCTGTTGGGGGTCGTGCTGGCCCTCGGGCGCGTTGCGGGAGGCCTTGCCGAGGCGCACCTGGACGGACGTGATCTCCTCGCCGGTCAGGAAGCGCACGACGTCGAACTCGTGCACCACCGAATCGTTGATGAGCATCTCGTTGGTGAATCCCTCGGGCGTGCCCGGGTTCCGGTGGCGGCAGTGCAGCATGAGCAGCTCGCCGAGGTCGCCGCCGGAGATGATCTTCCCGAGCTTGGCGTAGTCGGCGTCGAACCGGCGCATGAAGCCGACCTGGATGCGCTGCCGGCCCAGCTTCTGCTCGGCCTCGATGACGCGCCAGGACGACTCGGCGTCGGGGGTCAGGGGCTTCTCGCAGAGGATCGGCAGGTCCTGCTCGAGCGCCTCCAGCAGCGCGTCCTCGTGCAGGAAGCCCGGGGTGGCCAGCAGCACGGCGTCCACCGTGCCGGAGGCGTAGGCCTCGGCGGGGGTGGAGTAGGCCTGCGCGCCGGGGATCTGGGCGACCGCGCTGCGGGCGCGCTCGGCGTCGATGTCGACGACGGCGCTGACGCGCGCGCCGACGATGCGGGAGTGGATGCGCTCGATGTGGTCGGCGCCCATGCGTCCGGCGCCGACGACGGCTACTCTCAGGTTGTCAGTCATTAGATGCCTTTCGATTGTCGGCACCGCGGACTCGCGGTGCTGCGCTGGCGGCTAGATGCGGGTGCGGGATCCGCAGGAGAGCAGGTAGTTGCGGGTGCGCTGGGCGATCGGCATCGGCACATCGAAACTCGCAACGGGGTACATGTCCTGCTCGACGATCCCGAAGATGTCGCGGCCGAGGCCCTCGCAGGACTCGACGACCTCGCGCAGGTCCGGCAGGCCGCCCGGCGGCTCCGTCATGACTCCGGCGGTGTTGGCACCGGCCCACGTCATGTTCTCGGCGCGGACCCGCGCCAGGATGTCCGGGTTGATCTGCTTCAGGTGCAGGTAGCCGATGCGCTCCGGGAAGCGACGAATGAGGTCGATGCTGCTGGCTCCCCCATACTCGGCGTGCCCCGTGTCCAGGCACAGCGTCAGCAGGCCCGGATCCGTGTCCTCCAGCAGGCGTTCGATCTCGGCCTGACCTTCCACGTGGGAGTCGGCGTGGGAGTGGAACTGCTGCTGCAGCCCGAACTCCTCGCGCAGCCGGCGGCCCAGCTCGTTGTGCCCGTCCGTCAGGGACGTCCACTGTTCGGCGTTCAGCTCGCCGGGCTCGACGGCCTCGCCGGTCACGTCGTCGCGCCACATGGCGGGGATGACCACGATGTGCCCGCCGCCCATGGCGGCCGTGAGCTCGGCGACCTGGCGGGCCGGCTCCCAGGCAGCGTCCCACTGGTCCCTGCCGCGGTGGTAGGCCGTGAACACGGTGCCCGCCGAGACCTTGAGGTCGCGGGCCTTCAGCTCGTCGGCGAGCCGCGCGGGGTCGGTCGGCAGGTAGCCGTGCGGGCCGAGCTCGATCCACTTGTAGCCGGACTCGGCGACCTCGTCGAGGAAGCGCTCCCACGGGGTCTGCTTCGGGTCGTCCGGGAACCAGACACCCCACGAGTCCGGCGCGGTGCCGATGATGACGGAGCTGTTCTCACTCATGGTCTCTCCTTATGCTTCGCCCGCGCCGCCGCCCAGGAGGGGGCGCTGGCGGGACTTGTGGTCCGTGTACGTCTGGTAGGCCTGCTGCGTCGAGTCGAGGTCGGAGACCGAGCTGACAGGCACGTCCCACCAGGATTCGGAGCTCGGGGCGTCGATCAGCGGATCGGATTCGACGTGGATGACGATGGGCCCGCTGCCCTCCGGCGCCGCCTTGGCCCGGGCGATCGCGCCCTCGAGGTCGGCGATGGCGTCCTCCCCCGGCTCGACCCGGTAGACGGTGGCGCCCAGCGACTCGGCGTTCGTCGCGAGGTCCACCGGGAGCGTCGCGCCGTCGTCGAACGTGTGGCGCTCGGCGTCGAGCGTGCGGTACTTGGTGCCGAAGCGCTGGGAGCCCAGGGACTCCGACAGTGCGCCGATCGAGGCGTACCCGTGGTTCTGGATCAGCACCACGATCAGCTTCAGGCCCTCGGCGACGGCCGTGACGAGCTCGGTGTGCATCATCAGGTAGGAGCCGTCGCCCACCATCACGACGACGTCGCGCCCGTCGCCGCCGTCCGCCTCGGCGACCGCGGCGCGCTTGACGCCCAGGCCGCCGGCGATCTCGTAGCCCATGCAGGAGAACGCGTACTCGACGTGGTAGCCGAACGGATCGGACACGCGCCACATCTTGTGCAGGTCGCCGGGCAGGGAGCCGGCGGCGCAGATCACGACGTCGGACGCGTCCATCGCGCGGTTCGTTGCCCCGATGATGGCGTTCTGGCTCACGAGCGGGCTGTGCCGCTGCGCGAACGCCTCATCCACGGTGGCGTCCCAGCGGGCCTTCTCGGCCGCGACGGACTCGCCCAGCTCGACGGAGACCCGGGTCCCGCCGAGGGCCTCGTTCAGGGCCTCGAGCGCCTTGCGGGCGTCGGCGACGACGGGCAGCGAGGTGCCGTGCTTGTAGGCGTCGATCGGGGCGACGTTGATGTTGACGAACTCGACGTCCGGGTTCTGGAACGCAGTGCGGGACGCCGTCGTGAAGTCCTCGTAGCGCGTGCCGATGCCGATGATCAGGTCCGCCTCGGCCGCGAGGGCGTTGGCCGCCGTCGTGCCCGTGGAGCCGATGGCGCCGAGTGCCTGCGGGTGGTCCCAGGCCAGCGAGCCGACGCCCGCCTGCGTCCAGCCCACCGGGATGCCCGTGGACTCGGCGAGGGTGCGCAGCGCGTCGGTGGCGAACGCGTACAGGACGCCGCCGCCGGCGACGATCAGGGGCCGCTTGGCCGCGCGGATGCGGCGGGCGGCCTCGGCGATGTCCTCGGGCTCCGGGGCCGGGCGCCGGATGCGCCACTCGCGCTCGGCGAGGAACTCCTCCGGCACCTCCATGGACTCCGCCTGCACGTCCTGCGGCAGGGAGATCGTCACGGCGCCGGTCTCCGCCGGGTCCGTCAGCACGCGCAGGCCGTGGGAGAGCGCGGAGAACAGCTGCTCGGGGCGGTTCACCCGGTCGAAGTACTTGGACAGCGGGCGGAAGGCGTCGTTGACCGTGATGTCGTAGCCGTGCGGGTGCTCGAGCTGCTGCAGGACCGGGTCCGCCGCGCGGGTGGCGAAGGTGTCCGAGGGCAGCAGGAGGACCGGGAGCCGGTTGGCCGTGGCCAGCGCGGCGCCGGTCAGCAGGTTGGACGAGCCCGGGCCGATCGACGTCGACACCGCGAACGTCTGGCGCCGGCGCGTGTGGCGCGCGTAGCCGACCGCCTGGTGGGACTGCGCCTGCTCGTTGCGGCCCTGGTAGTACGGCATGAGCGCCGGGTCGGCGACCTGGTACTGCTTCAGGGCCTGGCCGACGCCGGCGACGTTGCCGTGGCCGAAGATGCCGAACATGCCCGGGATCAGGCGCTCGCGGTAGGTGTCGCCGCCCACGCGGTCCACCGTGTACTGCCGGCCGAGGAACTCGACAACGGCTTGCGAGACAGACATGGTGCGCGTGCTCATGAGGCGTTCTCCATTTCCGATTCGTTCGTCGCCGTGCGGCGCAGCAGCGAGGCTGCCGCGGCCACGGCGCCCTCGACGTCGCCGTCGGCCGGGTAGAGCAGGGTGCGCCCGACGGTCAGACCCTGGACGCCCGGGAGCGCCAGCGCGGCACCCCAGGAGGCGAAGACCTCGTCCGGATGCGACGAGGGATCGCCGCCGAGGAGGACGGTCGGCATGGTCGTCGAGGCCATGACGCGCTCCATCTCCTCCACGACCGGCAGCTTCATCCACTTGTGCGCGCTGCTGGCGCCGAGACCGGAGGCGATGGCCACGGACTTGATGACCGCGTCCGGGGTCAGGTCGTTGCGCGCCCGGCCCTCGACCCGCTGGGACAGGAACGGCTCGACCATCGAGATCAGGCCGTGCCCGGTCAGTTCGTCGATGGCGCGTGCGGTGTCCTCCAGGAGGGAGGCGGTCGCCGGGTCGTCGAAGGCGATGCGCGTGAGCATCTTGCCGCCGTCGGCGCCGAGGTCCGCGAGGGACTGCGCCGTGTGGCCCGTGAATCGGTCGTCGAACTCGTTGACGAAGCCGGCCAGGCCGCCGCGGTTCATGGAACCGAAGACGAGCTTGCCCTCGAGCGCGCCGAGCAGCAGCAGGTCGTCCATGATGTCCGGGCTGGCGAGTACGCCGTCGACGGCGGGGTTGGCCAGCGCCTGCTGCATCCGGTCCAGCAGCTCGCGGCGGTCGTTCATCGCGGTCGGGTTGCCCTGCGCGCTCATCGCGCCGCGGGCGGTGTGGTCGGCGGCCACGATGAAGTTCTGCTCCCCCAGCCGCGGGCCGGCGTGGCGGCGGCGCGCCTTGGCGGCGCGGGCGACGGCCTGCGGGTCCTCCAGGCGGATGCGGGTCAGGAATTCGTAGCGCCGCGGATCCTCGCGGTCGATCTCCGGGGTGCTCATGCTGAGGCCTCCGTCTCGGGGACGAGGCGGCCGCGCTCGGCGAGCAGGGACACGACCTCGTCGGTGGTGGGCATCGCGTCGGCGCAGGAGAGCCGGGACGCGACGAGGGCCCCAGCGGCGTTCGCGAAGTCCAGGGTCTGGGCGAGCGGCCAGCCGGCCAGCAGGCCGTGGACGAAAGCGCCGCCGAACGAGTCTCCGGCGCCGAGGCCGTTGAGGGTCTCGACGGGGACGGGCGCCGACACGACGCGCTCGTTGCGGGTCTTGGCCATGACGCCCTCGGGGCCGAGCTTCACGACGGCGATCTCGACGCCGGCGTCGAGCAGCCGGTCGGCCTGCTCGTCCGGTGTCCCCTCGCCGACGGCGACGGCGCACTCCTCGTCGTTGCCGATCGCGACCGTGACGTGCGGCAGGACCTTCGCGACCTGCGTCCGCGCCTCGTCGACGGACTCCCAGAACATCGGCCGGTAGTCGAGATCGAGTACGGTGTACTGCCCGTCGCGCAGCCCCGTGCGGGGCCGGGCCTCGTGGGCCGCGATGTGCGCCGAAGCGCTCGGCTCCTGGCACAGGCCGGTGACCGTGGACCAGAAGACGCGGGCGTCGCGGATGGCGTCGACGTCGAGCTCCTCGGCGGCGATCTGCAGGTCCGGGGCCGTCGGGAATCGGCCGTAGAAGTAGAGCGGAAACTGCTGCTCCTCGGGGAGGATGGCGCAGAACGTGGCCGGCGTCTGCAGTCCTTCGACTCCGGAGACGAAGCGGTCGTCGACACCGAACTTGGCCAGCTCCCGGTGGAGATACTCCCCGAACGGGTCCTGCCCGGTCCGGGTTACGACGGCGGTCCGATCGCCGTGGCGGGCGGCCGCGACGGCGACGTTCGACGGCGAACCGCCCAAGTACTTGCCGAAGGACTCGACGCGGTCCAGCGTCCTGCCGACGTCATTGGGGTAGATGTCGACGCTGATGCGTCCCATCGTCAAGAGGTCGAAGCTCACTTCGTCCCGCCTTCCTTCCAAGTTCCGGTAGATCAGGCTCTCAGCCATTGTGATGCCTGTCACTGAATACTCTGCTACGAACAACTATGTCCTGTCAAATGCTTGTCAGGACAATGAAACAATCAGTGATTGCTGGCCGCCCCACCGGCTCTCGGCGGGGCGGCCGCACTCAACCCGCCGAGGAGCCCGGGACCGCCAGCTCGCCGGTGAGGTACTGCGCCCGGCCGAAACCGAACGACCAGTCCTCCGGCCCGTTCTCGACGTAGCCGAGGAAGACATCCTCGCCGGCGACGCCAATGCGCTCGAGGGAGGCGGCGACGCCGTCGTACAACGCCTGCTTGGCCGCCCGGTCGCGACCGCGCTGGGTGAAGATCTGGATCATCACCACGGACTCGCTCCGCTCGAACCCGAGACCGGCGTCCTGGGCGACGATGCGCCCTGCTGGATGCTCGGTGACGATGTGGAAATAGTCGCGCTCCGGGATCTTGTAGGCGTCGACGATCGCGTCGTGCACGGCACGGCTGATCTCGCCGACCTCCTCGTCGGAGCGCTGACCGGTCAGGTCGATTCTCACGAGTGGCATGGCCCTACTCCTTCCCCGCCTTGAGGTGGTGCAGGAAGATCTCGCCGGTCTGCACGTCTTCCTCGACCTTCTCCAGGGTGACGCCGCGCGTCTCGGGGACCTGCGTCTTGACGAAGATGATGGCCAGGACGCCGAGCCCGGCGAACATGAAGAAGGTTCCGGTGATGCCGATGCCGTCGACGAGCGTCGGGAAGTAGAGGCCGAGGAACGCGTTGGCGATCCAGAGGCAGAACACGGAGACGCCCATGCCGAAGGCGCGCACCCGCAACGGGAAGATTTCCGACAGCAGGACCCAGACGGCGATGTTGAGGAACGTCTGCATCGATCCGACGAACGCGACCACGAGCAGGAGGATGACCCACGGACGGGCCGGATTCCCCTCGGCGAGGACGAGCGAGAAGATGCCGATCAACACGTGACACACGGTGGTCAGGCTGAAGCCGATCAGGAGGGTCTTGCGGCGGTCCATGGTCTGCATCAGCCGCAGGGCGATGAGCCCGCCGACAACGGCGATGACACCGGGAGCGATGTTGGCCACCAGGGCCATCTTCTCGGCGAAACCGGACTCGACCAGAACCGTCTGGCCGTAGTACATGATCGAGTTGATGCCGGTGAACTGCTGGAAGACGCCGATGCCGATGCCGACCAGCAGGATGCGGACGAACCACTTGTTCTTCAGGGCGCCGAAGCCCTCATTGACAGAACGCTCGTCCTTGGCGGCCGACTGCCGGATGTCATCCAGTTCAGCCTGGGCGCGATCGGACGAACGGACCGTGCGCAACACGGCCTCGGCCCCGTCGATGTCACCGCGGGCCACCAGCCAGCGCGGGGACTCCGGCATGCGCAGCATGCCGGCGAACAGCGCGATGGCCGGCAGCGCGGCCACAGCGAACATGATGCGCCAGACGCCGTCGATGTCGCCCCAGACGTTGCCGATGATGGCGTTGATGATGAACGCGGCCAGCTGGCCGATGACGATCATCAGTTCGTTGCGGCCCGCCAGCGCGCCGCGGATCTCGTACGGGGCCAGCTCGGCAAGGAAGACGGGAACCACCGTGGAGGCGCCGCCCACGGCGAGACCCAGGATGATGCGGCCGACGACCAGGACGGAGAACCCGGGCGCGAACACGACACACATGGCGCCGATGAAGAAGAAGACGGCCAGCAGGAGAATCGTCCGGCGGCGCCCCCAGGAGTCGGAGATGCGCCCGCCGAGCATCGCGCCGATCGCGGCGGCGAAAAGCAGGGAAGACGTCACGACGCCCTCGGTGAAGGCTGTCAGGCCGAGCTCCGCCGACATCGGCCGCAGAGCACCGTTGATGACGCCGGTGTCATAGCCGAACAGCAGACCGCCGAAGGTCGCGATCAAGGCGACCATGCCCAGCTTCTTGCGGTGCGGACCGGACGTCAGCGGTGGCAGCCCCGCGGGAGCGCCGCCGGAAGCGGCGAACGGGTTGTGGGAACTCATGCAAGACTCCTTCATCCAGCTCTATTGTGATCCGTGTCTCACCAGACTAACGCGCGAAAGGTAGTTTGTCAGGTCATATGTACATCTTTAACTAATTTCTTCCCGGGGCACCCCGTGGGAAAATGAGACTCATGTCCGCAGATCCCAGTGAAGACGCGCCCGGGACCAGCCCGGTGTCCGGCGCGACGCAATCGGATCTGGCGCGCGAACTCGGGGTCTCCCGCACACTCGTCTCCCTCGCACTCCGCGGTCGGGCCGGCGTCTCCCCCGCCATGCGGCGGCGCATCCTGGAAACCGCCGACCGCCGCGGTTACCGCCGAAACACGATGGCCGCGGAACTCGCCGGGCGGCGGCGCACCTCGGTCGGCCTGCACCTGCTCGACGCCCGCAACGAGATCTACTCGACGATCCTCCACAGCGTGCAGGAGGAACTCGCCGGCCGGGAGCGGAGGCTCGTCCTCGCCGTGGATTCGGCTCCAGAGCACCCCGACCCGCGGGCGGTCGACACGCTCCTCGAGGCGAACGTCGGCGTCGTCATCTCCACCGCGGTCATCGGGTCCGAGGCCGACATCGCCGCGTTGACCGCCCGGGTGCCGCTGATCGCGATGTTCCGCCGGGTCCCCGGAGTCGACAGCATCTCCTCAGACGACGACGTCGGCGCGCGGCGCGCCGTCGAGCACCTCGCGGATCTCGGCCACCGCCGCATCGCCCATCTCACCGGGCCGCTCTTCAGCGGGCACAGCGATCGCCGCGAGTCCTACCAGCGCTCGATGTCGGCGATGGGCGCCCCCGCCGACGTCGTCGAGGCCGACGGGTACTCCCGCGACGCCGGGCTGTCCGCGGCCCGCGGACTGCTCGAACGCCCGCCGGGACACAGGCCGAGCGCCGTCTTCGCACACAACGACGAGCTCGCCCTGGCGATACGGGAGGCCGCAGCGGACCTCGGGCTGTCGATCCCCGGCGACCTCTCCCTCGTCGGCTACGACAACTCCCGGACGGCCGGGCTGACGGGCATCGACCTGACGACGGTCGACGTCGCCGCCGCCGATCTGGGGCGTGCCGCGGCAGCAGCAGCGCTGCGCCGACTCGAGGACCCGGCGGCCGCCGTCGTGGACCGCCGCTTCGCACCACATCTGGTGGTCCGCGGAAGCACTGGCGCACCACGGGAGTCGTAGGACCAGGCTCACCGGCAGTTCGCCGCCCTCCGGCGCGGAGGCCCCGGTTGGCGGGGACGGCGGCAAGCGTGAAACTATATGCGGATGAGCAGCCAGCAGTTCCCGCTGATCGATGCCCGCGAAATCCTGCGTGTTGTCGGCGGCGCAGCCTTCACCCGCGGGAAGGGCTACGCGGACACAGAACAAATTCTCGACATCGATTGGGACGCCTCCGACGCGACCCTTTCGGCAGACGTCCAGGGCACCGCCGCCGAGCCCTACACAACGGTGGTCCAGCTGGTCAACGCAAAGAACGGCTGGCGCATCGAATCCGCCTACTGCTCGTGCTATGTCGGTCAGAACTGCAAGCACACGGCCGCGATCATGATCCAGTCCAACTCGATGCACATGCGCGCGCAGGAGGACATCGTCGTCGAGGCCCCCGTCTCGGCCCCGGCCTGGCACCAGAGCCTCGACGGGCTCCTCGCCGCCGGAGCAGCACCGAAGGCGTCGAGCTCGGCCCCCAAACCACAGTCCGCTTCGGACGCCGTCGACCCGAGCGGACGGATCCAGCCGCTCGCTCTGCAGTTCGAGCTGCAGGACAACATGCTCTCCGCCCACCGCCAGTGGGCGCCCGGCAGCGGAGCCGGGCGCCAGCGTGCCGCCCGCCGGTTCCAGCTCGGCGTCCGCCCGATGGTCCGCTCGGGCAATGGGCGCTGGGTGCGCGGAAACCTGCGCTGGAACTCCATCAGCTTCAAGACCTACGGCCTCAACCTGGACGAGGAGCAGCACCGCTGGTTCTGCCAGTTCGTGCCGCTGCACCGCGCCAACGGCCAGCTGTACTTCGGCGAGGACAACGACTGGATCAACCTGGACGACTTCTCCTCGCCCCTGCTGTGGACCCTGCTCGATGAGGCACGGGACCTCGGGATCGCCTTCATCGGGAGGAACGGGGACGCCGACATCCGCGTTGCCGAGCCCGCCGAGCTCGTCCTGTCCGCCGCGCAGCCCTCCGGCCAGCCGGTCCCGGACGGCGGTGCCGCCCGAGAGCCGGCCGACGACGACGGCGGCCCCCTGACGCTGACCCCGTCGCTCACCGTCGGCGAGACGAACGTCGCCCTGGGCGGCGACGTGCCCGCCGGGCCGATCGGCCACCACGGCGCGTACCTCGGCCTCGACGGCGGCCACCGGATCCTCCTGTCGCCCATGGCCCACCGGCTCAATCCGACGGAGCTCGAGATGTTCCGCCACCCGGAGTCGATCGAGATCCCGCACGACGACGTCGACCGGTTCCTGCGCAAGGTCTACCCGCGACTGGGCCGCAAGGTCTCCGTCTCGAGCCCCGACGGTTCGGTCGAGCTGCCCGACATCCAGCCGCCGAAACTCGTCCTGAACGCCAAGTTCACGGGCGACGACGAGGCCGAGCTCGACTGGGACTTCGACTACGGCGACGTCGTCGTCGATGCCGACACCCGCGACGCGGAGACCGAGCAGATGCTCGAGCGCGCCGCCCTGCGCGCCCTGGAGGACACCCCGCTGGCCGGCACGTCGCTGGCACCGCGGAACCTCAAGGGCCTCCAGACCGTCGACCTCATCCGCCACGTCCTCCCCGCCGTCGAAGATCTGGACGGGGCCGAGGTCCGCACCAGCGGCGAGCAGCCGCCCTTCCACGAGCTGACCGAGGCCCCGGAGCTGACCGTCACGACGGTCGAGTCCGAGCGCCGCGACTGGTTCGATCTGGGCCTGATCATCGCCGTCGGCGACCTCCGCATCCCGTACGCGGACATCCTGCGCGCACTCTCCCGCGGGCAGACGCGGATGCTCATGCCGGACAAGACCTGGTTCTCGCTCGAGCAGCCGCTGTTCGACAAACTGCGGACGCTCGTCACCGAGGCCGCGCAGCTGACCGACGGAAACGCCGACGAACTCCAGATCACGCGCTACCAGGCCTCCCTCTGGGAGGAGCTGGACGCCCTGGCCGTCCAGACCGAGGGACCCGACTCCTGGTACGCCGGCGTCGGATCCCTGCTCAACTTCGCGGATTCCGGACCGATCGACCTGCCGGCCGGGCTCCGAGCCGACCTGCGCCCCTACCAGGTTTCCGGATTCGGCTGGCTGGCCACGCTCTGGCACAACGGGCTCGGCGGCGTCCTCGCCGATGACATGGGCCTCGGCAAGACACTGCAGACGCTGGCCTTGATGCTCCACGCCAAGCAGACGTGGGCCACCGCAGCCGACCGCCCGCAGGGATCGGGCGAGGCGGCCAACCTGCCCGGTCCGTTCCTCGTCGTCGCACCCACATCGGTGGTCGGCAACTGGGCGGACGAGGCCAAGAAGTTCGCCCCGGATCTGCGGGTCGCCACGATCTCCGACACGCAGCCGCGCGCGGCCGTCAAGCTCGGAACCCTCGCGGCGGAGAACGACATCGTCATCACCTCCTACACGCTGTTCCGGCTCGACGCCGACGCGTACCAGGAGCAGTTCTGGGCCGGACTCGTGCTCGACGAGGCCCAGTTCGTCAAGAACAAGGCGACCAAGGCACACCAGGCCGCGCGCGACCTGACGGCCCGCTTCAAGCTCGCCATCACGGGCACTCCCATGGAGAACAACCTGATGGAGCTGTGGTCGATCTTCTCGATCGTCTCACCGGGCCTTTTCCCGTCGGCGGTCCGATTCGCGGAGAACTTCCAGCGCCCCATCGAGCGCCAGGGCCTGGGCGAGCCCCTCGGCCGGCTGCGGCGCCGCGTCCGCCCGTTCATGCTCCGGCGCACCAAGGACGCCGTGGTCACGGATCTGCCGCCGAAGCAGGAGCAGGTCCTGCATATCGACCTGACGCCGAAGCACCGCAAGATCTACGACACGCACCTGCAGCGCGAGCGCCAGAAGATCCTCCACCTGGTCGAGGACATGGACAAGAACCGGTTCACGATCTTCCAGTCGTTGACCCTGCTGCGCATGCTCTCGCTGGACGCCTCGCTCGTCGACCAGGAGTACGCGGGCGTCCCCAGCGCGAAGCTCGACGTCCTGTTCGAGCAGCTGGAGGATGTCCTCGCGGAGGGCCACCGCGCGCTGGTCTTCAGCCAGTTCACGTCTTTCCTGAAGCGCGCGGCGGACCGGCTCAAGGACGAGGGCGTCGAGTACGTCTACCTCGACGGCTCCACGCGCCAGCGCCAGGAGGTCATCGCCGCGTTCAAGGAGGGCCGCGCACCGGTCTTCCTCATCTCGCTGAAGGCGGGTGGCTTCGGCCTGAACCTGACGGAGGCCGACTACTGCTTCCTGCTCGACCCGTGGTGGAACCCCGCCGCCGAGTCCCAGGCGGTCGACCGTGCCCACCGCATCGGCCAGACACGCAACGTGATGGTCTACCGGATGGTCGCCAAGGATACGATCGAGGAGAAGGTCGTCGCACTCCAGGACGCCAAGCGCAAGCTCATCTCCTCGGTCATGGACGAGGGCGAGGGCTTCGGGTCGACCCTGACTGCCGACGACATCCGGGACCTGCTCAAGGACTGATGGCGAGGCGCCCTGCACCTCGCGAGTCCGACGGCGGGGCGCGGCTCCTTGGTGCCGCACGCGGGGCACGGCGCAGGTGGTGCCGTGTTGCCGGCGTGGCTTACTTCAACCTCGAATTCCTGTTCGACTAGTTGTCCACACCCCTACCACAACTCGTTCATACATACTAAAATAGTGGCATGGCCATCGCACCCCCGTTCGAGACCCCGACACCGCCGGCCGAGCCGGCGGACCGGCTCCGTGCGGCCGCGGAACTCCTCGCCGGCACCTGCGACCCCGTGGCCGGCCTGACGGACGCGGACCTGGTCGAAGCAGTCCGGGCCGCAGAGGAACTCGGACGGCTCGTGGACGGATTCCGGGTCCGGGTCGCCGGCGAGGTCGACCAGCGCTCGCAGCGCGGACTCGGCGAGGACCGGCTCTCCGCCCGGCACGGATGCCGGGCCGGAGCCGAGCTGCTCGAGCGCCTCACCCAGGCGCCGGGGCCGGAGGTCCGCCGCCGGGCCGCCCTGGACGCCCGCACCCGCACCGGCTCCTCGCTGACCGGCCAGGCCCTGCCGGCGGTCTTTCCCGACGTCGCCGACGCCCTGCACACCGGGGCCATCGGCCTGGAGACCGCCGAACTGGTCACCGGGATGCTCTCCCGTATCGGACACCGGGCGGACCCGGCGGATGCCGCCGCCGCCGAGACCGCACTCGTGGCCGCCGCCACCGGAGGAGACACGGCACGGCCCGCCGGCGACGGCGCGGACGCCGCAGCGGAGACCGGATCAGAGGGCACCCGCGTACTGCCCGCCGCAGCAGATGGTGCCGTGCGGCCGACGTTCGCCGAGCTGAAGATCCAGGCCCAGACGTGGGAGGCGTTCCTGGACCAGGACGGCCCCGACCCGGACGCCGAACGCGCCGCCCGCTCCCGCAGCCTCACCCTCGGTCCGGTCCGCGGAGGACTGGTCCCGGTCCGCGGGCACCTGATGCCCGAGACCGCCTCCCAGCTCACCCGCCTGCTGGACGCGCACCTGAACCCCGCCGCCCAGAACAGCAAAACACCCGCCGGCGCGGACACGGCCGGCGAGGCCGGCCATCCGGCACCCGCCACCGGAGCAGTGGCCACAGAACCAGGGGGCGCGCAGGCCGACACCCTCGGGACCCCCGTCCCCGTGGTGGCCGATGACCGGACTCCCGCGCAGAAGCGCCACGACGTGCTCGCCTCCATCCTCTCCGCCGCCGCCCGCTCCGCACAGACACCATCCCTGGGCGGGGACGCGGCGACCCTGCTCGTGCACGTGAACGCCCAGGACCTGACCGACCCGGCCGGGATCGCGACCCTCGACGGCATCGACCTCCCCGCACCGACCAGCCTCACGCACCGGATCGCGTGCACCGGGGCCGTGCAGAAGGTCGTGTTCGACCACACCGGACGGGTCATCGGGCTCGGCAGCAAGGAGAGGGTCTTCACCGCCCATCAGCGCCGGGCGATCACGGCCCGAGATGGCGGGTGCGTCATCCCCGGCTGCACGATCCCGGCGTCCTGGTGCGAGGTCCACCACGTGATCGAGCACGCCGACGGCGGTCCCACCCACACCGACAACGGGGTCCTGCTCTGCTGGTGGCACCACCACCACCTCGAGTCTTCCGGGTGGCAGATCCGCATGAACCAGGCCGTGCCCGAGGTCCGGGCACCGGCCTGGGCCGATCCGTCCGGAGGATACCGGCCGGCCCCGAACGCGATCACCCGCCGCAGCCGACACCACCGGCCACCCGGACCACAGCCGTCGACTCCCCCTGACCGCGAGGACACGAACGCGGGCGGCCAGAACCCGGGAGGAAAAGCCTCGCCCGGCGCGGGTGGCAGCGCGGGCGAGCCCTGGCCCTGGAGCCTGGACCCCGGCCGACACCCCGCGACCGACACCTCGACCCGCGCAGAAGAGACCAGTGATGGTGGCAGCGGTGATGCCTCGCGCCGGGGCGAGACCGAAGAGGAATTCGCGGCCCGCTGGGACGCAGCCGCGGCCCGGATCACGCCCGAGACCGCGGAAGAACGCCGCGCCGCATGGAGCGCCCCGGACGACGAACCCCCGTGGACAGACGCCCCGGCCCCCACCACCGACAGCGACAGCGACAGCGACGGCTGACGGCTACTCTGAACAGCGCTCAAGCAAAACCGGTCGGCCAAGCGCCTACGGGCGCAGCATGACCTTGATGGAACGGCGCTCATCCATCGCACGGTAGGCTTCGGCGGCGTCATCGAGCGGCATCACCGAGTCGAAAACCCGACCCGGGTTGATGGTGCCGTCGAGGACCTCGGGCAGCAGCTCCGGGAGGTAGAGCCGCGTGGAAGCGGCCCCGCCTGCCACGGCGATGTTCTTCGCGAAGAGCACACCCACGGGCAGCTCGGCGCCACCGGCAGGAACCCCGACGAAACCAAGCGCACCGCCCGGCCGCGTCGACCGCAGTGCCTGCTCCATCGACTCCTTGGTACCGACGCACTCCAACACGCAATCGGCGAGCCGTCCCCCGAGCAATTCGCGGACCTTGGCGGCCCCCTCCTTGCCGCGTTCCGCGACGACGTCGGTGGCACCGAACTCCCGGGCCAGGGCGGCCCGGTCCTCGTGACGGGACATCGCGATGATGCGCTCGGCCCCCAGGCGCTTGGCCGCGAGAACCGCGCTCAGCCCGACGGCCCCGTCGCCCACGACCACCACGGTCTTGCCCGCCGAGACGTTCGCGACCACGGCCGCGTGATGCCCGGTGCCCATGACGTCCGTCAGGGCCAGGAACGACTTCAGCGTCGCCTCGTCCGGCTCCGGAGCGTCCGGGCCGCTGAACTCGTCGACGACGAACAGGGTCCCGTCGGCGTTCGGAACGCGAACGGCCTGCCCCTGGCCGCCGTCGACCGGCTCGCCCTCGGCGTCGGTCCAGCCCCAGCCTGCCGGGCGCTCGCACGCGACCAGGACGCCGTTCCGGCAGTTCTCGCACTCGCCGCAGCTGTTGGCCCACGGGGTGATGACGAAGTCTCCCACCGAGACGTTCCGCACGGCGTCGCCGACCGCGGTCACCCGGCCGACGAACTCGTGCCCGATCGGCCGCGGCTCCTCGATCTCGCGCGCGCCGCGGTACGGCCACAGGTCCGAACCGCAGACGCAGGAGGCACTGACCTGCACGAGGGCGTCGGTTGCGTGGACGAGTCCCGGTTCCGGGCGGTCTTCCACTCGGATGTCGCCGGGGGCGTGGATCATGGCGGCGCGCATTGGTACTCCTGGTTCGTCGGCTGCTGGAAGTCTTCCTCCAGCCTACGGCGAACGGGACCCGGGACAGAACGCCGTGCGCAGCGTCAGCCCAGGTGTGTGGGAGCGAACATCCTCAGCAGCGTCGGCACGACGATCACGTTGGGTCCCTGCTGCTGCCACGCCCAGTCGAGGGCCTCCCGGATGCCCTCGGGGGCCACGCGCCGGGCTGGAACGCCGAACGACTCGGCCAGAGCCGCGAAGTCGGGACGCGCGAGCTCTGTCGCCGTCGGCGCCCCGAACGTGTCGGTCATGTACTCGCGGAGGATGCCGTAGCCTCCGTCGTCGATGATCACCCAGGTCACGTCGGCGTCGTGCTGCCGCGCCGTGGCGAGCTCGGCGATGGAGTACATCGCCGATCCGTCGCCGGAGACGGCGAGGACGCGTTCTGCGGTGTCGGGGCCGGACAGGCCGACGGCGGCACCGAGGGCTGCCGGGAACCCGTATCCGAGTCCCCCGGCGCCCTGGCCGGAGTGGAATTCGCCGCGGCGGGCGTCCCAGCAGGACCATCCCCAGTAGGCCGCGATGGTCATGTCCCAGAAGGTCTGGGTGCTGTCCGGGACGCCGTCGCGCAGCGCCTGCATGAAGTCGCGTTCGTGACCCAGGTCCTGCGCGTCGAGCCGGGCCCGAACAGCCTCGAGCGTCGCCGCCACGTGCTCCGCAGCCGACGCACCGTGCCAGTCGGAGGCGGCGCGAGGGGCGTTTCCGGCAGCGGAGACGAGGGCTTCCATCGCCGTTTTCGCGTCGGCGTGGAGGCCGAGGCCCGGGTAGTTCGATTCGAGGACGCGGGCCTCGGCGTCGATCTGGACGACGCGTCCACGCGGCGCGAGCGTGAAGTAGTTCGACGAGATCTCCCCCAGCGAGGTTCCGACGGCGAGCAGCACGTCGGCGTCTTCCAGGAGGTCGGTGGTGTGCCGGTCCTCGATCCAGGACTGGAGCGAGAGCGGGTGCTCCCACGGGAACGCGCCGTGGCCGCCGGGAGTGCAGATGACCGGGGCGTCGAGGGCTTCGGCGAGCCGCAGCAGATCCGCCTCGGCCCCAGCACGGCGGACGCCGCCTCCGGCGATGATCGCCGGCCGCCCGGCGGCGGACAGCAGCCGGGACGCCTCGTCGAGCAGCTCAGGGGCCGGGGCCGGCCCCTCCGCGGCCCCGGTCGCGGCGACGGACCCGGTGGCCGGAAGGTCCGTCTCGGCGAGGAGCAGATCCTGTGGAACCTCGACCCACACGGGCCCCTGCGGGGACGTCGTCGCCTCGGCCCACGCGGCGCGGATGGCCGGACCGATCGAGGACGCGGTGCGCACGGTGCGCTGTGACTTGGTGACCTGCGCTGCGGCGGAGGCCTGGTCGTCGAGCTGGTGCAGCATGCCCTTCCGGACTCCGCCGAGTCCTGCCGCCGGAATCTGGCTGCTCACGACGACGACCGGGACCGCCGTCGCGTAGGCCTCCTGCAGCCCGGCGAGCGCGGTGAGCGCCCCCGGCCCGGTCGACAGGAACAGCACCCCGACCTCGCCGGTGGCGCGGCTGAACCCGTCGGCCGCGAAAGCCGCGTTGTTCTCCACCCGCGAGGAGACGAAGTGCAACGGCGAGCGCCCGAGCGCGTCGAAGAGGCCCAGGGCGTGCTGCCCGGGGATCCCGAACACGGTGCGCGCGCCGAGTCCCGACAGTGCCTCGACGACCAGGTCGCCGCCGTTGCGCCGGCTCATGCCCGGTTCGCCCGCAGGTCGGACATCAGGGTGATGAGGTCGTAGCAGACGTGGGAGGCGGCGACGCCGGTCAGCTCGGCGTGGTCGTAGGCGGGGGCGACCTCGACGACGTCGGCCCCGACGATGTCCAGCCCGCGCAGCCCGCGCAGGATCTCGAGCATCTCGCGGCTCGTCATGCCGCCGGCCTCGGGGGTGCCCGTGCCGGGAGCGTGCGCCGGGTCCAGGACGTCGATATCGACGGAGATGTACAGCGGGCGGTCGCCCACCCGTTCTCGCAGGGTCGCCACGACGTCGTCGACGCCGCGGCGGAAGATGTCGGCGCTGGTGATGATGCCGAAGCCCATGCGCTCGTCGTCGTCGAGGTCCTTCTTGCCGTAGAGCGGCCCGCGGGTGCCGACGTGGCTGATGGCTTCGGTGTCGAGGATGCCCTCCTCGACGGCGCGGCGGAAGGGCGTGCCGTGGGTGTAGTCGGCGCCGAAGTAGGTGTCCCAGGTGTCCAGGTGGGCGTCGAAGTGCAGGAGCGCGACCGGCTGGCCCGCGCGCTCTGCCGCGGCGCGGAGCAGCGGCAGGGCGATCGTGTGGTCGCCGCCGATGGTCATGAGCGATGCGCCGTCGGCGGTCAGCTCGAGGGCGTTGCGCTGGATGGTGGCGATGGCCTCGTCGATGTTGAACGGGTTGACGGCCATGTCGCCGGCGTCGGCGACCTGCACGTTCGCGAACGGGCTGACGTCCATCGCCGGGTTGTACGGGCGCAGCAGGCGGGAGGCCTCGCGGACGTGGGTGGCGCCGAAGCGCGCGCCGGGCCGGTAGGACACACCCGTGTCGAAGGGGACGCCGACGATCTTGATGTCGGCCGACTCGACCTGGTCCAGGCGCGGCAGCCGGGCATAGGTCGCGGCGCCGGCATAGCGCGGGATCTGGGACGAATCGATGGGGCCGACGTTTCCGCCTTCTTCGACGCGGATCTCTTCCAAGGGGTTCTCCTCACACCGGGTGCAGCTGCGCGCCGAGGCGTCGACGACCGTGTCCACGCCTCCACGACTGTTGCACAACAGTCAACAGTTGTTTTCTCTTATGATGCTAGGTGGATCACACGCGGGCGTCAATGCCGCCCACCCAGCAGCACCGCAGCCTCAGCCGCGGCCGGAGAGGACGAGCGTCCAGTGCACGACGGCGGGCTCCGCGGCCGGGTTGACCCACGTGTGCGGCTCACGGCCCGGGAATGTGATGGTGTCCCCCGCGGACAGGGCGAACTCGCCACCGGAGAGCTTCAGCACGAACTCGCCGGACTCGACATGGAGGACCTCGACATCGCAGTCCACGGAGTACATCTCCTCTTCCCCGACGCCGTGCGGCTCGATCTCGGCGCGGATCACCTGGACCCTCCGCTCGGAGCGGGCCGTCAGCAGCTGCTCGCGGATCCCCTGGCCGCCCAGTGAGACCCCGAGCCCCTCCCCGGCTCGGACCAGATGCGTCTGGGGACGCTCGAACAGCTCGCCGACCGACAGCGAGAGCACTTCGCAGATCGTCACGAGCGAGGCCACCGACGGGGACGTCAGGTCGCGCTCCACGCGGGAGAGGAACCCCTTGGTGAGCCCGGTGGAGGCCGCGAGCTGCTCGATGGTCATGCGCCTGGTCTGGCGGGCGGACCGCAGGCGGGAGCCGATCGCCAGCGGCATGCTGCTCGGCTCGACGGGCAAAGCCTTCATGAAACGTCACTCCTCACGATTTTCGAGCCGGCGCAGATCCGGGTGCGACGTGCGCGAACATCCGCCAGCCTCTCCGGCCAACCCTACGGGAGATTGTATTGTGAGCCGCCTCACCCTACCCTTTAGGAAACATTCGTTTACCGTGAGGGATCAACATGGACATCATCAATTCGGGCATCGTCGTCCTCTATCTCGTCGCGATGCTCCTGTTCGGCTGGTGGGGCAAGTCCCGCACCCGCACCACCAGCGACTATCTGGTCGCCGGACGACGCCTGGGACCGTTCGTGTACACCGGGACCATGGCCGCCCTCGTTCTCGGCGGCGCCTCCACGGTCGGCGGCGTCGGACTGGGCTACCAGTACGGCCTCTCGGGCGCGTGGCTCGTCATCGCGATCGGTTCGGGCGTGCTCCTGTTGAGCCTGTTCTTCGCACCGCGGCTGCAGCGGCTGAAGATCTACACCGTCTCCCAGATGCTCTCGCTGCGCTACGCGTCCCGCAGGGCGACCCAGACCTCGTCGGTTGTCATGCTCGCCTACACCCTGATGCTCTGCGCGACCTCGACGAGCGCCTACGCCACGGTGTTCGTGGTCCTGTTCGGGTGGGAGAAGTGGCTCGCCATCGCCATCGGCGGCGGCGTCGTGGTGCTGTACTCGACGATCGGCGGCATGTGGTCGATCACCCTCGCGGACCAGGTCCAGTTCGTCATCAAGACCATCGGGGTGTTCGCACTCATGTTGCCGTTCACCCTGAACGCCGCCGGCGGCATCGACGGCGTGCGCGAGCGTCTCGGCGCCGAGTTCTTCCAGTGGGACGGCATCGGGACGCAGACCATCATCACCTACTTCGTCGTCTACACGCTCGGCCTGCTGATCGGCCAGGACATCTGGCAGCGCGTCTTCACGGCCCGCACCCCGACCGTGGCCCGCTGGGGCGGCGCCACGGCAGGCGTGTACTGCATCCTCTACGGTGTCGCCGGAGCCGCCATCGGCCTGGCGGCACGCGCCGCCCTCCCCGATCTGGACACCTCCGCCGGCAACGACGTCGTCTACGCGTCGGTGGCGACCGAGGTCCTGCCGGCCGTCGTCGGCGGGATCGTCCTGGCCGCCGCCGTGGCGGCCATGATGTCGACGGCGTCCGGCGCCCTGATCGCTGCTGCCACCGTGGCCCGCAACGACGTGACGCCCATGGTGTCGGGCTGGTTCGGCCGGGGGCGGAAGGCGGAGGGAGCCGAGGTCGACGAGCACGACATCTCCGGGAACCGCTGGTGGGTCCTGGCACTCGGCATCGTGACGGTGGTCCTCGCGATCATCGTCGACGACGTGGTCGCCGCTCTGACGATCTCCTACGACATCCTGGTCGGCGGACTGCTGGTCCCCATCATCGGCGGCCTGGTCTTCCGGCGCGGCAACGGGATCGGCGCGGCGGTCTCCATGGGCGTGGGCACGGTCGTGACGATCGCGACCATCATCGTCCTCGAGATCCGCTCCGACGAGAGGTTCGGCGGCGTCTACGCGAACGAGCCGATCTACTTCGGCCTCGCCGCGTCCGCGGTCGCCTACCTGGCCGTCAGCCTCTTGTCGCGGCCCACAGCACCCGAGGTCATGACGGCTTGGGACGAGCGGCTCGCCGGCCGCGGCGTGCCCACGGATGCCTCCGAGGAGGAGCACCGCGGCCAGACCGAGACCGCCCGGTAGCGACCCGGGGGAACGAAAAACGACGGCGGCCGCTGGGCATGAAGGTGAGCGGCCGCCGTCGTTCCCATCACCGCCGGAACGGTGTGGTCTGGTCTACAGCGAGGAGGCCGGCTCCTGCACCGGGTAGACCTCGCGCAGCAGGTGCGCGGTCTCGGACGGCGTCTTGCCGACCTTGACGCCGGCGGCCTCGAGGGCCTCCTTCTTGGCGTCGGCCGTTCCCGAGGAGCCGGAGACGATGGCGCCGGCGTGGCCCATGGTCTTGCCCTCCGGGGCGGTGAAGCCGGCGACGTAGCCGACGACCGGCTTCGTGACGTTGGCCTTGATGTAGTCGGCCGCACGCTCTTCGGCGTCGCCGCCGATCTCGCCGATCATGACGATGGCGTGGGTCTCCGGGTCGGCCTCGAACGCGGCCAGGGCGTCGATGTGCGTGGTGCCGATGACCGGGTCGCCGCCGATGCCGATGGCGGTGGAGAAGCCCAGATCGCGCAGCTCGTACATCATCTGGTAGGTCAGGGTGCCCGACTTGGACACGAGGCCCACGCCGCCCTTGCCGGTGATGTTCGCCGGGGTGATGCCGACCAGCGACTCGCCCGGGGTGATGATGCCGGGGCAGTTCGGGCCGATGATGCGGGTGATCTGGTTGCCGTCGGCGTCGACCTTGGACTGGGCCAGGGCCCAGAACTCGGCCGCGTCCTGCACGGGCACGCCCTCGGTGATGACCACGACGAGGCCGATCTCCGCCTCGATGGCCTCGACGACGGCGTCCTTGGTGAACTTCGGCGGCACGAACACGATGGAGACGTCCGCGCCGGTCTTCTCGACGGCCTCGGAGACGGCGCCGAAGACGGGCAGCTCGACGTCGGCGCCGTGCTGGTCGGTGTGCGCCACCGTGGTTCCCGCCTTGCGGGCGTTCACGCCGCCGACGATGTTGGTCCCGGCGTGCAGCATGCGGGCGGTGTGCTTGGAGCCCTCGCCGCCGGTGATGCCCTGGACGATGACCTTGGAGTCCTTGTTGATGAAGATAGCCATTTTAGTGTCCCTCGTCCTTAGGCGTTCGCCAGCTCGGCGGCCTTGTCGGCCCCCTCGTCCATGGTGGTGGCAAGCGTGACCAGCGGGTGGTTGGCGTCGGCCAGGATGCGGCGTCCCTCGTCGACGTTGTTGCCGTCCAGGCGGACCACGAGCGGCTTGGTGGCTGTCTCGCCCAGGATGGCGAGGGCCTTCACGATGCCGTCGGCGACGGCGTCGCACGCGGTGATGCCGCCGAAGACGTTCACGAAGACGCTCTTGACCTGCGGGTCGTTGAGGATGACGTCCAGCCCGTTGGCCATGACCTCGGCGGAGGCGCCGCCTCCGATGTCGAGGAAGTTGGCCGGCTTGACGCCGCCGTGGTTCTCGCCGGCGTAGGCGACGACGTCCAGCGTGGACATGACGAGGCCCGCACCGTTGCCGATGATGCCGACTTCGCCGTCCAGCTTCACGTAGTTCAGGCCGGCTTCCTTGGCCTTGGCTTCGAGCGGGTCGGCCGCACCCTTGTCCTCGAGCTCCTCGTGGTCCGCGTGGCGGACCTCGGAGGCGTTCTCGTCCAGGGAGACCTTGCCGTCGAGGGCGATGATGTCGCCGGCGCCGGTCTTGACCAGCGGGTTCACCTCGACGAGCGTGGCGTCCTCTTCGGTGAAGACGGTCCACAGGGTCTTGATGGTCTCGGCGACCGCGGTGCGCAGCTCTTCGGGGAAGTTGGCCTCGGCGACGATCTCGTCGGCCTTGGCCTGGTCGATGCCGACGATCGGGTCGACGGCGACCTTGGCGAGTGCCTCGGGGCGCTCGACGGCGAGCTGCTCGATCTCCACGCCGCCCTCGACCGAGCACATGGCCAGGTAGTTGCGGTTCGCGCGGTCGAGCAGGACCGAGAAGTAGAACTCCTCGGCGATGTCTGCACCCTGCGCGATCATGACCTTGTTGACGGTGTGGCCCTTGATGTCCATACCGAGGATGTTGCTCGCGTACTCGAAGGCCTCATCGGCGTTCTTGGCGACCTTGACGCCGCCGGCCTTGCCGCGGCCGCCGACCTTTACCTGAGCCTTGACCACAACCACGCCGCCGATCTTCTCGGCAGCGGCCTTGGCTTCTTCTGGGGTGTACGCAACGATGCCGGCAAGCACGGGGACGCCGTGCTTCTCGAACAAATCGCGCGCCTGGTATTCATACAGGTCCACGGGCTGTGTCCTTCTACGTCGAAGTCGTGTCTGACTCGGAACGCACGGGCCTAACCCAGCCCGCCGATTCCTTTCGAAGGCCGAATGGGGCCTCCGCGGCGCTTGACGCCTCGCCTAGACTAACGCGTTCGGGCGGCATCACCCAGTTCTACAGGGCGTAGACGGTCAACTTCGCGGCCCCGATTCCGCGCGCAGCGGCACGACGATACGGCAGGTGTGATCCGCCTCTCATGCCTGTCGTGGGCGGGCTACCCGTCCGTCTTGGTCAAGGGCGCGTAGCGCAGCAGCAACCGCTTCTCCTCGGCCCCGAAACCCACCTTGGCGACGGTCTTGTCGCCGCTGCCTTCGAGTGCGACGACGGTGCCGTCGCCGAACGTCGCATGCTTCACCTTGTCGCCGACCTCGAGCGAGACGACTTCCTTCTGCTGCTGGACCCGGCCGCCGGCCCGGACCGTCGGCGCCGTCCGCAGGGTCGCCGTCTCCGGGTCGCCCGCCTGCCGGTTCGAGCGCGAGGACGCGCCCGCACCCCAGTGCGAGCCGGTGTCGTAGCGGCTGGAGCCGAATCCGGAGCCACGGGAGCCGAAGCCTCCGGAGATGGAACCGAATCCACCGGGGGATGCCGACCCCTCGCGTTTCCAGTCCAGCAGGTTCTCGGGGATCTCCTGCAGGAACTGGCTCGCCGGGTTGTACTGGGTCTGCCCCCAGAGGCTGCGGTATTCCGAACGCGAGACGTAGAGGCGCTTCCGGGCGCGGGTCAGGCCGACGTAGGCCAGGCGGCGCTCCTCCGCGAGCTCCTGCTCGTCCATCATCGACCGCTGGTGCGGGAAGATGCCGTGCTCCATGCCGGTCAGGAAGACCACGGGGAACTCGAGGCCCTTGGCGGTGTGGAGGGTCATGAGGGTCACGACGCCCTCCTGCTCGGCCATCGCCGCGCCCTCCTCGTCGACGGGCGCGTCGGGGATCTGGTCCGCGTCGGCGACGAGAGAGACCTGCTCCAGGAAGCCCTCCAGGGAGCCCTCGGGGTTCTCCCGCTCGTAGTCGCGGACGACGGCGACGAGTTCGGCGAGGTTCTCGACCCTGGACTCGTCCTGCGGGTCGGTCGACTTCCGCAGCGTCTCGAGGTAGCCCGTCTGCTCCAGCACGGCTTCGAGCGCCTCGGCCGCGCCGGAGCCCTCCGCGACCGTTGCCAGGTCGTCGACCAGCTTGACGAAGGAGTTGACGTTCTTGAGGCTCCGCGTCGCGATGCCGGGCGCCTCCTCGGCCTTGCGCAGGGCGTCCATGAACGTCAGCCGGTCCCGGGCGGCCAACGCGGCGACGGCGTACTCGGCGCGGTCCCCGATGCCGCGCTTGGGCTCGTTGAGGACGCGCCGCACGTTGACGTCGTCGTCCGGGTTGACCAGCGCGCGCAGGTAGGCGAGGGCGTCCTTGATCTCCTTGCGGTCGTAGAACCGGGTGCCGCCGACGACCCTGTACTTCAGGTCGACGCGCATGAGCTGCTCCTCGAGGGAGCGGGACTGCGCGTTGGTGCGGTAGAAGATCGCGACGTCGCCGGGCCGGATGCCCTCGTCGTCGTTCAGGCGCAGGATCTCGTCGGCGATCCACTTCGCCTCGGCCTGCTCGGACTCGCCGACGTAGCCGGTGATCTTCTCACCGTCGCCCTCGGCCGTCCACAGCTTCTTGGCCGGACGGTCCGGGTTCCTCTCGATCACCGCGTTCGCGGCGGTCAGGATGGTCTGGGTGGAGCGGTAGTTCTGCTCGAGCTTGATGGTCCGCGCGTCCGGGTAGTCCTTGCCGAACTCGACGATGTTGCGGATATCGGCGCCGCGGAACGCGTAGATGGACTGGTCGGAGTCGCCGACGACGGTCAGCTCGCCGCCGGGGGTCTGGCCGTCCGGGCCGGTCAGCGCCCGTACCAGCGCGTACTGGGCGTGGTTGGTGTCCTGGTACTCGTCGACGAGCACGTGGCGGAAGCGCCGCCGGTAGTTGTCGGCGATCCCGGGGAAGGCCCGGAAGATGTTGACGACCTGGCCGATCAGGTCGTCGAAGTCCATCGCGTTCGCCTGCCGCAACCGCTGCGTGTACATCCGGTAGACCTCGGCGACGGCCTTGCTGAAGGGATCCTGGGCGGCCGTCGAGACGTACTCCTCGTCGTCGATCAGCTCGTTCTTCAGCGCCGAGATCTTGTTGAGAATCGCCTTCGGAGCGAACTTCTTGGGGTCCAGTTCGAGCGACTTCGCGATCATCGTGACGAGCCGCAGGGAATCGGCGGCGTCGTAGATCGAGAAGTTCGACTTCAGCCCCACGGCGGCGGCCTCCCTCCGCAGGATCTTCACGCATGAGGAGTGGAAGGTCGAGATCCACATCTTCTCCGCGGCGGCGCCGACGAGCTCGCCGATGCGCTCGCGCATCTCGGCGGCTGCCTTGTTGGTGAAGGTGATGGCGAGGACCTCGTGCGGACGGGAGCGCCCCGTGGCGAGCAGGTAGGCGATGCGGTGCGTCAGGACGCGCGTCTTGCCCGACCCGGCACCGGCCACGATGAGCAGCGGCGTTCCGGCGTGCTTCACGGCCTCGGCCTGTTCGGGGTTGAGTCCGGTCAGCAGCTCTTCCGCCCCGGGCGTCGTCTGCGCTGGTTCCGGCTGTTCGGCTGGTGCGGCGAAGTCGTCGAAGAGAAAATCCATGGTCCATCCAGTCTACGGGCCGGCACCCGCACATCGACCGCGGCCGGTCGCCCATAATGGGTGGATGGCCAAGAAGAAGTCACGCAGCAGGTCCCACCGCCCAGTTCCCGGCGCACCGACCCCACCGGCCGGCCGGGCCGCCGGCGCGAAGGGCCAGGCCGCGCCAAATCCGACGACGCAGCGCTCCGAGGCGCAGGCACGCAGCAACGGCAGCATCATCCTGTGGGCCGGGATCATCGCGTCGGCACTGCTCTTCTGGTACTACCATCTGCTCGCGCTGGGCCAGATGACGGATCTCACGGGCGGGCTCGAGATGCTCGATCAGCGCCTGCTGGGCTACGACGACGCCGCCGTGGCCGAACTGCGGGCCGCCAT
This sequence comes from Zhihengliuella salsuginis, assembly GCF_014651715.1. Taxonomy (GTDB): domain Bacteria; phylum Actinomycetota; class Actinomycetes; order Actinomycetales; family Micrococcaceae; genus Zhihengliuella; species Zhihengliuella salsuginis. Next base: position 112,882 of record NZ_BMXK01000010.1, read on the forward strand.
GGACGTCGACGCCCGCGGCCAGCTGAACTACCTGCACAAGACCGCGGGCCTGCTCTTCCCGCTGTTCTTCGCGCTCGTGACGATGCTCGCGGTCAACCTCAACGTCGCGCGCGGCCCGAAGCGCTGGGGGCTCTGGGCGGTGCCCCTGCTGTTCGCCGTCGTCGACGTGTTCGAGAACAACGCGATCGACCTGCTGCTCTCCGGCGGGGACGGGCAGCCGGCCGTCGCCGTCGTGAGCGCGCTGACGATCGCGCGCTGGGCGCTGTTCTTCGCCTCCGTCGCCATCATGGTCGGCATCTCGATGCTGACGATCCGTGCGCGTGTCAACGACGCCCTTGACGCGGCCCATCCGCGGAACCGTTAGTATGGTTACGCCTCCCGCGCGGGGGCATGCCCCTGTAGCTCAGTTGGATAGAGCGACCCTCTCCTAAAGGGTAGGCCGTCGGTTCAATTCCGGCCAGGGGCACCAGCGGTCCTGCAAGGACCGGGTACGACGACGGGCCCCACCACCAGGTGGGGCCCGTCGTCGTCTGCTCCGACTCTGGTCAGCGCAGCAGCAGCGCGCTGGCCTTCGGCGAGAGGGCCGCGTCGAGGACGGCGCACGCGCCGCCGATGGCACCCAGGTTGTGGCCCAGCTCGCTGGTGAGGACCTCGAGCTCGTGCACGTCCTTCATCAGGAAGCGCTCCTGGAGGATCCGGTCCATGTCGTCGTGGAGGACCTCGTGCAACTCGGACCAGACCGGTCCGCCGACGAAGACCTTGTCGACGTCGAAGGTGTTCGTCAGCTGCGAGACGAGCGACGCCCAGTAGCGGTTGAGGACCTTGACCACGGCGACAGCCGGCTCCTCGCCGTCCTTGGCCTGCCGGACGATCGAGTTCAGCAGTTGCGCACGCTCGTGCATGCTGGAGTCGTCGGTGGCGCTGCCCACGTCGACGCCCAGCTCGCGCGCCTTGGCCAGCACGGCCGGGAAGGCGACGGCCGAGGCGAACGTCGAGGACTCGCCCGAGTCGTCGTCGCTGCCGTCCAGGTTGACGCGGACACGGGCGATCTCGCCGGCGTTGCTGCTCGCCCCGCGGATGACCTCGCCGCCGATGACCATGCCGACGCCGACGCCGGTGCCGATGTAGACGGACATGAAGTTGCGGTCGCGCGCCTCGTCGCCGTTCCACTGCTCGGCGATCGCGGAGGCGACGGAGTCCTTCTCGATCAGCACGTCGAGCGACAGGCGCTCGACGAGCGGCTCCACGACCTCGACCTCGCTCCAGCCGCTCATCAGCGGCGGCGAGACGATCGTTCCGGCCTCGGGGTTGATCGGTCCCGGCGCCGCGACACCGATGCCGACGATGTGGTCCTTCGGCTGGCCGGAGTCCTTGATGAGCTCCTCGACGGCCGTCGCCATCATGGAGATCGTCTCCTCCGGCACCGCGATGTCGCGTTCGACGAACCGGCGGCTGCCGACCACGCGGCCGCGCAGGTTCACCATGACGATCGTGATCTGGCCCGGATCGAGGTGGATGCCGATCGCGAACAGGCGGTCGGCTTCGAGCTCGAGGACGGTGCGCGGCTTGCCGGGGCCGGAGATGACGGTCCGGTCCTCGCGCACGAAGCCGTTGTCCAGGAGCCGGCGCACGACGTTGGAGATGGTCTGCGGGGACAGGCCCGTCGAGGTGGCCAGCTCGACCCGGCTGATACCGTCGTCAGCACGGCGGATCGAGTCGAAAATGACCGCCTGGTTGAAATCACCAAGTCTTCCGAGGTTTGTGCCTCGCTGCATAGAGTCTCCAGAGGTTGTCTACCGCGTACGTAGTCAATGGGCTGTGACGACATGACGACCGCCCTTGTGCACAGTCTGCCGGTTGCGGCGACCTGTCCACGACACCGCCACGCCGTCGGTAGTCAAATAGTATAACGATTAGCTACATTCAAATAGTGCAACATTTTGCGAAACGCCGAAATCGATTGAAATGTTAAGCTTCCATCGTGTCTACATTACTCACCGTCGCCGCAGCTGTTCTTTACGACACGAATGAGCGCATTTTGCTCGTACGCAAACGCGGCACTTCGAAGTATATGCAGCCGGGAGGCAAACTGGAACAGGGCGAGTCCCCTGCCCGGGCCGCGATTCGCGAACTGCACGAAGAACTCGGTCTCCTCTTCGAAGCGGACGCCCTCGTGGACCGCGGCCTCTGGAAGGGCGCCGCGGCCAATGAGCCCGGTACCGCACTGCACGCCTACGTTTTCGATGTCGCCCTCGCGGACGCCGTCAGGCCGGCCGGCAGCCCGCCGCACGACGCCGGTTCGGTCGCCGTGCGCGCCGAGCTCGAGGACGCCGTCTGGATCGCCCCCTCGCGCGCCCTGGAACGGGACGACCTGGCACCCCTGCTGACCGAGTCGATCCTGCCGCGTCTGATCGGCGCGCCGGAGCACCTCCGCCGCGGGGCCGACTAGGCGAACTGCGTGCGGTAGAACTGCGCGTACCGCCCGTCCGCTGCGAGCAGCTCCTCGTGCGTCCCGCGCTCGACGATGCGGCCGGCGTCGACGACGAGGATCTGGTCGGCCGAGCGCACAGTCGAGAGCCGGTGGGCGATCACCACGGCCGTCCGGCCCTGGAGGGCTTCGGTGAGGGCGGCCTGGACCGCGGCCTCGTTGGTGCTGTCCAGCGCCGCTGTCGCCTCGTCGAGCACGACGACCCGCGGGGCGGCCAGCAGCAGCCGGGCGATGGTCATCCGCTGGCGCTCACCGCCCGAGAGCCGGTAGCCGCGCTCCCCGACCATGGTCTCGAGGCCGTCCGGCAGCGCCGAGATGACGTCGCCGAGCCGGGCCCGGCGCAGGGCCTCCCAGACCTGCTCGTCGCTTGCTTCGGGGGCGGCCAGCCGCAGGTTCGCGCCGATCGAGTCGTGGAAGAGGTGGCCGTCCTGCGTCACCATCCCGATGGTGGACCGGAGTTCGGCGAAGGAGACGTCCCGCACGTCGGTACCGCCCAGGCGGACGGCGCCCGACTCCACGTCGTACAGGCGCGTGAGCAGCTGGGCGATCGTCGACTTCCCGGCGCCGGAGGATCCCACGAGGGCGAACGTCTGACCGGCCGGGACCTCGAAGTCGACGCCGTGCAGCACCTCCTCGCCGCCGCGGTGGTCGAGGACGGAGACGTCCTCCAGGGAGGCCAGCGAGACCGCATCCGCGCTCGGGTAGGCGAAGCGGACGTCGTCGAACCGGATGCCCACGGGCCCGGCGGGCACCACCGACGGGTCCTCGCGCTCGGCGATCATCGGCTTCAGGTCGAGGATCTCGAACACGCGGTCGAAGCTGACCAGGGCGCTCATGATCTCCACCCGCGCGTTGGCGAGCCCGGTCAGCGGGACGTACAGGCGGGTCAGCAGCAGCGCGAGCGTCACCACGTCACCCGCGGCGAGCTCGCCGCGCAGCGCGTAGTAGCCGCCCAGACCGTAGACCAGGGCCAGCGCGAGGGCCGCGACGAGCGTCAGCGCGGCGACGAAGTAGAACTGGCGCATCGAGGTCTTGACCCCGATGTCCCGCACGCGGGCAGCCCGGGAGGCGAAATCGGCCGACTCGGCCTCGGGGCGGCCGAAAAGCTTCACGAGCGTCGCCCCGGGGGCGGAGAACCGCTCCGTCATCTGCGTGCCCATGCTGGCGTTGTGCTCGGCGGCCTCGCGCCGCAGACCCGCGATCACGCGCCCCATCCGGCGCGCGGGGATCAGGAACACGGGCAGCATGATCACCGCCAGCAGGGTCACCTGCCAGCTCGTCGACAGCATGACCGCCGCGGTCAGCACCAGTGCGACGGCGTTGCTCACCACCGAGGAGAGGGTGCCGGCGAACGCCGCCTGGGCGCCGAGCACGTCGTTGTTCAGGCGCGAGACCAGCGCACCCGTCCGGGTCCGCGTGAAGAACGCGACCGGCATCCGCTGCACGTGGTCGAACACCTGGGTGCGCAGGTCGAAGATGACCTGCTCCCCCAGCGACGAGGACAGCCACCGGGAGAGCACCGAGACGCCCGTCTCGGCGAGCGCGACGAGCGCGATGAGCCCGGCCAGCCAGCCGATGAGCGACAGCGGGCCGTCGGCGACGATGGCGTCGACGACCCGGCCGGCGAGCACCGGCGTCGCGACCGCGAGGACCGCGGCGACGATCGAGACCGCGATGAACGCGATCAGGCGCCCCCGGTAGGCGCGCGCGAAGCGCAGCACGCGCGACGGGGTTCCCGGCGTGATCGGCTGCTGTTTGTCCTTGGTCAGGCGGTAGAGCGACCCGTAGGCCGCGTGCTCCATACTCACATCAAGGCACGATACCCTCCGCCGCCCGCATCAGGACATCCGGGTCAGGACCGGTCGTCGAACGTGCTCGACGGCTCCTCCGTGTGCGGGACGAACCGGACCATCATCGCCTTGTAGCCGGGAGTGTTGGACTCGCGGGCGACGAGTTCGCGGTGCACGAGCCCGTTGGCCTCCGGGTAGTAGGCGGCCGCGCACCCGCGCGCCGTCGGGTAGCCGACGAGGCGGAAGCGGTTCGCCCGCCGCTCGGTGCCGGCGAACGAGGAGATCACGTCGACGAGCTGCCGGTCCTCGAACCCGAGTTCGACCAGGTCGTCCGGGTGCACGAGGATGACCCGGCGGCCGCCCTTGATGCCGCGGTAGCGGTCGTCCTGGCCGTAGAACGTCGTGTTGTACTGGTCGTGGCTTCGCATCGTCTGCAGGATCAGGTGCCCCTCGGGGGCCATGAGGTACTCGAGCGGGCTGATCGTGAAGTGGGCCCGGCCGGACTCCGTGGCGAAACTGCGGGTGTCACGCGGCGGATTCGGCAGCACGAAACCGTTGCGCCGGCGCACGCGGGCGTTGAAGTCCTCGAACCCGGGCACCACACGCGAGATGTGGTCGCGGATGACGTCGTAGTCCTCGGCCATGGCCTTCCAGTCCACCGGGTGGTCCTCGCCGAGTACCGCAGCGGCCATGCGCGCCACGATGACGGGCTCGGCAAGCAGGTGATCGGAGACGGGGGCCAGACGGCCCTGCGTGGACTTGACGACCGACATCGAGTCCTCGACCGAGAGGAACTGCGGTCCGGAGGGATGCTTGTCGTCGCGGTCCGTGCGGCCCAGCGTCGGCAGGATGATCGACGTCTTGCCGTGCACGACGTGCGAGCGGTTCGGCTTCGTCGAGATGTGGACGGTGAGTCCGGCGCGCATCATGCCGGCTTCGATCGCCTCGGTGTCGGAGCAGGCGAGCGAGAAGTTCCCGCCCATCGAGACGAACACGTCGACGTCTCCGTTCTCGAAGGCCTGCTGGGTCTCGACCGAATCGTGACCGTGCTCGCGCGGGCTCTCGATTCCGAACTCCGCATCGAGTCGGGCGAGCCAGTGCTCCGGCGGCTTCTCCCAGATGCCCATCGTCCGGTCGCCCTGCACGTTGGAGTGCCCGCGCACGGGGCACGCCCCCGCCCCGGGCTTGCCGAAGTTGCCCTGCAGAAGCAGAAGGTTGACGATCTCCCGGATCGTGTCGACCGAGTGCGGCTGCTGCGTCAGCCCCAGCGCCCAGCAGATGATCGTGCCCTTGGACTTGGCCAGCAGATTGGCGACCGTGGCGATCTCCAGCCGCGAGAGGCCGGTGGCCTCCTCGGTGGCGTCCCAGTCGATGACGCTGCGGGCCTCGCGGTAGACATCGAAGCCCTCGGTGTTCTCCGCAAGGAAGTCGTGGTCGACGACGGTCCCCGGCGCGCGCTCCTCCTCCTGCAGCAGCAGGTGGCCGAGGGCCTGGAACAGGGCCAGGTCGCCGCCGACCTTGATCTGCAGGAACTCGTCGGAGATCCGATCGCCGGACCCGACGACCCCGTTGATCTTCTGCGGGTCCTTGAAGTTCATCAGCCCGGCCTCGGGCAGCGGGTTCACGGCGATGACTTTCGCCCCCCGCTCGCGGGCCTCGGCGAGCGCGGAGAGCATGCGCGGGTGATTGGTACCGGGGTTCTGGCCGACGATCATGATGACGTCGGCGTGGTCGAAGTCCTCGAGGGAGACCGTGCCCTTGCCGATGCCGATCGTCGGGGTCATGGCGGACCCGGAGGACTCGTGGCACATGTTGGAACAGTCGGGCAGGTTGTTGGTGCCGAGACTGCGCGCGAAGAGCTGGTACATGAATGCGGTCTCGTTCGCGGTGCGGCCCGACGTGTAGAACGCGCACTTGTCCGGCGTCGTCGCGTGGATGTGCTCGGCGATCGTCGTGAAGGCCTCGTTCCAGCTGATCGGCCGGTAGTGGTCTTCGCCGGCGGTGATCATCATCGGCTCGGTGATGCGGCCCTGGTTGCCGAGCCAGTACTCGGTCTTCCCGCGCAGCTCGCTGATCGGGTGGGCGGCCCACCAGTCGCGGTCGGCGGTGCGCAGGGTGCTCTCCTCGGCGAGCGCCTTGGCGCCGTTCTCGCAGAATTCGGCCGTCTTGCGGCGCCCCTTGATGGTTTCCGGCCAGGCGCAGCCCGGGCAGTCGACGCCGTGCGGCTGGTTGACCTGCAGCATCGAGCGCACGGTCCGGCTGACTCCGGCCTGGGCGACGCCGCGCTCAAGGGCCACCATGACGGCCTTGACTCCCGCCGCGGACGTCTTCGGTGCCTTGACGTCGAGGTCATCCTCGTTGATGTCCTCGACAGGCGCTGGTTTATGCATCGTTCCTCCTGATGGCGATCCGTTCCGGATGCGTGTAGACGTTAACGCTACTCCCCCGGCTGAACCCGGCGACAGTGACTTGCTCGGATTCGGCGAGTTCTACGGCAAGTGACGACGGCGCGCTCACTGCGGAGAGAATATTGATCCCCGCCATGCGGGTTTTCTGGACCAGTTCGAACGAGGCCCGGCCGGACACCTGGAGCACCGTGCCGTGCGACGGGAGCAGCCTCTCGCGCAGCGCCCACCCGACGACCTTGTCGACGGCGTTGTGCCTCCCGACGTCCTCGCGCAGGCAGAGCAGGTTGCCCTCGTAGTCGAACAGCCCGGCGGCGTGGACCCCGCCGGTGCGGGAGAAGATCTCCTGCCGCTCGCGCAGGAGGTCGGGCAGCGCGAGGAGGACGTCGAGCGGCAGCCGCCCGGCGTCGTCGTCCCCGTCCTCCGGTGCGGGCGCCAGCGGCAGCCGCGCGGACTTGCCGACGGCGTCGATCGATGCGGTCCCGCAGATGCCGCACGCGCTCGTGGTCGTGACGTTGCGCTGCTGTCCCGGCGTCGGGGCGTGGGCGGTAGGCGCCAGCTGCGCCTCGACGACGTTGAACGTCTGGCGGCCGGACTCGTCCTCGCCGGCGCAGAAGCGCATGCTCACCAGATCGTCCGCGGACGCGATGACGCCCTCGCCGGTGAGGAAGCCGGCGACCAGGTCGAAGTCGTCGCCCGGCGTGCGCATCGTGACGGTGAACGCCGTCTGCCCGCTGCCCGGCACGTCGGGAATACCGAGGCGGATCTCGAGCGGCTCCTCGGCCGCCAGAGTGTCCTCGCGGCGGCGTTCGCCACCGTCGGCGCTCAGCCGGATGATGCGGCGGCGGGTGGTCTTGCGGCCCATCGGGCTCCCTTCGGGTCGGTTGGGGGGGGGGGTGGTTCAGGTCCAGGGCAGGGGCACGCAGTCGACGCCGTCGCCCGGGGAGAGCCCTTCCGGCGGGACGGCCAGGAAGCACGACGAGTCGGCGAGCCCGCGCAGCATGGCGGGGCCCCGGTGGGTGGCAGCGCTCGCACGCACGCCGCTCTCGTCGCCGTCGAGCCGGGCGGGGACCAGCCGGTAGCGGCCCGGCAGCGGATCGAACCGCTCGGTCGACCGGGCCCGCCGCAGGACGGGCAGCGAGCGGGCCGTCGCTCCGGCGAGCACGGGGCCGCCGAGCGTGACGAGGGCCGCCATCGCGGCCAGCGGATTTCCCGGCAGCGCGATGACCAGCGCCCCGTCGCAACGGCGCGCGAGCAGCGCGGGGTGGCCCGGGCGCATCGCGATCTGGTCGACGAGCAACTCCGCGCCGAGCTCGGCCAGCGCCGGGCGGATGTGGTCCGCGCCCGAGTGTCCGGTGCCGCCGGTCGCGATGACGACGTCGACGCCGCCGGCTCCCAGCGCCCGCACGGTCGCGGCGTGGTCGTCTCCGATCCGGGTACTGTCCACGACGGTTCCGCCGAGCCCGCGGACCGCGGCGGGCAGGACCGGCCCGAAGGCGTCCCGGACGAGCCCGTGGCCCGGGAGGCCCGCCGTGACGACCTCGTCGCCGGTCAGTACCAGTCCGACCCGCGGGACGCGCAGGGTCGGCAGCTCGTCGAGTCCGGCCACGGCGGCGGCCGCGAGGTGGCCGGGAGTCAAGAACGTGCCCGCGGAGAACAACCGCTCGCCGGCATGGGCCTCCCGGCCGGCTGGACGGATGTCGGCGAGGTGCCCGACCGGTTCCGTCGCATGCAGCAGCCGGCGGGCCTCCCCGGTGCCGCCACCACGGGGAGCGTCGGCGAGGCGCCCCCGCTCGCGCCGCAGCACGGCGGTGGCGCCGCCGGGCAGCGGCGACCCGGTGACGATGACGACGCCCTCCCCCGGTGACAGCGACGTCGTCGTTCTCGCGTCGCCGTCCAGCACCTGCCACGGGCCATCGCCGGCGACGGCCCAGCCGTCCATGGCGGAGGCGGCGAAGTGGGGGATCTCATTCGTCGCGTGGACGTCCGCGGAGAGGACGTGGCCGAGTGCGTCCTCCAGCCCGACGGGCTGGCGCACGGGCTCGTCGGCGGTATCGATCAACTGCCGGCCCGCGAGGTGGGCGGTTTCGCGGGCGGCGGGCCAGGCGGCGTTTCCTGCGGCCGGGCGGGGAGGGGCCTCCGGCGGTCTCCGGTCGCTCACGGGAGCGCTACCCCTCCGCGCGGTCGGCGATGGCACGGCGGGCGAGGGCGTCGGCCTCGGCGGCGGCGTTCTCCCCGCCCGCCTCCGAGCGTGCAGCCGCGAGCCCGGCCGCGTAGCCGGCGATGTAGGTCGTCAGGGGCGCCGCCGGACGCACGATGGCGTGGGCGGCCTCGCCGGCGAGGGAGAGGATGCGCTCGATGTCGACGGGCGCGTCCTCGAGCCCGTAGGCCGACGTCAATTCGCGGGCCCACGCGTCGAGCTCGGGGTGCTCGCCCCGGCCGGTGCCCGGTGTTTTCTCGGCTTCCATGTCGTCCTCCTGCGGTGCCTTCTTCTCGGGCGCGGCTGGCGCCGTGATCCCGGCGCGTGCGGCGTCGTCCCACGTGTCGACGTCGGCGAAGAGCTCGGCGGGGTCCGCCCCGGCGGGCTCCGCCGTTGTCAGGTGGGCCACACCGACTTTACCAAGCAGTGCCCTCATCGACGCATTCGCGAGCGTCCCCTCGCGACGCAGTTCGCCGACGGCGCGGCGCAGGGCGGCGCGGTCCCAGAGCGACGCGAGCGGCTGGTCCCACCCGTCGACGTCGCGCGGCACCCATGCCTCCCGGCCCGGTTCTGCGTCGGCACCCGCCGCGGAGCCCTCCTCCGCGCGGCGGAGGACCGCGAGGATCCGCTCCGGCCGGGCGTAGTCGACCGCCAGGACGACGCAGAGCCCGGCGTCTTCCGGTGCCCATTCCCCCGCGCCGTCCAGGGCGTCGATCCCGGCGCCGACGGCCGCGGCGGGACCCGCGAACGCGGGTGTCTCGCGGGTGAGGAGGATCCTGACTCCGTGGACCGCGGCGAGCCGGTCCACCCGGTCGCGCAGGCCGGAAGGCCCGACGACGGCGATCACGTCGACTGCCCGGCCGGCCGCCGGCGCACCGCTCGTGGCGGCGGGCGGGGACGCACCGCTCGTGGCGGCGGGCGGGGACGCGAGGGCGGCGACGGCGCGGTCGAGGAGGCTGGCGCCGTCGTACGTCAGGGCCGCCTTGTCGGCGCCGCCGAGCCGCGAGCCGCGACCGCCGGCGAGGACGATCGCGGCCCTCAGGCCGCCTCGGTGCTCAGGAATTCGTTCCATGCTTCTGCCGGGCGCTCCAGTTCCGAGATGTAGCAGGCCGGCCCGTGCGGGGCGACGGGCTGGAATTTCAGCTTCCACCCTAGCTGCCGGAGGGTCCGGTTGCCCTTCTTCCCATTGCATGTCAGGCAGCACGCGACGAGGTTCTCCCAGGAGTCCGCGCCCCCGAGCGACCGGGGGTGGATGTGGTCGACGGTCGACGCGTGGCGCCCGCAGTAGGCGCAGGTGTGGCCGTCGCGCCGCAGGACGCCCCGACGGGTGACATGGGCCGGGCTGCGGTAGGGGACTCGCACGTAGCGGTTGAGGAGGATGACGGAGGGCCGGGAGACGACGTCGCTGGGTCCGACGACGGGGTCGGGGTCCTCGGCGAGGATGCTGGCCTTCCCCGTCAGGACGAGGAGCAGCGCGCGGCGGAATGTCACCACCGCTAGGGGCTCGTATCCAGCATTCAGTACTAGGGTTCGCATACGCGTTCCTCACGGTCCTGCTCGCCGCGGGCGTCGATGGTGCTTCCCCCACGGCGTACGACGTGGCTCTTCCGTCATCCAGCCTAACGGTGCCGCCGCGCCGGTGATGTGTCCTGCACCACGCGCCGGGGCGTGTCGTACGCGAATTCGGCGGGCCGTCACCCCCGGTGCGCCTCGCCGTCATCTGGCGGTTCGCCGCCGTTCAGCCACGACTTCCCCGGGTCCCGACCCCTCGTTAAACGCCGCTGGCCCGTCCGCGGGTTGCGCGGACGGGCCAGTGGAGAGAGGTTGCGGCAGATGACTGCCGCGTACCGGCGCGGGGCCGGTCGCCGGTGTTAGCCGGCCAGCGTGTAGTAGCCGTAGAGCGGGCCGTAGACGCTGTCGGCCGGGCGGATGACGGTGCCGACCGAGGGGTTCTGGGCGCCGATGATCTGGCCGTTGCCGATGTAGATGCCGACGTGGCCTCCGCCGTTCTGGAAGACGAGGTCGCCCAGCTTCGGCGAGGACGTGCGGACGAACTGGCTGGAGGCCAGGATGTTGGAGGTGCCGCGGGCGACGGAGATGCCGTGCTGCGCGTAGATCCACTGGACGAAGCCGGAGCAGTCCCAGCCGGACGGCGAGCTTCCGCCCCAGACGTAGGGGGTGCCCTGGTACTGGGCGGCCATGGCTGCGATCGCGGCACCGGTGCCGCTGGCGGCGGCCTCGACGACCGGCTCGGGCTCCGGTGCGGCCTCGGCGGCCGGCGCTGCGGCGGCGCTCGCGCCCTCGTTCACGTTCTCGCGGGTCGTGGCGGCGTACTGCGCCTCGTCCTCGACTTCCTCGACCTCTTCGGCGACGGCCACGACGACCGGCTCGGGCTCGGGGGCCGGGGCCGCCTCGATGACAACGCGCTCGACCTCGAAGTCTTCGACGGCCTTCGCGGAGACGGTCACTGCGGAGACTGCGGTGCGCTCGACCGGGAGGGTCTCGACCGGGGCGCTGGCGGCCTCGCGGGCCACCGGGTTGGCCTGTGCCGGGACGCCCATGGTGAGGACGAGGCCGGATGCTGCGGCGATGACGGCGGCCTGGCGGCCGACGGAGCCGGCGTTGGACGCTACGGCTTTGGAAACACCCTCGAGCGGGTTGCTGCGTACTGGAGCCGCGCGGTGGCGACCGAGTGCATGGCGCTTGGACAAAGTTATACCTCTCCCTATGTCTACGAGGTGAGCTGTCGGGTTCGAGTGGGAGTCACCCGGCGGCCGGAACAGGTTCTGTTCCGATCGCTTAACCCCAAGGGCCGTGGCCCTCAAGATCTCTTGGATCCTGTGTTTGGTTCCCCCGCCACTGCCAAGCGTGTTTGTAACGAACGGGCCTCGGTCGGCGGCAGTGTTGAACACTCCGTCCGAGGGTGCTGAGCCCATACGGGGCCCGGCACGATGTCAACGGTATACGAATCCGGACCGAATGTCACGTTAAGGTCACGGAACGATATTTTTCCGGTCTCGCCGGATTGAAACTACAACCAACCAGCCGGATCGACGGCGGTGCCGTCGACGAGGACCTCGAAGTGCAGGTGGCAACCGGTAGAGTTGCCGGTCGTCCCGGCCAGGGAGACGACGTCGCCGCGCTCGACGGTCTGGCCGACTGACACCTTCAACGACGTGTTGTGGTTGTAGGTCGTCTCGAGGCCGTTGCCGTGGTCGACGCGGACGCGGTTGCCGGAGTGGCCCGCGTAGCCTGCCTGGACGACGGTTCCGGCCGCGGCAGCCTTGACCGGCGTACCGCAGGCGATGCCGTAGTCCTGGCCGATGTGGCTGACCATGCCGGCTCCACCCCACGGGTTCGCCCGGTAGCCGAAGCGGGAGGTGATGCGGACCGTGTCGAGCGGCTGCGCGAGCACACCCGCGGTCTCGACCTTCGTGACGTCGCCGCTGGCGGCCGTCATCACCTGGTCCAGGTGGTCCTCCTCGGTGAAGGAGCTCTTCACGGAGGCGAGTTCGATATCGAAGTCGTCGGACTCGGCCACGACGACGTCCTCCACGGTCGCCTGGACCTCCGCCTTGGCGCGTGCCTCCTGGCCGGGATCGCCCACCTGCGGCCACGCGGCCGTCAGTGCGAGGCCGGAAACGGCCGCGGCGGCGGCGATCTTGTGGCTGGCGGCGACGCGCATCCGGCTCGGCGACGGCGCCTGACGACGCTCTTCCAAGTCGACCACGGGGGCCGCTGCTTCCGGCTCGGCCTCGGCGGCCCTGGCTGCCAGCTCGTCCAGCTGGGAGGCCTCGACTCCGGTGTAGCGCAGGCCGCTCTTGTAGCGGTGCCCGACATAGGCGGGATCCGCCGGCGCGACTCGCTCCTGCTCTCCCGTGTCTGCTTGCAGACGGCGGCGTTCGGCGCCGCGCGGACGACGGAGGGGCGCCTCGGCGCCCGCATCGTCGTCCCGGGCCGCATCGCGGCCGTGGGACATGTTCTCAGTCAATCGATTACCTCTCGGATGCCTGCGAAGTTAGCTGTCGGATTCGGGTGTGAGATGCACCCGGCCGCCACTCCCCCAACTTGGAGATTGACTGACTTCACCCCTGGGTCGCGCGGCACAGGTCCGACCCGTGCGCTTCGCTCCCGCGATAGATGGTTCCCCCGCCTCTGCCGGAAAGTGTTCGGTTCACGGATCCCGACGGCAGAGCTCGGCGAACTCGGAATCCGATGGCTAGGACTAGTCCCAGCTGTTACCAACAGTAACGGAGACGCTACAAAGTTACAATTCCGTTATCGTTTTCCCCGTCACGGCCGATTCCGTTATTCGCCGGCCTCCACGAAGACGTGGGCGCTGACCTCGGCGGGCAGCTCGAGCGCCCCCTCGACCCCCTCGACGCGGACGACGACGTACTCGCCGGCGCGCTCCAGCGTGACCGTGGCGCCCGGGCGGATCCCGCCTTCGTTGAGCTGCCCCAGCAGCACCGGGTCGACCTGGATGGTCTCGGCCAGACGCAGGACCTTCACGGGCCCGGCCTCGCCGCCGGTCAACGCGTCGTCGAGGTTCTGGACCCCGCGGCCGAAGTCGGCGCCGACGGGACCGCCCAGGGCATCCAGGCCGGGGATCGGGTTCCCGTACGGCGACTCGGACGGCTGGCCCAGCAGGTCGAAGAGCCTCCGCTCGACGCGTTCGCTCATGACGTGCTCCCAGCGGCACGCCTCGTCGTGCACGTACTCCCAGTCGAGCCCGATCACGTCGGCGAGCAACCGCTCGGCCAGGCGGTGCTTGCGCATGACCTCGGTCGCCAGCTGGCGGCCGGCGCCGGTCAGTTCGAGATGACGGTCTTTCGAGACCACGAGGAGGCCGTCGCGCTCCATGCGCGCGACCGTCTGCGACACGGTCGGGCCCGAATGCCCCAACCGCTCCGCGATGCGCGCCCGCAGGGGCGTGATCCGCTCCTCCTCGAGTTCCAGAATGGTCCTCAAGTACATCTCTGTTGTATCGATCAGGTCAGTCACGCAGGTGGCTCCCAGAGGGCATTCGAAGGGTGTATTGGAACTGGTTCTTACTCTACCCCGCGTTAACAATCCTTCCCGGGTTCAGGTTTGGACCTCGCGCTGGGTGAACATGGAAGCAGCGCGTGCGCGGCACCTGTGCCACGCGCGCATGACAAGAGCCGGCCGCGACCGGCCTCGAACGGCGATCACCTACCGCAGGAGCCAACGTGAGCGAACACCTGACCATCCCCGAGAACCTGTTGCCGGCCGACGGGCGGTTCGGGGCCGGCCCGTCCAAGGTCCGCCGCGGCCAACTGGACGCGCTGCTCGCCGCCGGGACCTCCATCCTGGGCACCTCCCACCGCCAGGCCCCGGTGAAGAACCTGGTGAAATCCGTGCAGGAGGGCCTGCTCGACCTCTTCAAGGCTCCCGAGGGCTACCAGGTGGTCATGGGTGTCGGCGGTTCGACCGCTTTCTGGGACACCGCATCGTTCGGCCTGGTGGAGAACAAGGCCCAGCACCTGTCCTTCGGCGAGTTCGGTTCGAAGTTCGCCAAGGCCACCAACACCGCCCCGTTCCTCGCCGACTCGTCGATCATCACGGCCGAGCCGGGCACCCGACCCGACCCGGTCGCCGAGGAAGGCGTCGACGTCTACGCGTGGCCGCAGAACGAGACCTCGACGGGCGTTGCCGCTCCGGTGAAGCGCGTCGCCGGGGCCGATGAGGGTTCGCTCGTCGTCGTCGACGCCACCAGCGCCGCCGGCGGCCTGGACGTCGATGTCTCGGAGACGGACGTCTACTACTTCGCCCCGCAGAAGAACTTCGCGTCCGACGGCGGCCTCTGGCTGGCACTGTTCTCCCCGGCCGCGCTCGAGCGCGCCGAGCGGGTCGCGTCGACCGGCCGCTGGGTCCCGGATTTCCTGAACCTGAAGACGGCGATCGACAACTCTGCCAAGAACCAGACGTACAACACCCCGAGTCTGTCGACCCTCGTCACCCTGGACGACCAGGTCAAGTGGATGCTCTCCAACGGCGGTCTGGACTGGGCGACGGCCCGCACCGCGGATTCTGCCTCGCGCATCTACGGGTGGGCCGAGGCGTCGTCGGTTGCGACCCCGTACGTGGTCAACGCCCAGGACCGCTCGAACGTCATCGCCACGATCGACTTCGACGAGTCGGTCGACGCCGCCGCGATCTCCAAGGCCCTGCGCGCCAACGGCGTCGTGGACACCGAGCCGTACCGGAAGCTGGGCCGCAACCAGCTGCGCGTGGCGACGTTCGTCGCGATCGAGCCGGACGACGTCACGGCCCTGACGAACTGCATCGACTACGTCCTCGAGAACCTCTAGGGGTCCCGCAACGGCGGAACGCCCGGGTCGCACCTGAGGTGCGGCCCGGGCGTTCTGGTGTGAAGCTGTTCCCCTGCCGCGTCCTACGACGCCGAGCGGGGCCGGCGGCGCGGACGACGGCGGCGGCGGGGCCGGGTCTGGCCGTCCCCCTCCGACTCCTCGTCCCCGTCTACGGCCCCGGCGGGCGCGGCGTCGTCCTGTGCGTCCTGTTCGGGCGTCTGCTCGTCTCCGGCGGCGTCCGCTTCCTGGCCGTCGTCGCCGACGGCCGGGGCTTCGGAGCTGCCGGTCGCTTCGGCTGCGGGTTCCTGCGCGGCCGCGGCCTCGGCCTCGTCGCGTGCCTTCTGCTCGGCCAGTTCCTCCGGCGCGACGCGTTCGGCCCACGGCACCCAGGCCGGCGCCAGGAGCGCGCGCTCGCCCGGGACCAGTCCCGAGTCGCACACGGTGGCGCTCTTGACGCGGGGGCCGCGGGCCAGCGTGACGTACCAGTGCCAGCCCGCATAGCCGCGGACCCTGGCCTCGAACCGGTGGAGGACGAGCCGGTCCCCCTCCGCGCTGACGCCCAGATGCGCGCCGACCTGCGCCTCGGGCACGAGCGGCACGAGCGCTCCGCGTGCGGCGGCCACGTCCGCGGCCAGCACTGCGTCCAGTTTCGGGGTACGCGTCATGGCCTAGGCGTCCAGGTCGTCTGCGACGGCGCGGAGCACGGTCGCGATCTTGGCGCTCTGGCGCTTCTCGGGGTAGCGGCCGTTGCGCAGGCCGTCGGAGATCCCGTCGAGGAGCCGGATCAGGTCCTCGACGATGACGGCCTGCTGCTCGGCCGGCTTGCGCTTGGCGCGCGCCACGGACGGCGCCTTGTCCAGGATCCTGACGGACAGCGCCTGGGCTCCCTTGCGGCCCTCGGCGATGCCGAATTCCATCCGGGTCCCGGCGCGCACTTCTTTGACACCGGAGGGCAGTGCCGACGCGGGAAGGTACACTTCCTGGCCGTCCTCCGCGACGAGGAATCCGAATCCCTTCGTCGGTTCGTACCACTTGACTTTGCCTACAGGCACTTCTTCTTACCTCGTTCTCGCATTCGGCGGTGCACCGGGTCGAAAGGTGCCCCGCACCGGATTCCCAGCGGCGCCGGCGCGGTCGATCGCGCTCAGGGCGTCCCGAGCTGGGGAAGTCTGTCTCTCTAGAGTACGTCAAGAACACAAGTTTCAGGACTTTGCCCCCGGAACCCCGCTGTGTACCTTTAAGCGGTGAAGAAGCGCGACGAATCCCCGACCGCCTCCCGGTGGGTCCTGACGATGGCGGCCGCCGCGGCGATCGTCTCCCTGCTCTGCCTGGCAGCCATCCTGGTGTCCTATGCGGCCAGCGGACCCGCCTGGGCGGCCCTCTACTGGATCGGGCTGTACGGCCTGCCGCTCGCATTCGGCCTGATGGTGCTGGGCCTGATCCTCAACCTGCGGGCCCGCCGCCGGTCCTGACGGCACCACGACGCGGCTCCCCCACACGGCGACTCCCCCGCCGACGCTCGGGCCGGGCGCGCAACCCAATCAAGAAACACTCAGGCGACTCCCAGACTCGGCGATCACACTGGGAAGCATGACTGAGAAAACACCTGAGGCCCGCCTGCTGGTCGTCGACGACGAACCGAACATCCGCGAGCTCCTCTCCACGTCCCTGCGCTTCGCCGGGTTCGAGGTCTTCGCCGCCGGGAGCGGGCGCGAAGCCCTCGAGGTCGCCGAGCGCGAACAGCCCGACCTCGCCGTCCTGGACGTCATGCTGCCCGATCTCGACGGCTTCGCAGTGACCCGCAAGCTCCGCGCAGCCGGCCGCCACTTCCCGGTCCTGTTCCTGACCGCCCGCGACGGCACGGAGGACAAGGTCACGGGCCTGACCGTCGGCGGCGACGACTACGTCACCAAGCCGTTCAGCCTCGACGAGGTCGTGGCCCGCATCCGCGCCGTGCTGCGCCGCACCCAGCCGTTCGAGGACGAGGCCGCGGTCATCCGCGTCGACGACCTCGAACTGGACGACGACGCGCACGAGGTGCGCCGCGCCGGCGTCGTAGTGGACCTGTCCCCTACCGAATTCAAGCTCCTGCGGTACCTGATGATGAACCCGAACCGCGTCCTCTCCAAGGCGCAGATCCTCGACCACGTGTGGGAGTACGACTTCAACGGCGACGCCTCGATCGTCGAGTCCTACATCTCCTACCTCCGCCGCAAGATCGACGCGCAGGAGGACTGGACCCCGATGATCCAGACCAAGCGCGGCGTGGGCTACGTGCTGCGCTCCGCCGAACGCCGCTAGGGCCCGCATCGTAGGATGGGCTCGATGACTCGACTCTTCCGCCAGATCTCGCTCCGCTCCAAGCTGGTGGCGCTCATGGCCGTGCTGATGACGCTGGGTGTGGTCGCGACCGTGCTCACCGCGTCGTTCTCGCTGCGCGTGACCATGGTCGACCAGATGGACACGGACCTGGCGAGCAACTCGAGCCCGATGGCGAACCTGCTCTACGCGATCTACACGGAGGGGGACACGGACCCGGAGTCGTTCCGGATGTGGACCAACCTCCAGCTCACCCGCTTCCACAGCACCCTGCGGGACAAGGACGGCGAGATCCTCGCCGAGCTGCCGGGGGTCGAGGGCGCCGACAAGCCCGTCATCGAGAAGCACACGGTCGAGGAAGTCGAGGCGGTGCACAACGTCGCGTTCACGACCGAGGGCACCCTGCCCGAGTCCGACGGCTGGCGCTACCGGATGATCGAGATGGTCAACGGCAACGGGTACATCACGATCGCGCTGCCGCTGGCCGAGGTCGACGACACGGTCACCGACGCCGCCGGATCGATGGTCACCTCCGGCATGCTGGCCACGCTCATCATGTCGCTCGTCGCCTACGGCATCACGACGCGTGCGTTCCGCCCGTTGATCCGCGTGGAGCGCACGGCGGCGGCGATCGCCGCCGGCGACCTCTCGCGCCGTGTCGAGGAGTACCCGCACGACACCGAGGTCGGCCGGCTCTCCCGGGCACTGAACGCCATGCTCGCCCACATCGAGCACGCGTTCCGCTCGCAGGCGGCCTCCGAGCGGAAGATGCGCCGGTTCGTCCAGGACGCCTCGCACGAGCTGCGCACCCCGCTGGTGACGATCCAGGGGTACTCGGAGCTATACCGGCACGGCGGCCTGGCCGAGCGGGAGCACCTCGATTCGGCCATGGGCCGCATCGAGGGCGAGGCCAAGCGGATGGGCCAGCTCGTGGAGGACCTCCTCACGCTGGCGCGGCTGGACGAGCAGCGCCCGCTGGAACGCGTGCAGATCGATCTGCTGCACCTGGGCAGCGACGCTGTGGAGGACGCCCAGGTGAACGCGCCGGACCGCGAGGTCCGGCTCGTCGGGCTCGACGGCGGGATCCCCGTCGCGGCGCCGACGAGCGGCGACGAATCGCGCCTGCGGCAGGTCGTGGTGAACCTGATGACCAACGCCCTGCGCTACACGCCCGACGGGACGCCGATCGAGATCGCCGTCGGCACGCTGCCCGTGATCGACGGCCGGTCGGACGCGGTGCTGGAGGTCCGCGACCACGGCCCGGGCATCTCCGAGGAGGACGCCGCGCGCGTCTTCGAGCGCTTCTACCGCGCGGATTCCTCGCGTCAGCGCGAGACCGGCGGCACGGGCCTCGGCCTCGCGATCGTCGCGGCCATCGCCGCGCAGCACGACGGCTCGATCGTCCTCACCGAGACATCCGGCGGAGGCACGACCATGTCGATCCGGCTGCCGCTCGAGGAGGCGCCGTCAGACGACGCCGACGAACCGACTTCCCGTCCACACCACGGTGATTCGACCGCCTGATCCACAGCCGCCCGCCGGCCCGGCCGCCGGCGGCGGCCCCTCCCTAGGCTCGAGACGCGGGGCCGGACCGGCCCCGCCGGGCGGGTCCTTCCGCCCGCAGAACGAGCCAAGGGGCAGATCATGAGCATGTTCACCGCCGACACCTCCGACATGCGCGCGAAGGCGCAGTCCGTGCAGGGCACCATCGAGCGGCTCCGCGCCGAGGTCAATACCATGCAGGCCAGCCTGCAGGACCTCGAGGGCACGTGGCGGGGAGCCGCGGCCGCGAACTTCCAGGCGGTCGTCGCGGACTGGCGCGCCACCCAGCTCCGCGTCGAGGAATCCCTGACGAACATCAACACGGCGCTCGGCCGCGCCTCGCACCAGTACGACGACGCCGAGACCTCCAACGCGTCCATGTTCACCTATTGAACCTGCAGTCCGCGGCAGAGCGACCGGGCGGCGCTAGGCTGAAGGCGTGTCCATCTTGATCGACCCGCCGCTCTGGCCGGCGCACGGAACCGTCTTCTCGCATCTCGTCTCGGATGCCTCGCTCGAGGAGCTGCACGCCTTCGCGGCCGCAGCCGGCATTCCGGAGCGCGCCTTCGACCGGGACCACTACGACGTCGCGCAGCGCCGCTACGACGATCTCGTCGCCCGCGGGGCGGTCCCGGTGTCCGGAACCGAACTGGTCCGCCGGCTGGTCGGCTCGGGCCTCCGAGTACCCGCCCGGCAACGGCCGGAGAAGCTGGACCGCGCGCTCACCGAGCGCTGGCGGCGCCTGATGCCCGGAAGCCCGGAGGCGGGCGCCGACCTGCTGGCCCGGTGGTCCGAGCCGCATCGGAACTACCACGGACGCGGCCACCTCCTGGCGGTGCTCAGCGCCGTGGACCTGCTGGCCGACGGCAGCGGGCGGGCAGGTGCCGGACTCCGGCCCGTCCGCCTGGCCGCGTGGTTCCACGACGCCGTGTACGAGGGGTCCCCGGGGGACGACGAACGCGCTTCGGCCGGCCTCGTGCGCACCCTCCTGGGCGGCGTGCTCGACGGCCCCGAGCTGGACGAGGTCCAGCGGCTGGTCCTCGTGACGGAGACGCACTCCCCCGCGCCCGACGACGAGGCGGGCCGCATCCTCTGCGATGCGGACCTCGAGGTCCTCGCCCGGCCCTGGCCGCAGTACCTGCGGTACGTCGACGACGTCCGGCGGGACTATGCACACATCGGCGATGCTGACTTCAAGCGCGGCCGTGCCGGCGTCGTGCGACAGCTGCTGGCGCTGGATCCGCTCTACGGCACGGCGGACGGCCGGCGCCGGTGGGAGGAGGCCGCACGCGCGAACCTGGCCCGCGAGCTGGAGGGCCTCAGCGGCTAGACCCCACCCTGCGGCCGGGGCGGCCGCAGCCGAACGCAGCGAGGCCGCGGCACCAGATGGTGCCGCGGCCTCGCGCTGTCAGCTCGGTGCGTACGAGCGGTGGGGCTTAGAAGCCGCCCATTCCGCCCATGCCACCCATGCCGCCCATGTCGTCGCCGCCGCCGGCCGGAGCGTTCTTCTCCGGCTTGTCGGCCACGACGGCCTCGGTGGTGAGGAACAGGCCGGCGATGGACGCCGCGTTCTGCAGTGCGGAGCGCGTGACCTTCACCGGGTCGTTCACGCCCGCGGCCAGCAGGTCCTCGTACTCGCCGGTCGCGGCGTTCAGGCCGAAGCCGGGCTCGAGGCCCTTGACCTTGTCGGCGACGACGCCCGGCTCGAGGCCGGCGTTGAAGGCGATCTGCTTCAGCGGGGCCGAGATGGCAACCTTGACGATGTTCGCGCCGGTTGCCTCGTCGCCCGTGAGCTCCAGCTTGCCGAACGCACGTGCGCCGGCCTGGATCAGGGCCACGCCGCCGCCGGCGACGATGCCCTCTTCCACTGCGGCCTTGGCGTTGCGCACGGCATCCTCGATGCGGTGCTTGCGCTCCTTGAGCTCGACCTCGGTCGCGGCACCGGCCTTGATGACGGCGACGCCGCCGGCCAGCTTGGCGAGGCGCTCCTGGAGCTTCTCGCGGTCGTAGTCCGAGTCGGTGTTGGCGATCTCGGCGCGGATCTGGCTGACGCGACCGGCGATCTCCTCGGCGGAGCCTGCGCCCTCGACGATGGTGGTCTCGTCCTTGGTGATGACGACCTTGCGGGCCTGGCCCAGCAGATCCAGCGAGGCGGTCTCCATGGAGAGGCCGACCTCCTCGGAGATGACCTGGCCGCCGGTCAGGATGGCGATGTCGGCCAGCATGGCCTTGCGGCGGTCGCCGAAGCCCGGCGCCTTGACGGCGACGGACTTGAAGCGGCCCTGGATCTTGTTCAGAACCAGAGTGGCCAGGGCCTCGCCCTCGACGTCCTCGGCGATGATCATGAGCGGCTTGCCCGACTGCATGACCTTCTCCAGGATGGAGACCATGTCCTTGATGTTGGAGATCTTCGAGTTGACGATCAGGATGTAGGGATCCTCGAGCACCGTCTCCTGGCGCTCGGAGTCGGAGACGAAGTAGGCCGAGATGTAGCCCTTGTCGAAGCGCATGCCCTCGGTCAGCTCGAGATCCAGCCCGAAGGTGTTGGACTCCTCGACCGTGATGACGCCTTCCTTGCCCACCTTGTCGAGGGCCTCGGCGATCAGGTCGCCGATCTGGGTGTCGCCGGCGGAGATCGAGGCGGTAGCAGCGATCTGCTCCTTGGTTTCGATCTCCTTCGAGGAAGCCAGCAGCTCCTCGGTCACGGCGGCGACGGCCTTCTCGATGCCGCGCTTCAGGGACAGCGGGTCGGCGCCGGCGGCTACGTTGCGCAGGCCTTCCTTCACGAGGGCCTGGGCCAGAACGGTCGCGGTGGTCGTACCGTCACCGGCGACGTCGTCCGTCTTCTTGGCGACCTCCTTGACCAGCTCGGCGCCGATCTTCTCGTACGGCTCGTCGAGCTCGATCTCCTTGGCGATCGAAACACCGTCATTGGTGATGGTCGGCGCGCCCCACTTCTTCTCGAGCACGACGTTGCGGCCGCGCGGGCCCAGCGTCACCTTCACCGCGTCGGCAAGGGTGTTCAGGCCGCGCTCGAGGCCGCGGCGAGCTTCCTCGTCAAATGCAATCATCTTGGCCATGGTGGCGTGTGGTCCTTTCGGGACATTCAAGCGGTGGAAGTGAAGTGATGCCAGCGCCCGCGACGGACGGGCCTCTTCGCTCGCGTTGTTCGGAACGCGAGCGCGAGCACCCTCGCTGACTCAATCCACGGTTCACCCCGTCGCCCGAGCCGGACCGCCGGTCGAGACCGGCCGGTCTAGCAGTCGAGGCTTCAGAGTGCTAAACCAATTATTGGCACTCTCGCACTGAGAGTGCAAGTGCATCCACCTCAGAGCTTAGAGGCCGAATCGGCGCAGGAAGTCGTTGACGAGACGGCGCTCGGGGTCGAGCTGCGCCCGCAGGGCGGCGAACCGGTCCCAGTTCTCGAAGCGCGCGACGACGTCGGCCGGCTCCATCTGCCAGAGCTTGCCCCAGTGGGGGCGCACGCTGGACGGCAGGACCCGCTCCATCTTCACCAGCAGCGACTCGACCGCGGGCTGGTCGGGCACCCACGTGAAGTGGAACGCCACCGTGTCCTGGCCGCAGGCCGGGCTGAGCCACAGGTCGTCGGCCCGGACCGTCCGCACCTCGCCGATCTGCAGCAGCGGGCTGATCTCCTCTCCCAGCGAACGCAACGCGTCGATCGCGGCCGGGGCGTCGGCGCGCGGCACGAAGTACTCCGACTGGAGCTCGTCTCCGTTGGACGGGGTGAATTCGAGCCGGAAGTGCGGCAGCCGGTCCGCCCAGTTGCCCGCCGCCCCTCCCTGCTCGGTGCTGGCCCGGGTGTCGCCGCCCGGGACGGGGTGCCGCGGGCCGTCCGCGAGGGTCGCGCCGAGCCGGGGGAGCAGGGCGGCCGCCGGGGGTTCGCCCGCGTCGGAGCGCTGCTTCGTCCAGATCTGGCCGACCTCGTCCGCGGGCCCCCAGTCCGTGAACAGGCTGACGCTCGTGGCGCTCGAGGTGATGGCGTCGAGATGCTCCACCGCGGTATCCCACCCGAGGCGCTCGTAGACCGTCTGCGCCACGTCGTAGGCGGGTTCGACGTCGAGCTCCACCTCCACGACGACGCCGAGGGCGCCCAGGTGCACAACTGCGCCGCCGAAGTCCTCGTCGCCGCGTTCGTAGCGCACCTCGTCGCCGCCCGGGGTGAGCAGCGTCAGCGCCCGGACCGAGGTGGCCAGCGAACCGAGCCGGTCGCCGGAGCCGTGGGTCCCGGTGGCGATGGCCCCGGCCACGGAGATGTGCGGCAGGGAGGCGAGATTGCCCAGGGCGAGCCCGCGCCCGGCCAGCAGCGCGGCGAGGTCGCCGTAGCGTACGCCGCCGCCCACGCGGACCGAACCGGCGGAGCCGTCGACCTCGACCCCGGCCGGGAGACGGTCGGTCGCGATCAGCGTCCCGGCCGTGTCGGTGATCCCGTTGAACGAGTGCCGGCTGCCGACGACCCGCACCTCCCCGTCGCCGGCGAGCGCCCGGACCAGCTCCGCCCGGTCTGCGGGGTGGACGATGCGCTGCGCGCTGTAGGTCAGGTTTCCGGCCCAGTTGGCTTCCATGCGTCCTGCTTCCTCTCGCGTCCGACGGCGCTCACCGCCGGCCCTTGCTGCCGAGTCTCCCACCGAGATGTTGGTAATGAAACATTACCAACTGGGGTGCGGTCCCGGTAGACCTGCGGTCCGGCGGGTCCGCCGCACCCCCGGAGCGCGACGGCGCCCCGGCCCGCGCTGGACTCAGCCGAGCGAGAGCGCCGTCCACGACACCGGCGGCAGCGTGATGGTCAGCGTCCCGTCCTCCAGGCGCGCGCTCGTGTTCTCCCGGGTGCCCACGCGGGTCGGGTCCTCGAGGGTGTTCTTCGCGTCGCGGTCCTCGTCGGCGAGCGTGTGGCTCTCCAGGATCCCGGCCTCCCCCAGCAGCGCGACGTCGGCCGTCAGGGTCACGGGCTCGTCGGTGCTGCGGTTGACCAGGAAGACGGCCGCGCGGTTCGCCTCGTCGTCGTACGTGGCCGCCGCGTCGACGAGCGGGACCTGCCCGTACTGCTCGGAGACGTACGTCGGCGCATCCAGCTTCAGCTGGAGCGCGCGCCCGGTGGCCAGCCGCGACGTCAGCGCGAACGGGAAGAACGTCGTCTGCCGCCAGGCCGGGCCGGACGGCTCGGTCATGATCGGCCCGATCACGTTGACGAGCTGCGCCAGGGAGGCGCTGGTGACACGGTCGGCGTGGTTGAGCAGCGAGATCATGAGGTTGCCGAAGACGACGGCGTCCGCCACGGAGTAGACGTCCTCCAGCAGGCGCGGCGCGATCGGCCAGTTGTCGAGGCCCTCGATCTTGTCGACGTTCTCGAAGCGGGTCTGGTACCAGACGTTCCACTCGTCGAAGGCGATGTTGATCTTCTTCGACGACCCGCGGACGGCTCCGACGTGGTCGGCCGTGGCGACGACGGTCTCGATGAACCGGTCCATGTCGACGGCGGAGGCGAGGAACGAGCCGATGTCCCCGTCCTTCTCCTCGTAGTACGCGTGGCAGGAGATGTAGTCGACGTCGTCGTAGGTGTGGGTGAGCACGGTGCGCTCCCACTCGCCGAAGGTGGGCATGTGGGCGCTCGAGGAACCGCAGGCGACCAGCTCGAGGCCGGGGTCCAGCATGCGCATGGCCTTGGCGGTCTGGGAGGCGATCTTGCCGTAGTCCTCCGCCGAGCGGTGGCCGACCTGCCAGGGACCGTCCATCTCGTTTCCGAGGCACCACATCTTCACGCCGAACGGATCCGTCCGCCCGTGGGCGATGCGCTGCTCGGCCCGGGCGGTGCCCGAGGGCAGGTTGGCGTATTCGAGCAGCTCGACCGCCTCCTTGGTGCCGCGCGTGCCGAGGTTGACCGCGAGCATCAGGTCGCTGCCCACCTTCTCGAGCCAGCCGGAGAACTCGTGCAGGCCGACCTCGTTGGTCTCGGTCGAGTGCCAGGCCAGGTCGAGGCGGCGCGGACGCTCCTCGCGCGGACCCACACTGTCCTCCCATTGGAAGCCGGAGACGAAGTTGCCGCCCGGGTAGCGGATCGTGGAGACGCCGAGCTCGCGGACGAGCTCGATGACGTCCTGGCGGAAGCCGTCCGCGTCGGCGGTGGGGTGGCCGGGCTCGTAGATGCCCTCGTAGATGTGGCGGCCGAGGTGCTCGACGAACCCGCCGAAAATGCGGCGTCGGACTTCTCCGACGGCGTAGTGCGGGTCGACGGTCAAGGATGCGTCGGTCATGGTTTCGCTTTCGTGACGTGTGGTGGTGGGCAGTGGTGGAGGCCGCGCCAGCCGCGGGGGCCGGCGCGTTCACCGGGTGGATCGGGTGCTGCGGACTACTTGACGGCGCCGGTGGCGAGGCCGCCCTGCCAGTACCGCTGCAGGAAGAGGAACGAGAGGATCAGCGGGACGATCGAGATGAACGCGCCCGAGGTGATGAGGTTCCAGACCTGCTCGCCGCCGGCCCCCGCGTTGGAGAGCGCGGTCCAGCGGTTGAGGCCGACCGTGACGGGAAGCAGCTCCGGATCGGTCAGGACCGCCAGCGGCAGGAAGAAGTTGTTCCAGGTCACGACGATCGACAGGAGCAGCACGGTCACGACGGCGGGGCGCAGCATGGGCAGCACCACGGTGAAGAAGGTGCGGACCTCCCCGGCGCCGTCGATGCGCGAGGCCTCCATGATCTCGTCGGGGATGGCGTCCTGCGTGTAGACCCGCATCAGGTAGACGCCGAAGGGGTTCAGCAGCGACGGCAGGATGACCGCCCACGGCGTGTTGATGATGCCGTAGTCGCTGAGCAGGACGAAGGTCGGGATCACGAGCGCCGTCAGCGGCACCATGACGGACCCGAGAATGAGCGTGAAGAGCGGCCCGGACCCGCGGAACCGGAACTTGGCGAAGCCGTATCCGGCCAGCACGGCGACAATCGTCGCGCCGGCTCCGGCGGTGAAGGCGTACAGGAACGAGTTGCCGAGCCAGCGCCAGTAGATGCCGCCCTGGTGCTCGAAGAGCCCCGCGATGTTCTCGACGAAGGCGAAATCCCCGGAGAACCAGAAGGCCGGGCTGCCGAAGAGTCCGGCGGTGTCCTTCGTGGCGGCCACGAGGAGCCACCAGATCGGGATGACGAAGTAGAACGCCAGGATGATCAGGAACGCGTGGGCTCCGATGCGCCGCTTGCCGCGGGGGCGTCGTGTGCTCGTGTGGACGGGAGTGGACATCACTTCAGACCGCTCTGCTTGCGCGTGAGGAACAGGAACAGGAAGGACCCGATGAACACCAGGATGCCCAGCGAGAACGCGATCGCCGACGCGTAGTTGAACTGGCTGTAACTGAAGGCCAGAGAGAACGCGTACATGTTGGGCGTGTAGGCGGCGTCGATGGAGCCCTGGGCGATGCTCTGCATCACGACGGGCTCGGTGAAGAACTGCAGCGTGCCGATCAGGGCGAACGTGACCACCATGACCATCGAGGAGGAGATCATCGGGATCTTGATCCGCAGGGCGGTCTGCAGTCCGTTGGCGCCGTCGATCCGCGCTGCCTCGTAGATCGACGGGTCGATCGAGCGCAGCGCGGCGTAGATGACCACCATGTAGTAGCCGGCCCACTGCCAGGTCACGATGTTGACCAGCGAGAAGAAGATCGTGTCCGGTCCGAGGAGATTCGGCGCCTCCAGCCCGAAGGCGTCGAAGATCGTGGCACCGGGCCCGAAGCGGGGGCTGTAGAGGAAGCTCCACATCAGCGCGCCGATGACGACGGGGACGGCGTACGGGACGAAGATCAGCAGGCGGGTGACCTTCGACGCCCAGCTGGTCAGGGTGTCGAGAACGAGGGCTGCGACGATTGCGATGATCAGCTGGGTCGGGATCATGACGGCGCCGTAGGCGAGGACGCGCAGCATCCCCTCGAGGAACAGCGGATCCGTGAAGGCGCGCGTGTAGTTGGCGAGGCCCGTGAATTCGGTGCCCGCCGCCAGGGTGGAGGTGAACAGGCTCATCCGGAACGCGTAGCCGAGCGGGATGATCAGAAAGAGCGCGAAGATCAGCAGGAAGGGCGAGACGAACAGCCATCCCCAGCGCTGGCGGCGCCGCACGAGGAGCGATCCGGACGTGGCGAGCCTGCGGCTCGTCTCCGGGTCCAGCTCCGTGGCCTGGGTGGTCATAGTGGTTCTCCTAGTCGATGGGTCTGCCGGGAGGGCGGCGCGGCGGGGTCCGGGACCGTTCCCCGCCGCGGCCGGCTACTTCAGGGTGAAGCCCTGCTCCGCGGCGTACGTCTCGAGGCTCGTCTGGAGATCGTCCAGGGCCGCTTCCGCGTCCTTGTTGCCCTCGGTCATCTCGAAGAGCTCCTCCGTCAGCTGGTCGTACGCGTAGTTCTGGAACGGGCTGAAGGTGAACCCCTCGTACCCCTGCGCGGCGTCCAGGAAGACCTCGTCGTTGATCTTCTGCCCGCCGAAGAACTCGTATTCCAGGTCGCGGAAGTAGTCCGATTCGAGCATCGGCGTCCACAGCGGGAACAGCGCCGCCTCCTCGACGCCGATCTTCCAGGCCTCCTCGTTGCCGAAGATCTCCTTGGCCACCAGGGCGGAGGCTTCCTTGTCCTCGGCCTGCTCGGTGACGGCGAAGGTCGATCCGCCCCAGTTCACCTGGACCGGGTTCTCCGCATCCCACTGCGGCAGCGGCGCGGCGCGCCACTCGGCGTCCGGGTCCGTGTCGGACAGCCCCTGCAGGTAGCCCGGCCCCCAGGCCGCGGCCAGGTAGATCGCGTAGGTGCCGTCGACCAGCTTGGTGTTGTAGTCGGCGGTGAAGGCGTCGTCGGCGGCGACGAGCCCGTCGTCCACGAGGCCCTGCCAGTAGCCCAGCACGTCGCCGGCCGCGTCGTCGTTCACCTCGATGCCGATCTCCTGCGGGTTGGAGGAGTCGTAGACGAACGGTTCGGAGCCCGCCTGGGCGAACAGCGCCTGGTTGAAGGCCCGGCCGTTGGTCGGGAAGTTGGCCAGCACGCCCGGCGCCCCCTGGGCCTCGAGCTCCTCCGCCGCGGTGCGGAACTCGTCCCAGGTGGCGGGCGGGGCGATGCCGTATTCGTCGAGGATGTCCTGGCGGTACAGCATGCCCATGGGGCCGCCGTCGACCGGGACCGCGTAAACGGAATCGCCGCTGGAGACGTCGCTCCACGCACCCTCGGTGTAGTTGCCCGCGATCTCGTCCACGCCGTACCCGCCCAGGTCCACGAGCGCGTCGCGGATCGTGAAGCTGGAGAGCACCTCGGCCTCGAGCATGATGACGTCGGGGGCGCCCGAACCGGCCTCGATCGCCGTGGAGAACTTGGTGTACTCGTCGTTGCCCTGGCCGGCGTTGGTCCAGCAGACCTGGACGTCGTCGTGCGTCTCGTTGAAGTGGTCGACCACCTGGTCGAATGCGGGGTACCACGCCCAGACCGACACCTGGGTCGCGTCCTCGTTGATGATCTCGTTGGTGCAGCTCGCCTCCTGCGACTCGCCGCAGGCGGCCAGGCCGGCAGCCGACAGGGTCGCGATCGCCGATGCGGCGACAACCCTCGAAGTCCTCGACTTCATGGCTCTACTTCCTCTCAAGGTGGAAACATCGTTGTCCCTGGCGGCCGCACGCTGCGCGCCCTCCGTCGAGCCCGGTCGCCCGGCCCCTCCCGCCCACAGGTACAACGTTGTACTGTAAACGTTGTACCGACAATAGTGAACGCACCCCGAACCGATGTCAAGAGATTTTCGTGAGCCGCTTCACGCGGTGGCGGTCGACTCCCGCCGGCGGATCTCGAATTCCGCCAGCCGCGTCTCGGGGGCCCGGTCCTGCCCGCCGTCGGCGATGCGCTGCAGCAGCGTCTTCACCGCGGTCCGGGCGATCCAGCCGCGTCCCGGGTCGACCGTCGTCAGCGACGGGATGGAGTAAGGCGCCTCCTCGAGGTCGTCGAACCCCATGACCGCGACGTCTCCCGGGACTGTCATGCCCGCCTCCTGCAGGACGCGCATGGCGCCCAGGGCGAGCGTGTCGTTCAGGCCGAAGACGGCGTCGAACTCCACTCCACGGGCCAGGAGGTCGCGCATGCACGTGGCGCCGTTGGCGCGGTGCCAGAGGCCGGAATAGGCGATCAGCTCCTGGTCGTAGGCGACCCCGGCCGCCTCGAGGGCCTCGCGGTAACCCCTCAGGCGCAGCCCGGCCGACCCGACGACCTCGCCCTCGTGGGCGCCCACGACCGCGATACGGGTGCGCCCGGATTCAAGGAGGTACCCGGTCGCCTCCCGGGCCGCGGCCACGTTCCGCATCGTCACGTGGTCGGTCGGGCCGTCGAAGATCCGCTCGCCCAGGATCACCAGCGGGTACGCCACCTCGAGCGCTCCCGCATCCTCCTGCCCCATGCCGAGCGGCGAGAAGACGAGCCCGTCGGTCATGTTCAGGCGCGGGCTCTTCAGCAGGGCCAGCTCGCGCTGGCGGTCGCCGCCCGTCTGTTCGATCAGCACGACGACGCCGGCGGCCTCCGCGGCCGCGATCACCTCGGCCGCCAGCTCGGCGAAGTAGCTCAGGGCCAGGTCGGGCACGGCCAGGGTGATCGCGCCCTTGCGTCCCGAGCGGAGCCCGCGGGCAGTCAGGTTGGGGGTGTATCCGAGCTCGGCGATGGCGGCCTCGACCCGCGCGCGCGTGGCGCTGCCGACGTTCGGCCGCTCGTTGATGACGTTGGAGACGGTCTTGATCGACACCCCGGCCAGCCGGGCGACATCGTGCAGCGTGGCAGCCACGGCTACTCCCCTTCCGTTGCAGGTGCGATCAATATACGACGTTGCACTCCCTCATCCGGGTCGGCCCGCCGGGCCGCGCGCCGACGGGGACGCGGGGCGGCTATCTCCCGGCGCCGCCGAGCACGACCGAGATCTCGGTGGGGATGTTCTCCGTCTGGTAGATGGTCCCGATGCCCAGCTCGTTCGCGACATCGCGGGCCGTCGCGGCAGCCCAGTCGTTGTTGTAGTAGACGACGCTCGGCTCCACCGGACGGGTCCAGTTGCCGGAGGTGACCTGCGAATAGCCGGCCGAGCGGAGGGTCGCGGAATTGGATCCGGCCAGGCCGCCGATCCCCGAGCCGTTGTAGACGCCGACGGGCAGGCTGCGGTCGAGCACGCCCTCGGACTCGTCGGCGGCGGAGTCCTCGCTGGCGTCGGCCCCGGGCGACTCGTCCACGACGTCTGCGGCATCGGACTCGTCGGCGACGTCCGGATCGCCGGATGCGGAGGCATCGGATTCGCCGGCGCCGGCCGACTCGTCGGCCGATCCCGATGCCCCGCCGTCGTCCGCGCTGCCGGACGCGGAGGCCGAGACGCTCGCGGAGGAGGACGCCGTGCTCGGCGCGGCCTGCTGCTCCCCGCCGAAGGTGGGTCGGAGCAGGAAGAAGGCCACCAGGCCGATGAGGATCGCGGCGACGCCGAAGATCAGGATCGGCCACAGCCCGCCACGACGCACCGGGGCCATGCCGGCTTCGAGCCGGTGCACCCCCTGGCGGTCGGTGTATTCGGGGACACGATCGAACTCGTCGCTCGGATACTTACTCATGACCTTCCTTCGATGAAGCGTCTGCGCTACGCGAGGCGGCGCCGGAATCGGTGGTGCGGCTGTCGTTGCTTCTCACATCGACTCTACCGGCGGCACTCCCCCGCCGGGTGGCGACGCGGCGACGCGTCGAACGTAGTCTACGCAACCGGCGGACCAGCATCGGATCCCAGGCGAGGGCATCATCGGTGTCGATGAGCACATTCAGCAGCTGGTAGTAGTGCGTGGGGCTGATGTCGAAGCGGGCCCGGATCTCCTGCTCCTTGGCGCCGGCGTATTTGAAGTGCAGCTTCTCGAGCGCCAGCATGCGCTGCTCGACCTCGCCGAGTTCACCTCTGGACATTCTCCCCCCTCCCACGCCGAACACGGATCCTCCAGTTTAGTCGCACGCGCCCCCGGTTGCGGCCCGCGGCCGTCCCGCGCCGCCATAATGGACGTCATGCAGATGGCAGAGGACTGGAAGCACGCGCTCGCCCCCGTCGCCGACGACCTGGACGCGGTCCAGGCGCGGATCGAGGCCCGCCGCGCGGCCGGGGAGGCCGTCCTGCCCGCCGCTCCGGACGTCCTGCGGGCCTTCGCGCTCCCGCTGGCCGCGACCCGCGTCGTCGTCCTGGGCCAGGACCCCTACCCGACGCCCGGGCACGCGATCGGCCTCTCGTTCGCCGTCGACTCCCACGTCCGCCCGCTGCCGCGCTCGCTCGGCAACATCTACGCCGAGCTGCGCGACGACCTCGGCATCGCCCCGCCGGACCACGGCGACCTCTCCGCCTGGGCCGATCAGGGTGTGCTGCTGCTCAACCGGGTGCTGACCGTGGCGGCAGGGGAGGCCGGATCGCACCGTGGTCTCGGCTGGGAGCGCATCACGGAGGCGGCCGTGCGCGCGGTCGCCGAGCACAGCGCGAACACCGGCTCCCCGCTCGTCGCGATCCTGTGGGGCAAGGACGCGCAGAAGGCGCGTCCGCTGCTGGCCTCCGGGGAGGAGCGCGGCACGACGGCGGTGCTCGCCTCCGCGCACCCGTCCCCGCTCTCGGCGCGGCGCGGGTTCTTCGGATCGCGGCCCTTCAGCCGGGCCGACGAGTTCCTGCGCAGCCGCGGCGCCGAACCCGTCGACTGGACCCTGCCGCCGTCGGACCCCGGCGGCGCGGTGGCGGACACCCTGTTCTGATCGCGTCAGCGGCGGCGGATACGCCGCCGCTCGTGCGTGTTCCAGCCCTTGGTCAGCGGGCGGGCGATGGTGTCGCCGAGCACGATGCCGCCGGCGATCGCCAGGATGATGCCGAAGGCGTTGAAGATCTCGCTGAGGCCGAGGAGGAAGTCGCCGGACTCCATCGTGATGCCGTACATGGCGCGGAAGATCGTGAGCCCGGGCAGCAGGAACATCATCGCCGGGACGGCGACGACCAGCTGCGGCGCGCCGAGCCGCAGGGCCACCCAGCGCCCGGCGGTGCCGATGACGACCGCCGCCGCGGCCGGGGCCAGCCGCTCCCCCACCCCGATGGCGAGCACCACCAGCAGTGAACCGTAGCCGAGCAGGGCGACGCCCGCCGTCGGCAGCAGCAGGCGGGGCGCGCTCTGCTCGAAGATCGACGCGCTGAAGATCGCGATGCCGACGAAGGCCGCCATGAGCCACGTCGGGTAGCCGACCGTCGGGATCTCCGCGACGTTGATGTTCCCGACGCCCAAGAGGTCGCCGACCACCAGGCCCGTGATGATGCCGGCGAAGATGCCGCCGAAGACCAGCAGGGCCGAGAAGAGACGCCCTGCGGCGGTCACCGGGAAGCCGTTGATGGCGTCCTGGACGCTCGAGACCAGTCGTGTGCTCGGCAGCAGCAGCATGATTCCGCCGGCGACGACGACCGCCGGGGAGATAGGCACGCTCAGCTGCCACAGGAGCAGCGCGGTCGCGGTGATGAAAAGCGAGGCCAGTGCCACGGAGAAGAACTCCGGGATGCGCCACTTGCCCGAGATCTTGAGGACCTGCCACACGCACGTGAACGACAGCAGGGCGATCAGCGCGCCGAGCCAGCTGCCGCCGATGAAGAGCACGAACCCGCCGCTGAAGATTCCGCC
Source organism: Zhihengliuella salsuginis (assembly GCF_014651715.1). Lineage (GTDB taxonomy): Bacteria > Actinomycetota > Actinomycetes > Actinomycetales > Micrococcaceae > Zhihengliuella > Zhihengliuella salsuginis. Next base: position 145,621 of record NZ_BMXK01000010.1, read on the forward strand.
GGCGATGTCGGCCACCCACCGCGGGAACGGCTTCGGCTGGCCGATGACCTCCCCGAGCTGGTCGATGGCCTCGCGGCGGGTGACGTCTCCGGCGACGATGTCTGCCACCAGCTGGTGCACGAGCGCGAGGCCTGCGTAGTTGCTCGTCCAGGAGCGGACGACCCGCAGCAGGCTGATCGGGACCTGGTCGTCTCCGGAGTAGTTGATGTGGATGGACTGATTGGTGATGTCGACGTCGACGTTGCGCAGGCCGAAGGACGCCGTGACCGCGATGATGCTGGTCTCGGCCTCGAGCGCGCCGGCACCGAAGCGGAACATGGTCTCGGCCAGGTCCAACGTGAACTCGAGGGTCTCCCGGGTGTTCTCTCCGGCCATGCCGACCTGGACCATCGGGTTGGCGTAGGGGCTGCCCACGAGACGGTCCACGACCGAGAACGCCTGGGTCGGCGGGTGCTCGGTCGCCAGGATCTTCGAGAAGACCTTCTTGGCACCGGGCGAGGGCGCCCACGTCGCCCGCCGCTCCTGCCGCCCGAACGGCAGTCGGACGGCGGGGACCGTCGTCGTGCGCGGACCCCGCGGGGAGCGGATCGGCGTCGTCGGGGCGGTGGGCGGACCGCGCCGGGTGCGGCGCCTGCTGCGCCCGGGTGCTTCTGTCGGAGGGGTGAACGCGCTCCCGCCGGCCGGGCGCTCCGCTGTCGGCGCCCGGGCCTCGAGCGCGCCGGTGACAGCCTCGACGTCGGGGCCGTCCGTGGCCGTCACGCCGTGTCCGTAGTTCAGGGCGTCGCGTTCGATCTCCGCCTGGGAGCGCTCGTCGGCCTCGGCCTGGTCCGCCTGAGTCAGGGGGGCGGTCCGCGGCCCCGGCGCGGCGGACGCGTCGGTGCCGGCCACGGGCACCTGGGCGACCGGGCGGGTGTAGGGATCGACGCCCGGCTGGGCGGGCCCGGTATGGACGGGAGTGGCGTCGGTCGGAGGTGCGAACGGGTTGTCGATCTGGGCGGTCGTGACGCGCGGCATCGACGCCGCCACCGGATAGGCATCCGTCTGCGGACGCGCCTCCCCCGCCGAATCGGTCTCGTCCATCGACGCCTCGTCACCCGACGGTTCGGGCTCGAACGGCTGCGTCCTGCTCACCCAGTCACCTCCCCAGATTCTCGCTTCAAAACCCCACTGTACAACCGGGGGCAGGGCTGCGGACATGCCGGGAATAGATACCTTCACCACACCGTTATTAGATGCAAACGCATACTTTAGGGAGGGCTCGATGAGTGGGAAACTGCAGCTCGGCGTCGACACGTTCGGCGACATCAACGTGGAGGCGGACACCGTCGGCGCGGCGCACTCGCGCGTACTGCGGCACGTCGTCGAGGAGGGCGTCATCGCCGACCAGTCGGGCCTCGACTTCTTCGGAGTGGGCGAACACCACCGACCCGACTACGCGGTCTCGGCCCCCGAGGTCGTCCTGTCGGCCATCGCCGCCCGCACCGACCGCATCCGGCTGGGGTCCGCAGTCACCGTACTCAGTTCCGACGACCCGGTCCGCGTCTTCCAGCGCTTCGCGACACTCGACGGGATCTCGAACGGCCGCGCCGAGATGATCCTGGGCCGCGGCTCCTTCGTCGAGTCCTTCCCGTTGTTCGGCTACGACCTGGACGACTACGAGGTCCTCTTCGAGGAGAAGCTCGCCCTCACGGCGAAGCTGTTGAAGGAACAACCGACCACCTGGGCCGGCTCCACGCGGTCCGGACTCAGCGGCCAGGATGTCTACCCGAAGACCGAGAACGGCATGCGCGCCTGGGTCGGCGTCGGCGGCAGCGCCCACTCCGCTGTCCGCGCCGCCCGGCACAACCTGCCCCTGATGCTCGCGATCATCGGCGGCGACCCGTTGGCGTTCGCACCGCTCGCGCGCCTCTACCGGAAGGAGCTGGCCGAGTTCGGGCACGAACCGCAGCCCGTCGCGGCACATCTGCTCGGCTTCGTGGCCGACACCGACGAGGAGGCCCGGGAACTGCTGTGGCCGCACTTCTTCGCACTGATGTCGAAGATGGGCCGCGAGCGCGGCTGGCGCGGCTACGGGCGCGGCCAGTTCGAGGCGGCGATCGGCGAGGACGGCAACCTGCTGGTGGGTGCACCGGAGACCGTCGCGCGCAAGATCGCGCGCGTGGCCACGAGCCTCGACCTCGAGCGGGTGGATGTGAAGATGAGCAACGGCACGCTCCCCCACGACCGCATCGCACGCAGCATCGAGCTGCTCGGCGACAAGGTGGCCCCTCTCGTGCACGACATGATGGCGGATCAAGGACGATGACAAGAATGGCCCCGGTCCGTGGACCGGGGCCATTCTTCGTTGGTGGATCTTACTGGACTCGAACCAGCGACCTTTCGCGTGTGAGGCGAACGCTCTAACCAACTGAGCTAAAGATCCGTGCCGCTGTGCCGTCAACGGGCACCAGAACATCTTAACCCGCCGGCGCCGGGCGGCCAAATCGGCCCGAGACGCCGGGCGTTCGGCCGTTCGCCCGTGACTGGCGCAGGACGGGCGTCAGAACCGCCGACAAGGAGGCGTAGGCTACCGACATGCTCGTTCGGCTCCGCCTCGCGCGGATACTCAGAGCATTCGGACGACGGCTCGATCCCGGTCTCCGGTCGGCTGCCGCCACCCAGCGCCAGGTCCGCCGCACCCTCAGACCCCGCAATCCGGCCCAGGCCATCGCCGCCGGTTTCCTCACGGCCATGTTCGCCGGGACGTTCCTGCTGATGCTGCCGGCCGCCACGCCGGGCGAAGGCGGCGCGACCTTCCTCGAGGCCTGGTTCACCGCCACCAGCGCCCTCTGCGTGACCGGCCTGATCGTCGTCGACACACCCACCTACTGGTCTGGCTTCGGGGAGGGCGTCATCGCGACCCTGATCCAGCTCGGCGGCTTCGGCGTCATGTCCTTCAGCGCCCTGCTCGGCGTCTTCATCATGGGCAAGCTCAATCTGCGCACCCGCGTCATGACCGCGGCGGAGACCAAGCACCAGGACTTCGGCGACATCCGGGCCCTGCTGATCGGGATCGTCAAGGTGAGCCTGCTGACGGAGGCGACGGCCGCCGTCGTACTGTTCCTGAGGTTCTGGCTCGGGTATGACGAGACGCTGCCGCAGGCGGCGTGGAACGGGGTCTTCCACTCGATCTCCGCGTTCAACAACGCCGGATTCGCGCTCTACTCGGACAGCCTCATGCGCTATGCGGGAGATTGGATCGTCTCGCTGACGATCGCCGGCGCCGTCATCACCGGCGGGCTCGGATTCCCGGTGATCCTCGAGCTGCGCAAGCGCTTCAGACGGCCGCACCACTGGAGCATGCACACCAAGATCGTGCTCTGGGGGACCGCCATCCTGCTGACCGCCGGGACCGTGTTCTTCGCGCTGGTCGAGTGGACCAACCGCGCCGCGATCGGCAACCTCGACGGCGCGGACCGGCTGCTCGCCGCGTTCTTCCACTCGACCATGTCCCGAACCGCCGGATTCAACAGCGTGGACATCGCCGAGCTGCACCCGGTCTCGTGGCTCGCCACGGACATCCTGATGTTCATCGGCGGCGGCCCGGCCGGGACCGCGGGCGGGCTGAAGATCACCACGTTCGCCGTCCTGTTCTTCATCCTGTGGGCCGAGATCCGGGGCGAGAGCGCCGTCAACATCTTCCACAAACGGCTCTCCCGGTCGGTGCACCGCCAGGCGATCTCCGTGGTGCTGCTCTCGCTGGCGGCCATCATGGCCTCCACCGTCTTCCTCATGCTCATCACCGACTTCGGCCAGGAGCGCATCCTCTTCGAGGTCGTCTCCGCCTACGCGACCGTCGGCCTGTCCACCGGTATCACCGCCGACCTCCCCGCGGCCGGCCAGGTCGTCATCATCTTCCTGATGTTCCTCGGCCGTCTCGGCCCGGTCACCTTGGCGACTTCGCTCGCCGTCCGCCACCGCAAGACCCATTTCGAATACCCGAAGGAGAGGCCTCTCATTGGCTAAGTCATTTCTCTCGCCCCACGGCGGCGACGCCGCGGGCAAGTCGCGTACGGTCGCGGTCATCGGCCTGGGCCGCTTCGGCGGCGCCCTGGCACTCGAACTGGAGTCGGCCGGCACCGAGGTCCTCGGCATCGACGCGAGCGCCGACCGGGTCCAGTCCTTCAACGGCCTGCTCACCCATGTGGTCCGTGCCGACTCCACCCAGGAGGAGGCCCTCCGGCAGTTGGCCGTGCACGAGCTCGACGTCGTCGTCCTGGCCATCGGCTCCGACCTCGAGGCCAGCATCCTGACGGCGTCCCGCCTGCTCAAGTTCGACAGGCCGGCCATCTGGGCGAAGGCGATCAGCGAACCCCACGGAGAGATCCTCGACCAGCTCGGCGTCCACCACGTCGTGCGACCGGAGCGCGACATGGGCCGCCGGGTCGCCCACCTGGTCCAGGGCGGCATCCGCGACTACGTCGAGCTCGACGCGGACTTCGTCCTGGTCCGCACGCGCGCACCGCAGGCGGGCCAGGACCGCCCCCTCGACGTCCTCGACCTCGACGCCAAATACAAGATCACGGTCGTCGCCGCGAAGCCGCTCGGCGGGCGCTGGCAGCCGACCCGGCCGCACACTGTCCTGCGCGACGGCGACGAGATCCTCATCGAGGGCGGCCGCGCCGCCACGGAGTCGTTCTCCCGCCTGCCGTAGCCGGGGTACGACGGCGGCGCACGGCCTCCCAGCACCGGCGCGCGCTTCGCGGCGCCGCGAAGCCGGGTCGGCCGGACACGACGAAGCCCCGGTGGGGACTGCATGCAGTCCCCACCGGGGCTTGTGCTCGGAGAGCCCCCTGCCGGATTCGAACCGGCGACCCTCTGTTTACAAGACAGATGCTCTGGCCAGCTGAGCTAAGGGGGCCTCGCTGCCCTCGCGGGCAACGAATCCAGATTAGCCGAGAAACCCCGGCAACCTAGAATCCACGGGACGGATCAGCCGATGGCCTCTTCGACCCAGGCCACGAGGTCCGGGTTGGCGGCCTGGTCCCACTCCTCGCCGTTGAGCCACGTGCTCGGCGTGCCGGGGACGGCATCGGCGCTGGCCGCCGCCGTGGCGAAGGCCGCGAAGGGGCGGTACTTCATGGAATCGATGCAGCCCTCGAGGCCTTCGGCCCCATTGTCCGCGGCCATCGCGGCCAGCTCCGCGTTCGTCATCTCGCCCTCGCTGTAGTGGCCGAAGACCGCTGCCGCGTAGTCCATGTACGCTTCGGGGGCCTCGTTGGCCACGCAGGCCAGCGCATTGGCCCCACGCGAGGAGAAGTTCGTGGACGAGTTCCCGTCGAGGAAGGCGATGTTGCGGTATTCGAGGACCACGTCACCGCTGGCGACCCACTCCTTGAGCTGGTCCGAGTACTGCTGCTCGAAACTGGAGCAGTGCACGCAGTTCACGTCCACGTAGACGACGAGCTCGGCCGGGTCGCCCGAGTCGTCCAGGCCGCGCGGGGCCGGCGGCGTGCCCGGCTCGGCCGCTTCGCCGGCGTCGTTCACGGTGATGGTGCGGTCTCCGGTGAGTTCCGGGTCGACGGTCACGCCGCCGTCGCCGTCGGAGACGAGGACGATGCCGCCGTGCTCGTTGCCGCCTTCAGGGATCGCCCCGGATTCCGGGACCTCCGCGGTGCGCTGCTGCACGACGATCATGACGACGAGCGCGATGACGAGCACCATCGCGCCGATGACGCCCAGCTTCACGAACAGCGACTTCCGCTTCGCAGCGGCCGCCTGCTCTTCGTGGAGTTTGCGGGCGGCCTCGCGCGCTGAGGAAGTCCGTTCGGCCTTGGTGGGACGGTTCGAGGAAGCAGCCATGCGGCAGTGTCCTTTTCTGTCGACGACGACGAAAGATGTCATCGCTATTTTAGAGGACACTATAGGCTCAAAGAGACAGTGCTTGATCCACACACCGAAGGAGAGACACATGTCCCCCACTGCCGACGGAACGACCGGCAACGCAACGTACGAATTCGTGGTGGTCGCGAACCGGCTCCCGGTCGACCGCGTGACCGGCGAATCCGGCGAGTCGTCGTGGAAACGAGCTCCGGGCGGGCTCGTCACCGCACTCGCCCCCGTCATGGAGAACGCCGACGGCGCATGGGTCGGCTGGCACGGCGCTCCGGACGAGGAAGTCGCCCCTTTCGACAACAACGGCATCTCGATCGTCCCCGTCCCGCTGTCCGCAGACGAGGTGAACCTCTACTACGAGGGGTTCTCCAACTCGACCCTGTGGCCCCTCTACCACGACGTGATCGTGGCCCCGGAGTTCCATCGGAACTGGTGGGACAGCTACAAAACCGTGAACCGGCGGTTCGCCGAGGCGACGGCCGCGACCGCCGCCGAGGGCGCCACCGTCTGGGTGCAGGACTACCAGCTGCAGCTGGTCCCCAAGCTGCTCCGCGACGCCCGCCCCGACCTGAAGATCGGCTTCTTCAACCACATCCCGTTCCCGTCCGTCGACCTGTTCGCTCAGCTCCCCTGGCGCAAGCGCGTGCTCGAGGGCCTCCTCGGCGCCGACCTGATCGGCTTCCAGCGCCCGTCGGACGCGTCCAACTTCCTGCGTGCGGTCCGCCGCGTCCTCGGGTTCACGGTCCGCGGCCAGCAGATCCACGTCCAGGACGGCAACGGCTACCCGCAGCGCATCGCGCGCGCCGAGTCGCACCCGATCTCGATCGACACCGCGCAGATCTCCCGCATGGCCAAGGACCCGGAGATCCAGGCCCGCGCCAAGGAGATCCGGCGCGGCCTCGGCAACCCGGACGTCGTCCTGCTCGGCGTGGACCGGCTCGACTACACCAAGGGCATCCGCCACCGCCTGAAGGCCTTCGGCGAACTCATCGACGACGGCCGTCTCGAGGTCGGCGGCGCGGCGCTCGTCCAGGTCGCGAGCCCCAGCCGCGAGCGCGTCGGCGAGTACATGCGGCTCCGCGACGAGATCGAGCTGACGGTCGGCCGGATCAACGGCGAGCACGACACGGTCGCCCACACGGCGATCCGCTACCTGCACCACTCCTATCCCTTCGAGGAGATGGTGGCCCTCTACCTGGCCGCCGACGTCATGCTGGTGACGGCCCTGCGCGACGGCATGAACCTGGTGGCGAAGGAGTACATCGCCGCCCACGTCGACAACAAGGGCGCACTCATCCTCTCCGAGTTCGCCGGTGCCGCCGACCAGCTCAAGCACGCCTTCCTGGTCAACCCGCACGACATCGACGAGCTCAAGGACAAGATCGTCGAGGCGATCCACCTGCCGGAGCCCGAGGCGACCCGGCGCATGCGGATCATGCGCCGCCAGATTTCCACCAACGATGTGGCGCGCTGGTCGCGCAAGTTCCTCGAGTCGCTGGCCAAGACGGATGCCGAGCTGTCCCTGGATGCCCGCAACCGCGCCGACGAGGAGCGTGCCGGCCACGCGGAGGCGGACCGGACCCGCCCCAAGGACGCCGAATAGGAGCCGCGATGCTGCCCGACGAACTCCGCGCCGCCGTCGAGAACCTCGCCGCGGTCCCCCACCTGCTCGTGGCCCTGGACTTCGACGGGACGCTGGCCCCGTTCGTGGACCGCCCGGAGGACGCCCGCGCGCTGCCGGGCTCGGCGGAGGCGCTGGCCCGCCTCGCCGAACCCGGCGCCGCCGGTGCCGAACCGCGTACGACGACGGCGCTGCTCTCCGGGCGCCATCTGGAGAGCCTGCGCCTGGTCGCCAGGCCGCCGGAGCACGTGCTGCTGGTCGGCAGCCACGGAGCCGAGCGGTACAGCCCGGAGACCGGGGATGAGCCGCTCACCCTGACGGACGGGCAGGAGACCCTGCTGGCGGCGGCGACCGCGGCACTGCGGGACATCACCGCGGCGTTCGCCGGCGCACGGCTGGAGCACAAGCCGTCCGGCGTCGTCCTGCATGTGCGGCAGTGTTCGACCGCCGACGGCGAGGCCGCACTGTCCGGGGCCCGCGCCGCGCTGGACGGCACGCCCGGGATCCACGTGACGGAGGGGAAGGCCGTGCTCGAGGCCGCCGTCGTCCGGGTGGACAAGGGCGTCGGGCTCGACTGGCTGCGGCGCGTCAGCGGGGCCGGAACCGTGGTCTTCGCCGGCGACGACGTGACTGATGAGCACGCGTTCTCCACCCTCGGGCCCGACGATCTGGGATTGAAGGTCGGCGGCGGGGAGACGGGCGCCGAATTCCGCGTCGGCACGTTGGCGGATGTGACGGAGTTTTTGAATCTGCTCACTTCTGTGAGAAGGTTGTGACACCTATCACAACGGATCGTCGGGCACGTACCTGCCCGTGAAGGGAACACAACAAAATCATGGCATCTGTAAATTTTGACAGCACCACCCGTCTGTACCCGGGCAGCACGACCCCCGCGGTCGACTCGCTGAACCTCGAGGTCCAGGACGGCGAATTCCTGGTTCTGGTCGGCCCGTCCGGCTGCGGCAAGTCCACCACGCTGCGCATGCTCGCAGGCCTCGAGGACGTGAACGCCGGCCGCATTCTCATCGGAGACCGCGACGTCACCGACGTCGCCCCGAAGGACCGTGACATCGCCATGGTCTTCCAGAACTACGCGCTGTACCCGCACATGTCCGTCGCGGACAACATGGGCTTCGCGCTGAAGATCGCCGGAGTCGACAAGGTCGAGCGCCGCGAGCGCATCGAGGAGGCCGCGAAGCTCCTCGACCTCACTGCCTACCTGGACCGCAAGCCGAAGGCCCTCTCCGGCGGTCAGCGCCAGCGTGTCGCCATGGGCCGCGCGATCGTCCGCTCCCCCCAGGTCTTCCTCATGGATGAGCCGCTGTCGAACCTGGATGCCAAGCTGCGCGTCCAGACACGTACGCAGATCGCCTCGCTGACCCGCCGCCTGGGCGTCACCACCGTCTACGTCACCCACGACCAGGTCGAGGCCATGACCATGGGCGACCGCGTCGCGGTCCTCAAGGACGGCCTCCTGCAGCAGGTCGACACCCCGAACAACCTGTACGACCGCCCGGAGAACGTCTTCGTCGCCGGCTTCATCGGCTCCCCGGCCATGAACCTGATCGACGAGGGTACGCAGACCATCGGCGTCCGCCCGGAGAACCTCGTGCAGGCCTCCGAAGCCGAGGTCGCCACCAGCAAGCACGCCTGGGCCGTCGAGGTCGACGTGCTCGAGGAGCTCGGCGCCGACGCGTTCGCCTACGGCCGCACCAAGATCAACGGCGAGGACAAGGAGTTCGTCGTCCGCCTCGAGGGCCGCACTCCGGTCCGCCCGGGCGACACCATCCACGTCCACGCCATCGAGGAGCGCATCCACCGCTTCGACAACGCCACCGGCAAGCGCATCGACTAAGCGCTGACCCGTAGAAACGCCTGCTCGGGCCGCACCAGATAGCGTCAGGCACGCGGCAGAGCAGACAGCGCAAGAGGGGTTACCGTCCACTGGATGGTAACCCCTCTTGTTGTGTGCCCCCGCTTGTGATGTGCGCGGGCCGGGGCGCGTTCGCGGGCCCCTTGCCCTACGGATGCTCGACGCCCGGCAGCAGCCACACGGCTGCGTCCGGCCCGCCCCGCCCGCGCAAGGTGACGGCGCCGTCGTCGTGCTCCACCACGACGCCGCCCTGCCCCGCCCTGTCCTGCACCGTGGCGGCCAACCGCCACTCGTCGGGGCTCGCCGGGGAGACGACGGCGGCGTCGAGGGTGACCTCAAAATCGTCCCGGGCCGCGACCACGAGCGCCGACTCGTCGGCGTGCTCGCGGACGAAGATCAGCACGTCAGACCCGGCGTGCACCCACCGGATGCCGCCGTCGAGCAGGGCCGGGCTCTGCGAGCGCACGCGCCCCAACTCGCCGTACAGCCCGCGCAGGTCTTCGCCGATGCGGGACCGGTCATTCCAGGGCATCGGCGTGCGCGAGGCCTCGCCGTTCCACCCGGTCAGCCCGAATTCGTCCCCCATAAACACCATGGGGATGCCGGGCATCGTGTACTGCAGGGCGACGCCGACCGCCTGCCCGCCCGGCCGCATCACGTGCGCGGCCCGGGCGGTGTCGTGCGTATCGAGCGCGTTCATGTTGCACCGGCGCACCGTCCACGGGAACCCGGACACAAAATCCAGGTGCGTGGCTAGGAAGTCCTCGCCGTCGATCCGCTCGGCGCGCTCCGGCGGCACGCCGAAGAACCAGGGCTCCCCCGCCGGCTCGTGGTCACCGGCGAGCCAGTGCCACAGCGGGCGCGTGAAGTTGGTGTAGGTCATGGCGCCCTGCCACGTGTCGCCCTGAAAGTCTGCGGCGGCGTCGCACGTCGACTCGGCCAGCAGCATCGCGTCCGGCTTGACCTCGTGGAGGCGGCGGCGGATCAGGGCGGCGACCTCGTGGTTGAGATCGTCGCGGCCCTGGCGGCCGGTCATGTTGCCGACGTCGATCCGCCAGCCATCAAAGTTGAACGGCGGCTTGAGCCAGCGCGCCACCATCGAGTCGTCGTCGAGGACGAACCGCTCCCGGAGCTTCTGCGAGTTCCAATTGAACTTGGGCAAAGAATCGACGCCGAGCCACGCCACGTAGTTTTTGTGGTCCTCATCGAAGTAGTAGTATTCGGCCTCGGGCGCAGCAGCGCTGGCGCGGGCCGCACGGAACCACTCGTGCGCGTCTCCGGAGTGGTTGGTGGTGAGGTCGCCGATCACGCGCAGACCCCGCGCGTGCGCCGCCTCCACCAGCTCGACGAGCGCCGAGTCCCCGCCGAGCAGCGGGTCGACCCCAGAAAAGTCGGAGGCGTCGTAGCGGTGGTTGGAACGCGCGGGGAACATCGGCGTCAGGTACAGCACCGTAGCGCCGAGCCCTTGAATATGGTCCAGCTTCTCCGTGATCCCGGGCAGGTCGCCGCCGAAGAACTGGTACGGGGTCTCCGGGCTGCGCCCGAACACCTCGCTAGTATCCCAGTCGCAGGCGATCGCCCACTCCGGCGTCGGGTGCAGGTCCGCCTGCTCCGAGCGGGCAAACCGGTCCGGAAACACTTGGTACATGGCGGACTGGTGTACCCAATCGGGCGTCGGGTCCGCCACCGTGCGGTCCAGCGCGACGACCCGGAAGTCGTGGTCATCGCGCACGTCCCGGTTGAAGAAGCCGGCCGCGTTGAGCCAGTGCGTCCGCCCGCCGAGGCGAATCGCCCAGCGGTAACGCTGCACGGGGTTGATGACGCTCAGCTCGGCGCTATACCAATCCCACGGTACGACGTCGCTGCCGCCCACGGGTGCGGCGGCGTCGTAGTGGGGTTCACCGTCGCGCACGCTGCGCAACCAGACGCCGTCAACCTCGCCGAGGCTGCGCGGCACGCGCAGCCGAACGGTGACCTTCTCCCCCAGCTCGGGGAACGCGTTAGAGACGCAGAGCGCGGACCCATCGTGATGCGGCCAGCGGGCAATGCTCTGCAGGGACGTGATACTCATGCGATTCCCCTCGCAGTTGGGTGGGCGTTACCCCTTCACACTGCCAGAGGTCAGGCCGGAGGTGATGTAACGCTGCAGGTACAAGAACAGGGCCATGACCGGGACGGCCGCGAGCACGGCGCCGGCGGCGAAGACCCCCCAGTTCTCGCTGCGCTGCTGGGCCACGTAGGAATACAGACCCACGGCGAGGGTCTGCGTATCCGGGTCCGTCAACACCACAGAGGCGATGACGAAGTCGCTCGAGATACCGATGAACGCGAGCAGGCCGACGACTGCCAGGATCGGCGTCACCAGGGGCAGGATGATCCGGAAGAAGACCTGCATGTGGGAGGCGCCGTCGATACGGGCGGACTCGTCGAGGGACTGCGGGACCGTGTTGAAGAACCCGTACATCAGGTAGGTGTTCACGCCGAGCGCGCCGCCGAGGTAGACCATGATGAGGCCGAGTGACGTGCCCAGGCCGATGGCCGGGATGATGTCACCGAGGTAGTTCAGCAGCAGGAACAGGGCGACGACGGCGAGCAGCTGCGGGAACATCTGCAGCAGCAGGAGGGCCAACAGGCTGAAGCGACGGCCCGCGAAACGCATGCGGGAGAAGGCATACGCGGCGCATGCGCCCAGGAAGACGGTGCCGGCGCTGGCGGTCAGCCCGATGACGAGCGTGTTGATGAGCCACTTGCCGAACGGGCGATCGGGATCCGAGAAGAGGTCCACGAAGTTCTGCAGGCCGACGTTGGTGAAGAGGCTGGTGGTGCCCGCCATGGTACCGGTGGGGTTCAGTGCCGCGGAGAGCACGTAGACCAGCGGGAAGATCGAGAAGAGAGTGGCGGCGATCGCGACGACGTGGCGCCAGCCCTTCTCCTTGAACCAGCGGCCGAAGGACATCTTGACCTGCGGGATGTGTTCCACCGGCGTGCGGGTGGATGTCTGTGAGGTGCTCATTAGTTGATCTCCTCCAGAGCCTTGGTCTTGCGGAAGCTGATGGCCGAGATGACGCCGACCACGATGAAGATGATGATCGCCAGCGCGCTGGCCAAGCCGTAGTCGCGCCCGGCGCCGCCGAAGGCGACCTTGTAGACCATCGTGATGAGGATGTCCGTAGCACCGATGTCGAGATTCGTGTCGTCGAAGCGCGGCCCACCGCCGGTGAGCATGTAGATCACGTTGAAGTTGTTGAAGTTGAACGCGAAGGAGGAAATCAGCAGCGGGGCCAGTGAGACGAGCAGCAGCGGCAGCTTGATGACCCGGAAGATGGTCCACGCGCCTGCGCCGTCGATGCGGGCGGCTTCCTCCACGTCCTCCGGGAGCGACTGCAGCGCGCCCGTGCAGACGAGGAACATGTACGGGTAGCCGAGCCAGATGTTCACGATCAGCACGGAGATCTTCGACAGCACCGGGTCCGTCAGCCACGGGATGTAGGCTCCGCCGAGGATCGCGTTGTTGATGAAGCCGAACTCGGCGTTCATGAGTCCGGACCAGACGAGGCCGGACAGGAACGCCGGGAACGCGTACGGCAGGATCATGAGGATGCGGTAGATCCGTTTGCCCTTCAGGTCCGCCCGGTTGAACGCGATGGCGAGGAAGATTCCGAGCGCGAAGGTTGCGGCGACGGAGATGCCGGCGAAGGCGAACGTCCAGAGGATGACCGAGAGCAGCGGTCCCCGGAGGTTCTGGTCGGTGAAGGCGCGGACGAAGTTGTCGAAGCCGACGTTGATCTTCCAGCCGACGCCGAGCGTGCTGCCGTCCTCTGCTTGGAAGGTGCCCTCCCCGGAGTCGGTGTAGACCTTCCCGGAGCTGACATCGGTAAAGGTGTCGGCGGCTTCGTCGTAGACGAGCCGCGGCTTGAAGACGTAGGCGGTGGACCCGTCCTGCGTCTGGAGGGTGCCGTCGTCGAGGTTGTCGCTGATCGGCACCACGAGGTCGGCCACCTCGCCCTGCCGGGCGAGGATGTCGCCAAAGGCCAGGGTCGTGTATCCGTCGAGCCCGACCGCCTTGCCGGTGGAGTCGAGCTGGGCCGACTCCACCGGTTCGAGCGGTTCCTCTGCGGTGCCGACGCTGACGTTGCCGTCAGGATCGGTCACCAGCAGAGCGAGCTCGCCGCCGTCGTCAAGGACGGTGGCAGCGTATTGCGGTGAATCGGGGACCCGTTCCAAGGCGGACAACTGAATCGAGTCGATGGCATCTTCTTTGGACGAGTTGTGCCCATCGCCGTAGTTGGTGAACGCGATGTAGGTCGAAAAGACCATCGCGAACACCTGGAACAGCAGCAGGAACAGGATCCCCGGCGCCAGATACTTGGCGGGCAGGCCGCCGCGGCGCAGATAGATCCAGTTGATGCCGATCGTCACGATCAGGCTGACCGCAAAGACCAGCCACTCGCCGTTGATCGCCAGCTGGAACAGGGCGAACGCCGCGATGGCGTCGACGAATCCCAGCAGGAGGATTTTGGCCACGATCCCGATCATGCCGTCGGGGTTCGTGGGCAGGCGGCGGCCCCCGCGGCCGGTCCCCTTCGGACCGGCCGCGGGCGCTACGGCGCCCCGGGTGGAGGTTGATTCACCGTTCACGCGTTATACCTAGCCGTTGAACTTTGCTTCGATGTTCTTGGACATTTCTTCCCAGGCAGCTGCCGGGTCCGACTCGTTACCCTTGATGAGGTTGAGCTCGGTGGCGCCCCAGTCAGCCCACACGGCCTGCATCTCGGGGGCGGCCGGCATCGGCACGCCGCTCGTGCCGATCTCGCCGAAGGCCTCAATCACCGGGTCGGAGGCAGCCTTCTCGAAGGAGGAGATGAGCGCCGGCGGGCGGCCGCCCTGATCGAACAGGGCATCCTGCGCGGCCTCGGTGCTGAGGTAGTTCACCACGAACTCGTTCGCGGCCAGTTCGTTCTCCGAGTAGGAGGAGACCAGGAAGCCGTTGACGCCGATGAACGGCTGCGCGGCTTCGCCGCCGGCGGTCGGCAGCGGGTCGATCGCGAAGTCGATTCCGGCCTCCTCGATGGCCGGCACGTTCCACGGGCCGGTCAGGAAGTAGGCGCCCTCGCCGGCGAGGAACTTCTCCTTGGCGATGTCACCGGTGACGTTCGAGTTGAACACCTTGGTGCCCTGGTCGCCGTTATCGGCGAGGAATTGCGCGAACTCCTTGCCGCCGTCGTTATTCATGGCGAGCTGGGAGACGTCATAGGAACCGTCCTCGGCCTGCTCGAAGACCGGCGCACCAAACGAGGTCTGCAGTGGGTACGTGTGGTACGGGTCAGCCTGCTTGGGGTCGAGGCCCACTAGGAACGGGAACTCAGCGCCGCTGGCCTCACCGGCTGCAACGACGTCGTCAAACGTCTCGTGGGCCTCGCCCACCAGCTCGGTGTTGCGGATCAGGGCGATGTTCTCGACGGCATACGGCACGCCGTACACCTGGCCCTCGTAGGTCATGGCCTGCACGGAGGCCTCGGTGAAGTCATCGGCCTTGTCGCCGAGCTGCACGGGGGCGATGACGCCGTTCTGAACCAGGGTGCCCAGCCAGTCATGCGGTGCCACGAGCACATCCGGGCCCTTGCCCGTCGGCGCCTGCGTGATGAAGTCGTCACGCACGGCGGCGAAGTCCTTGATCACGAGGTCGACCTCGATCCCCTGATCTTCCTTGAACTGTGCCGCGATGTCCTTCAGGGCCGGCGCGCGCTCCGCGTCGGTCCACATCGTCAGCGTGGCCGAGGTCTCGCCGCCAGCGGGCGCCTCCGACTCGGCCGACTCGGTCGAGCCGCCGCCGCACGCGGCCAAGGCGATGGCCGCCGATGCGCCCAAGGCGGTGAGGGTGAATGCCCGGCGGGTCGTGCCGGGGAGATTCTGCACCTTCATGGTGAACCTTTCTCGTTGACTTCCCCAGGTGCGGACGAACGTTTCGCACTGCTGAGTGATGTGTGACACGAGTGTAAACGGTTTCATGACTTCCGTCTACCTTGCGAAGTTCGCTGAAAATAGTGAGCCCTAAACATGTAATCGCTTCCACAATGGGGATTCGGTGGGTACGATGGTGCGCATGTCGCAGCCAGCAGCCTCCCTCTCCGCCGAGCGCCTCGTTCATGCCCCCTCCACGGGTGACGAATGGTGGCGCCGTTCGGTGATCTATCAGGTCTACCCTCGCTCCTTCCGGGACTCCACGGGCGACGGCATGGGTGACCTGCCGGGCATCACCGCGGAACTTCACCACATCGCCGATCTCGGCGTGGACGCCGTCTGGCTCTCCCCGTTCTTCCGGTCTCCGCAGAAGGACGCCGGCTACGACGTCTCCGATTACTGCGATGTGGACCCGATGTTCGGCACGCTCGATGACTTCGACGCACTCATCGCAGAAGGCGACCGGCTCGGGCTGAAGATCATCGTCGACCTGGTCCCCAACCACTGCTCCGACGCGCACCCCCTCTTCCAGGCCGCGCTCGCGGCCGCCCCGGGATCGCCCGAGCGCGAGCTCTTCCATTTCCGCGACGGGCGCGGCGAGGACGGCGCCGAGCCGCCCAACAACTGGCAGTCCCATTTCGGCGGGCCCGCCTGGACGCGCACGACGGACGACGAGGGCGCCCCCGGCCAGTGGTACCTGCACCTCTTCGACTCCTCGCAGCCGGACTTCAACTGGGACAGCGACGCCGTGCGCGCCGAGTTCGAGCGCATCCTGCGCTTCTGGCTCGACCGCGGGGCCGGCGGCTTCCGCGTCGACGTCGCCCACGCGCTCATCAAGGAGCCCGGCCTGCCCGACTGGGGCGGACGCCCCGACGGCCGGTCGATCGAGGGCTTCCCGTTCTCCGACGCGCCGATGTTCGGCCGCGCCGCCGTGCACGACGTCTTCCGCAGCTGGCGCGAACTGGTCGAAGAGTACGACGGCGAGCGCATCCTCTGCGGCGAGGCCAACGCCCACCCCGTGGAGACCATGGCCGACTGGGTGCGCCCGGACGAGATGCACCAGACGTTCAACTTCGACTACCTCGGCGCGGCCTGGGGTGCGGAGTCGTTCCGAAGCGTCGTCGAGCGTTCGCTCGCGGCCTTCGACGCCGTGGGCGCCCCGACCACCTGGGTCCTGTCCAACCACGACATCACCCGCCACTCGACCCGGTTCGGCCTCGGCATGACCGGGCGCGTCAACGAGGGCGGGAAGCTCTCCGATCTCGTCGCCGACGAGGACCTCGGGCTGCGCCGTGCGCGCGCCGCGTCCCTCTTCACGCTCGCGCTGCCCGGTGGCGTGTACCTCTACCAGGGCGAGGAGCTCGGCCTGCCCGACTTCCTCGACCTGCCCGACGAGTTCCGCCAGGACCCCACTTTCTTCCGGACCGGCGGCGAGCGCGTCGGGCGCGACGGCTGCCGCGTCCCGCTCCCCTGGGTCGCCGGCGCCCCCGGGCTCGGATTCAGCACCCGCCCCGGCGGCCCCGGACACGACGACGCCGGGACGCCCACGTCCAGCGCGTGGCTGCCGCAGCCCGGCAACTGGGACCGCTACGCACGCGACGTGCAGGCGGGCGATCCGGCCTCGACGCTCGAGCTCTACCGCAACGGGCTCGCCGTCCGCGCGGAACGCGGTCTCGGCCTGGGCGGTCTCGCCTGGCTGGCGGCGGACGCCGGATCGGCAGACGACGTGACGGCCTACCGCAACGGGCGGACCGTCGTCGTACTCAACTCGGGCGACGCCCCGACGGCGCTGCCGGCGGGCAGCCTCCTGCTGGAAAGCGTTCCGGGGGCTGTGGACGCCGACGGACGGCTCGCGCCGGACGCGGCCGTATGGCTCGACGTGGAACACTAGAACGCCATGGCGGGAATCAAGGATGTCGCACTCGGCGCGGGGGTCTCCGTGGCCACGGTCTCGCGTGCCCTCAGCGGGAACGGGAAGGTCTCCGCATCGACGCGCGCCAAGGTGCAGCGCGCGGCGGAGGAGCTCGGCTACGTCGTCTCGTTCAACGCGTCCTCCCTCGCCTCCGGACGCAGCCGGAACATCGGCGTCGTGGTCCCCACCGTGGGCCGCTGGTTCTTCTCCACGGTGCTCGAGGGCATCACGAACGAGCTCATCGAGGCGGGCTACGACCTCACGCTGTACAACACCGGAGGCCAGGACCAGCACCGCGAGTCGGTTTTCGGGGACCTTTTGCTGCGCAAGCGGCTCGACGGTGTCATCACCCTGACGCTCAAACTGCAGCCCCACGAGGTCCAGCAGCTGGCGTCCGTGGGCAAACCCGTGGTCGCGATCGGCGGACTGATCCCCGACATCGACACGATCCGGGTCGACGACTTCAACCTCGCCTCGATGGCGACCGAGCACCTGGTCGGACTCGGCCACCGCGAGATCGCCTATCTGGGCGGCACCGAGGAGTTCGAGGTCGACTTCAAGCTCGCCTCCGCCCGCCAGGACGGTTACGAGTACGCCCTCGACCAGGCGAACCTGCCGGTGCGGCCGGAGTGGCTCCTGACCGCCGACTTCACGATCCAGGGCGGCTACCGGAAGGTGCGCAACGTGATGGCGGCCCCGCGCCGCCAGCCGACGGCCGTCGTGTGCGCATCGGACGAGATGGCCTTCGGAGCCATCCTCGCCGCCCGCGATCTGGGGCTGTCCGTCCCCGGGGATCTATCGGTGGTCGGGATCGACGGGCACGACCTCGGCGAGCTGTTCGGCCTGACCACGATCGCCCAGGACGCCCGCGGCCAAGGCGCTTCCGCCGTCCGCAAGGTCCTGCAGCTGCTCGGCGAACGCGAGCTGGACCGCGATCCGACGCGGGGCTTCTTCCCGACCGAGTTCGTGGCCAGGACGTCGACGGCGGCCCCGCGCGCCTGACCGGTGCCGCCGACCGCCTTCCCCAGTGCCTGGTAGACCGGCACGGTTTCCACCGGGACAGGTGCATTGGGCAGGATCCACTCGCGGGTCATAGGGATATTGTCACCAGTCGACAAGTCCACCAGGACATCCGGCGCCAGCGGGCGGCCCAGACCATTTTCACCTCTTCCCCCCATCGACGAGGAGACCGCCGAGTTCCGGATGCCGGCCTTGACCGCGGATTCCGGATCGGTCCCGTCGCGGACTGCGACGCAGGCGATCTCGGCCGCCGTGTCGGTGTACGGCCCCGAGGTGTCGTCGAGGTCGCAGTGCTCGCCATTGCCGAGGTCGATGCGCCGGACCCGGTATTTCAGTTGCCCCGCCCCCGGGGGCCGTCTCGTGCCGCTTCCCGCTGCCTTCGATCCCGCCCCTGCTGCACTCCCCCGGATTTGAACGCAGAAAGGGCCGGCTCTGAAGAGCCGGCCCTTTCAACCGTGGTCGGGGTGACAGGATTTGAACCTGCGACCTCCTCGTCCCGAACGAGGCGCGCTACCAAGCTGCGCTACACCCCGGTGTCTCAGCGACCTCATCTACTTTACCGGTTGCCCAATCAAACGCCTAATCGAGGGGCCCGGCAGCGCGGTCCGGGCCCCAGACGCCCGTGTTCTAGGCGATGCCCTTGCCGGGATTCAGGATGCCCCGGGGATCGAAGACGTCTTTGATGCGCCGTTGGAGCTGGAGCACCTCCTCCTGCTGCTCCCAGGGCAGCCAGCGCAGCTTGAACTGGCCGATGCCGTGTTCGCCGGTGATCGTACCGCCGGCCTCCAGCGCGGCACGCACAGACGCATCGAGTGCCTGACCGAGCCGCTCGAGACCCGCGGCCCCGTCCTCGGGTGCCACCCAGAAGGTGGGATGCAGGTTGCCGTCGCCGGCGTGCGCCACGACTCGGAGCATGACGTCGTGTTTCGCGGCGATCGTCGAGAGCCGGTGCACGTAGTCGACCAGTCGCGATCGGGGCACGGCGACGTCCTCGCCCACACGGTATGCGTCGTCCTGCATGTCACCGCGGCTGGCGCGGCGCATCTCGATCAGCCGGGTAGCCACATCGTCGCCCGGTTCACTCAACTCGGCGCCGAGTTCTGACAGCGCGCCCCGGACGATCTCCTCCTCGATGGCAGCTCCGTGCCCGTCGGTCCGCACCAGCAGCAGAGCGCCGCCTCGCTGTGACAGATCCGTTCCGAAGGTCTCGTCGATGACGGCCATGGTGCCGGCGTCGAGGAATTCCATAATGGCCGGCTGAACGCGCCGACGCCCGATCGCCAGCACGCCGGAGGCCGCATCCTCGATGGAGGGGAACAATGCCGAGATCGACCTGGAGTCGGCACTGAGATAACGCAGCCTGACCGTCGCGGAGACGACGACGCCGAGTGTCCCTTCGGAACCCACGAGGAGGCTGGTCAGGTCGTACCCGGCCACTCCCTTGAAGGTCCCCTTGCCCGTGCGCAGGAGGGTGCCGTCGGCGAGCACCACGTCGAGCCCCAGGACGGAATCCCTGGTGACACCGTATTTGGCGCACCGCAGCCCGCCGGCGTTGGTGGCGATGTTCCCGCCGATTGTCGCCTGGCGGTAGCTCGCCGGGTCAGGGGCGTACATCAACCCGTGCTCCGCCACGGCGTCACCCAGGTCCCCGTTGACGACCCCGGGTTGGACCACAGCGACCTCGTCGTCGGGACGGATCTCCAGGATCTCGTTCATCCGCTCCAGGCTCAGGACGATGCAGCCCTCGCTGGCGTTCACTCCCCCGGAGACCCCTGTCCCCGCACCGCGGGCGATGACGGGCACGGAGTGCTCGTTGGCGTAGGAGAGGACGGCCTGGACATCCGCGACGTTGTCCGCGAAGATCACGGCGTCGGGGACGAACTCGTCGTGCCGGGGCCCGAAATCACGGCTGTAGGCGGTGCGCACCGCCTGATCGAGATCGACCTTGCCGGCGGCGCCGTCCGGATCGATCAGCGCCCGAAGCGCCGGGCCGTGGTCCGGATCCGTTGTGGATGTCTGATTCACCATGCGATCAACCCGCGCCCATGAAGCGCCCGAATCGGCCGAGGATCTCCGCCCAAAACGAGTACGCCTCCGACTGCCGGCGTCCGTCCGCCCCGGCGGACAGGTGGTCGTGGGTCAGCGTCACATCCGTCTCGCCTCCTTCGTCCACGAAGGTGACGACGACGCGGCTGGGAGGGAGGTCTTCGAAGTCGTAAGTGCACCGGAGCTCGAGGCGGGTCGGCGCCGTGGCTTCGTGGAGGCTGGCCCACTGGCAGTGTTCGCCGGAATCGGTTTCTTCGGCGAGACCGTCCTGGTCGAGCGACATGTGGGTTCCGGACCCGAAACGCGAGTATTCATCGGCGGGCCACCAGAGGTGGATGTATTCGGTGAACCCTTCGAAGGCTTTGCCGTCGGCGACCGGGACGCGGACGGTGAAGCGGAGCGGACCGGAATCTTCGTCGGGTGTCGGGTCCGGGTCGGGCGTCGGAGCGTGTGAGAAAAGTCCTTGCATCCGTCCACACTACCGCTGCCTCCGTGCGACGGTAGATACCCGGAATCCGTCGTGCGTTCGGGGCCTGTTCTTTGTGGTGTTAAACAGGTCAGGCCCCGCAGCATCTCTGCTGCGGGGCCTGTCCCGTAATAGTTGTCCGGCGGTGACCTACTCTCCCACACCCTCCCGAGTGCAGTACCATCGGCGCTGTGGGTCTTAGCTTCCGGGTTCGGTATGGGACCGGGCGTTTCCCCCACGCTATGACCGCCGTAACCCTCGTACCCGCTCCACCCGACACATCATGCCGGGGGTGGGAAATCCATGGGTCACGTTTGTCGTGACTGTGGTGCCACCACACCCCGAACCCAATGATCATGGGTGGGACCGTGGTGACGGTTATTCAATTATCGCACTGAAACAATGGTTGTTGTTTCGGTACCGCATAGTGGACGCGTAGCATTCCTGCCACCAGTGACCCCCACAGTTGAAGCGTGGGGCAGTGGTGTTTGTGGTGTAAGTTGTCGGCCTATTAGTACGGGTCAGCTTCACGAG
>NZ_BMXK01000011.1 GCF_014651715.1 Zhihengliuella salsuginis
ACTTGGCACACTATTGAGTTCTCAAACAACAGACACACACGCTTTGCAAACCCGCCTCATCCGGCCGGTCCGCTCAATTCGCGGCAACTTATCCAGCTTACCCCATCCGTTCCTGCCGTGCAAATCCGCTCTGCGTGATCCGCCCGGCATTTCCCGGATCAATTCCCCTCCGGAATCAATGTCCCGGGCACTACAGCGCCCCGGCCGAAAACCGGAAAGAAAAGAAAGGAAAGCCGTCATCGACAAACGATTCTCAGCCGGTTATCTCTGCGATCTCCGCTGTCCTCGCTGCGACGACTCGAAATACTCTACACAGGTTTTGCGGGACTGCCAAATCGGAGGGCCTCCTGCTGGAAACTGCCCGTTTTCCCCGAGTTCACGGGGAAGTGTGCCCCCAGAGGGACCGCTCGACCGTCAACCTGTCGATGCGTCCTGCGTCACACTTGAATGGCATTCTCGAAGCATCTCTTCCAGTCCGCAGGGAATGCCTCGGAGGCCTCCAGCGGAGCCGCTTTCAATCGGCGCGCAACGGCATGTTGTCGATGAGGCGGACACTGCCGATCCGGGCCGCCACGAGCACGAGCGCCTCCCCGGTGAACGGGGTCTCCGCGCAGTTGAAGGCCAGCGGTTCGAGCGTGGAGGGATCAACGACCTCGAAGTAGTCGAGCTGAACCCCGGGGGCGGACGCGATCATGTCCAAGGCGTCGTCGGGTGCGAGCGGCAGGTGGGCCTCGGCGCGCTCCTTCATCAGGAACAGCGAGCGGGAGAGGACCAGGGCGGCTTCCGCCTCCGCATCGGAGAGGAACTGGTTGCGGCTCGAAAGGGCGAGGCCCTCCGCCGACCGCACGATGGGAACGGGACGGATCTCCACCGGGTAGTCCAGGTCGTGGACCATGCGCTGCACGATGGCCAACTGCTGCGCATCCTTCTGCCCGAAGTAGACGCGGTACCCGGTCGCGGCGGCCGTGGCCGGGTCGGGCATGCCGTAGTGCAGCAGCTTCGCGACCACCGTGAGCATCCCGTCGAAGTGCCCCGGGCGCGAGGCCCCCTCGAACTTCTCCCCCAGCGTGCCCGCCGAGAGCAGGATCCGCGGGCGGCCGTCGGGATAGACCTCGCGCTCCTCCGGCACGAAGACCAGGTCGGCGCCCGCATCGCCGGCGACGGCCAGGTCGGCCTCCAGGACCCTGGGGTACCGCTCGTAGTCGGCCGGGTCGTCGAACTGGAGGCGGTTCACGAAGTCGGTGACCACGACGACGGCGTTCTCCGCCCGTGCCTGCGCGATCAACCGGGCGTGCCCCTCGTGCAGGGCGCCCATCGTCGGCACGAGCCCCAGGGAGGCGGTGCGTCCCGCGGCCGCCGCCGACTCGAGCAGCTCCCGGCCCGCGGCCTTCAACTCGGCAACGGTGCGGACGATCGTCGGTTCGGTGCGCTCAGGATGTGTACTCACGCCACACAGTCTAGGAGGAGGGTCCTTCGAGGACGCGGGCGATCTCGATGGCCTGCGCCCGCGTGATCAGCCCGCGGTCCGCCGCGCGCAGCGCGGTGGCGCGGGCCATCGACGTGTAGGCGAGGCGGACGTCGTCGTCCACTGTCTCGAGGGCGGCCACGTGCTCGGCGACCGTTCCGGCGTCCCCCCGGGCGACCGGGCCCGTCAGGGCCGCCTCACCGGAGGCGAGCGCGTTCTCTAGAGAAGCCCGCATGAGCGGGCCGAGGACGCGGTCGGGGCGTTCGACGCCGACCTCGTGCAGCAGCTGGGCCGACTGGCCGGCCAGGGTCACGAGGTGGTTCGACGCGTGCGCGAGGGCCGCGTGGTAGGCCACCCGGTCGGCGTCCGCGACGACCACGGGCTCGGCACCCATCTCGACGACGAGCGCCTGGGCGATCGGCAGCATCATGTTGTCGGCGGTCACGCCGAAGACGCAGTCCGGCAGACGCGTCAGGTCGAGGCTCATGCCGGTGAAGGTCATGGCGGGGTGGATCGCGAGGGGGATCGCGCCGGCGGAGCGCGCCGGGGCGAGGACCTCGAGACCGAAGCGTCCGGCGGTGTGGACGACGATCTGGCCCGTCTTGAAGTGGCCGCCGTCGGCGAGCCCGGCCACGAGCGGGCCGAGCTGGTCGTCCGGGACGGCGAACAGCACGAGCTCGGCGCGGCGCAGGATCTCGTCGATGTCGAGCACCGGGACGCCCGGCAGCAGGTTCTCCGCGCGCTCGCGGGAGTCCTCCGAGACCGCATGGACGCCCACCACCTGGTGCTCCGCCGCACGCAGGGCGGCGCCGAGGACGGCACCGACCCTGCCTGCGCCGATGATGCCGACGCCGAGTCGTCCGGGCTTAGTCATGCTGGTTGTCCCTCTCGTGCTGGTTCGGGGCGGGAGCCGCCCCGCGGGCCGGATCCTCCGTGGCGCCGGCGCTCATCGCCTGCTGGGCGACGGGCAGCTGCGCGACACCGGTGCCGTACGGGTCGTCGTCGAGCCAGTGGTTGTGGTCGTGGGCGGCGCGGGCACGGGCCGCCCGGGCCGACTGCTCGAGGAAGAACCGCCGGGCCACGGGGCTCGCGGCCTGGACGATGTACGGCGAGACGGGCCCGTCGGTGGTCATCATCCGCACCGAACACACCGATGCGGCGCGGGCGAGCGGCCCCTGCACGAGGCTGATGCCCTGCGTGCGCTCGTGCGGGACGATGTCCAGATAGCGCAGCAGGAACCCGTAGCGGGAGAAGACCGCGCTCTCCGTCACCGTGAACCCCTGCCGACGCCACGCGAGCGGGGAGAGCAGGCGGGCGCTGCGCGGCGTCGTCGTGAACCCCTCGGCGCCGCCGGAGCCGGCGATGCCGGCCTCGACGAGCTCGAGCGGCCGGTCGGTGCCCGGGTTCGGCAGCACGATCGAGAGGATGTTCAGCACGTCGGCGCGGGTTCCGACGGGCAGTACGGTGGACCGGGTCTCGCCGCCGTCCGCGCTCGCGCCGTAGCCGGCCACGTTGATCACGATCTTGTGCCAGCCCATGAGCCGCCAGATCACGCCCTGCCGGACCTGCACCGCCTGGATCCGCCCGGGGGGAACGGTCTGGTGCCGGGTGTCGAGCAGCCCGTAGCTGAGGCGGAGGCCGTCGGGGCTGACGGCGGCGGCGAAGTTGTAGCCGTTGTTGAAGAGTCCCCAGATCCACGGGACGAAGCCGAACAGGCCCGGGAGGAGGTAGACCATGAGGAACGCGCCGTCGGTGGCGAACTGGACCGCGAGGCCGACACCCAGGACGATCACCGCGATCCAGACGGCCGGGCTGAGCACGATCGACGCGATCAGCCGCCCCGGCGGGACGCGCACCAGCACGTTCTCGGGCGCCACGGGCGCGTCCTGCACGACGGCGTCCGGGGCCGCGGTGCCGTCCGTCGCCGCCGGCGCGGTGGCGCCCGGGCGCGGGCCGTCCCCGGCGGCCTCCGCGCGGAGGCCGGCGGCGCGGGCGAGGATCGCGCCGCGCAGCTCCTTGGCCGCGGGCAGCTTGAGGAAGGCGAGCTTCATCGCCGTGGAGCCGCCGTCGGCCACCTCGAACTTGAGCTCGGCGAGGCCGAAGATGCGGGCGATCAGCGGCTGGACGATGTCGATCGCCTGCACGCGGTCGATGCGCGCCTGCCGCTGCTGGCGGAAGACGATGCCGGAGCGGACGTTCACGTGCCGGTCGGTCAGCTGGTAGCGCGTCATCTTCCAGGAGAGGTAGAAGCCGCCGAGGATGAGCAGCAGCACGAGCAGCCCGCCGGCGATGACCCATGCCACAGACTCGAAGATGAAATTCAGGAACTCCGCGTCCTTGGAGGAGTCACCGTCGTCGCCGCCGAAGCCCGGGATGAGATTCTGCAGCCAGTTCTGGCCGAAGCCGTAGACCAGCGCGACGATGACGAGCCAGCCGCGCACGAACGGCGAGACGGGATGGACGCGGTGCCACGGCGCTTCCTCGTGGAAGTCCTCCGGGCTCCGGGGCGCGGCCTCGACCGGGGCGGCGCCGTCGTCGTCGGGGTTCGGCTGGTCCTGGCTCACAGCCCGGCCAGCCTCGCCTCGCCGCGGGCGGAGAGCTGCTCGCGGAGGCGGGCGCCCTCGTCCGCCGTGACGCCCGGGATGGTGGCGGTGACGTCGGAGGCGGCCGTGTGCAGCTGGACCTTGCACAGGCCGAACGCGCGGTCCACCGGGCCCATCTGCACGTCGACGTACTGCATGCGGCCGTACGGGACCACGAGCACCTTCTTGAACAGGATGCCCTGGCGGACCAGGAGGTCGTCGTCGCGCTCGGCGTACCCGATCGCGCGGACGCGGCGGTTCGTGACGAACAGGTCGATCAGGGACCAGAGGAGGGCGAGGCCCGGCAGCAGCCACGCGAGCCACTCGGGGTAGCCGCCCCAGACGCCGGTGCTGCGGAGGACGAGCGGGATGGAGGTGATGATCAGCCAGACGACGGCGCCGATCAGCACGCCGAAGATCCGGACCTTGACGTAGTCGGGGTGCACCCGCAGCCAGTCGACCCCCTCCGGGTCGATGGTCTTCGGATCGTCCGCGACGGCCGCGCCCGCCGGCGCCCGATCAGTTTCCGGCACCTGGCGCATACCCCTGTCCATCTCCATTGGTCTCCCCTCGAGTGCCCTCCGGGCCGTCCGCCTGGTCTTCGCCCGGCGGCACCTTGCAGAACTGCTCCACGACCCATCCCACCACACTCATGAGACCAGCGGCGGCAATCATGATGAGAGACAGCGTCACGGAACTCGATCCGAAGGGCGCGGCCCCGAGGAGGTCGAGCAGGACGCCGCCGTGCCAGCCGCAGATCACCGCGCCGGCGTAGGCGAGCGCCTGCGCCAGCACGAGCGTGCGGGCGGCCAGGACCGGGCTGATCTCGACCGGCCGCGCGGCGCCGCGGGCGTGCTCGACGCCGCCGGCCTGCCGCCGTCGTTCGCGGTCCCGGAACTCGGCGCGCTGGCGCTGGTAGGCGCGCACCCGCAGCCCGAGGACGAGGGTGATGATGGTGCCGGCGGCCATCGTGATGAGGCTCGTGACGTGCAGGACCGGGGCCGGCAGCCCGTTGGCGGCGGCGAGCAGGCTCGCGGCCCACCCGAGGACCACCGTGACGACGGCGATGAGGGCCAGCCAGAGCGGGCGGATGGTGCTCATGCTCTAATCGCCGACCTCGTCGGTCTCCGGGTCGTACAGGCTCAGGTCCGACAGGTCGGCGGCCTGCGCTGCGAGCGCGGCCACGGACACGCCGCCCAGGGTCGCCTCCGGGTCCATCCACGCCCAGGGCTGCAGGACGAACGCCCGCTCCGCCGCCCGCGGGTGCGGGATCGTCAGCTTCTCGGTGTCGAGCCGCGTCTGGTCGTGGGTGATGATGTCGACGTCGAGGGTGCGCGGGCCCCAGCGGACCTCCCGGACCCGGTGGTGCCTGTTCTCGACGTCCTGGCAGTGGGCCAGCAGTTCGAGCGGGTCGAGGCTGGTCTCGATCTCCATCACCATGTTCAGGAAGTCCGGCTGGCCCTCGGGCCCGCCGACGGGCTTCGTCTGCACGACCTCGGAGACCTGGATCAGGCGGACACCGGGGTGCGCGATGAGGTCGCCGACCGCGTTCGAGAGCGTGTCGCCGCGCTCGCCCAGGTTGCTGCCCAGGGCGAGCACCGCGCTGACCTGTTCCGTGCCCGTCATGCCCGGCTCCCGTCCCGTTCGCGGTGGATGGTGATGGCGACGTCGCCGAAGGGGACCTCGATCGGGGCCTTGGGCTTGTGGACGGTGACGTCGACCGCGTCGACGCGCTCGAAACCGCCCAGCACGGCCGCGGCGATGTTCTCCGTCAGGGTCTCGATCAGGTCGAACGGACCGGATTCGATGTGCTGCACGACGAGCTCGGCCAGCTCCCCGTAGTGGGTGGTCCGGGTCAGGTCGTCCCCCGCGGCCGCCGGTCGGATGTCCGTGTGGAGGACGACGTCGACGACGAACGGCTGGCCCTCGCGCTTCTCGTGCTCGAAGACCCCGTGGTGGCCCGTGGCCGTGATCCCCGTGAGGGTGATCCTGTCCGCCACGTCAGGCCCCCGGCACGGTCTCGCCGGAGCCGCCGTGGATCCACGCGGTGGCGACCTTGACGGCGTCGTACGTCGCCTCGACCTCGTGCACGCGCACGCCCCACACGCCGGCGGCCGCGGCCAGGGCGCTCGTGGCGGCCGTGGCCGCGTCGCGGGCCTCCGCGGCCGCCGGGACGCCGCTGCTGGAGAGCAGCGAGCCGAGGAAGCGCTTGCGGCTCGTGCCGATCAGCACCGGATGGCCGAAGGCCTCGAACTCGGCCAGACGGTGCAGGAGGGCCCAGTTGTGCGGGGCCTCCTTCGCGAAGCCCAGGCCCGGGTCGATGATGAGCTGCTCCGGCTTCACGCCGGCGTCCAGGAAGGTCTGGCGCAGCTCGCCCAGCTCGGCGAGGACCTCGCCCACGACGTCGTCGTAGTGGGCGAAGTCGTGCATGTTCTGCTGGTCCCCGCGGCGGTGCATGAGCACGTAGGGGACGCCGAGCTCGGCGACGAGCTCCGGCATGCCCGTCTCGTGGGTGAGCCCGGAGACGTCGTTGATGATGTGGGCGCCGGCCTCGACCGCGGCGCGCGCCGTGGAGACGTGCATCGTGTCGACCGAGATCACCGCGCCGGCCTTCGACAGGGCCTCGACCACGGGGATGATGCGCCCGGCCTCGACCTCCGGGTCGACGAACGCTGCGCCCGGCCGGGTCGATTCGCCGCCGACGTCGATGATGTCCGCACCCGAGTACATGAGGCGCAGGCCGTGCTTGATCGCGTCGTCGGCGTTGACGTAGCGGCCGCCGTCGCTGAAGGAGTCCTCCGTGATGTTCAGGACGCCCATGACCAGCGTGCGCCCGGTCGGCAGATCGCTGAACTCCTTGACCTTGGAGGGCCTCACGACGGGCAGTGGGCTGGTGGCGGGACCTGTCCCGGGGACGGCTGCAAGGTTCATGGTGCTCCTACCGTTGACTCTTATTTGCCGAGGATGAGGCTCATGGCCTCAGCCCGGGTTGCTGTTTCGCGCAGTTGGCCGCGCACCGCGGAGGTGACCGTCCGTGCGCCCGGCTTCTGGACGCCGCGCATCGACATGCACATGTGCTCGCACTCCACGACGACGATCACGCCGCGCGGATCGAGGTGTTCGCACAGGGCCTCGGCGATCTGCGTCGTCAGCCGCTCCTGGACCTGCGGGCGCCGCGCGTAGAGCTCGACCAGCCGGGCCAGCTTGCTCAGCCCGGTCACGTGGCCGTCGTCGCCGGGGATGTACCCGACGTGGGCAGTGCCGTGGAACGGCACCAGGTGGTGCTCGCACGTCGAGTAGAACGGGATGTCCTTGACGAGGACAAGTTCGCTGTGGTCGATGTCGAAAGTGGTGCCCAGGATGTCGTCCGGCGTCTCGTGCAGACCCGAGAAGAACTCGGAGTAGGCCTTGGCGACCCGCGCGGGGGTGTCCTGCAGCCCCTCGCGCTCTGGGTCCTCCCCGATCGCCTCGAGGATCTCGCGCACGGCCGCGCGGATGCGCGGCTGGTCCACCTGGAAGCCCGTCGAGGGCGGGGTCTGGTTCATCTCTACGTCCTGAGTCACACCATCGATCCTAACCAACACCGCCCGCCGGCGACATGCCCGGTCCTCCGGGCCGTCATGTGCGGGCCGGACGGCACTTCCTCGACAGGGACGGACAGCGGGCGGGGCGCCCCGTTCGAAGGGGTGCCTCCGCCCGCTGTCTGCACCTCGCGCGCCCGGCGGGCACGACGGCGGCCGCTACCGGCCGTCGTCGTCCTGCGCGGCGCCGTGGCCGGCCGAGGAGTCGCGGCCGGCGGCCTCCGACTGGGCGGGCAGGCCGCCCGGGCGGCCGCCCGGCTGGTTGTCGACGGGGTCGTTGACCCCGGGGATGTCGGTGACGCCGCCGCCGGAGTAGCCCTCGTCGTCGTCCTCCCCACCGGAGGTGTCGCCGTCGGCGTCGCCCTCCCGACGGCCGGCTGCGGCGGCCGCGGCCTCGCGCTCCTCCTTGCGCGACTGCACCGGTCCGTCGGTGGAGACGGGGCGGTCGTCGTGCAGAAGCCAGATCTCGCGGCGGTCCAGCTTGGTCAGGTCGTGGAAGACCTCGGCGATCTCCTTCTGGTTCAGGGTCTCGCGCTCGAGCAGTTCGACCGCGAGCCGGTCCAGGACCTTCCGGTTCCTGTTCAGGATCCGGTAGGCCTCCTCGTGTGCGGCGTCGAGCAGGGCCCGGACCTCCTCGTCGACGATCGTCGCCATGTCCTCGGAGTAGTCGCGGCCGCCTCCGCCGTCGCGGCCGAGGAACGGCTCGCCGCCGCCGGAGCCCAGCTTGACCGTGCCGACCCGGCTGCTCATGCCGTACTGCGTGACCATCTTGCGCGCGATGTCGGTGGCCTTGTCGATGTCGTTGGAGGCGCCGGTGGAGGGGTCGTGGAAGACGATCTCCTCCGCGACGCGGCCGCCCATCGCGTAGGCCAGCTGGTCGAGCAGCTCGTTGCGGGTGACCGAGTACTTGTCGTCCTCCGGCACGACCATCGTGTAGCCGAGGGCGCGGCCGCGGGGGAGGATCGTGACCTTCGTGACCGGGGCCGAGTGGTTCAGTGCCGCGGCGACGAGGGCGTGGCCGCCCTCGTGGTACGCGGTGACCTTGCGCTCGTGCTCCTTCATCAGACGGGTGCGCTTCTGCGGACCGGCCATGACGCGGTCGATGGCCTCGTCGAGGGCGCGGTCGTCGACGAGCTGCGCGTTCGAACGGGCGGTCAGCAGGGCCGCCTCGTTGAGCACGTTGGCCAGGTCGGCGCCCGTGTAGCCCGGGGTCTTCTTCGCGACGGCGTGCAGGTCGATGTCGTCCACCATCGGCTTGCCCTTGGCGTGGACCTGCAGGATCTTCTCGCGGCCGGCGAGGTCGGGAGCCTCGACGGGAACCTGGCGGTCGAAGCGGCCCGGACGCAGCAGCGCGGGGTCCAGCACGTCCGGACGGTTGGTCGCGGCGATGAGGATGACGTTCGTGTTGACGTCGAAGCCGTCCATCTCGACCAGCAGCTGGTTCAGGGTCTGTTCGCGCTCGTCGTTGCCGCCGCCGACGCCGGCACCGCGGTGGCGGCCGACGGCGTCGATCTCGTCGACGAAGATGATGGCCGGCGAATTGTTCTTGGCCTGCTCGAACAGGTCGCGGACGCGGGAGGCGCCCACGCCGACGAACATCTCGACGAAGTCGGAACCGGAGATCGAGTAGAACGGCACGCTGGCCTCGCCGGCGACGGCCTTCGCCAACAGGGTCTTGCCGGTGCCGGGAGGACCGTAGAGCAGCACGCCCTTGGGGATCTTGGCGCCCACGGCCTGGAACTTGCCCGGCTCCTGCAGGAACTCCTTGATCTCGTGGAGCTCCTCGACGGCCTCCTCAGCGCCGGCGACGTCGACGAACGTCACCTGCGGCATGTCCTTGGTGATCAGCTTGGCCTTGGACTTGCCGAACTGCATGACCTTGCCGCCGCCGCCGGAGGCGCGGGACATCAGGAACCAGAAGAGGAGGGCGATCAGCAGGAAGGGGATCAGGAAGCCCAGCATCGAGACGAACCAGTTGTTCTGCACGGGCTGGTCGGTGAAGCCGTCGAGGTTGGCGCTGTCCATGGCCTCGACGACGTCGTCGGCGCGGGGCACGGAGTAGTAGAACGAGACCTCCTTGCCGAGGTCGGTGCCGTCCAGGCTGAAGTTTTCCTTCAGCGTGAGGTCGACGCGCTGGTCGCCGTCGAAGATCTCGGCCTCGGTGGCCTTGTTCTCCTCGAGCAGTTGGAGTCCGACACTCGTGTCGACCCGGCCTGCATTTCCCCCAGTCAGCGTGGGCAGGAAGATGATCAGCGCGGCCGCGCCGATGAGCACCCAGATGACCCAGCTGTTAAAGATCTTCTTGACGTTCATGTTCGGGGTCCGTCCCCGTCCCTCCTGATCGGACTTCACGCGGCGGCCGTTGTCCGGGCCGTCGACGCGATCGAATCGGTGCACCGGCACGCCATGCGCCAGCGCCCACGTGATGATGCACCGCATCCTAGCTTCGCACTCACCACTGTTCGACGCACAACGAAGCTCAAAAGTTCCCTGAGGGCGTAGTTGCAGCGGAGGCGCGCCCCGGCGCCGGCGCGACCGTCCGATCTACGGGGCCCGAGGCGGGCCCTCCCCGACTCCCGGCAGGCTGCCGGTATGCCGGGCGGAGAGGATCCGCAGGGCCAGATGCGTCTCGAGCCGGCGCGGGGACCTGTCCCAGTCCCCGCCCAGGAGCCGGCCCGTGCGCTCCAACCGCTGCCGCACGGTGTTCCGGTGGATGTGGAGGAGCTCGGCCGTCCGGGCGACGCTTCCATCCGTCTCGAGATACATCCATGCGGTGCGCAGGAGATCCGTTCCGTGCTCCCGGTCGTAGCCGATGAGCGGATCGATGGCGGCCGTCAGAGGGTGGGGCAGACGGCCGTTCTGGTCGAGGTCGAGCAGCGCTCCGACGAATCCGACGTCGTCACCCGTGAGGACCCCGTCCCGGCCCAGATCGACGAGGGTTGTCAGGGCGAGTTCGGCTGTCCGGTGGGCATCGGGAAGAGCCGCGACCTCGTCCACGGGGCCGACGGCGCCCGCCTGCCAGCGCCATCGCCGGTTCCCGAAGACGTCCTCCACGTGCGCCTGCCAGTGCTCTTCTGATGTCACCAGGCAGAGGTGCTGCTGGTGGTCGACGACGACGCCGCGGGTCCGCGATGCCCGCAGCGCTTGAAGGCACTGGCGCGGATCCGCCTGGGGCGCCGCGATCGCGACGACGAACAGCGGACCGGACGGGTCGAGCCCCCACCGGCGCATCTTCCGCGCAACCCTCCCCTGGGGCTGGATGCGATGCGAGAGAAGGTCGTCCATCAGTTCCGACTGCTGTCGGAGATCCGCGTCCTCAGCGGCCCGCGAGAAGAGGAGGGCCAAGGCGGCGTGGACGGCGACGCGTTCGAGCAGCTCCAGTTCGCGGTCGCCCAACGGCCGTCCCGAGCGGATGGCGCCGAGCTCCTCCGTGCCCGCGCGGACGCGGACGGTCCCGTCCTCTTCCGCCACGGCGGGGTGGGCTCCGTCGGACTCCTCGAAGAACAGGTCGGAGTCGAGGGCCTCCCGCCCCACGTCGAGGACTCGGGCCAGATCCGGAGACGACATGATGGATTCCATCAACCGCCGGTCCAGATCGCGCACAGCGGACATGTGCTCCAGTTCAGCATTCGTCCGCCGCTGCTGGAGCTCGAGGTCGCGGGTCAGCGCCTCCGTCGCCTCGAATCGCAGGGAGTTGTCCAGCGCGACGGCGGCGTGGGTGCCGATGGAATCGACGAGGTCGATCTCGTCGGCGGTGAAGCGCCGCGCGTGCCGCTCCGCGACGATCAGCGCCCCGATCACATGCCCGTGGACGGTCAGCGGGACCCCCATGATGGCCTGGACGCCTTCGGCGCGCACGATCTCGTCGACGTGCGGCACGTGGCTCAGGGCCGCGTCGGACAGATAGTCCGACGTTTGATAGGGCGCCAGCCCGGTGGCTATCTGCCCGAGAACACCCGTGCCCAGAGGCATCCTGAGCGTGCGGTAGGCGGCGGTGGACACCCCGTCGGTCTGCCGGATCGACGTCTCCTGCCGCTCGGCGTCGTTGATGCTGACGTACGTCATGTCGACACCCATGATCGTGCGGGTCCGTCTGACGATCGCCTGGAGGACGTCCTCGACATCCTGCAGTGCCGTGAAGTCGGCCGCGGTGTCCAACAGGACGCGCAGGAGATCGCCCCGCGTCCGGCCATCGATGTGGTTCATGCACACCAGATTGGCACCATCATGTGCGCGAGTCCATAGTGGCGTGAATCACCGCCTCAATAGCATGGGAGCGACATGAGGAGGACGACGTGCTGATCACTGGCGCAATTCTGGAAGAAATCGGGCGGCAGCGCCCCTACGCGGCGACTGAGCCGCTGCGCATCGCGGAAGTGGAACTCGCCCCTCCGGGGCCCGGCGAGCTGCTGGTGCGGATCGAGGCGGCGGGTGTATGCCACTCCGATCTGTCGGTCGTGAACGGCAGCCGGGTCCGCCCGACCCCCATGCTCCTGGGCCACGAGGCAGCGGGACGCGTCATCGAGGCCGGGGCCGGCGTCCAGGGCATCGACCCGGGCGACCGCGTGGTCATGGCCTTCCTGCCCCGCTGCGGCGAGTGCCCGGCGTGCGCGACCGACGGCAGGCTCCCCTGCGAACGGGGTGCGGCTGCCAACGAGGCCGGGACCCTGCTGAGCGGGGCCCGCCGGCTCGCGTCCGACGGGGAGGAGATCCACCACCACCTCGGCGTCTCGGCCTTCGCGACCCACGCGGTGGTGCACAGCGCCTCGGCCGTCCGCGTGGACGACGACGTCCCGCCGGAGGTGGCCGCCGTCCTGGGGTGCGCCGTCCTGACTGGAGGCGGCGCGATGATCAACGCCATCGCCGCATCACCGGGTGAGAGCGTCATGGTCGTCGGGCTCGGCGGAGTCGGCATGGCGGCCCTGCTGGTCGCCATCGGTCAGGGAAGCGGCGACGTCATCGCCGTCGACACCCTCCCCGAGAAGCTGGACCTGGCGCGCCAGTGGGGGGCGCACGAGACGTGGACGCCCGCCGAGGTCGCCGAGCGGGGGATCACCGCCGACCACGTCCTCGAGTGCGCCGGGCATCCCCGCGCGTTCGAGACCGCGTTCGATGCGACCCGCCCCGGCGGGCGCACCGTCACGGTGGGTCTTCCGGACCCCGCGGCCCGCAGCACGATCTCGCCCCTGACGCTCACCGCCCAGGCCCGCACCGTGATCGGCAGCTACCTCGGCTCCGCCGTCCCCTCCCGCGACATCCCCCGCTTCGCGCAGTGGTGGCGCGAGGGACGCCTGCCGGTGGAGAAGCTGATCAGCCGCAGAATCGGCCTGGACGACCTCAACACCGCCCTCGACGACCTCGCGGACGGGCGCTCGGTGCGCCAGGTCGTCCTGTTCGACTGACTCCCCCGCCCGCAACGCCGTCATTCGCAACCCCACCACCCGCTCGGGCGCCGCCGTCGTCGCCCCGACCACGAGGAGAACCAAGACCATGCCGAAGTCAGAGCACATACCGGAGGCGAGATCGCCCCACTGGAAGGCGGGCCCCTTCGCGGTCCGGCTGCCGTTCGTGCACTACCGATTCGAGTGGCAGGACTACACCCAGGGCCTGCTCATGTGCGCGGTGGACCTCGCCGCGATCCCCCTGCTGCAGGAGCTCCTGGGCATGCCGTTCGAGGCGGCGCTGGCGATCGTCGCGCTCAACGGCCTCCTCTACCTGCTGCACCACCTGCTCGGCGACCCGGTGGTCCCGGGGTGGATCACGCCGGCGATCCCGCTGCTGATGCTCTACATCCAGGCCTTCCCCGAGGACCAGCGGGTCCACGCGCTCATCGCGTTCCAACTCCTGCTCGGCGTCTTCTCGATCGTCCTGGGCGTGACCGGGCTGGCGCAGCAGATCGTGCGCTACATCCCCAATGCGCTGCGGGCCGGCATCGTCGTCGGCGCCGGATTCGCCGCCGTGCAGAGCATCTTTGCCGAAGGCGGCCGCTTCGAGCTCTACCCGTGGAGCATCTCGGTCGCCGTCGGGCTGGCCTTCCTCCTGCTCTACTCCAAGCAGTTCCAGCGCCTGCAGACGAAGAACCGTGTGGCCGCGTTCGTCGGCAACCTCGGCATCCTCCCGTGCATCCTCGCGGCCGTGATCGTCGCCCCGCTGGCCGGCGAGGCCGAATGGCCGACGATCGAGGGCGGGTTCAGCTCCCCCGACTTCGCGACCATGTTCTCCGAATACACGGTCTTCGGCGTCGGGCTCCCGCCGCTCATGATGTTCATTACCGCGATCCCCACCGTGCTCGCGGCCTACATCGTGGTGTTCGGCGACATCCTGCAGGCCAAGGTCGTGCTGAAGGAAGCCAGCGACCTGCGCCCCGACGAGGCGGTCGTCTACAACCCGAACCGAGCCCACCTGATCTTCGGCGGCCGCAACGCGCTCATGAGCATCATCGGGCCCGACACGACGATGTGCGGCCCCCTATGGGCCGCCATGCACGTGACCACGAGCGAGCGCTACAAGAAGGGGCCGAAGGCCATGCCGTCGATCTTCGGCGGCGCCGGGTGGTTCCGCTGGGGCACGAACACCGGGCTCTGGCTGCTGCCGGTGATCTCGTTCGTCGAGCCCATCCTCGGCGTGGCACTCGCGTTGACGCTGCTCATCCAGGGCTTCGTGAGCATCAAGGTCGGCATCATGGAGGCGCGCAGCCGCACCGATCTCGGCATCGCCGGCGTGACCGCGGCCGTGCTGGCCACGAACGGGGCCTCGTGGGGCTTCTTCACGGGAATCCTGCTCTGCCTGCTGATCTACGGCAAGCGCTTCTTCGCCGGCGAGAACGACGGCTTGATCCAGCCCGACGCCGCCCTGCCGGAGAGCCCCTCCAAGGAGGAGGACCCCCTCGGACGGTCGTGATCCGGCCACGGGGGCGCCCGGCCCAGTAGCTCGCAGTGGCGGGTGGGGCACCGGTCGCCGTAGCCCCGGGACGGCGAAGAGCCGGGGCCGCCAAGCTGGCGGCCCCGGCTCTTCTGCGCATCCGGTCAGTTCAGTTCGCTCTTCAGAGCCGCGGCGGCCAGCGCCGGGTCCTCGGCGCCGTAGATGGCCCCGCCGGCCACGGCGACGGCTGCGCCCGACGCCTTGACGGCCTCAATCGAGTGGATGTTGACGCCGCCGGCGACGGAGAAGCGGACGTCCGCCGCGCTGCCCGCCTCGAGCAGGGTGGCGAGGCTGAAGCCGGGCTGGGCCTGCTCGTCGAGGCCGGCGTGGAACTCGACGAACTCCGCCCCGAGCGCGGACACCGTGCGGGCACGGGCCGTCTTGTCGCCGACGCCGATGAGGTCGACGACGACGCCCTTGCCGGCCGCTTCGGCCGCCTGGACCGCTCCGGAGATCGTCGAGTCGTCCGCGGTGCCGAGGACGGTCACCAGGTCGGCGCCGGCTTCGAAGGCGATCTGCGCCTCGAGGGCGCCGGCGTCAGCGGTCTTGAGGTCGGCGAAGACGATCTTGTCCGGGTGGGCGTCCTTGATCGCACGGATGACGCCGAGGCCCTCGCTCTTGATGAGCGGGGTGCCGAGCTCGATGATGTCGACGTGCGGGGCGACCTTCGCCGCGAGCGCGAGCGCGTCGTCGGTGGTCAGAAGGTCGATGGCTACCTGCAGTTTGGTCATGTCGGTTCCTAACGTGGGGGTTTCAGGGATGGGTGGGTGGTTCATTCGATATTCGCGTGGCGGGTCCACAGCTCTTCGGCTGCGGAGCCGCTGCGCTGCCACAGCGTGTGGAAGACGGCGTCGCCGAGGAGCATGACGGCCTGCTCGAAGAGGCTGCCCGAGTACTGCGCCGACACAGTGCCGCCGTGGTCGGTCTTCGCCGCGGCCTCGACGACGATCGCGCGGGCCGCCGCACGCCCCACCGGGGAGTCGGCCGCCGTCGTGATCGCGACGACGTCGGCGCCCTGCCCGGCTGCGACGGACGCGGCGCGGACCACGGAGCCGGTGGTCCCCGACCCCGAGGCGACGACGAGGACGTCGCCCGCGCCGATCGCGGGGGCGGTGGCGTCCCCGACGACGTGCACGGCGAGGCCGAGATGCATGAGGCGCATGGCCAGGGAACGCAGGGCGATCCCGGAGCGCCCCTGCCCGAACAGGAAGACCCGGCGACCGCCCTCGATCAGGTCGGCTGCGGCGGCGACCGACTCCGGGTCGACCGAACGGACAGCGCCCACCACCTCGGAGAGGACGAGGTCGAGTCCGGCTTGTTCGGCGGTTCCAACGGTCTGCATGGGCTTCCTTCCAACGAGGCGTCGCGGTGTCCACCCATCCCATCGCAGTCGACGCCCGCCGGTACCCACCCGTTGCGCTCGACCCACTACCCGAACGGGTGGGCGCGGCCGGCCCGGCGGGCCATACTGTTGGACCATGAGTTCGATCCGCGACCACCACCTGCTCGACGACGACGCACCCCTGCGTGCGGGGGACGCCGGCGACCCGGCGCAGATGCGGCTGGCCTCCGCGATCGCGCGGATCGTCGAGGCGCCCCTGGCGGAGATCGCCACGGCGCTGAGCGGCGCACTCGCCGCGAGTCTCCCGCACCGGGCCCTCGTCATCCTCACGGAGGACTGCACGGGACGGCCCCAGAAGAAGGCCGGCGACCCGGAGATCACCGAGAAGGTGACCGTCCTGGAGATGGACGCGATCCGACGCCGGCTCCGCGCCGGGGAGGACATCGCCACCGCCCCGCTCGCGGGCCGGGAGCGCGACGTGCGGGCCTGGGAGGCGGCCACGGGCGCGGTGCTGGCGCTCTTCGGGGCGGGGCCGGCCGGCGAGCGCCCGGCCGACGAGCTGGTCCGGGCCCTCTGGGAGATCACGGCCACGACCATCAGACGCCAGGTGGCCGGGGCCTCCCCCGCCGACCTGGTCGATGCGAACGCGGTGTCATCCGAACGCGTCCGCGTCACCACGGAGCTGACCGAGCGCCACGCGACCGATCTCGAGTCCCTGCTCGCTGTCCTGCGCAGCCGCGACCTGGACGATCACCGCACGCGGGCCGCGGCCACGGACCTGGCCTCCGCCGCGCTGGTCCGCACGCGCACCGCCAGCGACGTCATGATGGCACTTTCTGAGGAACCCGTGGTCAGCGCCTTCTCGCGCCTGCGCACGGACCTGCGACCGCTGACGCAGTACGGACGCTTGGATGTCCAGTTCATCGAGCCGCCCGCGGACGGCCGGGCGCTGCCCGGGGAGATCGCCTACGCGGCGCGGTCCATCGTCCGCAGCGCCGTGCTGGCCATGAACGAGCAGGAGGACATCTCCCGGGTGCGCGTCCAGTGGGACTGCGACGGGAAGAACCTGCTGATCAACATCCGCGACGACGGCCCCGGCGCGTTCGATTCCGGCACCCCCGGCCTGCACCAGGCGCAGGCCAACGTGGCGGCGCTCGGCGGCGAGGTGTCCGTGAAGCGGGTGGCCGCCTGGGGCACGGAACTGGACGTCAGGCTGCCGATCGACGCGTCGCGGACCGAGGCGGTCGATGAGTGGGACCTCGCCCCGCGTGAGCGCGAAGTCCTGCGCCTGGTGGTGCACGGGAAGAAGAACCGCCAGATCGCCCAGGAACTGTTCATCAGCGAGAACACGGTCAAGTTCCACCTCACGCAGATCTACCGCAAGCTCGGCGTCGGATCGCGATCGGCTGCGGCCGCCGTCGCGGCCGCCAGCGGACTGGCTTAGGCGACGGCCGGCGTCGTCCATGCGCCGGTGATCCACGCCACGAAATATTGCACCAACGGTTGCATGGTGCAAAGATGCACTACATGGAAAATAGTGCAAGTACCGGCGGCGCCCGCGAGCGGCGGAAGGAAGCCACCTATGCGGCCCTGATCGACCACGCCCGCCGGCTGACCGCGGAGCACGGGCTCGCCGGGTTCACCGTCGAGGAACTGGCCGAGGCCGCCGGCGTCTCGCGGCGCACGTTCTTCAACTACTTCCAGACCAAGGACGACGCGGTGCTCGGCATCCGCGTCGACGATGTCCCCCTCGACGCGGACACGGTCTTCGTCGACTCCCCCGAGCCGCTGCCGACCGCGCTCAAGGACCTCTTCCTGCGCCTGCTCACCTCGACCCGGACCCTCGGTCACGACGTCGCGGTCTTCATGGAGCTGCTGCACTCGGAAACGGCGCTGATGAAGCGCATGATGCAGATCAACGAGCAGCGCCGGCGGGACCTCGCCGCGCTCATCGCGCGCCGCGAGGGGCTCGCGGCCGGGGACCCGTTCGCGCTCGCCGCCGCCGGATTCGTCGGCCACCTGGCCATGACCTCGATGCACGAGTTCGTCGACGAGGAGCACGCGTCCCCGCACGACGACGAGGCGGAGCAGGCCGAGGAGGCCACGCGCGCCCGCTTCACCCGCATCGTCGAGGCCAACTTCGCCCACGCCGAGCGCCTCTTCTCCCCGACTACCACGAACGCAAAGGACTGACATGGCCCGCCCGCCACGCGCCGGCAGCGACGGCCAGCCGCTGCTGCTGACCCAGCGCCGCATCTGGATCATCTTCTCCGCCCTCATCGCCGGCATGATGCTGGCCAGCCTCGACCAGACCATCGTCTCCACGGCGATGCCGACCATCGTCGGCCAGCTCGGCGGCGTCGAGCACCAGGCCTGGATCACCACCGCCTACCTGCTCGCGACCACGATCGTCATGCCCGTCTACGGGAAATTCGGCGACGTCCTGGGGCGGCGCAACCTCTTCCTCATCGCGATCGCCCTGTTCACGCTCGCATCGGTCGGC
Organism: Zhihengliuella salsuginis; assembly: GCF_014651715.1. Classification (GTDB taxonomy): domain Bacteria; phylum Actinomycetota; class Actinomycetes; order Actinomycetales; family Micrococcaceae; genus Zhihengliuella; species Zhihengliuella salsuginis. The sequence continues at coordinate 18,395 of NZ_BMXK01000011.1, forward strand.
TGCGCGCTGGCCGACAGCTTCTGGATGTTCGTCTTCTTCCGCGCCCTGCAGGGCCTCGGCGGCGGCGGCCTGATGATCCTCTCGCAGGCGATCATCGCCGACATCGTCCCGGCGAGCGAGCGCGGAAAGTACATGGGACCGATCGGCGGCATCTTCGGCCTCTCGGCCGTCGCGGGCCCGCTGCTCGGCGGCTTCTTCGTGGACCACCTCACCTGGGAGTGGGCGTTCTACATCAACATCCCGATCGGCATCGCGGCGTTCGCGATCGCCTGGTTCGCACTCACGCTGCCGAGCAAGCGGGCCACGCGCCGGATCGACGTCGCCGGCGTCGTGTTCCTCTCGATCGCGACGACCTGCCTGATCTTCTTCTCCGAGTTCGGCGGCAACGCCGACCACGGCTGGGCCGCCCCCGAGACCTGGATGTGGGGCGCCGGCCTGGTCGTCGCCGCCACCGCCTTCGTCGTCACGGAGGCCCGCGCCGAGGATCCGATCATCCCGCTGGGCCTGTTCCGGAACCCGATCTTCCTCAACGCGACGGCGATCGGCTTTACGCTGGGCCTGGGCATGTTCTCCGCGCTGGCATTCATGCCGACGTTCCTGCAGATGTCCTCCGGGACCTCGGCCGCGGAGTCGGGCCTGCTGATGCTCCCGATGATGGTGGGCATGATGGGCACCTCTATCGCCTCCGGCATCATGGTCTCCAAGACGGGCCGCTACAAGGCCTACCCGATCGTCGGCACGGTGGTCACGATCGCCTCGATGCTGCTGATGACCACGCTGTCTGCGGACACCCCGCTGTGGCAGATCTGCTCCTACCTGTTCCTGCTCGGCGCGGGTCTGGGCCTGATCATGCAGGTGGTCGTCCTGGTGGTGCAGAACGCCGTGCCGGCCGAGATGGTCGGCACCGCCACCAGCACCAACAACTACTTCCGCGAGGTCGGGGCATCCCTGGGCGTCGCGATCTTCGGCGCCATGTTCACCAACCGCCTGACCACGGAGCTGACGGCGGTGTTCGCGGGCTCCGGCGCCACGGCTGCGGAGGCCGGCAGCGCCGCACAGACCCTGGACCCGCAGACCATGGGCCAGCTGCCCGAGGCGGTCCGCGATGGGATCGTCACCGCCTACGCGGATTCGCTGGCGCCGGTGTTCTGGTACCTGATCCCGTTCCTGGCCATCGCGTTCGCCCTGTCGCTGCTGCTGAAGCAGATCCCGCTCTCCGACGTGGCCGGCATGGTGGCCCGCGGGGAGGCCGTCGGCGGCGAGGAGGCGGAGAAGCAGGAGGCCGACGCCGTCCGCTGAGCGGGAAGTCCGCCGCCCTCTCGCGGCGCGTGGACGCGGGCTGACCGATCCTCATTGTCCTCGGCACAGGACAACGGGATAGTGTTGCTACCTTCATCCGTCGTGTCCACCACGCCGAGGCAACCGAGGCAAGCCCCATCGTCCACAGGGACGGGCGCTGCCTCGACGAGGATCCCACGCAGCTCTAGGTCCACTCGGACGCACCGTCACCCGCAGCAAGATACTGGAGTACCCCCTGGCCCACGAGACAACCCCGTTGACCCCTGCCCGCAAACGGAGAGCAAACCGCCTCGCCGCCATCGGACCGGTCATGTACGCATCCGTCGGGCTCATCGCCGCCTTCGTCCTCTGGGCCTCGCTCTCCCCGGAGAGCCTCGGGCTGGCCATGGGATCCTCGATGAACTGGGTCGCCGAGACCGTCGGGTGGAGCTACCTGGTGGTCCCGCTGCTCTGCATCGGGCTCCTGATCTACCTGTTCTTCAGCCGGTACGGCGCGGTGCGACTCGGCCCCGACGACAGCCGGCCCGAGTACAGCACGTGGTCCTGGCTCGCGATGATCCTCGCCGCCGTCATGGGCATCGGGCTCGTCAGCTACGGCGTCGCCGAGCCGATCTCGCACTTCATGACGCCGCCCCACGGCCTGGCCGAGCCCGAGACGGCGGACGCCGCCGTCCGCGCGCTCCAGTTCAGCTACTTCGACTGGGGGCCGCACGCCTGGGCAGTGTTCGGCGTCTTCGGGCTGGCCATCGGCTACTCGACGCACCGCAAGGGCCGCCCGGGGCTGGTCTCCCCCATGCTGCGCCCGGTCCTGGGCCGTCTCGTCGACGGATGGCCCGGCAAGGCGATCGACGTGTTCGCCGTCATCGCCACCCTGTTCGGCACCACAACGTCGCTCGGTCTCGGCGCCTCCCAGATCAACGAGGGCCTCAGCCGCGTCTTCGGCCTGCCGAGCGGACTGCACGTCCAGATCATCATCATCGCGGTGATCACCGTCCTCTTCACGGTGTCCGCGCTGACAGGCGTCAGCCGGGGCATCAAGTACATCAGCCAGACCACCATGGCCGCCTCGGTGGTCATGGCCGTGTTCGTCCTGCTGGCCGGCCCGACCAACTTCGTGACGAACCTCTTCTTCCGCTCGGTCGGCCAGTACTTCAACGACTTCTTCTCGGTCAGCCTCACGACGCCGACCACGGCCGACGACATGGCCTGGATGCAGTGGTGGACGTACTTCATGATGGCGTGGTGGCTCAGCTGGGGCGCCTTCGTGGGCGTCTTCCTCGCGAAGATCTCCCGCGGGCGCACACTCCGCCAGTTCGTTGCGGGCACGCTCGGCGTCCCGACCCTCGTGTTCTTCGCGTGGTTCGCCATCTTCGGCGGATCGGCGATCAGCTTCGACATGCGCGGTGCCGGGATCGGCGCGGCGACGGCCGAGAACATCAACTCGGCGTTCTTCGCGCTGCTCGAGCAGCTGCCCCTTACGCACTTGTTGTCGATCGTGACCGTGCTGCTCGTGGTGCTGTTCTTCATCTCCGGCGCGGACTCGAACACGTTCGTGCTGAGCACCCTCTCCTCCAACGGGGAACTCAACCCGAGCCGGCCCGTCCTCACGCTCTGGGGCGTACTGACCGGTCTCTGCGCCGTGCTCCTGCTGATCGTGGGCGGGCTGAGCGCCCTGCAGCAGGCGGCGATGCTCTCCGCTCTGCCGTTCACGATCATCGTGGGACTGCTCGGCATCTCGCTGGTCCGCGAGCTGCATCAGGACCCGGAGTTCAAGCTCCTCCGCCGGGCCCGACTGCGCGAACTCGTCGACAAGGACGGGGGCTAGCCGGCCGGCGGGGCCTCCACCTGGACGTGCTCGCGCGGAACGCGGTCACGCGTGTAGGTGATCTCCGTGTACCCGTGCGGAGCGGGCTGGCCGTCGTCGCCGAGGTTCACGAACACGAGCTTCTCGATCGTCAGGATCGACTGACGCGTGAACATGTTGCGCACCTCGGCCCGCATCGTCAGCGACGTCCGGCCGAAGTGCGTGGCAGTCAGCCCCATCTCGATCAGGTCGCCCTGCTTGGCCGAGCTGACGAAGTTGATCTCCGACATGTACTTGGTCACCGCGCGCCCGTTGCCGAGCTGGACGATCGCGTAGATCGCCGCCTCCTCGTCGATCCACCGCAGCAGCGACCCGCCGAAGAGGGTGCCGTTCGCATTCAGGTCCTCGGGGCGGACCCACTTGCGCGTGTGGAACGAGATGTCGCCCTTCTCTGCCATGGTCAGCTCCTCCTTCGCAGCGCCGCCGTCGACGCCGAGCCTTCACCCTAGCGCCGCCGCGGCGGCTGCGGCAGTCCTTCGCGCCCGAAATCACAGGCCCTGGCGTTGAACAGCACAGGTGAGGGAGTACGACGCCGGTGCGCACCGGCGTCGTACCCCTCTCACCTACCGCTGGACTGGTCAGGCCCGGGCGAGCCTCTCAGGCGTAGCTGAGCAGGGCGACGCTGTCGGCCGAGGTGCGCGCCAAGTGCGGCGCCCAGCCGTCGCCGCCCGCGAGGTAGGCCGCGCCGGTGAACTCGGCGGCCTCCGCGACCGGCATCTGCGGCCGGTCGGCGGTGACGGACGAGCCCGGACCGCTGTTGTGGTGCTCGGCGAACCGGGCCGTTTTCCACGAGAAGCCGCTCATGTCCGTCCAGGGCGAGGCCTTGATGTGGTCGCCGAGCACCGAGTCGCGGACCAGGACCTGCGCGATCGCGTCCGGGTCCCCGCCCGGGTGCCACGGCCGGCCCAGGTGCACGGTCCGGCGAGCGGCCGGCGAGGTGAACTCGCAGCCGTCGAACAGGTAGCCGTGCTTGATGGACTTGTCCACGCTGTTCGCAGTGACGTAGCCGTTGTTGGACTCGCCGCGGTCGAGGGAGACGATCCGGCAGGCGTCGAACACGGCGGTGCCGCGGCCGAAGATGAAGTCCACATCGCCCTCGACGTAGCAGGAGTCGAACAGGAAGCGCGCCTGCACGCCGGTGGACGGCGAATTGACGTAGAGCGTGTCCTGATTGCCCAGGCAGCGCACGTTCCGCAGCACCGAGTAGTCGCCCGCGAGCCGCAGCGCGACCGCCTGCCGGCTGGTGATCTCCGGGTGCGCGGCCTCGTCGAAGTCGTTCGCGAACGTCAGGTTCTCGGCGTGGAAGTACGCGGCGTCGACCCGGATGGACGTGCTGCCCGTGGTCCCGTACGTGCCGCCGTCCGGGTGCGGGGTGCCGGACGCGTTGTCAAAGACCAGCACCGTGTCCTGGGGCCGCTCGCCGAGGCCGAGGAACGTGATCCGCTGCTTGTCGGAGCGCACACGCACCACCTCGCGGTACGTCCCGGGTGCGATCCGGATGACGGTGCGCGTCCCGCTGTAGGACGGGACGGTGTCCACGGCGGCCTGTACGGACGCGAAGTCGCCGCCCGGGCCGACGTCGATCATCCGCACCTCGTCCACGGGTCGCTCCGGCGGCCAGTAGGTCTCGGCGAGCGGGTCGACCTCCGCGTCGAGGCGCGTGAACCAGCTGCCCGGCGTGATGCCCTGGCCGACCAGGTCGCGGGCCACGAGCCGGGCGACGGCGAGCGCGCCGACGGCGTGGAAGTGCGTGTTGTCCTCCCGCCCGTCCGGGTACTGCGGGTGCACGCCCGGCTCGAGGTGCAGGAAGTGGGACAGCGTCCCCTCCGGCCCGAGCTGCTGCCACAGTTGCAGCGAGAGCTCGGTCAGGTCCACGATCGGCGTACCCGTGGCCGCGGCGAGCTCGCGCATCGCCCGCGGGTACTCGCCGTGGGACGTGCGGGAGTTGCCCGCCGAATCGAACCGCCGCCGTTCCACGGGGGTGGCGAGCACCGGCTGGCCGCCGGCGGCGCGCGCCCCGTCGATGTAGCGGGTCAGGTACTCCTTGTAGGTGGTGTCCGGGTCGGTGCCGCGGTCCGGATCGGAGACCTTCTCGTCGTTGTGGCCGAAGGAGATCAGCAGGGTGTCGCCGGCCTGCATCAGGGACAGCACGGTGTCCAGCTTGCCCGCGTCCGCGAAGCTCTTCGACGAGGCGCCGGACCACGCGTAGTCGAACACCGACGCCTTCTTGCCGGTCAGCAGCGCCAGGGCCTGCCCCCACCCGGTGCGCGGGCGCAGGTCGTGCTCGTAGGCGCTGGCCGTCGAGTCGCCGACCACGAAGACCACCGGGTAGTCCCGGGAGACGCCCGCCGAGACCGCGGCACCGGTGGCGGGCGACGTCGTCGTGCCCGATGCCAGGGCGCCCGGGGCGCCGCTGCCGACGAGGACGGCGGAACCGGCGGCGAGGGTGAGGGTGCGCAGCACAGCGCGGCGCGAGATGGTCGAGATCTCCATGGTCTACTCCCCCGCCGTGAAGATCGGGCCCGTGCCGTCGGCGAGCAGTGCCGGGACCGCTTGAGCCGCGTGCACGGTGGTCCGCCGCTCGGGTGTCCACGAGTCGTCGCGGCCGAGCTGCGTCTCGGCGTCGGCGGCGTCGTTGTGGGCGCCGAGCAGGTCGACCTTCCGGCCGTTGATGACGTTGCCGTCCGTGAAGACGACGTCGCCGCGCCAGTTCTTGAGCACGGTGGCGGCGTCGGCGTCGCCGGTGATCGCGTTGTCCGTGGCGTGCAGGTGCGATTCCGCCCCGACTCCGAAGAGGTAGCTGTAGGCGACCGGGGAGTCGTCGGTGGTGACGAAGTGGTTGTTGTAGACGTCCACCTGACCGTAGCGGACGCGCGGGGCGCGCTGGCCGATGTCCTTGAAGACGTTGTGGTGGAGAGTGACCTTGAGGTTGCCGGGGTCCCCGCGGGTCGGCGAGTCCGTGGAGCCGATGAGCATCAGCTTGTCGTGGTCCTCGAAGCGGTTGTAGGACATAGTCACGTAGGTGGAGCCGTTGGTGACGTCGACCGCGCCGTCGTGCACCTGGTAGGTGCGGCCGAAGTACTCGGGCAGCTCGTCGTCGAAGTTCGGGGCGTCGGTGAACGTGTTGTGGTCCAGCCAGACGTTCTCGGTGCCGTTGATGATCTGCAGCAGGTCGTACTCGCTGTTCCAGTTGCCGGAGTCGCCGTCGGTCGGGTCCCAGGCGGGGAAGCAGTCGCGGGAGTCGCTGATGGTCAGATTGCGGATGATCACGTTCTGCTCGCCGCTGGCCCGCAGCGCGGCGCCGGTGATGCCGGCGTCCGCGTCGGCGCCGACGATCGTGGTGTTCGACGGGATGTCCCAGCGAATCCAGTTCTTCTGGTTCTCGGCCGCGGCGTCGCGGGCCTCCTCGAGCGCGCCGTGCGGCTCCTGATCCCACCCCCAGTTCTCGGGCGAGTACGCCTCGAGGTACTGCTCGAAGTCGTAGCCGGTGCCCTCCGCGTAGGCGTCGCAGGACTGCGGCGTCCCGTCCGGGCCCTCGTTGCCGTCGATCACGCCGTGGACCCGGATGATCTTCGGGGCGTCGCCCGCCTCGGCGAAGGCGGCGAGCAGCCCGGCGCGGGAGTCGACGTCGTAGACGTGCTCGTCGGCGGCGGCGGCGCCGCCCGTGGTGCCGGCGCCGGCTGATCCCCACCCGTCGTTTCCGCCCAGCGTCTGGCGTTCGAGGGCGGCTCCGGCGGTCTGGCCCTGCGCGGCCGCCTGGCCGTCGGGCGCCGCGCCCGCCGGGCCGGCCGCGACGGTGGCGGCGATGAGGGCGGCCGACAGCGTCGTCGCCACCAGTCCAGCCGTTCGAATGCTCCTGTTGGTTCGCATGCTCACTTCTTCCATCGTTGGAATCCTCATGGACGGCGATCAGCGCGCATCGCGCGGAGCCCCGCATCGCCCGCCCCACCGGACGCGACGGGCTGTGATTCAGATCACGACTGATCGATGTTCAGGAAGCTATCAGCAAGCGCATTCCCGCAGACAGGGGTAATGCACCTTCAGCAAGGCACGAGTCCCTCAGGGTTGCCCGCGCCTTCCGGGGCCGACCCGCCCCGGAGGGGTCAGGCGAGCGCGATCCGCTCGACGAACAGGACGACGCCGATCGCGACCATCGCGGCACCGGACAGACGGGAGACGACCCGCGCCGCCGCCGGGCGCGCGCCCAGGACGCGGCGGGCCGCGAGCCCGACCGAGGCGTAGACGGCGGCGCAGCTGACCAGGTGCACGACCCCGAGGGCGCCGATCTGCCCGGCGACAGGCCACGCGCCGGCCGCGTCGGTGAACTGCGGCAGCAGGGCCACGAAGAGGAGGAACACCTTGGGGTTCAGGCCGCTGATCCCCGCGCCCTTGAGGAACTGGCGCGGGACGCCGGCACCGCCGGCCGGAAGCCCGGCAGGAGCCGCCCCCAGCGACGGGACGGCCGGGCGCGCGATCGTGCCGACCCCGAGCCAGACGAGGTAGGCGCAGCCGGCGGCCGTGAGGGTCGTCAGCGCCCACGGGTGAGCGGCCAGCAGCGCCCCGACACCCGCGGCGACGAGCCCGACCACGAGCAGGTGCCCCGAGAGCAGACCGCCCACCGCGGGCGCGACCGACCGGTGGCGGATGCCCGCGCTCATCGCATACGCCCAGTCGGCGCCGGGCGTGACGACGAAGAGCGCCGACACCATCCAGAACGCGACAACAGTCTGAGCCTCCAACGAACCCGCCCCTCTCCGGGCCGCCCCGTGCGGCCCACTGAGGAGACTAGGCGGGAACGGCCCGAAGGTGTTCTCAACTTCTGCTGCGAAATCCCGGCTTCTGGGGGATAATTTTGCACATGGACCGCATCGACCGGAAAATTCTTGCCGAGCTGCAGCGCGATGGGCGATTAACCATCACCGAGCTGGCGGAGCGCGTCCAGCTCAGCGTCTCGCCGTGCCACCGCCGACTGCGGGCCCTGGAGCGCTCCGGGGCCATCGCCGGGTACCGCGCCCACCTGGACGCGTCCGTCCTGGGGCTCACGTTCGACGCGCTGGTGTTCGTCAACATGAGCACCACGGCTCGGGAGAGGATCGAGGCGTTCGAACAGGCTGTGGCGGAGATCGAGTACGTCGTCCAGGCGCAGCGGCTCTTCGGCAGCCCGGACTACCTGCTGCGCGTCGTCGCGGCGGACCTGCCGCACTTCCAGCGACTCTACGACGACGAGCTCACGAGGCTTCCCGGGGTGCAGAACCTCAGCTCGACACTCGTCATGAAGAGCGTCGTCGAGCAGCGCGACCTGCCGCTCGACGGGGTGAAGCGCTAGTCCTCGACCCACTCCAGGATGTCGCCGGGCTGGCATTCGAGGACCCGGCAGATGGCCTCCAGGGTGCTGAAGCGGATAGCCTTGGCGCGCCCGTTCTTGAGCACCGCGACGTTGGCCGGGGTCAGACCGACCCGCTCGGCGAATTCCCCGACGCCCATCTTCCGCTTGGCGAGTTCGACGTCGATCCGCACGACGATGGCCATCAGATGACCCCTTCCATGTCGGCACGGAGCGTGGTGGCCTGGCGCAGCAGCGCGCGCATCACGACGACCAGCAGGAAGACGACGACCCCGGCGAGTGCCAGGATGCCGATGATCAGCACCACGCCCGGCGGGATGTCGGCGTCCGTGAACCTGGCGAGGTAGCCCATCACCGCCGCGAAGCCGCACCACAGCACGAGGGCGGCACCCAGGGCCCACAGGATGCCGTCGACCCACCGGAAGGCGTCCTCGGTGAAGATGCTGCCGGCCCGCACCATCGACAGCAGCCGCCACGTGCAGAACGCGATGACCTGGATGCACGCGGCGCCGACGACCACGAGCACGGGGATCGGCAGGGAGCCGTCATTCTGGGCCGCCTCGTGCAGGAATGTCGCGACCATCAGGACCTGGACGGCCAGGAGACCGGCGAACAGGAGAGCCAGCAGTAAGCGCAGCGGCGTGACGATTCGATCGACTTTCATCATGCAACCGATTCTCGATCATTACCTATCGAAAGTCAATAGGTATTGCGCGTGCACCAGGATGCGCCGCCCGCTTGCCGCGCCGCCAGACCGATTGAGCCTGAGGTACAGACGTGAGCCTGAGAACCAGACACCCCCTGGGTCATCTACCCAGGCTTTTTCGCGCGCTGGGCGGCGGGGCGAGCCGGGGCCGCAGTGCACCCCGCCGGAGACGCGAAAAGCCCGGCCCCCGCGCGGGGACCGGGCCGTCCGGATCGGGCTACTGGTAGACGTGCGGTGCCAGCGTGCCGATGAAGTCCAGGTTCCGGTACTTCTCGGAGAAGTCCAAGCCGTAGCCGACCACGAACTCGTTCGGGCAGTCGAACCCGACGTACTTCACGTCGATCTCGACCTTCGCGGCCTCCGGCTTGCGCAGCAGGGTGCAGATCTCGACCGAGGCCGGGCCGCGGGAGATCAGGTTGGACTTCAGCCAGGACAGGGTCAGGCCGGAGTCGATGATGTCCTCGACGATCAGGACGTGCTTGCCCATGAGGTCGGTGTCGAGGTCCTTCAGGATGCGGACCACGCCGGAGCTGGTGGTGCCGGACCCGTAGGAGGACACGGCCATCCAGTCCATGTTCACGTGCGAGTGCAGCGCGCGCGCCAGGTCGGCCATGACCATGACGGCACCCTTGAGGACGCCGACGACCAGGATGTCGCGCCCCTCGTAGTCCCGGTCGATCTGGACGGCCAGCTCGGCGATCTTGTCCTGAATCTGTTCCTTGGTGTAGAGCACGTGTGCCAGATCGGCGCTGACGTCGTTCGAATCCACGAAAGGGGCTCCTGAAGTATCGGGTGTCTGCGCCGGTCACGGGACGCAGTTGACGGCTACAGGACCTAGGTTACCCCTCGATGAATTACCGCGCCGCCCGCAGCAGCAGAATCGGGCCGACGTGGCCATGATCACGCCCGTCGCGCACCCGCCGCGCGGCCACGTGCCCGGCCAGCTGGACGGGGCCGGCCGATCCTCCGGCGGAGGCCAGCTGCTCGAGCGCCAGCGTCCGCTCGTACGTCGGCGCCTCGCCCCCGGCGGCCAGGGCCGCGCGCCGCAGCACGCGCCGCCTGAGCGGTTCGGGCAGCGCCCGCACGGCGTTCAACCGCAGCACGACGTCGCCGCCCTCCTGCCGCACGAGGGCGTCCGCGTACGCCTCGCCCGCCTGCGCGTCGAGGTAGTCGGCGTCCGCGGAGGCGAGGGCGGCGGTCCGCGCCAGGGAGGCCGCCAGGCCGGGCCCCAGCTGGTCCTCGAGCGCCGGGAGCACGTCGAGCCGGACCCGGTTGCGCAGCGCGTCGCGTTCGGCGTTCGTGGGGTCGTTCCAGACCTCGATCGACTCGTGGGCGCACACGAACTCCGTGTCGGCCCGCCACAGCCCCTCGGCCCGCGCCCCGGACCCGCTCGTGCCGAGGAAGGGCCGCAGGATGCGCCCGCGGGCCGGCGGGATCCCGGCCACGGAGCGCGTCCCGGACCCGCGGGCCAGCCCCAGCAGGACCTGTTCGGCCTGGTCGGAGAGCGTGTGCCCGGTGAGGATCGCCACGGGCCGGCCGGCCTGCTCCTGCAGGGCCGCCGCCTGCCGCTCGAGCACCCGGTAGCGGGCGTGCCGGGCCTGCTCCTCGGTGCCGGGTTCCGGCACGTCCACCGGCACGACGGCGGCGGCCAGCCCCCTGGCGCGCAGCTGTCCGGCGGCGGCGGCCGCGGCATCGGCGCTGCCGGGCTGCAGTCCGTGGTCGACGACGACGGCCGAGGCCTCGAAGTGCGACGTGCCCGCGAGGAACGCGGCCGTCGCGGCGAGCGCCATCGAGTCCGCCCCGCCGCTCGCGGCGACCAGCACGTGCGGCGCGGGGACCGGCGCGAGCCGGGCGGCGTCGTCGTGCGCGGGGAGGGTGAGGGCCGCGCCGGGGCAGCCGGCCTCGCGCCAGGCGGAGACGGCGGCGAGGACGGCGTGCCGGGCGCCGGCGAGGACCGGCGGGAGCCTGCCGCCCATCAGGCGCCCATGCGCTCGACCCACTCGGACGGGTGGTGCAGCTCCCGCTCGGTGGGCAGGTGCTCGGGGCGCTCCCAGACCCGGTTGAAGCCCTCGAGGCCGACCTCCTTCACGACCGCGGAGACGAAGCGCTGCCCGTCGGCGTACTGGCGCATCTTGGCGTCGAGGCCGAGGAGCCTGCGCAGCCAGTTCTCGATCGGCCCGCGGTCCGCGCCGCGGGCAGCGAAGCGCTGGCGGATGGTCTTCACGGTCGGGACGATCGAGGCGTCGACGCCGTCCATCACGACGTTCGCGTGGCCCTCGAGCAGGCTCATCACGGCCGTCAGGTGGCTCATGACCGCCTTGTCGTCCTCGTCCTGCAGCAGCGTGGACAGCGACGCCTTCCCGCTCGCCAGCTGGCCGACCCGGTCGCTGAACGACTCGGCCTTCGACAGCATGCCCTCGACCAGCTCGGCGATGCTCTCCAGCAGGTGGTCGCGCAGCCAGGGCGCGGCGGCGAACTGCACGCGGTGCGTCTGCTCGTGCAGGCAGACCCAGAGGCGGAAGTCGGCGGGGTCCACGTTGAGCTCGCGCTCGACCTCGACGATGTTGGGCGCGACCAGCAGGAGCCGGCCGGCCGCGGGGATGTGCGGGCGCTTCAGCGGCGCGAACGGGTCGTACTGGCCGAGGACCTTGGACCCCAGGAAGGAGAGGATGGCGCCCATCTCGGCCGCCGTCACGCGGGACCCGATCTCCATCGACGCGCCGGAGAGCTTGTCGACGTGCTTGGCGGCCGCGGCGCGCAGCGGGGCGTCGATCATGGCCTCGAAGCTGTGCACGTTGGCGCGGGCCCAGGCGGCGCGGTCGACGATCAGGACCTCGGAGTCGCGCAGGTCGCGGGCGGCCTCGAGGCCGGAGATCTGGTGGACGTGCGCCACGGAGGCCTCGGCGTGGACGCGCAGGTCGGCGACGACGGCCTGAACCTCCGCGCCGGTGAGCTTGGGCCCGGGCGTGCTGAGCGTCGCGGCGGTCTTGGCGGCGAGCTCGAAGTCGATCAGCCGGGCCGGTGCCTTGTCCGTATCCTGGCCGGCCTGCGGGGCGGGTGCCTGCGAAGTGTCCATGGGCCTATCGAATCACGAACCACCCCGATTTTCCCTGAGAATCGGCCCCGGATACTGCACCGACGGCTCGAACGAGCCGACCATGGCCTGCAGGACGGCGGCCAGCTCGGACTCGGCCGCCTCCCCGCCCTGCTCGGCGTCGTCCAGGCGGATGGAGGCGTAGACCAGGGCGCGCGAATCCGGTCCGGCGGCCAGGTCCCACACCTCCAGGGAGGCCGGATCCGTGCCGGCCGGGGCCGAGACCTGGTCGATCAGCAGTTGCGGCCCCGACCCGGCCTCCACCAGTAGGGTGCGGACGTAGCGGACCTCCTCGGACACCGGGGAGGCCTCCAGCTCGGTGATCTCCAGCGTCTCCACGAGCTCCGCCGACTCCGGCGTCGGCGACTGGTTGACGGCGACGAATCCACCGACAGGTTCGCCGGACCCGTCCCGGATGTCCAGGCGGTCCACCGCGCCGTCGCCGACGCCTTGGCCCCGGTTCTCCACCGTGAAGGACGCCGGCACCGCGAACGACTCGTAGACCTGTGTGGGGCAGGCCTTCCACCCCTCCGTGAGCTGCCGCGTGCTCTGGATCGCGACGGCGGTGCGCTCCTCCGCCGCGTCGGTGGTCTCCGGCAGGTCGTCCCCGTCCACGGCCCGAACGCAGGCGGCGTGGAAGACCTCCCCGACCGCGCGCGGTCCGCCCTCGTAGGCGCTCGATTCCAGGTCGGCGGACGGCAGATCCCCGGCGTCGTCCCAGGCCGGCGGCGTCTCCGACGGGGTCGGCCCGGCCGTCGAGGGTGCGCCCGCGTCCGACGACTGCGCGGCCTGCCCCGTGGGCGGAGCGTCGCCGCCGGGTCCGCTGCAGCCCGCCAGGGCCAACAACAGGGCTCCGGCGGCAGCGCAGAAGGCCCGCGGTCGGGTGCGCCGGCGGCTGGGGCGGGCGGTCATGGCCGGTCGATCATGCGTCGATGTCTCCACGAAGCCGAGGCTACCCGTTCCTGCCCCGACGTCACCGCAGGAGGCCGTCGGGGCCGCGGACGGCGTCCAGTTGAGGGCGGAACCGCGCTGCCCTACAGCCCCGCGAGCGCGGCCGCGGCGTCGTCGAGCACGTCGCGCGCGCCGGTCAGGCTGCCCGGGACGTCCCGGGCGAAGAAGGAGAAGGCGAGCAGCTGCCCGTCGCCGGTCACGGCGTACCCGGTCAGCGTCGCGACGCCGGCGAGCGTGCCGGTCTTCGCGCGCACCTTCCCGCGCGTCGCGTCCGACTCCAGCCGGGAGGCGAGCGTGCCGGTCGCCCCCGCGATCGGGAGCATGTAGGGCACGTCGCGCAGGTCGGCGCTGGCGGACACGGAGGCCGCCGAGAGGATCGACGCCAGCTGCTCGGGCGAGATCGCGTTCGCCGCGGCGAGGCCGGACGCATCGACGATGCGCAGCCCGTCCGTGGTGACGCCCATGCGCTCCACGGCCGCGGTCATGGCCGCGGCGACGCCGCCGAAGCTGGCGGGCTGGCCGGACTCGAGCGCGACGAGCCGGCCCAGCGTCTCGGCCACGTAGTTCTCCGAATCCTCCGCCATCACTCGGACCATCTCGCCGATGGTCGGCGAGTCGAGCCGCGCGATCCGCTCGGCGTCCTCGCCCCGCTGCCCGCGCACGACGTCGTCGCCCAGGCTCGCGCCCGTCCCGTCGAGTTCCGCGGCCAGCGCCTGGTGGAACTCGAGGGCCGCGGTCATCGCCGGGTCGGAGGCCCGCGGCGCTCCCTTCTCCTCGCCCGTGCGGGCGGCGTGCATCGCGATCGGCATCACCGGGGCGATGTTATCGGTAGTCACCAGCGAGTCGTCCCAGTGCGGGCTGAGCGTGCTGCCGGCGAACAGCGTGTCGTCCAGCACCAGGTCCAGCACGCGCTCGTCGTCCGCCCCCGGCTCCCCGGCGAGCGCCTCGGCGGTGTCGGCGGCCAGCTCGGCGAGGCGCGCTTCCGTCAGCAGGACGTCGCCGCCGCCCACCAGCACGACGGCGTCGCCGTCCACGTACACGTCCGTCGCCCGCCGCGTGTCCTCGCCGAGCACGCTGAGCGCGGCCGCCGCGGTGACGGTCTTCAGGCTGGAGGCCGGCACCCCGGCGTCGTCCCCGTTCCGGGAGTAGACGACGTCACCGGAGGTGACGTCGACGACCGCGCCGGAGAGGCGGCCGGCGGCGGCCGGGGCGTCGGCGAGGACGGGGTCGAGGACGCCGGCGGCCTCGCCGCGCGCGACCGGTTCGGCGGCCGGCTGCTCCGCGGGCTGCGCGGGCGCGACGGAGGGCAGCGAGGCCTGCTCCGCGAGCGGGGTGGTGCGCGTGAAGACGGCGGGGGCCAGCGGCAGGAAGCTGACGGCGATGAGCCCGGCGATGATCAGCACCAGCAGAACCGCGGTGGCGGCCTCGAAGACGCGTCGCATGGGCACCTCGATCGCATGTCGGCGGTAGATTCTGTGGTGGATGCGGCCGTGCGATATACGCTGGCTGCAGCACTGACTAAACACTAGTGCCCGCACCTGGCGCACGCCGGCAGGCCCCGCAGGGCGCGCACACATTGCAAGGAGACTCCTTTGAGCCACGACGTCACCATCGAGATTCCGACCGGATCGCGCGTCAAGTACGAGATCGACCACGAGACCCACCGCCTGCGCCTGGACCGCGTGCTGTTCACCCCGATGCAGTACCCGACCCACTACGGCTACTTCGAGGACACCCTGGGCGAGGACGGCGACCCGCTGGACGCCATGGTGTGGATCCCCGGCGTCGACCTGATCCCGGGCGTCGTGGTGGAGTCGCGCCCGATCGGCGTGTTCAACATGACGGACGACGGCGGCGGCGACGCCAAGCTGCTGTGCGTGGCCGACGACAAGCGCTTCGACCACATCAAGGAGCTCGAGGACGTCGACGAGTGGCTGTTGAAGGAGATCGAGCACTTCTTCACCCGCTACAAGGACCTGGAGCCGGGCAAGTGGGTCAAGGCCGAGGGCTGGGAGGGCCGCGAGGCCGCCGAGGCCGAGCTGGCGGCGTCGATCGAGCGCTTCAAGGGCTGAGACCACCCGACACCGCTACGCCCCGCGGGTAGTTGTCGTTCAGACCGGATCTGGACGACAACGTCCCGCGGGGCGTTCGCGCGTCCTGCTCCGGCACGGCCGCCCTGTGCCGCCCTACGCCCCGCCACTGGTCCGGGAGGCGATGAATCTGGCCGCATCCTCGGCGATCAATCGCAGCTCTTCGGCAGGGTCCGCGCCGTCGAGAATGAAGGCCAGGCTCTCTTCGTCCGTGTAGTAGCGCCGGATGACCTCTTCCAGAGTCTGCGCATCGGCATGAACCATGTCGCACGCTCGGGCCAATGCCAGCACGTCGTCCGCGTCCTTGGCCCGCTGCGCGACGAGCTTCGTTGCGAAGAGGAACTCGTCGGACGGCTCGTGCACAGTGAGTCCCGGTTCGCGCGGAGGGTCCTCTACGCCTTGCGGCAGCGGAGGCATCCACATCCTCGCGCTCCCGTTGAGCCACCGCGGCGACAGACCGTGATCGTGGGCGATCTCTTGTGCAATCTCATAGGCCTCGGATGTCCGCGTCAGCCCGTCGATGTCCTCGGTAACGCCACCCGGCCGGAGCCCCCGCCCGATCAGCGCGGCACCTCCTACGAGGAAGAGTGCGGCACTCGAACCGCGGGCGCGAAGCCGCTCGTCGAGTTCGCCCAACAACGCGTCGATGTCGTCACCGCTGAGCCAGAATGCGGAGCTCATGCCGTCACCAGATCCTTTGCGGGCACGAAGATGCCACGTGCCGCGAGCCATTCCGGAGTCTGCCGTCGGACCCTGTCCGGGGACATGAACGGATGGTCGGGCATCCAGGCCTGGGCCAGACGAGTCCGCTCTGTCCACAAGGGCGGGTGTTGCCCGGCGGATGCGAACTCATGCTCAGCAAGAGCCGCCAACAGTGCATCCCATCGGCGATCGCCGCAGGATTCGGGGCGGGCCTCCCAAGCCGTCCCATCTCCGGATTCGAGCAGGAACCTCAGATGGTCCCTCCCCT
The DNA here is from genome assembly GCF_014651715.1 of Zhihengliuella salsuginis. GTDB lineage: Bacteria > Actinomycetota > Actinomycetes > Actinomycetales > Micrococcaceae > Zhihengliuella > Zhihengliuella salsuginis. Next base: position 34,713 of record NZ_BMXK01000011.1, read on the forward strand.
GCAAGAGCATGCGCCACGCGTCTGGCTCCGTCCTGCTCCGAAGAGGCTCACGAATCGCTCGCGCCGTGTCCGGGGCCGTCATGAGACCTCGACGCCCGGCGTCGGCAATGGCCTCGGCGAGGATCTCGGCCCTCAGGTAGGTAGCCGCCGACGGGCTGACCTCGCCGGAGACGTAGGTCGAGAAGCGCGCAGGAGAAGTCCCCAGGGCATGGGCGAAGGACCCCTGTGACAGTCCGCTCTTCTCGACGGACCGCCGCAGCCCTTCGGCCACGACCCGGTTGACATCCATCCACCCATGTTATCGGATCCGATCATTCGCTGGAAGACGCAGCGCCGATCCGCACGGGGCGCCCCGGGGCCACCAACCCATACCGGGCGCGCATCGAGTGATGCCGGTTCGCTCGGTTGTGACGCGGTCGATAGCGGGAATCGGCCGCGCGCAGTTTAATGAGCACAATGCCCGACAGCTCCCGCCCCCGCCTCCTTCCGATGACCCCGAGGCAGCAGCTGCGCGCACCCCGGAAGGCCCGCCGGCTCACCCACCTGGTGCTCGGCCTCCTCATCCTCGGCGTGGGCGTCGGCCTGTTCGTGCGGGCCGGCCTGGGCCTGTCCCCGTGGGACGTGCTCCACCAGGGCATCAGCACCCGGCTGCCGCTGAGCTTCGGCACCGTGATCGTGCTGCTCGGCCTGACCATCCTCCTGCTGTGGATCCCGATGAAGCAGTGGCCCGGCCTCGGCACCGTGGCCAACACGTTCGCGGTCGGCCCCGTGGCCGACCTGACCATCTCCGTCATGCCGGAGATCCACGGCATCGGCTGGCAGCTGGCGGCCATGGCCGCGGCGACCGTGCTCGCCGCCCTCGGCACCGGGCTCTACATCGGGGCGCAGTTCAGCGGCGGCCCGCGCGACGGACTCATGACCGGGCTGCACTTCAAGACCGGCCTCAGCGTGCGGCTCATCCGCACGGTCATGGAGCTCACGGCGCTCGGCGCGGGCTGGCTCCTCGGCGGCGTGGTCGGGATCGGGACGGCCGTGTTCGCGCTGTCGGTCGGCCCGCTGACCCAGTTCTTCTTCCGCTACACGGTCGTCGACATCGAGCGCCGCTGACCGCTCCGGCCCGACCCAGGGCGCCCGGCCGGCGCACCGCCGACGACGTCGTCCCACGCCTGCGCGATCCGCGGCAGCGCCCACTCGAGCTCGTGGCCGGCCTGCGCGAACGGCACGCGCATCCAGTGCTCCAGGCCGTGGTCCTCGACGGCGAACGCCGAGCCGGGCGCCATCAGCACTCCGCGCCGCTCCGCCGCAGCGGCCAACGCCGTCGACACCGGGCGCGGCAGCTCGAACCAGAGCGAGAGCCCGCCGCCCGGCCGGCGCGCCGTCCAGCCCGGCAGCAGTTCGGCGGTGCGCTCCAGCACGGCATCGCGGGTGGCCCGCAGCCGCTCCCGCGTCTCCGGCGCGAGCCCGGACCCGCGTTCCATGAGCCGGGCGAGCACCAGCTGGTCCAGCACGGGCGCCCCCAGGTCCAGCGTCATCCGCATCCGGGCCAGGCCGCCGGCCAGTGCGTGCGGGGCGCGGATCCAGCCGAGGCGCAGCCCGCCCCAGTGCGACTTGCTGGCGCTGCCGATCGTCACGATGTCGTTCGAGAACGCCGCCATCGGCAGCACGTCCGGCTCCTCGTCGAGCCACATGCGCGCGCAGGTCTCGTCGACGATCCCGGTGGCCCCGGCGCGCTTGAGCTCGCCGGCCCACCGCTCGCGCACCTCGTCGGGGGCGAGCGTGCCCACGGGGTTGTGGAAGTCCGGCAGGCACAGCATGGCCCGCGCCCCGCTGGAGCGCAGGGCCCCGGCGACGGCGTCCACGTCGGTCCCGTCGGAGCCGATCGGCACGGACGCGACGCGCACCCCGTGGTGGCGCAGCGAGGTGACGCTGTTGGGGTACGTGGGGCTCTCTGCGAGCGCGACGGCGCCCGGCTTCAGCAGCAGCCGCGCGGTCGCGGCGACGCCGGCCAGGGCGCCGGACGTGACGAGGATCTGCTCGGGGTCGGTGGGCACGCCGCGGCGGGTGTAGTCCGCGGCGACCGCCTCGCGGAGGGCCGGGACGCCGAGCGGGAAGTAGCCCATGCCGTTGATGTAGGCGGGCAGCTCGTCGAGGGCCTCCTGGTAGACGTCGGCCAGTCCGAGAGGGGCCGACGGGGCGGCGCAGGTGAGGTCGACGGCGGTGGGCTCGCCGCCGTCGTCGTACGCGCCGGAGGTGCCCCCGCGGGGGCCGAAGCCGCCGAGCGGCAGGGGCTCGCCGCCGCCGGCGACGGGCCCGCCGGGGACCTGCGCGATGGTCCCGGCGCCGACGTGGGCGCTGGCGTAGCCGCGGTCGCGCAGCTCGGCATAGGCCCGGGAGACGGTGGTCCGGCTGAGGCCCAGGGCGTCGACGAGCTGGCGTTCGCTCGGCAGGGCGGTGCCGTGGATGACGCGGCCGTTGGCGATGAGCTGGCGGATGGACTCGGCCAGCCAGGAGTAGGCGGGGCGCGCGGTGTCGGGCGCCCCGAGCATGGCGGCGAGGCGCGCGCCGCCGAGGCGGCGGGCCGGTGTGACGGTGCTCATGGAGCCATTCTCGCGCAATTGGCTATTTTTTCAAGGTCCAATCGGGTGCAGGCTGGAGGCATGGCACAGACATCGCACCCGAAGCTTCTCCCGCTGACGCCCCTGCAGCAGCTGCGCGCCGGCCGCCTGCCGGTCCGGCTGACGAACCTGTTCGTCGGCCTCACGCTCTTCGGCGTCGCCATGGCCGTGTTCATCCGCGCCGGCCTGGGCCAGGCCCCGTGGGACGTGCTGCACTACGGGCTGAGCACGCGGGTGCCCCTGAGCATCGGCACGATCATCATCCTGGTCGGCCTGCTGGTGCTGCTGTTCTGGATCCCGCTCAAGCAGTGGCCGGGCCTCGGGACCGTCGCCAACGCCGTGTGGATCGGCGTCGCCGCGGACGCGACCCTGTGACTGCTCCCGCCGATCGAGGGGCTCGGCTGGCAGATCGCGGCGATCGCCGCCGCGCTGGTGGTCAACGGGATCGGCGGGGCGCTCTACATCGGCAGCCAGTTCGGCCCGGGGCCGCGCGACGGCCTCATGACCGGCGTCCATCTGCGGACCGGGATCAGCATGCGCCTGGTCCGGACGGTGGTGGAGGTGACGGTCCTGGCGATCGGCTGGCTGCTCGGCGGGATCTTCGGCGTCGGGACCGTGGCCTACGCGCTCCTGATCGGCCCGCTCACGCAGTTCTTCCTGCGCTGGATGGTCGTGGACCTCACCCCCGCCCGGCCCGCGACGGGTCAGGTTCCCGTTGTGGAGCCGGCGCGTTAGCCTGAGGCATGACCGAATTCCGGATCAAGCGCGTCTACGACGCGCACGAGGAGTCGGACGGGCTGCGCATCCTCGTGGACCGGCTGTGGCCCCGCGGCGTCGCCAAGGACCGGTTGCACGGCGAGTGGCTCAAGGACGTGGCCCCGAGCCCGGAGCTGCGCACCGCGTGGCACCACGACCCGGACCGCTTCGAGGAGTTCGCCGCCGCCTACCGGTCCGAGCTGGAGGCCAACGAGGCGGTCGCGGAGCTGCGCGAGATGGCGGCGGAGCAGCCGGTCACCACGCTGCTCTTCGCGGCGCGGGACGAAGAGATCAACCAAGCCGCCGTCCTGCGCGACTTCCTGAACGAGGACAGCTGAACCGGCGGAGCGGCCCACCGGCTCGCCCCACGCGGTGAAATCGCGGATCGGCGGGGCCGAGGACCGCGGGCAGGGCGTCTGCCCGAGGTGCGCTACGCGGCCGCGATGTGCTGGACGACTCTGGCCGCGATCCCGGCAGCAAGGAGGAGAGCAGCCAAGAAGAGTGCTCTCCGCGGGAAACCTTTGAATCGCACCCAGCGAATGACGGCTCCGGCGGGGGTCAGGACCACGAACCCGGCGACCAGGAAGTAGACGGTCCTCCAGCCGGGCATCATCTCGTCGGAGAAGAAGAGGTACTCGATCGCGAACGCGGGGAGTGCGACGTAGATTCCGATCCCGGCCTGAGCCAGCATGTAGACCAGCGGAACCACCTCGTGCCTGATCATCAGCCGTGACAGGGGAACCTGGACGAGCATCGAGTAGGCGAGCAGGAGCGGAAGCGCCTGGGCCGCGACCCCGAAGGCCTCCCACACGGCCTCGAGGAACGTCAGCCTTCCGTCGTAGAAGCCGGTTCCCAGGGTCAGGAACAACGACCCGCCGTAGGACAGGATCGCGACAACCATCAGAATCGCCAGCCGGTCGAGACCTTTCGCCGCTTCGGTCCGCTGATCGGTCACTGCGCTACTCTCCGATCGGCGTCTTCGGGCCGACCACGTCGGGGAACGGCGCGCCAGGTTCCCCGAGATCGACCCCGAGGCGATCAAGGCGACGCCGTTTGCGAACCTACTACGGTCGTCCGGTCACGCCGAAATCGCGGACCGTGGTGCGCAATCACCTGAGCGGGACCGGTCCGGCCTCCTAGTGCGAGCAGCCGCAGCCGCCGGCCGGCTCCTCCGTGGAGACGAGCTGGCTGACGGGCTGCGCACAGGCCTCGCCACGCCAGGCTTCGAGCCCCTCGCGGACCGCGAAGGCCGCGATGACCAGCGCCGCAACCGGGTCCGCCCACGTCCACCCGAGCAGGGAGTTCAGCAGCAGCCCGACCAGGAGCACGGCGGAGAGGTAGGAACAGATCAGCGTCTGCTTCGAGTCCGCGATCGCCGAGGCGGACCCGAGCTCGCGCCCGGTCCTCCGCTCGAACCAGGACAGCGCGGGCATGATCGCCAGGCTCACCGCGGCCAGCGCGATGCCCACCCCCGAGTGCTCGGGCTCAGCGAACCCGGCGAGCGACCGCACGGAGTCGAACAGCACGACGGCGGCCAGCCCGAAGAACGAGTATGCGATGAGGCGCAGCGCCTTCTTCTCCCGCTTCTGAGGGTCGGGAGCGGCGAACTGCCAGGCGACGGCGGCCGCGGAGAGGACCTCGACGATCGAGTCGAGGCCGAAGCCGATGAGCGCGCTCGAGGACGCGATGGTGCCGGCGCTGAGCGCGATGACGGCCTCGATCACGTTGTAGGTAATGGTGGCGGCGACGATCCAGCGGATGCGGCGGGCCAGGATCAGCCGGCGCTCGGGGCTGGGCGCGGGCGGTGCGGGCGTCGTCGTCATCGGCACGTGCACCCCTCCGGTCCGCAGCAGTCGGGGTCGACGTCGAGCGTGACGGCGGCCAGCGCGTCGAGCGCGTCCGCCAGCGCGGCCTGCGTCAGCCGGTAGACCCGGTTCCGCCCGCGCCGCTCGGCGACCACCAGGCCGCACCCGCGCAGGCAGGCCAGCTGGTTGGAGACGGCCTGCTTGCTGGCCCCGAGCAGCTCCACGAGCTCCGACGGCGTCGCCTCGCCGCCGCGCAGGCGCATGAGGATCCGTGCGCGGCCGGCGTCGGAGAGGGCGTATCCCAGGCGCGCGAGGGCGTGCGAATGGGTCTCGGTCAACGTGTCCATGACTTCAACGGTACACGGATCGATGTACTGACGAAATCTCAAGCCGGCCGGCCCACGGTGACATACTGAGGCGCATGTACGTTGTGACGATCAACCAGCGCGACACCCGCGACGCCGGCGACCGCGTCGACGAACTCACGCACGCCCTGCGGGATCTGCCCGCGGCCATGACCTTCCAGCGCTCGCTCGGCGACGAGACCATCGGCATCCTCGACGATCCCGCCCACGCCCTCACGGCCGCCCTGATCGCCCTCCGCCAGCGCCGCTGGAACGTCGGCATCGGCGCCGGCACCCTGCACGAGCCCCTCCCCGGGGCGCTCGACGACGTCCGCGGCCCCGCGCTCGTGCACGCCCGGCGCGCCGTCACCCGCGCCCAGCGGATCGACGCCGCCCGCGCCACCACGGCGCCGCTCAAGCCCGGCGAGCGGCTCCCGGTGGCCGTCGCCGGAGCCGATCCCGGCGCCGCCGAGCAGGCCGAGGCCGTGATCCGCCTTCTCGGGCGCCTCGTGGCCGCCCGCAGCCAGGCCGAATGGGCCGTCGTCGACCTCTTCGTCCCCGGCGTGCGCGGGCAGCAGAAGGAGATCGGCGCGGCGCTCGGGATCTCCTCGCAGGCCGTGTCGAAGGCGATCCTGCGCTCCCACGCCGAGGACGAGGCCGCCGCCCGCCCGGCCGCCGCGGCCCTGCTCCGCGCCGCGGCCGGGTAGCGCCGAGGCGAAGATCTCCCGAATCCGCGTCACGATTCCGGCCCCACCCCCTCTTGAAGGGTGGACCACCCGCCGGAACCGAAGGACGCCATGCCCCTCACCCCAGCATTCAGCGCTGGGCCGAGCGCACTCGCCTCGGCCCGCCACCTCGCCCTCCCGTCCCCGGGATCGCGTCGCGACCGCCTCGAGGACCGGATCCGCACCGCGGTGCACCGCCGCACCGGACGCGGGGACGTGAAGCGGCAGACGGTCATCACCTCCGCCATCCTCCGCACGCGCGCGGGCTCCCCCGGCACGACGACGGCCCCCGCCGGACCGCCGGCGCTCGACCGCGCGCCCGGCCAGCGGGTCGGGAAGCGGCTGATCGGCCTGGCCGCGGGGGTGACGGCGCTCGGCGCCCTGCTGGTGCTCGGGCTCGCCGGGACGCTCAGCGCGCTGCTGGTCGCCGCCGGCTGAGGCCCCACTCCGCCACCCGGCGGCAGCGTCCGGCCCGGCCGCGCCGGGAGGCGGCCCGCTACTCCGCTGGTGTACCGGTGGCCAGGACGTCGCCCTCGGCGTCCAGGGCCTCGACGGCCACGTAGGGCGCGTCGTCCGGCATCGGGATGGCGGTCTCGAACGACTCGCGGTCGACGACGGCCTGCTCGGTCGCGCCGGCCTCGTCCTCGCCCGTGACCAGCCGCCACTGCGCCACCTCCGTGGCCCCGTTCCAGGAGACGTAGACGGTCGGCTCGCCGTCGTCGTCGTCCTGGACCACCACGTCCGGCGGGGTCGACGGAGTGCCCTCCCACTCGAAGGTGTAGGCCCGGTAGCTGGTGCCGTTGCCGTCGTAGTCGTCGCCGTAGCACTTGGCGCCGTGGCACACGTCCCGCAGCAGCTCGCCGTCGTTGGTGTACTCGGAGTAGAGGGGCGCCATGCCCCAGCCGATCAGCATGTTGCCGTTGTCCAGCTCCTGCGCGTTGGCCATCGCGAAGCCCACGCGCTCCTCCGGCGGGAGGTACTCGGTGACCACCTCCGCGGTCATCGCCGCCTCGTCCACCTCCAGCCGCAGCCCGCGCGACGACTCGTCGGCGTCGGGGTCGTGCGAGTGGTTGTCCAGCAGCGTCAGGGTGCCGTCGGGGGCCCGCTTGGCGTCGTGCTGCCAGGAGAACACGGCACCGTCGCCCATCTCGAAGTCGCTGTCCTCTCCGCCGAGCTTCCACTCGACCTCACCGCTGGTGCGGTCCAGCTTGTACACCGCGTGGGTGTGGCGGGCGGAGACCAGCAGCGCGCCGTCGTCGTCCTCGGTGATGGAGTTGATGTGGAAGTAGTCGTACGGGTTCTCCTCGGTCGGGAAGCCGGGGGCGTCGTCGTCCTCTTCCGCTTCCTCCTCGGCGCTCTTCGCCTCGTCCTCATAGTCCGCCATGGACTCGGTCAGCGGGATGCGGTCGATCGCGCTCCACTCGAAGAGCACCTCGCCGGTGGCGATGTCGATCTCCTGGATGACCGCGTCCTCGACCCACCCGTCGGCCGGGCCGCCGACCTCGGTCAGGTCGTACTCCACGGGCACGTACGCGCCGAGGAGCATGGTGCCCTCGGGCGTGATGACGGTGTCGTGGAAGTCGGCGTTGCCGGCCTCCAGATCGCCGCCGGTCGTGACGCGGGCGATCTCCTCGTAGGACTGGTCGAGGATCAGGATGTCGCCGTTGCCGCGACCCTCCCGGCTGCTGCCCTGGAAGTACGTCAGCACCGGTTCGCCCTGGTACTCCTGCACGCGCAGGTCGAAGATGTCGTCGTCCAGGTCGTCGTCCTCGGCGGGCTCCAGCCACACCGGCTCGCCGGCGGCGTCGAGGATCAGGCCGCCGTCGGAGGGGCTCTCCGAGTCGAAGTTCGGGGTCAGGAACGTATAGCCGCCCGAAGCCTGGTCCGAATCCTCCCGCACGTCCACCACCGGCGGGGTCAGGTCCGGGCGCGTGACATAGCTGTGGTGCGGGACCGGCAGCTTGTCGTCCTCGTCCGCCGTCCCGCAGGCGGCCAGAGAGACGATCAGGGCTCCCACGACGCTTCCCGCCAGGGTGCGGCCAACTGCTGTCCGGTTGAGCTGCGCCAAGTCATGCATGTCCGCAAGCTATCGGACGGGATCTGCGGCGACAATGGCCCGCGCCGGATTCCGAGGGAGTCCGGAGGTTCGCCCCCACCCCGCCGCGCGGGATGGCGCGACGCCGGGCTACCGCTGACGCCGACTTGACCTTGACGTAACGTCAACTTCTAGCGTGGTGTTCACAGCCCGAACGGGCCCACCACGAGGAAGGAGGCAGCGCCATGCGCCACGGCGACTACGCGATCAACGAGGTCGCCCGGCTCACCGGGACGACCAGCCGCACCCTGCGCCACTACGACGACGTCGGCCTCCTGCCGCCCTCGCGCGTCGGGCACAACGGGTACCGGTTCTACGACGACGCGGCCCTGCTGCGCCTGCAGCGGATCCTGCTGTTCAGGCAGCTCGGCCTGCCCGTGCCCGCGATCAGGGAGATCCTGGACGCGGAGGGCGGGGCGCCGGCGTCGTACCCGGAACCGCAGGCGGGCGCGCTGCGCACGCACCTGACCGTGCTGCGCGGCGAACAGGAACGGCTGGCGCGGCAGATCGCGGCGGTCGAGGACACGCTGAGAACACTGGAAGGAGGTGGCGAGCTCATGGCGGAGAACATGTTCGACGGGTTCGACCACACCGAATACAAGGACGAGGTCACCGAGCGCTGGGGCGCCGACGCGTACAAGAAGTCGGACGCCTGGTGGCGGTCGATGGGCGAGGCGGAGAAAGCCGACTGGCAGGAGCGGACGCGGCGGCTCGGCGCCGACTGGGCCGCGGCGGCCGAGGCCGGGACGGCACCCGACTCGGCGGCGGCGCAGGAGCTCGCGGCGCGGCACGTCGCGTGGCTCTCCGGCGTCCCGGGCACCCCGGGCGCCGTCGGCGAGCCGGACACCGGGTACCTCCTGGGGCTGGCGGACATGTACGTCGCGGACCCGCGGTTCGCGGCCAACTACGGCGGGACCGGGGGCGCGGAGTTCGTGCGGGCGGCGCTGACGGAGTGGGTCGCGCGGCGGGGCTAGCGCAGGGCGGCCTGGCCGTCGAGGATGCCGTTGAGCACGAGCGCCAGCCCGTCCTGCTCCACGGGGGCGGTGACCTCGGCGGCGGCGGCCTTGACCTCGTCGGGCGCCTGCCCCATGGCCACGCCGCGGTGCGCCCACGCGAGCATCTCGACGTCGTTGCGCCCGTCGCCGGCGGCGATCGTGTCCTCGCGATCGAAGCCCAGCTTCACGCGCAGCACCTCGAGGGCGGTCGCCTTGTTGATGCCCTCGGCGGCGATGTCCAGCCACGCGGTCCAGCCCACCGAGTAGGTGACACCCTCGAGCCCGAGGGTCCCCACCGCGCGCCCGAACTCCTCAGCCGTGGAGTCGGTCGAGAAGACGACGAGGCGGGTCGCGGTCGCCTCCATCATCTCGTTGATGCTCACGCCGACCGCCTCGACTCCGAAGCTCGCGTCCTGGAACCGCTCGGTGGAGAGGAAGCGCCCCTGATCGTCCTCGAGCGCGTACTTCGCGGTCGGCAGGGACTGACGGATGGCCCGCAGCGCGGGGGCCGGGTCGAAGGTGCGGCGGTCGATCACCTCGTAGCCGTCCGGCAGGGACGTGTCGATGCGCAGGGTGACGCCGCCGTTGGAGCAGACCGCGTACCCGTGCTCGACGCCGAGGAGCTCAACGATCGGCAGGGTCGCTCCGAGGGACCGCCCGGTCGAGATCACCACGGTGTGCCCTGCGCCGACGATGGCCCGTCCGGCCTCGCGGACCGCCTGACTCATGTGCCCTTCGTGGTTCACCAGGGTTCCGTCGACGTCCAGTCCGATCATCTTGCTGCTCATGACACCAGTCAACCACTGACTCGCCCTACCCGCGATTCACGACCCCGCCCGGCGGAGAAATACCCGGCCGTTCACCCGGCCGTCACCTGCTGCTCGCCCGCTCCTCGGATCGGACGCATAGTGTCGCCGGGACCCAGCCGCCGATCCCCCGCAGGAGCCCTCCGTGAAACACCTCAGTCTGAAGTCCGTCGGCGCCGCCGCGGCGCTCGCCTGTCTCATCGGCACGACGCCGGCCGCCGCCGTCCCGGTCGCCCCGCCGGCCGCCGTGGACGGGGTCGAGTACTCGGCGGACGGGGCGCGCCTGTCGCTGACGCCCGTCGGCGGCTACGCCACCGGGACGTTCGACGAGGGCGCCGCGGAGATCGTCGCCCACTACCCGGCCGCGCAGCGCGTGATGATCGTCAACGCCGATGCCGGCGCGGTCGAGGTCCTCGATGTCGCCGACCCGGCCGCGCCCGCCAAGCTCTACGAGGTGCCCGCGGCCGGCGTGACGGCCGCCGACGGCTCGGTCATCCCGTCCGGCGCGGTGGCCAACTCCGTGGCGGTCCGCGGCGACGGGCTCGGCCTGGCCGCCGTCGAATCCCCGACGAAGACGGACGCCGGCTGGCTGCTGTACTTCGACGCGAACGGCGAGACGCCCACGATCCTCGGCGCCGTGCGCGTCGGGCACCTGCCGGACATGGTGACCGTGACCGGCGACGGCAAGACCGCCCTGGTCGCCAACGAGGGCGAGCCCGCGGAGGACTACAGCGTCGACCCGGAGGGCTCGGTCTCGATCGTGACGCTGCCGAAGACCGTCGACGACGCCGTCCGCGGCAAGGAGAGCGGCTCCAACGGCAAGCGCGGCGCCGTCTCGCAGCGGCAGGTCGCCGAGGCCGGGTTCCACGCCTTCGAGGACTCGCTGCCCGAGGGCGTGCGGATCTACGGCGGGCGCGAGGACGCGGGGACCGGCACTCCAGAGTTCCCGGTCTCGGAGAACCTCGAACCCGAGTACATCTCCGTCTCCCCCGGCGGCGTGACCGCGTACGTCTCCCTGCAGGAGGCCAACGCGCTGGCCGTGCTGAACATCAAGTCCGGAAAGTTCACGGACATCCTGCCGCTCGGGTCGGTGGATCACGCGGCGGTCCCGTTCGACGCGTCGGACAAGGACGGCGCCGTCGACCTGAAGACGTGGCCCGTCCAGAGCTTCCGCCAGCCGGACACCATCGCCACCTTTCGCTCCGCCGGAACCGACTACACGGTCACCGCCAACGAGGGCGACACCCGCGACTGGGACGGCTACTCCGAGGAGGTCCGCGTGAAGGACCTCGGCGAGGACGGGCTGGCCCCGGTCTGCGATGCGGTGGCGGCGGACGCCGGGATGGGCCTCGAGGAGCTGACCGCTGATGAGAACCTCGGCCGGTTGAAGGTCACCACGGCGGACGGGCTCGCCGCCGACGGCTCCTGCTACGAGACGCTGTACGGGTTCGGCGGCCGCGGATTCTCGATCGTCGACGGCGACGGGGCGCTGGTCTTCGACTCGGGCGCCGAGTTCGAGCAGATCCTCGCCGAGGCGCTCCCGGAGCACTTCAACTCGAACCACGGCGAGACGAAGTTCGACGCCCGCTCGGACGACAAGGGCCCCGAGCCGGAGGCCGTCGCACTCGGCGAGTTCGACGGACGCACCTACGCGTTCATCGGCCTCGAGCGCGTGGGCGGGGTGATGGTCTACGACGTCACGGAGCCGGCGTCGAGCGAATTCGTCACCTACGTGAACAACCGCGACTTCGCGGTCGACGCCGAGGGGGCGATCGACGACGGCGCCGACGAGGCCGAGACCCTGGCCGCCGCCGGCGACCTCGGGCCGGAGTCGATCGCGTTCGTCTCCGCCGGGGACTCGCCGTCGGGCGCGCCGCTGCTGGTCGTCGGCAACGAGGTCTCCGGCTCGACCTCCTTCCTGGAGGTCGGCACCCGGTAGCCCGCCGTCCGGCTCAGTCCTCGGCGGCCACCGCGAGGGTCTCACCGCGGAAGAACGCCGGGCGGCGGGCGTACTGCACGATCATCAGCACGACGCCGACACCCAGCACCACCATGCCGAGGACGAACACGAGCCCCAGCCCGAACAGGCTGGACCCGGACCCGTAGGCGGGATCCATGCTGTCGATGATGGTGGTGAAGAACAGCACCATCAGGATGACGCCGCCGATGCCCGGGCAGAGCAGCTGGAAGACGAAGTTCCGCAGCGAGCGCGTGAACGTGCGGCGGAAGTACCAGACGCTCGCGAACGCGGTGATGCCGTAGTACAGGCAGATCATCATGCCGAGCGCCGTGATCGTGTCCCAGAGGACGTTCTCGGAGACGAACCGCATGACCGCGTAGAACGCCGACGCGACGACGGCGGAGACGATCGTCGCATAGCCCGGGGTGAAGAAGCGCGGGCTGACACGGGCGAACTTCGGCGAGATCGCTCCGTAGTGGCCCATGGCCAGCAGGGTGCGCGCCGGGGAGACGAACGTCGACTGCAGGGACGCCGCGGAGCTGGAGAGCACGGCCAGGGAGACCAGCCAGGCGAACGGTCCGAGCACCAGGTGCGAGAGGTGGAAGAAGACGTTCTCCTGGATGGACTCGTTGCCGAGCCCGTACTCGCCGGTGCCGACGCCGGCGAAGGAGATCAGCGCCACCGACAGCAGCAGGTAGAGCCCCACGATGATCAGCACGGTGAGCGTGGCCGCCCGGCCCGGGGTGGTCGCCGACCCCTCGGTCTCCTCGTTCATCGTCAGCGTGACGTCCCAGCCCCAGAAGATGAAGATCGACAGGGACAGGCCCGCCGCGACCGCGGAGAAGGAGTCGACGGCGAACGGGTTGAACCACTCCAGGGCGATCGGCGTCGGATCGAACCCGGTGCCGTTGGCGACGTGCACGAACGCCGCGACCGCGAAGACCACGAGCACCAGGATCTGGAAGCCCACCAGCAGGTACTGCAGGCGCTGGGTGGTCTGCATGTCGCGGTAGGAGATCGCCGTGGCCGCCGCCATGAAGGCCAGGCACGTGACCACGTTGATGAACGGGTTGCCCGCCAGGTCCGCGATGCCGGCGTTGCCGGTGATCTGCGCGATCAACAGGTAGAGGAAGTCGACGGCGACGCCAGCGAGGTTGGAGAGCACCAGGATGGTGGCGGCGATCAGCCCCCAGCCGCCGAGCCAGCCGATCCACGGCCCGAAGGCGCGCGTGGCCCACGTGAACGAGGTCCCGCTGTCCGGCATCGACCGGTTGAGCTCCCGGTAGCCGAAGGCCACCAGCAGCATCGGGATGAAGCCGACCAGGATGATGGCGGGCACCTGCAGGCCGACCGCGGAGGCCGTGGGGCCGATCGCGGCGGTGAAGGTGTAGGCGGGGGCGATGCAGGAGATGCCGATGACGATCGCGCCGATGAGGCCGACCGATCCGGCGCTGAGGCCCTTCTTGCTGATCCCGCCGGCCTGTTCGTCGGTTCCGGTGGGCTTGTGCGCTGTCGCGTCGCTCATGGCGTGGACTCCTCGTCGTCGAAGGTCGGTTCGGTGTCGCGGGGGACGATGACCAGGGGGACGGTCAGCTCGCGCAGCATCTTGCCCGCCGTGCTGCCCAGGAAGATGCGGCCGCGGCTCGCGAGCCGGGAGGACCCGACCACGACGAGGTCGCCCGGATCCCAGTCGGCGTGCCGCACCGCGTCCTCGATGCGCCGGCCGGTCGGGACATCGACGGCGGGCTGGACGCCGTCGGGCGCCACCTGGGCGACGAACGCGCGGACCCGGTCCGCGTGGGCGGCGGCGAGCGCCTCGGCCTCCGCTGCGGACCCGATCTGACGGGCGTCCAGGCTCACGAGGGACATGACGCGGAATTCGGCGCCGATGCGGCTGGCGGCCAGCACGCCGGCGCGCATCACGTCCTCGGCCCCCTCGCGGAGTCCGACGGCGGCGGTCACCCTCCGCAGCGGGACCGGGTCGGCGTCGGCGTGCCCCGGGGGCGCCACGGCGACGGGCACGCGGGAGGCGTGCAGCAGCGCGTTGGCGACCGTCCCCAACCGCTCCCGGCCGCCGACGACGATCAGGGTCGTGCCGAGCCTCCGGCTCGCCGCGAGGATCCCGGAGGCCGCCGAGTCGGCGAACTCGAGGCTCGTCTCGACCGCCACGCCGGAGGGCACGGAGGCCTTCGCCTCGTCGAGCCAGCCGGCCGCCGTCGTCCTCACGTGGCGCAGCCCGCCGGCGTCGCCCGTGACCACCATCGTGATCTCGAGGGCGGCGTCGAGCGCCTGAGCGAGGCGCGTGCCGAGGCGCAGGGCGTCGGCGCCGCCGGAGGTGTGGGTGTATCCGACCAGAATCTTCATCGCAGGTCTCGTCTTCTTCTCGTTCGGCGCCGGGCGGACCGGCGCGGGGTGCGGACGCAGGACGCCCGGCCGGTGCGGTGCACCGGCCGGGCGCGGGCCGTTCTAGGCGTTCAGGTCGGACACGATCGCCGCGGCGGTCTCGCGGCCGACGCGGATGGCGCCGTCGACGTGCTGGAAGCCCTCGGCGGCCAGGTCGGAGCAGGACCAGTGGATGACGCCGACGGGCGTGCGCAGGTCGGCGCCGTAGCGGCTGAGCCCGCCGAGGTCGAAGCTCGCGGCGTACGCGCCGCGGGTCCACTCCTCGGTGCCCCAGTCGCTCTCGTAGTAGACCTCGGGGGTCAGCGCCTGCTCGCCGTAGTAGTGGGACAGCGAGGTGAGGACGCGCTGCTTGCGCTCCTCGTCGCTGAGCGCGAACAGCCCGTCCGCGGTCTCGTCGGAGACGAAGCCCACCAGGGTGCCCTTCGGATCCGCGTGGTTGGTGTTGTCGTACGCCTCGTGCACTGTCTCGTACGGGCTGAACGCGGTGCCGGAGAGGCCTGCCTCGCGCCAGAACGGACGGTCGTAGACGGCGTGCACCTTGATGACCAGGCCCAGCGAGAGGTGCTGGTGCATCTGGTGCTGGCGCCGCGGCAGTGCCGGCTGGAAGTCGATGCGCGAGTACAGGTTCGGCGGCACGGCCACGATCACGCGCTTCGCCGAGACCGTCATGCCGTCGGCCACCACGGTGACCGAGTCGTCGTCGTGCTCGATCCGGCGGACCGGCTGGTTCAGGAACACGTCGTCGCCGAGCTTCTCCGCGAGCGCCACCGGCACGGACTGCAGCCCGCCGATCACGCGCTTGTCGAGGATGAAGTCCGAGTCCACGAGGTTGGAGAAGCTGCCGGCCGAGGCGGCCATCTGGACGGCCTGCAGTGCCGAGATCGCGTGGGACGGCTTGGTCAGCATGGCCTCGGCGATGAAGAGGCCGATGTTGTCGCGGGCCTCCTGGTCCTCGGTCTGGGCCTCGAGCCACGCCTTCCAGGAGACCGTGTCGAGCTCCTTGGCCCGCGGGTGCTCCCACGGGGCGGCGATGCCGATCTCGGCGACGAGCTCGTCGAGGACGCCGATGAGGCGCTCCATCTCGCGCTGCGTCTCCGCGGAGACGGGGAAGATCTCGCCGGTGAAGGTGGTCAGGGCGCCGGCGGCGTCGACGTAGACGCTGTCGCCCTCGCGGTAGCGCGAGTAGGTCTCGAGGCCGAGCTCCTCCAGCGTGCCGATCAGCGCGTCCTGGTCGGGCGAGACCCACTGGCCGCCGATCTCCAGCATGGCGCCGTCGATCTCGCGGGTCCACAGGCGGCCGCCGACGCGGTCGCGCGCTTCGAGCACGGCGACGGTCTTGCCGGCCTTGACGAGGTCGTTCGCTGCGGTCAGGCCGGAGGCTCCGGCGCCGACGATCACGACGTCGCGGGTGATGTCAGTCATTCTTCTTCTACTCCTGGAGATGGCGCGGGGCCGCCACGGCGCGTGCCGTGGCGGCCCCGCTTCCCGGTTCAGCTGTTCGGGATCAGCGTGTATTTGGTGGAGAGGTACTCGTGGATGCCCTCGGTGCCGCCCTCGCGGCCGATGCCGGAGGCCTTGACGCCGCCGAAGGGGGCCGCCGCGTTGGACATGACGCCGATGTTCAGGCCCATCATGCCGGTCTCCAGCGCGTCGATCATGCGCTGGCCGCGGTCCAGGTCCTCGGTGAAGACGTAGGACGCCAGGCCGTACTCGGTGTCGTTGGCCAGGGCGACGCCCTCCTCCTCGGTGGAGAAGGTGGCGATCGCGAGGACCGGGCCGAAGATCTCCTCGGTCAGGATCTTCGAACCCTTGGCGACGCCCGTGAGCACGGTCGGGGCGTAGAACGTGCCCGGTCCGGGCAGGACCTCGCCGCCGGTCAGGAGCGTGGCTCCGCGTTCGACGGCGTCGCCCACCAGTTCGTCCGCCTTCGCCACGGCCTTGGCGTCGATGAGCGCGCCGATCGCGACGCCCTCCTCCGTGCCGCGGCCGATCGTGAACGCGTTCACGCGCTCGGTGACGCGGCGGGCGAACTCGTCGGCCACGGACTCGTGCACGATGAACCGGTTCGCCGCCGTGCAGGCCTGGCCGATGTTGCGGAACTTCGCCGCCATCGCGCCGTCGACCGCCTTGTCCAGGTCGGCGTCCTCGAACACCACGAACGGGGCGTTGCCGCCGAGCTCCATGGAGGTGCGCAGGATGCCCTTCGCCGACTGCTGGATCAGCTTCTGGCCGACCCCGGTGGAACCGGTGAAGCTGAGCTTGCGCAGGCGGTCGTCCTCGATGATGCGGGAGGAGACGGCGCCCGTCTTCGACGTCGTGACCACGTTGACCACACCGGCCGGCACGCCCGCGTCCTCGAGCAGCTGCGCGAAGTAGAGCGTCGTCAACGGGGTCAGGGTGGCGGGCTTGACCACCACGGTGCAGCCGGCGGCGAGCGCCGGGGCGATCTTGCGGGTCGCCATGGCCAGCGGGAAGTTCCACGGGGTGATGAGGAAGCAGGGGCCGACGGGGCGCTGGGAGACGACCATCTGGCCGGTGCCCTCGGGCGTGGACCCGTAGCGGCCGCCGATGCGCACGGCCTCCTCGGAGAACCAGCGCAGGAACTCGCCGCCGTAGGTGACCTCGCCGTTGGCCTCGGCGAGCGGCTTGCCCATCTCCATGGACATGAGCAGCGCGAAGTCCTCGCGGCGCTCCTGCAGCAGGTCGAACGCGCGGCGCAGGATGTCGGAGCGCTTGCGCGGCGCCGTGGCCGCCCAGGCGGCCTGGGCTGCGACGGCGGCGTCGAGCGCGGCCACACCGTGCTCGACGTCGGCGTCGGCGATCTTCGCGATCGTCTCACCCGTGGCGGGGTCCTGCACGTCGATGGTCGCCTCGGTGGCGACCCAGGCGCCGTCGAGGTAGAGGCCGGTGGGGACGCGGGCGAGCAGCTCGCGCTCGGCCGCGGACGCGGTGGTCTCGGTGGTGGTGGTCATCAGGCGTTCTCCAGTGCTTCCACGACGACGTCGAGGCCCTCGCTGAGGAGGTCGAGGGGGATGTTCAGCGGCGGCAGGAAGCGGAAGACGTTGCCGTAGGTGCCGCAGGTCAGCACGATCACGCCGGCGGCGTGCGCGGCCTTGGCCACCTGGCCGGTCAGCGCGGCGTCCGGCTCGCCGGTCTCGGCGTCGACCAGCTCGATCGCGATCATGCCGCCGCGGCCGCGGACGTCGCCGATGCGTCCGTCGCGCGCCGCCAGCTCGGTGAAGCGGCCCTTGATGGTCTTCTCGATCTCGCGGGCGGCGTCGACGAGGCCGTCCTCTTCGTAGGTCTCGATCGCGGCGAGCGCGGCGGCGCAGGCGATCGGGTTGCCGCCGTAGGTGCCGCCGAGCCCGCCGGCGTGCGGCGCGTCCATGATGTCGGCGCGGCCGGTGACCGCGGAGAGCGGCAGGCCGCCGGCGATGCCCTTCGCGGTGACGATCAGGTCCGGGACGATGCCCTCGTGATCGCACGCGAACATGGCGCCGGTGCGGGCGAAGCCGGTCTGGACCTCGTCGGCGATGAAGACGACGTTGTTGGCACTCGCCCACTCGGTGAGGGTGGCGAGGAAGCCGTCGGCCGGGACGATGAAGCCGCCCTCGCCCTGGATCGGCTCGATCACGATGGCGGCCAGGTTGTCGGCGCCGACCTGCTTCTCGATCACGGAGATGGCGCGCTGCGCGGCCTCGGGGCCGGTCAGCTCGCCGTCCTTGTACGGGTAGGACATCGGGGCGCGGTAGACCTCGGACGCGAACGGGCCGAACCCGTGCTTGTACGGCATGTTCTTCGCCGTCATCGCCATCGTGAGGTTGGTGCGGCCGTGGTAGGCGTGGTCGAACGCGACGACGGCCGACTTCTTGGTGTGCGAACGGGCGATCTTGACCGCGTTCTCGACGGCCTCGGCGCCCGAGTTGAACAGGGCGGTCCGCTTGGCGTGGTCGCCCGGCGTCAGGCGGTTGAGCGCCTCGGCGACCTCGACGTAGGAGTCGTACGGGGTCACCATGAAGCACGTGTGCGTGTACTGCTCGACCTGGCGCTGCACGGCCTCGACGACGCGCGGGGCGCTGTTGCCGACGCCGGTCACGGCGATGCCGGAGCCCAGGTCGATCAGGGAGTTGCCGTCGACGTCGCGGACGACGCCGGCCCCGGCGGCCTCGGCGAACACGGGCATCGCGGTGCCCACGGCCGCGGAGACCGCGTTCAGCTTGCGCTCCATGAGCTCGCGCGAACGCGGGCCGGGGATCTCGGTGACGAGCTCGCGCTTCTGCGGCAGCGAGGGGCCGCCCTTGACGGCGGCGGTGGGAACTGCGGTCATGATCGTGTCCCTTTCGTGGCGTTGGACCGGCGGAGGCTCGGCGTGCACCCGGCACGTCGTCGCGCTCCTCTTCCTCGATCGTAGAGTCGCCTGGGCCACCACGCGTGTGCCAATCCGTCCATCGCAAATCCAAATCATCGACAGTCCGGCACAACCGGCTACGCTGGAGGGATGACCGCGACACTGAGCACGCTCATCAACGACTCCGGTCTCGGCCTGCGGCTGCGGACCCGGCCGGTCGAGGGCTCCGCCCTGGACACGCCCCTGACCTGGGTGGCGAGCTCCGACCTCGCCGACCCGACCCCGTTCCTCAGTACCGGCAACACGCTCCTGACGACGGGCGCCCAGTTCCGCAGCGACGAGCCCGTGCCCTACGCGGAGTACGTCGCCCGGCTCATCGAGCACGGTATCGTCGGCCTCGGATTCGGCTCGGGCGTTCTGCGCGAGCGCGTCCCGGACCCCCTGCTCCTCGCCTGCGACCAGGCGGGGCTTCCCCTCTTCGAGGTCCCGTACCGGGTCCCGTTCCTGGCCGTGATCCATTACGTCGCCGACAGCGTCGCCGCGTCCCGCCACGCACGCGAGAACTGGGCCCTGAGCGCCCAGCGCGCGATCTCCTTCGCCGCCCTGCGCACGGACGGGCTGAGCGCCTGCCTGGCCGAGCTGGCCCGCCAGCTCGGCTCGTGGGTCGCCCTCTTCGACGCCGACGGCAAGCGCGCCCACCTGTCCGGCGCGCCCCCGGCGGTCGCCGACGACCCGGCCCTCGCGCGCCTCGTCGGCGGCGAGGTCGACCGCCTGCTGGCCCGCGGCCAGCGCTCCAGCTCCACCGCGGAGCACGACGGCGGCGCGCTCACGTTCCAGACGATCGGCCGGCGCGGCGAGCTGCGCGGGGTCCTGGTCCTGGGCGGCTCCCCCGGCGGGGCCGGCCTCGACCAGGCCGGCCGGACGGTGGTCTCCAGCGTGATCGCGCTCGTGGGTCTGGCGCTCGAGCAGAACCGCTCCCTGACCCGGTCCCGGGCGGCCCTGCGCACGGGCCTGCTGGCCGCGCTCGTGGCCGGTGACGTCCGGCTCGTGAAGGACATCGCACAGCGGATGAAGTCCCCGCTGCCGCCGGAGCCGGTGCGCGTGCTGCAGCTCGACGTCCCCGAATCCGGGCGGGACCGGCTCCGGGACTGGCTGGAGGACCGGATGAACGAGCACCCCGGCCGCCTGTTCGCCGGACGCGAGGGCGGCGCCGTCGTCGTGCTGGCCGGCGAAGCCGAGACGGAGGGGACCGTGCAGCGGCTGGCGGGGACCTACGCGGACCGGGTCGGGGTCTCCGACCCTCACCCCTACGCCGACCTGGCCACCGGCCTGCGGCAGGCGCGGCAGGCCTACGAGCGCGCGGCGGCGCGCGGCGAGGCGACGGCGACGTTCGCCGACATCGCGGCCGGCGACATGGCCGACCTGCTGCCCACTCAGCGGGCGCGGGACGTCGCGCAGTCGATGCTGTCGCCGCTGACCCGGCACGACGCCGCCAACGAGACGGACCTGACGGGCGCGCTGCGCGTATGGCTCGAGCACAACGGGCAGTGGGAGCCGGCTGCGCGCGAGCTCGGCATCCACCGGCACACGCTCAAGGGCAGGATCTCGACGGTCGAGCGCGTGCTGGGGCAGTCGCTGGCCGGGTTCGACGGCCGGGCGAACATCTGGCTGGCCCTGCGCGCGCTCGGCTGAGGCCCGCCGCCGCGCCCGCACTTTGCCCGTGTGGCGAGACCCTGCCGTTACGGCGACATGGTTTCGCCACGCGGACAGAGCCAGCCCTCGGATCCGGTGCTAGAGGACCGGGAGCGTCTCCAGGCCGCCGAGGTACGGGCGCAGCGCCTCCGGCACGGTCACCGAGCCGTCGGCGTTCTGGTGCTGCTCGAGGATCGCGACGATCCAGCGCGTCGTGGCCAGCGTGCCGTTCAGCGTGGCCACCGGCCGCGTCTTGCCCGGCTTGCCGACCGCGCCCACCTGGCGCTCGCGGATGTTCAGGCGGCGCGCCTGGAAGGTCGTGCAGTTCGACGTCGACGTCAGCTCCCGGTACTTGCCCTGCGTCGGGACCCAGGCCTCGCAGTCGAACTTGCGGGCCGCGCTCATGCCCAGGTCGCCGGCGGCCGTGTCGATCACGCGGTACGGCAGCCCGATCCGGCTCAGCATCTCCTCCTCCCAGGCGAGCATCCTGGCGTGCTCGGCCTCGGCGTTCTCCACGGAGGTGTAGATGAACATCTCGACCTTGTTGAACTGGTGCACCCGGATGATGCCGCGGGTGTCCTTGCCGGCCGACCCGGCCTCGCGGCGGTAGCAGGAGGACCAGCCGGCGTAGCGCTGCGGGCCGGCGGAGAGGTCCATGATCTCGTCGGCGTGGTAGCCGGCGAGGGCGACCTCGGACGTGCCGGTCAGGTACAGGTCGTCGCGCTCGAGGCGGTAGATCTCGTCGTCGTGCGCCACGTCGAAGCCCGTGCCCTGCATGGTCTCCGGGCGGACCAGGGTGGGGGTGATCATCGGCGTGAAGTCGTTCTGCAGGGCCAGGTCGAGCGCCATGTTCATCAGGGCGATCTCCAGGCGGGCGCCGACGCCCTTGAGGAAGTAGAAGCGGGAACCGGAGACCTTGGCGCCGCGCTCCATGTCGATCGCGCCGATGAGCTCGGCGATCTCCAAGTGGTCGCGCGGCTCGAAGCCGTCGGCGTCGAAGTCACGGGGCTCGCCGACGTGCTTGACGACGTTGAAGTCGTCCTCGCCGCCGGCCGGGACGCCCTCGGCGATCAGGTTCGGGAACGCGCGCTGCAGCCCGGTCAGCTCCTCCTGCGCCTCGTCAGCGGAGGCCTCGGCCGCCTTCACCTGCGCGGCCAGCTCCTTGACCTCGGCCAGCAGCGCCTGCTTCTCCTCGCCCGCAGCCTGGGCGACCTTCTTGCCGAAGGCCTTCTGCTCGGCCCGCAGGGACTCGAAGGCGGCGATCGATTCGCGGCGGGAGGCGTCCGCCGCGACGATCCGGTCCACGAGGGACTCGTCCGCTCCACGGGCGCGCTGCGAGGCGCGGAATACGTCAGGATTCTCTACGAGCTCTTTTACGTCGATCACACCTACAGCGTATCGAATGCGGCTACTCTGAGTGCACTATGCAACTCGAGATCCTCGCCCTCCTCCTCGTCGTCGTCGCGGTCATCGTCGCCGTGGTGGCCCTCGTCTCCGTGCGCGCCCTCAGGTCGCGGCTCAGCCGCATCGAGGAAGTGGCCCCTGAAGCCGCCGCGCCGGGCGGCGGCGAGCGGATCGGCGTCGTGCTGAATCCCTCCAAAAAGGGCGCCGCGCTGGCCCTCGACGCGCTGAACACCGCGTGCTCGCACGCGGGCAAGCCGGCCCCCGCCGTCTACGAGACGACACCCGATGACCCCGGCTACGAGATGGCGCGGGCGGCGCTCGACGACGGGTGCACCACCGTGATGGCCGCCGGCGGCGACGGCACGGTGCGCGCCGTCGCCGAGGTGATGAGCGGGCGCGACGAGATCATGGCGCTGCTGCCGCTGGGCACGGGAAACCTGCTGGCCCGCAATCTGGACATCAACGTGGACGACAACGGCTCCTGGCTCGCGAGCGCCCTGTTCGGTTCCGTCCGGAAGATCGACGCCGCCCGGGTGCGCCTGGTCCGCGACGACGGGAGCGAGGAGACGAAGGAGTTCGCAGTCATCGCGGGCGTCGGCTTCGACGCGGAGATGATGGACGCGACCGACTCGGACCTGAAGGCGCGGCTCGGGGCAGTGGCCTACGCCGAGGCCGGCTTCCGGAAGATGCAGGGCACACGCCAGGCCGTGAGGATGCGCCTCGACGACGGCGACGTGCAGGAACTGAGGATCCGCTCGATCATGATCGCGAACTGCGGGAAGCTGCAGGGCGGGGTCCAGCTGGCGCCGGACGCGAAGATCGACGACGGGCTCCTGGACGTCGTGGTCATGAGCCCGCGCTCGCTCGCCGGATGGGGCTGGATCGCCCTCAAGGGCCTGGTCCGCCACCGCGGCCACGACCCGATCATCAACTTCGCGCAGTGCCGGAAGGTCTCGCTGATCTGCGACGAACCGATCGCCGCACAGCTCGACGGCGACACCGACGGCTACGTGCGCCAGCTCGACGTCGAGGTGCTGCCCGGCTCCTTGAACGTGCGCTGCTAGAGCGCCCTGCCGCGGATCGACGCGATCCACTCGGCCGCGTCGGCGAACGCCGCGTCCGTGTTGTGCCGCTTGAGCGAGGGCGGGTCGATCTGCGACGGCCCGGCCGCCGGGTAGGAGCCCAGGAACCGCAGCTCCGGGCTGATCCGGTGCAGTCCGGCGAGCGCGTCCGCCATCCGGGCCTCGTCGATGTGCCCGTGGGTGTCGACGGAGAAGAAGTAGTTTCCGAGCCCCTTTCCGGTCGGGCGGGATTCGATCCGGGAGAGGTTCACGCCGCGGGCGGCGAACTGCTCGAGGATCTCCATCAGCCCGCCCGGCCGGTCCTCGGGCAGCGGGATCACGATCGTCGTCTTGTCGCTGCCGGTCGGGCGCGGGATCGCCCCCGGGCGGTGGACCAGCACGAAGCGGGTGACCGCGCCGGCGTTGTCCTCGATCGCGTTGCGCAGCACCTTCAGCGGGTTCTGCTCGGCGACGAGCGGCGAGCAGATGGCGGCGTCGACGTCCGGGTCGCCGTCCAGGATCGCCATGGCGCCGGCTGCCGTGGAGGAGGCGGGCACGAATTCGGCCGCCGGCATGTTCGCGTCCGCCCATCCGCGGCACTGCGCCCACGCGTGGCCGTGGGTAGCGACCGTCCTGATCTGCTCCAGCTCCTCGATCCCGTCGCGCACGATGAGGTCGAAGGTGATCGGCACGAGCGCCTCGGCGACGATCTGCAGGCTGCCGCCCGTCGCGATCGCGTCGAGCGTCGCCGAGACGCCGCCCTCGACGGAGTTCTCGATCGGCACCATCGCCGCGTCGGCCTCGCCCGTGCGCACGCGCTCCAACGCGTTGTTCACGCTGGTGGCCGGAACCCGCTCCGCGTCGCCCGCGCCGGGAACCTGCAGCAGCGCGGATTCGGTGAAGGTGCCCGCCGGGCCCAGATACGTGTAGATCATGTGGTCGCTTTCGTGGGCCGGTCACCCGGCGGTGGGGCTAGCGGATAGTGGGCTCTTCGCCGTTCTCGCTGGTCAGGGGGAGGCCTGCCTCGAGCCAGGCGCCGGACCCGCCGGCCACGTTGAAGGCGGTGTAGCCGTTGGCGGTGAGGAACGCGGCGACCTGCGCCGAACGCCCGCCGGTCCGGCAGATCACGTAGGTGTCGTCGTCGGGGTCCAGGTCGTCGAGGCGCTCCGGGACCTCGTTCATGGGGATGTGGGTGGCGCCGGTGGCGTGGCCGGCCTCCCACTCGTAGGCCTCGCGCACGTCGAGCACCTTGGCCCCCTCCGGGACCTCGTTCACCTCGACCGTCTCGAAATCGCTCATCTCGGCCTCCTCGTCCTCGTTGTCGCCGCGGCGGCCCGCGGCGGTGGTTTCGTCGCCCCCAGCCTATAGCGGGTGGGCCGCCGCGGGCGGAAGGTTTACGCTCGCAGTGGAGACCTGACCGCGCGCAAGGAGACGGGGAGAACATGCACATCGAGGAATACACCGTGCGCCAGCTGCGCGAAACCATCCTGTCGGGCGAGCTGTCCGCGCGCGAGGCCGCGGCCGCGCACCTGGACCGCATCGCGGACGCGGACGCCGGCCTGGGGGCGTTCGTGAAGGTCACCGCGGACCAGGCCATGACGACGGCGGCGGGTCTCGACCGTTCATGGGCGGCCGCCGGCGCGGGGTCCCGCCGCGCCCGGCTCGGCGCCCTGCACGGGGTCCCGGTGGCGTGGAAGGACCTGTGGGACGTCGTCGGGGTGCCCACGATGCGCGGGACCGCGGCGTTCGAGCCGGCGGTCGCCGACGCGAACTCGGCCGTCGTCAGCCAGGTGCACGCCCACGGGGCGGTGAGCCTCGGCAAGACGCAGGTCCCCGAGTTCGGGCTCGCCTGCTACTCGGAGAACCTCGTCTCCCCTCCCTCGCGGAACCCGCTGGATCCGGCCCTGACCTCGGGCGGTTCGAGCGGTGGAAGCGCCGCGGCGGTCGCCGCCGGCATGCTGCCGGGTGCGATCGGCTCCGATGCGGGCGGCAGCATCCGGATCCCGGCCTCCGCGTGCGGACTGGTCGGGCTGAAACCGGGCTACGGCGTCGTGCCGGCCGACCTGCAGGCGGCGCGCGCCCTGGACCCCGGCGCCGAAATGCGGGCGGGCGCGTTCCACGTGACCCGCACGAACGCGCCGCGCATGGCGGTCTCCGGTCCGATCGCGCACGACGCCGCCGACGCGGGCGCCCTGTTCGACGCGCTCATGGGCTCGACCCGCCCCGGCGGCGCGGGCCGCTTCGAGGAGGCGGCGCTCTCCCGCGACCCGGGCCGCTTCGCCCCGACGCCGCGCGCGTCCGGCGGCCGGAGCGGGGCCGGACCCCAGCCCGGGCGCCCCCTGCGCGTGGGCATCTCGACGGCGAGCCCGTTCGAGTCCGTCTATCCGATCTCGATCTCCGCCGAGGCCCGCGCGGCGCTCGACGCCGCCGTCGCGGCACTGGGGGCGGCCGGCCACCGCGTCGAGGAGGCGGACCTGTCCTACGATCCCCGCTACGGCGACTCCTTCTACACCACCTGGACCTCGGGGCTGGCCGACATCCCGCTCCGCGACGGGGCCGAGGAGCGGCTGGGCGTGCTCGCCCGCGATTTCCGGGCCGCCGCGCTCGCCCGCGACGAGGCGACCATCCTCTCGGCCGCGAACATCCTGCTGGACATCGCCCGCGACTTCCGCACCCAGTGGGGCGCGTACGACGTCGTGCTGACGCCGGCGATGGCGACGACGCCCCCGCCCGTGGGCTACTTCACGGGGGATCCTCAGGACCCGCACGACGGAGCGACCGATTACCGCCTCCAGTGCCAGTACACGCCCTTCACGTCGATGGTGAACGTGAGCCAGCTGCCGGCCATCGCCATCCCCACGCTGACCACCGAAAACGGGCTGTCGATGGGGGTCCAGATGATCGGTCGGGCGGGCTCCGAGGCGCAATTGCTGGCGCTGGCGGGCCAGCTGGTGCCGTACTTCGACACCTCCCCGTCTTCTCCGTCGATCGAGTTCGCATGAACGGGGAATCGAACAGCGAACCGGGTCCCCGGGGCCTGAGCGACGTGTACCCCGACGGGTCGGGCTACTGGGCGCCGTCACCGGACGCGGTCAAACCGCGCGTCCCCGACTGGATGGAACGGCCGGCACTCGACCCCGGCCGCGCCGCGCATCGGGACCGCCCACCGCTTCGGCGCCCCACCGCCCACAGCCACGTGGTGGGTTTCGGCGCGTGGTGCGAACTCGAAGCACCACCCCGGTTCCTGGACGCCGCCGGCCGACCCGAGCAGGGCCCGGCCGACGACTCGCTGAGCGTCTCGATCCTGGTGTTCTGCCGGCTCGACGACGGGCGCGCGGTCCTGGTTGCCGAGCGCGGGTTCACCGTGTCGGCGATCCGGGTGGCGCGCCCGCGTCCGCCCGTTGAATCCGCCGGACAGGAGGAGCACGACGCTGCAGTGGCACCGCCGTCCACCGGGCGCAGGCTGCGCGGCCGCATGTCGCCCGCGCAGATCGAAGAGGACGTGCGCGCCTGCCTCCAGCCGGACGAACCGCCCGAAGACGACCCGGACACGGATTCCGCCCGGTTGGACGACGAGCTCGCGTACGACGACTTCGCCTGGGAGGCCCGCGGGCGCGGCCTGGACGTCACCGCAGATGCCCTGCGGGGCATGGACTTCACGGTGGAGCTGAGCCCGCGTCTGCGCGAGTGGGCCAGCGAGTCCGGCACGGCGCCGTCGTCCGGCTGACGGTTGCGTCGGCCGGCGCGGCTCGTCGGCATCCCCGCTCCTCTCGATCTCCCGGCAGATCAGGATCTGAGGGGCCCGGAATCGAGCAGCAATCCAGCAAAATCCATCACAACTTCGAGCCCCCGCACACCGCACGCGACACTGTGAGTCAGATCACTTAAGTATGCCCTACGTCGCATATTGGCGTTTCATTGTGTGAATGACCACTACACACAACCCGTCTACCCCCGCGGGTAAGAAAGCTGAGGAGACGTTCTTCGGGCACCCCCGGATGCTGTTCAACCTGTTCACGGTTGAACTGTGGGAACGCTTCTCCTTCTACGGAATGCAGGCCATTCTGGCCTACTACATGTACTACGAGGTCTCCCAGGGCGGCCTCGCACTGGACCAGGGTCTTGCTCTGAGCCTGGTCGGCGCCTACGGCGGCGGCGTCTACCTCAGCACGATCCTCTCCGCGTGGATCGCGGACCGCGTGCTCGGCTCCGAGCGCGTCCTCTTCTCCTCCGCCATCGTCGTCATGGCCGGCCACGTCGCACTGGCGGTGCTCCCGGGCACCATCGGCCTGGCCGCCGGCCTGATCCTCGTGGCCCTCGGCTCCGGCGGCGTGAAGGCGGCCTCCGGCTCGCTCGTCGGCTCGCTCTACGCCCGCGAGGACAACCGCCGCGACGCCGGCTTCTCTATCTTCTACATGGGCGTGAACATCGGCGGCCTCCTCGGCCCGCTGCTCACCGGCTTCCTGCAGACCCGCGTCGGCTTCCACTTCGGCTTCGGCGCCGCCGCCGTCGGCATGGCCATCGGCCTGGCGATCTACGCCAGCGGCCGGAAGAAGCTGCCCGCTGCCGCCCAGCAGATCGCGAACCCGCTGCCGGCCCCGCAGCGCAAGAAGTACACGTGGGGCACTCTCGCCGCCCTGGCGGTCATCATCGCGCTCCTGGCCTCCGGCGTCGTGAACGCGGACAACCTGGCCAACACCATGGCCGGAGCGGCCGTCATCGCCTCGGCGATCTACTTCGTCGTCATCCTGCGCTCCAAGAAGGTCGACGCCACGGAGCGCAAGCGCGTCACGGCGTTCATCCCGCTGTACATCGCCTCGGCCGCCTTCTGGGCCCTGTTCCAGCAGCAGTTCACGTTCATCGCCGTGTACTCGGACAAGCGCCTGGACCGCACCCTGTTCGGCTGGGAGATGCCGGCCAGCTGGGTCCAGTCGATCAACCCGGTCTTCATCATCATCTTCGCGGCCGTGTTCGCGGCGATGTGGACGAAGATGGGCGACCGCCAGCCGTCGACCCCGCTGAAGTTCGGCGCGGCGCTGGTCATCATCGGCATCGCCTACCTGGTGTTCATCCCGCTGGAGTCGCTGGACAAGACACCGCTGCTGGCCCTGGCCGGCATCCTGCTGCTGTGCACGTGGGCGGAGCTGTTCCTCAGCCCGATCGGCCTGTCCGTGGCGACCAAGCTCGCCCCGGTCGCGTTCACCACGCAGATGCTCGCCCTGTTCTACCTGTCGATCTCGCTGGGCACCACGCTCGCGGGCATCCTGGCCGGCTTCTACACGGAGGGCAACGAGATCCCGTACTTCCTGGCGCTCGGCGGCACGTCGATCGTCCTGGGCGTCGCCCTCGCCGCCGCGACCCCCGGCATCAAGAAGCTGATGTCCGGCGTGAAGTAGGCAGCACCGCCTCTGTCTTCAGGCAGTACGACGGCGCCGCGCCCGTTCCGCAAGAACCGGGTGCGGCGCCGTTCGTCTATGTCCCTCGGCACGCAGTGCGGGCCTCGGCGAACCGTTGTCTGCGATACATGGTGCTGCTACGTTGTCGGCAGACGAAGGTCCACCAAGGTCTGCATTCGGGGGGATTCTGATGAAGACGGCCAGACGATGGAGAATCGCCGGGGCGGCCGCGGTCCTCGCGGTCGGCAGTACAGCGTTGGCCGGATGCTCTGGCCCGACGTACGACGACGCGTCGGAAATCGTCCCATCCTTCGCCGGAGAGCAAGCTGCGAAGGATCACCTGCCGGAGCCGGCGGACACCTTCATCCCCGAGGACATGGATCCCGCGAAAACGCGGCTCGTGGGACAGTCGGCCGACCTCCAGTACTTTGCCGCCCCGCTGGGCGATGAGGAGATCTGCCTCATCCCGGTCAATGGCCAGGGCGACGCCACCATGATGGGTTGCACGTCCGTGGACGGATTCGGGGGCCTCCGCGTGGCGAATGGCGACAAGACCGAGGAAGCATGGCTCGTGGCAACATCCGAGGCGCAGGAAATCCTGAGCGGCGTCGATCAGAGCCAGTGGGAGCAGAAGTCCCCCAATCTCCTCGTGAAGAACGCCCCCGAATAGGACTTTCAGGCCCCGGCGACCTGCAGCCGGCCCCGAGGCGGCGGGGCTCGCCCATTCCGCAAGTCCCCGCCGATAAGGTGGTGCACCGCGCCGGAAGGCATTTCGCCTGGTCGGCCCCTTGTTCCATCTCGATCTCCCGGAGGCTGTCCAACCGTGACCGCACGCCGCACCACCCGCCTGCTCGCCGCCCTGGCCGGCGGCGCCGTCGTCCTCTCCTCCCTCACCGGGTGCACCGCCGCCGAGAGCATTCTGTGGGACATCGTCGACGAGTTGGAGGCGCCTCCCGCGCCGGCCGGCCCGAGTGCCGCGACCGACGCGAACGCGGGCTTCGAGGTGACCGACGAGCCCCTGCTGGACCAGCTGGCGACGATCGAGATCAAGGGTCGTGCCCCGAAAACCGGGTACGAGCGCGACGAGTTCGGCTCCGGCTGGAAGGACCCGGACCGCAACGGGTGCGACGCCCGCAACGACATGCTGCGCCGCGACCTGACCGACGTGGAGCTCAAGGAGGGCACGAACGGGTGCGTCGTGCTCGCCGGGACGCTGGACGACGCGTTCACTGCTACCGAGATCGACTTCGTCCGCGGCCCCGGGACCAGCAGCGACGTGCAGATCGACCACCTGGTGGCGCTCTCCGACGCGTGGCAGAAGGGCGCGCAGCAGCTGAACGAGGAGGAACGCGAGCTGCTGGCCAACGACCCGCTGAACCTGCTCGCGGTCGACGGGCCCTCCAACGCGTCCAAGGGCGACTCCGACGCGGCCACCTGGCTGCCGCCGAACCGCGGGTTCTGGTGCGACTACGTCACCCGGCAGACCGCCGTGAAGGCCAAATACGACCTCTGGATGACGCAGGCCGAGCACGACGCGATCGAACAGACCGTCACGAACCGCTGCCCGGATTCCAGGGCCCTCGCGATCGACTGATCAGGCGCTCAGGCGGGCAGCCCCGCCGTGTCGCCCCCGGCGGCGAGCCCGGCCTCGATCTTGCGCCGGTGCGCGGCCTCCCACTCGTCGAGGCTCTGGCCGGCCTCCGCTTCCTCGCGCTGCTCGGCCGCGTCGAGAAGCTCGATCGCCCGGCCGGACTCCACGACCACGATCCCCTCCTCGTCCGCCACGACGACGTCGCCGGTGCCGACCCGCACGCCGCCGACGACGGTCTCGCTGGAGGGGACCACGTAGTTCTTCGTCCCGGGCTTCGGGAAGACCCCGCGCGCGAACACCGGGAAGCCCATCTCGCGGACCTCCTGAAGGTCGCGGATGCTCCCGTCGACCACGAACCCGGCGATGCCCCGGCGCTGGGCGACGGCGCACACGTTCCCGCCCGCGACGGCGAGCGACGTCCCGCCGGAGTCGACCACGATCACCGACCCGGGCTCGGCCCGGTAGATCGCCGCGTGCATCATCAGGTTGTCGCCGGGGGCGCAGCGCACGGCGTACGCGGGCCCCGTAACGCGCGGCATGCCGGACCACAGCGGGCGGATCCCCGGGTCCATCACGCGGTCCTCGTCGACCAGGTCGGCGAGCGACGTCGGCGATACGTCGGGCAGGGCGGGCGTGTTCGTCATCGAGTTCTCCCTTGTCGTCGTGCCTTTGGCAGGCCGTCCACTTCTCGAGCGTACGACACCACCAAACCCCGCCCGCCGCTAGACTGCCAACGGGGTCTACGGAAGGGGTGCCCGGCATGCCGCGAGGTCAACGTGTTCAACGCGTCACCGACACGATCCGCCACGAGTTGTGGCCTCTGCCGATGCTCGGCATCGCGGCCGGACTGCTGCTCGGGCTCGGCCTGCCGGCGCTCGACGGCGCACTGCCACACGTGCGCGAACTCGTGTCCGCCTGGGTGTTCGGCGGCAGTCCCGACGCCGCGCGGGCCGTCCTCACCACCATCGCCGGGTCGGTCGTCACCGTCACCACGCTCACGTTCTCGGTGACGATCGTGCTCCTGCAGCTCGCGTCCTCCCAGTACACCCCGCGCCTGCTGCGGACCTTCACGGGCGACACGGTGGTCCACGTGACCCTCGCCGTCTTCCTCGGCACGTTCGCCTACTCGCTGGCGGTGCTGCGCACGGTCCGCAACGGCACCGCCGATTACGAGGCGTTCGTCCCCGGCATCAGCGTGAGCCTCGCCTTCCTGCTGGCGATCGCCGTGGTGGTCCTCCTCGTCGTCTTCCTGACCCACATCACGCGCACGATCCGCGTGGAAACGATCCTCGCGGACGTCACCCGCGAGGGGAGGGGCGCCCTGGCCCGCGCCTACCGAAACTCCCGCCCCGGCAATCCTCCGGTGTCGGAGCACCCGGCGGAGCCGGTCCCCTCGACGGGGACGGGCTTCGTGGCCGACGTCGACCTCGAGCCGCTGACTCTCCTCGCCACCGAGCGCGACTGGACCATCACCTTCGAGATCAGTCCCGGCGACTTCGTCACACCCCAGCAGAGCCTCGCCCGGGTCTGCCACACGAGCTCGCCCCACCACCTGACGTCCGACGACGTCGCGCTGCTCGTCTCGCGTATCAACGACGCGGTGGTCACGGGCCGCGAACGCACCACGGTGCAGGACCCGCGCTTCCCGATCCAACAGATCGTCGACATCAGCAACCGCGCACTCTCCCCCGGCGTCAACGACCCGACGACGGCCCTGCACTGCCTGCACTACCTGGGCGCCCTGCTCGGCGACATCGCCGGATCCGACGTCCGCGACGTCGTCGAGTGGGACGAGGACGGCGCCGTCCGCGTGATCCTGCCGCAGCCGACCTTCACGGACCTGGCCACGTTGGTCCTGCGCGACGCGCTCACGTTCGGCCGCGGCCAGGCCGTCATCGTCGACAAGGCCTTCTCGCTGCTGCGCGAGGCGGCGCTGTGCGACACCGCCGGACGCTACTCGAGGCAGATCGAGGACCTGGTCGACGACCTGGCGGCTCTCGTCCCCCTGCAGGACTTCACGCCTCGCGACGCCGCACGCCTCCGGACGTCGATCGACGACGCCCGCCGGGCGGCCGCCGACGACGTGGCCCACCGCCACCTGATCGCAGACTTCGGCGCATGAGCATCGATCAGCGGCGCGCGCGCGTCCAGCGCCGCACGCTCACCGTGGTCGTCATCAGCCAGGTGCTCGGCGGGGCAGGGCTGGCCGCCGGCGTCACCGTGGGGGCGCTGCTGGCCGGCGAGCTCCTCGGGCACGACGGCGTCGCCGGCCTGCCGGTGGCACTGTTCACCCTGGGTGCCGCGCTGACGGCCTACCTGGTGGGCCGCCTGACGGGGCGGTTCGGCCGGCGCGTGGGACTGGGAATCGGTTTCGCGGCCGGCGGTCTCGGCGGGTTCGGCGTGGTGGCCGCGGCCGTCGCGGGCAACATCCCCCTGCTCTTCGCCGCGTTCTTCGTCTACGGGGCGGGGACGGCCACGAACCTGCAGGCCCGCTACGCGGGAGGCGACCTCGCGCTTCCCGACGCCCGCGGCCGGGCCATCAGCATCGCCATGGTCTCGACGACCCTCGGCGCGGTCGCCGGCCCCAACCTGGTCGAGCCCATGGGGTCGGTCGCCGTCGGGCTCGGCATCCCGGCCCTGGCGGGGCCTTTCCTGCTCTCGGGCGCCGCGTACCTCGCGGCGGGGATCGTGCTGCTGGCCCTGCTGCGGCCGGACCCGCTGCTGTTCGCCCGGCAGCTCGAGGAGGAGCGGTCGGAGGAGACGCTGGCGGCCGCCCCCGCGGCGGAAGCGTCCCGCGCGGGCCTGGCCCGCGCGCCCACCGGGGCCGACCCCGCAACAGGCGCCGCGGCCCCGTCCCACCCAGCGCGGCACGACGGCGCAGCGGACGGTGCGGCCGCCGTCGTCGTACCGGAGACCCGGCCGCGGACCGGGGCCTACGTGGGGGCGGCGATCATGGTGCTGATCCAGATCGCAATGGTCGCGATCATGACCATGACCCCCGTGCATATGCGCGCACACAACCACTCGCTCTCCGACGTCGGGCTGGTGATCGGGCTGCACATCGCCGCGATGTACCTGCCCTCGCTCGCGACGGGCGCGCTCGTGGACCGGATCGGGCGGACGCCGGTGGCGGTCGCGGCCGGGGTGACTCTGCTCGCGGCGGGGCTGGTCGGCGCGTTCGCCCCCGGGGACTCGCTGGGGCTGCTCGTGCTCTCGCTGGTGCTGCTGGGGGTCGGCTGGAACCTCGGGCTGATCTCCGGGACCGCCCTCGTGGTCGACGCGACCGTGCCGGAGAACCGGCCGCGGGTGCAGGGGTCGATCGACGTGCTGGTCTCCCTGGCCGGTGCCGGCGGCGGGGCGGCGTCCGGGTTCGTCATGGTGTCGTCGAGCTACGCGGGGCTGTCGGTCGCCGGCGGCGTGCTCGCGATGCTGTTCATCCCCGTGCTGTGGTGGGCGCGGCGGCGGGTCGCGTCGACTTAATCGGACACACACCGGGTGTTTCCCGCCGTTCCCTACCCGCCGGCGGCGGTGCGTGCAAAGCTGGGGTCATGGTTGGCACTCGCGCGGGGCAGCCCGCTGAAACACAGGACCTGATCGACGTCGACGCTGTGCTGGGGGCGTACTTCGACGTCCTCCCGGATGCGGAGAATCCCGACCAGCGCGTCGCGTTCGGCACCAGCGGCCACCGCGGGTCCTCGCTGAAGGGCTCCTTCAACGAGCACCACATCGTCGCGATCACCCAGGCGATCGTCGACTACCGGACGGACGCCGGCATCGGCGGCCCGCTCTTCCTCGGCAAGGACACGCACGCGCTCTCGGGCCCCGCCCAGGACACCGCGCTCGAGGTCCTGGCCGCCAACGGCGTCGAGGTCCGCACCGACGCGCGCGAGCGCTTCACGCCGACCCCCGCGCTCAGCCACGCGATCCTCACCCACAACCGCGGGCGCGCCAACCCGGCGCACCAGGCCGACGGCGTCGTCATCACCCCCAGCCACAACCCGCCGGCCGACGGCGGCTTCAAATACAACCCGCCGCACGGCGGCCCCGCCGACTCCGACGCGACCGGCTGGATCGCCGACCGCGCCAACGGGTACCTGGCGAACGGGCTGGCCGGGGTTCGCCGGCTGCCGCTGGCGGAGGCGAAGGCCGCGCACACCAGCGGCACCTACGACTACATGGCCAACTACGTGGACACCCTCGGCAGCGCGATCGACCTGGACCTGATCCGGACCGAGGGCGTGCGCATCGGGGCGGATCCGATGGGCGGCGCGTCCGTCGACTACTGGGGCGCGATCGGCGAGCGGCACGGGCTGAACCTGACCGTCGTCAACGAGGAGGTCGACCCGCGCTGGGCGTTCATGAGCCTGGACTGGGACGAGAAGATCCGCATGGACTGCTCGTCGCCGTACGCGATGGCCTCGCTCATCAACGCGGTCGCCGCCGGCGACGCCGCGTTCGACATCGCCACGGGGAACGACGCCGACGCGGACCGGCACGGCATCGTCACGCCCGACGCCGGGCTCATGAACCCGAACCACTTCCTGGCCGTCGCGATCGACTACCTCTACCGCAACCGGCCCGACTGGCCGCAGAGCGCCGGCGTCGGCAAGACCCTGGTCAGCTCGTCGATGATCGACCGGGTTGCCGCCTCGCTCGGCCGCGAGCTGGTCGAGGTGCCCGTGGGCTTCAAGTGGTTCGTCCCGGGCCTGCTCGACGGCACGGGCGTGTTCGGCGGCGAGGAGTCGGCGGGCGCGTCGTTCGTGCGCTTCGACGGGTCGCCGTGGAGCACGGACAAGGACGGCATCCTGCTGTGCCTGCTCGCCTCCGAGGTCCAGGCCGCCACGGGCTCCTCGCCGAGCGACCACTACCGCGGGCTGTCCGCCGAGTTCGGGGCGCCGTCGTACGCGCGCATCGACGCCCCGGCGACCCGGGCGCAGAAGGACGCGCTGAAGAAGCTGTCCGCCGCGGACGTGACCGCGTCGACGCTCGCCGGCGAGGAGATCACCGCCAAGCTGACGGAGGCGCCGGGCAACGGCGCCGCGATCGGCGGGCTGAAAGTGACCACCGAGAACGCGTGGTTCGCCGCCCGCCCGTCCGGCACGGAGGACGTCTACAAGATCTACGCGGAGTCGTTCGCGGGCGACGAGCACCTGGGCCGGGTGCAGCAGGAGGCCAAGGCGCTGGTGGACTCCGTCATCGGCTGAACATCCGGAGAATCGGCCCCGGTGCGCCGAATTCATTACGAAGCGGTAACTCTCCGGGAGCTCGCGCATTCCCCCGGCTTGCCGCGCCCCGCGGGCCCTCTCGCCGATCCACGGGGCGCCCCCGAGCCCGAAATACCGGGAAATCCGTCCGAGATTCCTCCCACAGCGAACAGGTGCTTGTTAAGCTGGGTCACAGAAAGTCCTCAGTATCGGTCTTGGCATGTCAGGACCGCGCACAAGATGTGTACGGCGCTACTCCAAGGCCGACCGAACTCGGCTACACAACGCGCAGACCCGGGGCGCGTGGACAGGAACACGTGAGTACTCAATCCGCCGAAACGAAGCCGGCGCTCAGCGTCCGCAACGCCTACAAGGTCTTCGGGCGCCGGGGCAAAGAGGCCGTGAAACTCCTCGAGAACGGGAAAACCCGCGACGAGATCGAATCACTCGGGACGGCCGCGGTCATCGACGCCACCTTCGACGTGAAGCCCGGCGAGATCTTCGTCGTGATGGGCCTGTCGGGATCGGGCAAGTCGACCCTGATCCGCATGCTCAACGGCCTGCTGCCAATGACCGCGGGGCACGTGGAGATCCACGGCGCCGACATCGCCAAGACCAGCAAGAAGAAGCTGCGCCAGACACGGCAGAACAACGTTTCGATGGTGTTCCAGCACTTCGCGCTGCTGCCGCACCGCACCGTCCGCGACAACGCCGCCTACGCCCTCGAGGTCCAGGGCGTCTCCCCGCGCGAGCGCACGAAGCGCGCGGAGGCGTCGCTCGACATGGTGGGCCTGGGCGGCTTGGGCGACAAGTTCCCTGACGAGCTCTCCGGCGGAATGAAGCAGCGCGTCGGCCTCGCCCGCGCGCTGACCGCCGACACGGACATCCTGCTCATGGACGAGGCGTTCTCCGCTCTCGATCCGCTGATCCGCCGCGAGATGCAGGAGCAGCTCGTCGCACTGCAGGCCGACCTCGGCAAGACCATCGTCTTCATCACCCACGACCTCAACGAGGCCATGTTCCTCGGCGACCGCGTGGCCGTCATGCGCGACGGCCGGATCGTCCAGATCGGCACCCCCGACGACATCCTGACCCACCCGGCCGACGACTACGTCGAGAAGTTCGTGCAGGACGTCGACCGCACGCGCGTCCTGACCGCCGGCGGCGTGATGGAGAAGCCGCGCGCGGTCGTCAACCTCTCCGGCGGCCCGAAGAACGCGCAGCGCCTGCTCAAGGAGCTGCAGCTCTCCGCGGCCTTCGTCGTCGACCGGCAGCAGAAGCTCCAGGGCGTCATCACCGACCGCGAGGTGACCAAGCTGATCGAGGCCGGTTCCGAGACGCTCGACCCTGCGGTGCTGGGCTTCGCGTACCCCGTGGGCGAGGAGGTCCCGCTCGCCGACCTCTTCGGCCGCTCGGTCGAGAGCCCGGTTCCCCTGGCCGTTGTCGACGACGACGGCAGACTGGTGGGGGCGATCCCCCGCGTGACGCTGCTGGCAGCGCTCGGCAACGTGCCGTCCTCGACCACCGGAATCGACGTGGTCGGCGGCGACGCGGCCACCGGTGACGGCACCGACAACTCGACCGGGGAGGAAAATACCCGATGACCGACTTCCGCATCCCGCTCGCCGACTGGGTCGACGCCTTCCTCGCCTGGCTCGAGACCACCTTCGCCGGCCTCTTCGACGCGATCCGTACTGGGTTCCTCGGCGCCTACGACGGCCTCGAGGGACTGCTGCAGCTGCCGCCGTTCTGGGTGGTCATCCTGGTCTTCATGGCCATCGCCTTCTGGGCGAAGGGCTGGAAGATGGCGCTGTTCGTCGCTCTCGGCTTCACGCTGGTCTACGGGGTGGACCAGTGGGACAACACGATGTCCACGCTGTCCCTGGTACTGGTCGCCACGTTCGTCGCCGTCGCGATCAGCATCCCGCTGGGCATCTGGGCCGCCAAATCGGACCGGGTCTCGACGATCGTGAGGCCGATCATGGACTTCTTCCAGACCATGCCGGCCATGGTCTACCTGATCCCCGCACTCGCGATCTTCCGCGTCGGGGTGGTGCCCGGCATCGTGGCGACGATCATCTTCGCCATGGTGCCCGGCGTCCGCCTGACCGAACTCGGCATCCGCGGGGTCGACAAGGAGGTCGTCGAGGCGGGTCACGCGTTCGGCGCCGCCCCGGGCCGCATCCTGCGCCAGATCCAGCTGCCACTGGCGATGCCGACGATCATCGCGGGCATCAACCAGATCATCATGCTCGCCCTCTCGATGGTCGTCATCGCGGGCATGGTCGGCGCTGGCGGACTCGGCGGCGACGTCGTGGCGAGCCTGAACCGGATCGACCCCGGGTTCGGCTTCGAAGCCGGCATCTCGGTCGTGGTCCTCGCGATCTTCCTGGACCGCGTCACCCAAGGATTCGCCGCGTCGACGAAGCGCAAGTAGACGCGTCGCAACGAACCGGCCCGGTTTCCGGGCACAGGAAATCCACCCACGCCGCCGGTTCGCCGGCGGCCTCACGGAAGGATCAACATGAAGAACACACGCACACTCAAGGGCATCGCCGTCTCCGCAGCAGCCTTGCTCGCACTCACCGCTTGCAGTGGCGGCGACGAGGGTGACGGAGGTGGCGACGCCGCAGAGAGCAAGGACGTCACCATCGCCGTTTTCAACGGCTGGGACGAGGGCATCGCCGCGTCCGAGCTGTGGAAGAACATCCTGGAGGGCGAGGGCTACGACGTCACGCTCGAGTACGCCGACGCGGCACCGGTCTTCCAGGGCCTGTCCGACGGCGACTACGACGTCACGCTCGACGGCTGGCTGCCGCTGACCCACGCGGAGTACGTCGACGAATACGGCGACGAGATCGTGGACTACGGCGCCTGGAACGACGAAGCCAAGCTGACGATCGCCGTGAACTCCGACGCCCCGGTCGACTCCCTCGAGGAACTGGCCGACAACGCGGACGTGTTCAACAACCGCCTCGTCGGCATCGAACCCGGCGCCGGGCTGACCACGGCGACCGAGGATTCCGTGATCCCGAGCTACGGCCTCGAGGACATGGAGTTCCTGACCTCGTCGACACCTGCCATGCTCTCCGAACTGGACACCGCTACCGAGAACGGCGAGAACATCGCTGTCACGCTGTGGCGTCCGCACTGGGCGTACGACGCCTACGACATCAAGGACCTCGAGGATCCGGAGGGCGCCCTCGGCGACGCCGAGGAGATCCACGCCTTCGGCTCCACCGCGTTCAGCGAGGCCAACCCGGAGGTCGTCGGCTGGCTCGAGGACTTCGAGATGGACTCGGAGACCCTGCACTCGCTCGAGAACGTGATGTTCAACGAGAACGACACCGACGACTACGCGCCGATCGTGGAGGACTGGATCGCCGAGAACCAGGACTACGTCGACGGCCTGACCAGCTAGTCGCCGACGCTTCGACAAAAAGGAGGGGCCGCGGAATCCATGGATTCCGCGGCCCCTCCTCTCGTGCGGGAGGTGTCAGCTCTGGGCGACCAGTTCCTGCTCGGCGGCGGCCTGCAGCGCGGTCAGGACCTCGGAGACCTGGCCCACGACCTCGGCGTCGTCCTTGGGGTGCAGCTCGGCGAACCGGGTCAGCGAGCCCGGGATGGAGAGCTTGATGTCCTCGAGCACCTTGGCGCCGGCGATGCCGGCGGCCTTGCGGGCTTCGTCCTGGGCCCACGCGCCGCCGAAGCGGCCGAACGCGGTGCCGATCACGGCGGTCGGCTTGCCGGTCAGGGCGCCGGCGCCGTATGGGCGGGACAGCCAGTCGATCGCGTTCTTGAGTACGGCCGGCATGGTGCCGTTGTACTCCGGGGAGACCAGCACGAACGCATCGGCGGCGCCGGCGGCCTCGCGCAGTGCTGCGGCGGCCTCGGGGACCTGGCCCTCGACGTCGATGTCCTCGTTGTAGAAGGGCAGGGACGCCAGGCCGGAGAAGACGTTGACGTCGACGCCGTCGGGCGCGTTGACGACGGCCGCCTCGGCGAGCTGGAGGTTCGTGGAGCCGGAACGCAGGGAACCGACGAGAGTCAGAACGTTGATAGCCATCAGTGGATCTCCTTGGAAAGGGTGTGAATGGATTCCGTGCAGTAGAACTCATTCGTATGCATGAATCATTCCCGCCCCGGTCGTGGGGTCGCTCACATCCCCGGTTTGTCCCCCGGGTTCACCTCGAGCTTCTGCTTGCTGGCCGACCCCAGGTTCACGGACCGCACCACACGGGTCTTTCCCTTGCGGTACGGCGGGTAGGCGATCTTGAGCGTGTCCACGAGCGCGGTCTTCGAGAACACGGGCCGCAGCTGGCTGAACGTGTCGAACCCGAACCTGCCGTGGTAGTTGCCCATGCCCGAGGCGCCGACGCCGCCGAACGGGAGGGTGCTCATGCCGGCGTGCAGGTTGCACACGTTGAACGCGATGGCGCCGGCCCGCACCTGCTGCTCGAACGCGCTGTGCGGGCGGGGCCGCTCGCTGAACAGGTAGGCGGCCAGCGGGCTGGGGCGGGCGTTGATGAACTGCATCGCCTCGTCGAGGCTCTCCACGCGCAGGATGGGCAGGAGGGGGCCGAAGATCTCCTCCTGCATGATCGGCGACGCGGGATCCACGCCCACGAGGACGGTCGGCTCGATGTAGAGCGTCTCCGCATCGTGGCGCCCGCCGATGACCGTCACGGACCGGTCGATCTCCGCGTCCTCGATGAACCCGACGAGCCGGTCGAACGCCTTGCGGTTCACGATCCGGCCGTAGTCGCGGCTCGTGGACGCGTCGCGCCCGAAGAACCGCACGAATGCGCGGTGGATGACCTCCGGCAGCTTCTCCATGCCCTGTCCGACGGCCAGCACGTAGTCCGGCGCCGTGCACGTCTGCCCGGCGTTGAGCGCCTTGCCGTGCGCGATGCGCCGCGCCGCGGCGTGCAGGTTCCCGTCCAGCACGACGGCGGGGCTCTTGCCTCCCAGCTCGAGCGTCACCGGGGTCAGGTGCCTGGCCGCCGCCTCGGCGACGATCCGGCCGACCCGCTCGCTGCCGGTAAAGCAGATGTGGTCCCACTCGAGCTCGAGCAGCTCGGCCGCGACGCCGGCGCCGCCCTCGACGACCCGCACCGCCCGCGGATCCAGGTAGCGCGGGACCAGGCGCGCGATCACGGCGGAGGTGGCGGGCGCGAGCTCGGACGGCTTGAGCGCGACCACGTTGCCGGCGGCCAGGGCCCCGACGAGCGGGCCGAGCAGCA
Organism: Zhihengliuella salsuginis; assembly: GCF_014651715.1. Lineage (GTDB taxonomy): Bacteria > Actinomycetota > Actinomycetes > Actinomycetales > Micrococcaceae > Zhihengliuella > Zhihengliuella salsuginis. Next base: position 75,156 of record NZ_BMXK01000011.1, read on the forward strand.
CCTGCACCGGGTAGTTCCAGGCGCCGATGACCAGGGCGGCCCCCTTGGGCTGCGGCTCGGTCTTCGCGGACGCCGGCTGCAGCATCATCGGCACGCGGGCGTGGTGCGCCTCCATCCATTCGGACAGGTGCAGCAGGGCGAAGTCGACCTCGTGCTTGACGATGTCGATCTCGGTCAGGTGGGCCTCCACCGGTGGCTTGCCCAGGTCGGAGGCGAGGGCGTCGAGCAGCTCCTGCTCACCCTCGACGAGCAGCCGGCCGAGCCCCTTGAGCTGGGTCGCGCGCATCCGGCGCGCGTGCATGAGGCGGCTCGAGCGCGCGTCCCGCAGCTGGACGTGCACGTCCTGGACGCTGGGCGCGTGGCCGCTGCCGCCGTCGTACTGCCCGATCTCGAGCGCGGGCAGCTTGCGGTGAGGTTTCGATCCCATGCGGCAACGGTAACCCGCGCCGCGGGCGCTGGACGAGAGAGATGACGCCGCGGTCACCGACGTTCTGCGCGATGGATCGCGGGCACCGTCCCCCAGAACGCTGGCGACCGGCAGCTAGCCGCCGCTGAGGCGCACGTGGCGCTCCAGCCGCATGAGAGACGGGCCATGGGGCTCGGACTCCGCGGGGTCCAGTGCGGCCTCGAGCGCGGAGCGGGCGGCGCCCTCGTCGAGATCGACGCCGATCGCGACCAGCGCGTTCTGCCGCGGCGGCTTCCGCTCGGCGAGGTGCAGGTAGCCGCCGACCGCGTTGGCGGTGAACCCGCGCCGGCCGGCGGCGGTCCGCACCGCGAAGTGCCCCTTGAGCCGGTAGGCGCCGGGCACCGGCCGCTCGAGCGCGGCGAGCACGCGGGCCGCATCGACGGGCCCCTCGCTCGTGGCGGTGGCCGAGTGCGCGTGCACGTGGTCGTGCCCGGTACCGTGCAGCGGGTTGCCGGACGCGGCGGCCTCGATCAGCAGCTCGCGCAGCGGCAGCTGGTCCGGGTCCTCCTCGGGGCGGGCGACGTCGAAGAGCAGCGCCGCGTCGATGCGGCCGCCGACCGCGCCCACCACCTCGGCGCGGGCGTTGCGCTCCCGCACGCGGGCGCGGATCCGCTCGACCATCGGCTCGCGCTCGGCCTCGGGCAGGCGGTCGAGCTTGTTGACGACCACCAGGGAGGCGACCTGGTAGCGCAGGGGCGGCAGGTCGCCGTCGTCCACCGTGCCGAAGTGGTCGGCGGCGTCCACGACGTCGACCACGGCGGCCAGGCGCGTGCGCTCGGACTCGCGGTCGCGGATCAACTGGGCCAGGGCCACCGGGTCGGCGAGCCCGCTGGCCTCGACGACGATCGCGTCGAGTGCCAGCCGCGGGGCGGAGAGCTGCTCGAGGGCGTCGTCGAGCTCGGAGACGTCCTCGATGCAGCACAGGCAGCCGCCGGCGATGGAGGCCGCCTGGTCCACCTGGCCGGTGACCAGGCCGACGTCGATGTTGATGTCGCCGAAGTCGTTGACGATCACGCCGACCCGCGCCCCGGGCTCGCGCAGGACCCGGTTCAACAGGGTGGTCTTGCCGGCGCCGAGGTATCCGGCCAGCACGATCACCGGCACCGGTGCGGGAACCGCCACGGGCTACTTCCGCGCCGGGCGCACGGACAGCGATTCGATGGTGCCGCGCTCCGGCAGGTCGACGACGGTGCGCACCGCGGCGGCGACGTCCTCGGGCGCGAGGTGGCGGCCGGCGTCGTACTCCTGGCCGTAGGCCTCGGTGAGGCGCTCCTGCATGGCGGTGTCGGTCCGGCCGGGGTGAACGCTGGAGACGCGGACGCCGTTGGCGCGCTCCTCCTCGCGCAGCGCGTCGGTCAGGGCACGGAGGGCGAATTTGGAACCCGCGTAGGCCGAGAGCCCGGGACCCGCGGCGAACCCGGCGCCGGAGTTGATCGCGACCACCAGGCCGCGGGCGGCGCGCAGGGCCGGCAGCGCCTGGCGGGTCAGCTCGGCGACGGCGAAGACGTTGACGTCGAAGAGCCGGATCCACTCCGCGCGGTCGGTCTCCTCGACGGTGCCGAAAGCCTCGAGGCCGGCCGAGTGCACCAGCACGTCGAGCCTCTCCGGCAGCGGCGCGAGGTCGCCGGTCAGCTCGCAGACCCACGGCTCGGCCGACGGCAGCGACTCCACCACGGCGTTCACGGCGGCCTCGTCGCGGCCGCCGATGAGCACGTGGTGGGTGTCGGCGAGCGCGCGGGCGATGGCTTCGCCGATGCCGCGGCTGGCACCGGTGATCAGGGCGACGGGGCGGGCGGACGGCTCGGTCATGGGGGACTCCTCGGATCGTGCGGGCTTCGGCCTCCAACCTACTACCGGCGGCTGGGAGGGGCCGCGATTCGGGGTCGCGTCTCCGCCCGCGCCGGAAGACAATGACCCCATGACCTCTTTCATCAGCCACACGTCGATCGACTGCCGCGATGCGCACGCCCTGTCCGAGTGGTGGAAACCCGTGCTCGGCTACACCGACGACCCGGCTGATCCGAACCTGCCCGAGCACGACGAGTGCCTGATCGTCGACCCGGCCGGCGCCGGCCCGTCCGTCCTCTTCCTGCAGGTCCCGGAGCCAAAGACCGTCAAGAACCGGATCCACTTCGACCTGCGCCCGCGCGAGGGCGGACGAGACGAGGAGCTCGCCCGGCTGCTCGAGCACGGGGCCACCGTGGTGGGCGACTTCCGCGGAAAGTACGGGCCGGGCACCGGATGGGTCGTCATGGCCGACCCCGAAGGCAACGAGTTCTGCATCCTCCGCTCACGGGCCGAGGTCGCCGCGGCCGAGTCGCCGGCGTGACCGGCAAGATCGATTTCAAGAAGTCCCTCGACGCCTACCGGGCGACGCAGGATCGGTTCCGCCTGCTCGAGCTCCCCGAGATGAGCTACCTCGCCGTCGACGGCCGCGGCGATCCGAACACGTCGCCGGCCTACGCCGACGCGATCGCGGCGGTCTATCCGCTCGCGTACACGCTGAAGTTCGCGAGCAAGCGGGAGCTCGGGCGCGACTACGTCGTCCCGCCGCTTGAGGGGCTCTGGTGGGCCGAGGACATGGACGCGTTCACCACCGCGCGCGACAAGTCCCGCTGGGAGTGGACGCTGATGATCATGGTCCCGGACTGGATCGAACCGGACTTGTATGACGACGCCGTCGCACGCGTGCGCGCGAAGGACCCGCCGGCCCTCCTCGGCGACGTCCGCCTGGTGTCCCTCTCCGAGGGCCTCTGCGTGCAGACCCTGCACGTCGGCCCGTACGACGACGAGGCCGCCGTCCTCGAGTCTTTGCACCGGGAATTCGTGCCGGAGAACGGGCTGCGGCTGAGCGGCCGCCACCACGAGATCTACCTGAGCGACGCCCGCCGGGTGGCGCCGGAGCGTTTGCGGACGATCCTGCGCCAGCCGGTCGTTTCCGCCTGATTCAGCGGTTCGCCAGGAGATCGACGTAGGCGCCCTCAACCAGCGAACCGGCGTCGACCCCGAGGACGCCCAGGAGGCTGCGGGCTTCAGCGGCCGCAGCATCATGGGTCGCCGCGTGGTCGACCGGGACCTCCAGCTCCACGAAGTCGCCCAACCCCTCGACGGCGTCCAGATGCACCCGTGTCCGCCCGATCCGGTAGACCGTCCGCTGCTTGCGCACCCGCCCGATCTCGGTGTTGGCCGCGGCCAGCACCGCGCGCGCCCCGTCCGGATCGGACGTCTCCGAGTGGAGGTAGAACGACGCCTTGGGGCCGGCGTCGTCCGCCCGCCGGTAGAAGATCAGCACGCCGCGGGCCGCACCCAGGACGCGGAGCTTGAGCCGACCGTTCGGGCACGCGAAGAACGTGTCGTCCTGCTCGACGACGTCCGGCCCCGCATCCGCCATGGCGGCGACCGCCGCCCGGAGCCCTTCCGGGTCGCCGGCCCGGGCCTTGATCTCGATGTTCGTCGGCATGCGCGTAGTCAATCACACCGTGACGCCCTGCCGGCCGGCCGAGATGACGCGGCGCCGCGCCGACGCGTAGGCTGGCCCACACAGTGGCACGGGGTGTCCCGCACAGGGACTGAGAGAACACCCGCACACACCTGATCTAGTTCGTACTAGCGGAGGGATGTCGCTTCATGGTTCCCATGTCGCCCACCTTGTCCGACCCCGCACCCGCGGACGCCGGATTCATTCAACGCGCGGCGGAGCTGACGTCCGCCGTGCGCGAGACCAGCCCGTTGATCCAGTGCGCCACCAACCAGGTGGTCGCCAACTTCACGGCCAACGTCCTGCTCGCCTCCGGCCCGGCTCCGGCGATGGTGGACGTCCCGGGCGAGGCCGGCGAGTTCGCCGCGATCGCCTCGGCCACGCTCATCAACCTGGGTACCCCGCACGAGGCCCAGCGGGTCGGCATGCTCGAGGCCGTCGCCGCGGCCGCCGCGCACGGCACGCCCTGGGTGCTCGACCCGGTCGCCGCCGGGCCGCTCACCCTGCGCACCCGGTTCGCGCACGAGCTCCTCACCCACTCCCCCGCCGTGGTCCGCGGCAACGCCTCGGAGATCCTCGCCCTCGCGGGCACCGGCTCCGGCGGGCGCGGGGTGGACGCCACGGACGACGTCGACGCCTCCGTTCCCGGCGCGGTCCGCCTCGCGCTCACGGCGAACGGGCACGACGGCGCCGCCCCAGCCCGCGTGGTGGCCGTCTCCGGCGCCACCGACCTGATCACCGACGGCCGCGACGCGATCCGCGTCGGCGGCGGGTCCGAGCTGCTGACCCGGGTGACCGGCGGCGGCTGCGCCCTCGGCGCGATCATCGCGGCGTTCGTGGCGGCGGGCCGGGCCTCGTCCGTCTCCGACCTGGAGGCCGCCGCGATCGCCCACGCGTTCTACTCGGAGGCCGCCGAGCGCGCCGCCGAGCGGGCGGCGGGGCCGGGGTCCTTCCAGGCCGCGTTCCTCGACGCACTGGCCGCCGTCACCCCGGACGACGTCGGCGCGTTCGTGGGCGCCCGGGTGAGTACCGCCGTCGTACTGGGCGGCGAAGATCCCGCAGGAGGCATGGGATGACACACGCCTACTCCCCGGATGACCTTGGTATATACCTTGTGGCGGATGCAGACGTCACCGCTGGTCGCGACCTCGCGGACATCGTTGGAGCGGCCGTCGACGGCGGTGTCCGCATGGTCCAGCTGCGCGCCAAGGAGCTGCCGGCGCGCGACTTCCTGGCCGCCGCGATCGCCTCAGCACGCCACACGGCCGGCCGCGCCACGCTGGTGGTCAACGACCGGGTGGACGTGTTCCTCGCCGCCCGCGCGGCCGGCGCGGCGATCGACGGGGTGCACGTCGGCCAGTCGGACCTGCCGGTGGACGCGGTGCGGGGGCTGATCGGGCCGGGCGCGGTGCTGGGCCTGAGCGCGTCGCTGCCGTCCGAGCTCGACGCCCTCGCCGCTCTGGGCGCCGGCACCGTGGACTACCTGGGCGCCGGCGCGATCCGCGCGACCCCCACGAAGAAGGACCACCCGGAGCCGCTGGGCTGGGACGGCTTCGCGCGTTTCACCGCCCTGGTGCGCGAGCGCGCCGCCGCGGCCCCCGCTTCCGCCCTCAACACGTCCGCGGGCTGCCCGCTGCCCTGCGTCGCGATCGGCGGGGTCACCGCCGACGACGCGCCGGCCGCGCGCTCCTCCTCCGCCGCCGGGCTGGCCGTGGTGCGCGCAATCTGCGCCGCCGACGACCCCGCCCGCGCTGCTGCCGACCTCGTCACCGAATGGACGCAAGCACATGCCTGAGACCACCCCGAACATCCTCTCGATCGCCGGTTCCGACCCGTCCGGCGGCGCCGGCATCCAGGCCGACCTGAAGTCCATCGCCGCGTGCGGCGGCTACGGGATGGCCGCCCTCACCGCCCTCACCGCCCAGAACACCCACGGCGTCACGGGCGTGCACCTGCCGCCGGCCGACTTCGTGACCGCGCAGCTGGACGCGGTCGCCGCCGACGTCCGCGTGGACGCGGTCAAGATCGGCATGCTCGCGAATGTGGAGACCATCGAGGCCGTCGGCGCGTGGCTCGCCGCCCAGCGCACCGGCTCCGGCCCCGCGGTGGTGCTGGACCCGGTCATGGTCGCCACGAGCGGGGACCGCCTCACCGACGACGACGCCGTCGCCGCCCTGCGCTACCTGCTCTCCCACGCGGACCTCGTCACCCCCAACCTGCCCGAGCTCGCCGTCCTGCTCGACACCGAGCCGGCCGCCACGTGGGCCGACGCCCTCGAGCAGGCCCAGCGCCTGGCGACGCAGGCGGACCTGCTGGTGCTCGCCAAGGGCGGGCACTTGGCCGGACACGACGACGGCGCCGCGGGCGGCCGGTGCCCGGACGCGCTCGTGGGACCGGACGGCGTCGTGCTGGAGCTGGACGACGAGCGCGTGGCGACGACGAACACGCACGGGACCGGCTGCTCGCTGTCCTCGGCGATGGCGACCCTGTACGCGCGGTTCGGCGACTGGCCCACCGCGCTGCGGGCCGCGAAGGGCTGGCTGACGCAGGCGCTGCGCGACGCGGATTCCCTCGACGTCGGCACCGGGCACGGCCCGGTCAACCACCTGGGGCAGCTGTGGGACGGGCGCTCGGTCCCGGACCCCCGCGCCGACCTGGCGCACTGGTGGGAGCTGATCGGGGACCTGCGCGCGCGGATCGACGGCGTCTGGTTCGTGAAGGAGCTCGCCGACGGTTCGCTGGCGCGGGCCGACTTCGAGCACTACCTGGCGCAGGACTCGATCTACCTGCGCACGTACTCCAAGGTGCTCTCGAAGGCCGCGCAGCTGGCCCCGACGCTGGCGGAGCAGCAGTTCTGGGCGAAGAGCGCGAGCGAGTGCCTGGAGATGGAGCTCGGGTTGCACGAGGCGCGACTGGCCGAGGCGGAGGCCCGCGGCGAGACGCCGGCCGGCCCGGACGGTGCGCCGGCGTCGCCCGAGACGCGCTCCTACCTCAACCACCTGCTCTCGGCCGCGGCGGTCGGCTCCTACCCGGTGGTGGCCGCGGCCGTGCTGCCCTGCTACTGGCTGTACCAGGACATCGGGACGCGGCTGGCGGCCGCCAACCGGCCGGACCACCCGTACGCGGACTGGCTGGGCCTGTACTCGTCCCCGGAGTTCGACGCCGCCACCCGGCAGGCCATCGACATCACCCAGCGTCTGGCCCGGCAGGCGCCGCCGGCGGAGCGGGAGGCCATGCTGGACGCCTACCTGGAGTCCTCGCGGCAGGAGATGGACTTCTTCGCCCAACGCCGCCCGTGAGACGGCGCCGGCGGGCCTAGGCTGGGTGCGTGATCAAGTACACGCTGAAGCAGCTGCAGTATTTCGTGGCGGTCGCCGACGCCGGGTCCCTCTCGGGCGCGGCGGTCGCCTGCCACATCTCGCAGGCCGCGGTCTCGCAGTCGCTGACGGAGCTGGAGCGCGAGGTCGGGGCGCAGCTGGTGGTGCGCCACCGCGCCCGCGGCGTCGTCCTGACGGCCATGGGCTCCCGCTTCCTGCAGGACGCCCGCTCGCTGATCCGCCACGCGGAGGACGTGCAGGCGTCCGCCACGGAACGGCAGGAGGAGCTCGTCGGGCCGCTCGTGATCGGCTGCTACACGAGCCTCTCCGCGTTCTGGCTGCCCGTGATCGGGGAGAAGTTCATCCGGCCGAACCCCGGCCTGGACGTGACGATCATCGAGGGCGACGGCGCCGAGCTTCAGGAGCGGATGCTGGACGGGTACGTCGACGCCGTGCTCACCCACACCCGGCACCTGCTGCCGCAGGTCGACTCGACGGCCGTGATGAGGGGGCGCCCCTACGTCCTGGTCGCGGCCGACCACCGCCTGGCCCACCGCGGGAGCGTGCAGCTGACGGAACTGGCCGACGACGACTTCGTCCAGCTCGACATCCCGACCGTCCGAGAGAACCAGCTGGTCAACCTGCGCCTGTCCGGCCTGGACCCGCACATCGCGTGGAAGTCCAGCAGCTTCGAGGCGGTGCGCGGCATGGTCGCCCGCGGACTCGGGTACACGGTGCTGGTCCAGCGCCCGCCGGTCGACGTCAGCTACGACGGCCTGCCGCTGGCCGCCCTGGAGATCGACGGCGACGTCGGCCACAGCGACATCTGCGTCGCCTACTCGCCCGCGCACCGCATGAGCCTGCGGCTCGCCGCGTTCATCGACTTCTGCGTGGCCGCCGGCGAGGAGAAGGAACGACGCCGGGAGCCGGCCAGCGACGGCTGACCGGCTCCCGGGCTCCTGCGGTGCTGCTGCGGACCTAGTGCATGTCCGCGGCGTCGAGGTCCTTGTCCTTGCCCTCCCGGATGCCGCGCATCGCGAGGGCGGCCACCAGGAACGCGCCCACCCAGACGGCTCCGGCCAGCCAGAGCCCTCCGCCGGCGACGATGACCAGGGCGCTGACGATCATCGGCGTGAATCCTGCGCCGATCGTGGAGGACAGCTGGTAGACCAGCGAGGCGCCGGTGTACCGGATGCGGGTCGGGAACAGCTCGGCCGTGAAGGCGCCGAACGGACCGAAGATGAACGCCTGGACCAGCCCGTTGGCCAGGAACAGGGCGATCATGAAGATCCAGATCTCTCCGAGCTCCAGCCCCCACATTATCGGCAGGGCCAGGAGGGCGCCCGCGGCGATGCCGATCATCATGACGGGGCGGCGGCCGATCCGGTCGGAGTACCGGGCGGCGATCCAGACGCCGATCACGGTCAGGGTGGCGCCGAGGGCCTTGATGAGCAGGACCGAGGTGCGGTCCATGCTGGCGCTCTCGACGACGTAGGAGACAGCCCAGACCGTCATGACCCCCTGGACGGTGTAGGAGCTCATGCCCACGAGCGTGCCGAGGATGACGGACTTGGGGTACTTGGTCAGCACCTCGGACAGGGGCAGCTTCTTCTCCGCGGCCTTGTCCTCCAGCGCCACGAACAGCGGCGACTCCGCGACCTTGAGGCGGATGATCAGGCCCACGCCGATCAGCACGATGCTGAAGAGGAACGGAACCCGCCAGCCCCAGGACAGGAACTGGTCCTCCGGCAGCACGGAGACGGCGGAGACGGCGAGCGTCGCCAGCACGGCGCCGGCGGGCCCGCCCATGTTCGCGAAGCTCGCGGCGAAGCCGCGGCGCCGCTTCGGCGCGTGCTCGAGCGCCATGAGCATGGCGCCTCCCCACTCGCCGCCGACGGCGAGACCCTGGATCACGCGGAGCAGGATGAGGATCACGGGTGCGGCCATGCCGATCTGCGCCGTGGTGGGCAGCAGGCCGATGAGCGTCGTGGCGATGCCCATCATCAGCATCGAGGTGACGAGCACGCCCTTGCGGCCGAGCTTGTCGCCGAAGTGGCCGAACACGATGCCGCCGAGCGGCCGGGCCAGGTAGCCGGCCGCGAGAGTCGCGAAGGAGGCGAAGATCGCCACGGACGGCTCGAGTTCGGTGAAGTAGACCTTGTTGAAGACGAGCGAGGCCGCCGTCGCGTAGAGGATGAAGTCGTAGAACTCGATCGCGCTGCCGATGAAGGACGAGGCGAGGATGCGCCGCATCTGCGGCGAGTTCAGGCTGGGGACCTTCAGTTCGGGTTCGCTGGTGGTGGTGCTCATCGGGTGGCTGCCATTTCTGTCGTCCCGGCGGCCCCGGCATCGTCGCCGGCTCCGCCGAAGTGGATGATATCGAGATCGTCGGGGACCAGGAAGTCCCCGGAGAAGGAGGCGCCGTGGGAGCGCCAGACGTCGACCGGCGTCGTGCCGGGGACCAGGTGGTGCAGGGCGAGCGCCGAGGCGCCGGCGCGCTCGGCGATCCGGATGGCCTGCGCGGGCGAGGTGTGGGAGCGGCGGTGGTGGTCCATCGACGCCCTCGCCTCCTCGGTGTCCTGCCCGCCGTAGCTGCGTTCGACCCAGTCGAAGTCGATGGCCTCGTGCAGCAGCAGGTCCGTGCCGGTGGCGAGGCGCACGAGGTTGTCGCAGGGGGCGGTGTCGCCGGAGATCGTCACCGAGCCGCCGGCCGTGTCGAACCGGAAGGCGAAGGCCGGGGCGATCGGCGGGTGCTCCACCAGGGTGGCGGTCACGGTGACCCGCTCGTCCCGGTACACCTCGAACGGCTCCAAGGATGCCGGCGTCGGATTCTCGTTCGGGTGGTAGCCGGAGGCGGCGGGAATCTCGATGTCGGAGGCCGCGAAGCGGTCGGCCGGCGACGGGCGCAGGGCGTCGATGATGCGGTCGTTGAGGTCGGTCGCGTGGGCATGCATGAGCCGCTCGAACATCTCGGCGGTCCCCGGGGTGGGCGAGGCCGGGTTGAGCGGCGTCGGCGGCGTGACCGCCCGCGGCGAGACCGGGGGCAGGGCCCCGCGGTCGCCCGGGCCGATGATGCGGACCGGATCCTGGCCGGCGCGCAGGGTGAAGAGGCCGAAGACGGCCAGACTGGCCAGGTCGATCGTGTGGTCGGAGTGCAGGTGGGTCAGGAAGATGGAGCGGACGTCGCCGACCGAGTAGCCCGCCTTCATGAGCTGGTTGCCGACTCCCGTGCCGGCGTCGACGAGGTAGACGGCTCCGTCGACGACGACGGCCGTGGAGATCCCCGCGCGGCGGCCGGCGTTCTCGCCGGTCCACCAGCGCGGGCCCCCGGCCGTGCCGAGGGTGACCACGTGGGGTGCGGTGGGGTGGTTCATGAAGTGGCCTCCAGGAGCGCTTCGTTGTGTGCTGGCGATCACTCAAGCGTGAACCCGGAATGAACCGTTGTAAAACTGTTTTTTTCTGACATTATGAACGGTTTTCCTTATAACTAGTTCGGGGCCGCTCCCCGGTAAAATGCCTGGAGTCCGCCGGCCCGCACTGGCACGGCGCACCGGCCCCACCCGCACCGCACCCTCTCGGAAGGCCCCCATGAGCAACCCCCTCGGCTTCGGCTGGAAGCTGCACGGCGACGGCAGGACCATCCGGCCCGGCTCGGTCGTCGCCCCGGACGAGCGCCTGAACTGGCTGCAGACCACCGGCATCGGCGTCCAGCACGTCATGGCCATGTTCGGCGCGACCGTCCTGGTCCCCGCGATCACGGGCTTCCCGGCCACCACCACGCTGCTGTTCTCCGGTATCGGCACCCTCCTCTTCCTGATCATCACGGCCGGCCGGGTGCCCAGCTACCTGGGTTCCTCGTTCGCGTTCCTCGCCCCGGTCGCCGCCGCCACCAGCGCCCACGGCATGGCCGGAGCGCTCGGCGGCATCGTCGTCGCGGGCGCGGCGCTGTTCCTGATCGGCGTGATCGTGCAGAAGGCCGGCACCGGCTGGATCCACCGCCTGATGCCGCCGGCGGTCATGGGCACGATCGTCGCCCTGATCGGCCTGAACCTCGCCGGCACCACGCTGACCCCGATGCAGGAGGTCCCGCTGACGACGTTCGCCACGGTCGGCGCGATCGTCATCTCCGCGGTCCTGTTCAAGGGGCTGCTCGGCCGCCTGTCGATCCTCGTCGGCATCGCGGTCGGCTACGTCGTCGCGCTGGCCCAGGGCCAGGTGGACTACACGACGGTCTCCGCGGCCTCCTGGGTCGGCGCCCCGGTCTTCACCGCGCCCGCGTTCCACCTGGACGTCATGCTCGTGTTCGTGCCGGTGGTCTTCGTCCTCATCGCGGAGAACATCGGCCACGTCAAGACGGTCTCCCTCATGACCCGCCGCGATCTCGACGGCGTCTACGGCCGCGCGATCATGGCGGACGGCGCCGCGACCATCCTCGCCGGCGCGGGCGGCGGTTCCGGTACGACGACGTACGCCGAGAACATCGGCGTGATGGCGTCGTCGCGCGTGTACTCGACGGCCGCCTACTGGGTGGCCGGCGTCGTGGCGGTCCTGCTGGCGTTCTCACCGAAGGTCGGGGCGGTCATCAACACGATTCCGGCCGGCGTGACGGGCGGCGCGGGCATCATCCTGTACGGCATGATCGGGATGATCGGCGCGCGCCTGTGGGTGCAGAACAAGGTGGACTTCGCGAACCCGATCAACCTGATGACGGCGGGCGCCGGCCTGATCATCGCGATCGCCATGGGCTCGAGCGCCCTCATGATCGGCAACCTGCAGCTCGGCGGCATCGCGATCGGCACGATCGCCACCCTGGCGATCTTCCACATCATGACGCTCATCGCCCGGGCCCGCGGCACGGAGCCGGTCGACGAGGAAGAGGAGCACGCGGTCGAGCCGAGCAAGGTCGGCTGACCCGCCGGCCGGCTGTCTCGAGGGCCCCGTACGCCGACCGGCGTGCAGGACCTTCATTTATTCGAGGCCGGTATCCCCAGCGCCGCGCCCTGGCCGCTCGCGCCACGCCAGCACGACGGCCTTCACGGCGTAGCCGACGACGAAGACGCCGAGCAGCGCCCATAGCCGGGGCGCGTCGAAAAACCGATACAGGATTTCCGCCACGACGATCAGGGCGAGCGTGAAGGCGAGCGAGGACAGAAAGTCTCGAGTCCGCCTGTGGCTCCCAGCCGCACCTACTGAATTCTCAACCATCTGAGCGACGCTAACACGCGATGTCACATCGAGGACGGGGCCCGCGCCTCTTGGACCTAGACTGGAACCGTGGCCCAGTGGAATGAAACGTGGAAGAGCGAGCAGTGGCGCGCCGACGCCGCGCAGTGGATCGACCTGGTCCTGATGACGTACGAGCTCACCAAGACGGGCGAGCCGCAACAGACCTTCAACGGCATCTTCTCCACGCAGATCTCCGTCCCGACGGACCACGGCAAACTGTTCTTCAAGGCCAACAACCCCGGCCAGTACGCCGAGGTCTCGGTGACGGCCGTGGCCGCGAACCTGGCGCCGGATCAGCTGATCATGCCGCTCGCGATCGAGCCGCAGCGCGGCTGGATGATCACCCCCGACTACGGGGAGACGCTGCGCGTGCTCCCGACCACCGACTACCAGCTGTGGGCGCGCATGCTCCGCGACTTCGCGAAGGTCCAGCGCAGCCTCGTCGACTTCGGGGAGACCCTGTTCGACGCCGGCCTGCTGCACCTGGATCCTGCCTGGCTGCCGCACTACATCGACGACCAGCTGGTCCTGCACGCCTCGATGCCGCGCGGGCACGCCCTGCACCTTCCGGCGCGCGACGCCGAGGACCTCGACGGCCAGCTCGGCGAGGTCAAGGGCATGTGCGAGTTCCTCGCCGCCGGACCCGTCCCCCTGTCCCTCGAGCACAACGACCTGCACCGCGGCAACGCGTTCGTCCCGACGACCCCGGACGAGCCGCTGCGCTTCATGGACCTCGGCGACTCGTACTGGGCGCACCCCTTCGGCTCGCTCGGCACGCCGATCCGGGTCATGTGCGAGGAGCTGAAGACGACCCCGAACGACCCCCGCATCCGCAGCGCCGTCACCAGCTACCTGGAGCAGTGGACGGACTTCGGGACGGTCGAGGAGCTGTGGGAGTACGTGGAGCCGGCGCTGCGGGCCGGCAAGCTGCAGCAGCACGCCATGGCGATGCGCATCCTCGCGGACGCCTCCGAGCAGGACCTCGAAGAGCACGCCGGCCTGGCCCTGCGCCCCCTCGCGGAGCTCGCGCAGCCGATCTTCACCGACTGACACTCGCCGGGCAGGGCACACGGTGGCATAATCTGCCTCATGTCGATCCTCGCCCAGAACCTCCTCGTCTTCCAGCAGACCAAGAACTTCTCGAAGAACGACTTCGCCATCATGGACGGCGCGGGGCAGCAGGTCGCCCATGTCGAAACGGGCGGAAGCACCCTCGGGCGCATGTTCAAGGGCGCCCGCCAACTGACCGTCTTCGACGGTCCGGACAATCCGATCATCCAGGTCAAGGACACCATGACGTTCGGCCGCGACCGGCTCGAGGTCCTCGACGGCCAGGGCAATCCGCTCGCCAGCCTGGTCAAGCGCATCACGTTCTTCAAAACCCGCATCACGATCGACCTGCAGGGCGAGGAACTCGATCTCCGCGGCAACCTCTGGGGGTTCGACTTCCAGGTCACCGGCCCCGACGGCGACCTCGCGACCGTCTCCCGCGAATGGTCCGGCATGGGCAACGCCTTCCTCGGCAAGTCGACCTACGCGCTCCACCTCGCCGACGAGCTCACGGCCCCGCAACGGCAGGCGGTCATCGGCTCGATTCTGGCCCTCGACCTCATCCGGGAGAAGGAGCAGCGCAGCAACTGACGCGGCCCAACTGAGGCTCACGAGCAAGCAGCGCCTACGCTCGTCACGGTCTGCTGGGCCCGACACCTTCAGGCTGCGCAGAGTCGCCGGCCCGCCGGCGCTCCTCGTCGTTGTCCCGCAACGCCCCGCGCACGGCCGCGCGGACCACGAGGTAGAGCACGTAGAAGAAGACCGCGGCGAACAGCACGGTCAGGACAAGCGACGACAGAGCACCCATGCCTCGAGCCTACCGGGTGGGGGTCGGGGGCCAGATCCCGCGCTCGGTGTACACCTCGACCAGGGTCTCGGCCTCGTCGGTCATGATCGCGTCGACGCCCAGGTCGAGCAGTTCGCGCATGGTGTCGGCGTCGTCGACCACCCACACGTGCACCTCGAGCCCCGCCTCGTGGGCGCGCGCAACGAAATCGCCCGTCACCACCGGGAGCGGCCCCTGCCTGACCGGCACCTGCAGGGCGACGAGGTTCCGCAGGATCGGCAGCAACAGCCGCCAGGGCTGGAACCTGCCGCGGCTGATCAACCCGAGCAGCGTGAACGCGGCGATGATCTTGGCCCCGCCCGTCACACGCACCGGCGGCATCGCGCGCTCGGCCAGGTGCTTCGTGAACCGGTGACGCCGCAGATCGGAGAACGAGGCCACGACCACCCGGTCCGACGCCGCGTGCCGGGTCAGGAGCTCGGCCATGACCGGCACCGCCGCATCGTCCTTCAGGTCCACGTTGATGTGGAGGCCGGGGAACGCGGTGAGCAGCTGCTCGAACGTGGCGATAGGCTCCTGCTCCGCCACGCGCAACCGGGACAGCTGCTCGGCCGTCAGCTCGCTGACGCGCCCGAAGCCCCGGGTCAGCCGGTCCACGTGCTCGTCGTGGAACACCATGAGCACGCCGTCGGCGCTCGTGCGCACGTCCGTCTCCACGTGGGTGAAGCCGCGTTCGACGGCGGCGCGGAACGCGGCCAGCGTGTTCTCCGCCCCCGTGGGCGAGTACCCGCGGTGCGCGTAGGCCTTGATCGTCCTGGAAGTCATGGGGTCTGCGCTTTCCGGCCGAGGCCCCCGTCGTCGTCCAGGCCGGCCGCGGGCACCGCGCCGTCGAGGATCCGCTCGATCATCTGCGCGACGCCGTCGTCCTCGAGGGTGCCGGTGACGGCCGCCGCCGCCTTCTTGGCGAGCTTGTGGCCCGAGCCCATCGCGCAGCCCAGCCCCGCCCAGGAGAGCATCTCCAGGTCGTTGGGCATGTCGCCGAACGCGGCGACCTCCTCGCGCCGCAGGCCCAGCTCCTCGGCATAGCGCTCCAGGGCGATCGCCTTGTTCACGTCCGGACACGACATCTCCAGCAGCGCGACCCCGGGCGCGGAATGCGTGACCGCCACCAGGTCCGACACCTCCGGGTAGACCGCCTTCCGGAAGGCCTCCGAGGTGGTGGTGCCGACCTTGGCGAGCAGTTTCACCGTGCCCTCGGCCTCCAGGCGCTCCATGGGCAGCTCGTCGGGCTCGATGCCCTCGAGCAGGTGGGACTCCTCCGGTTCCACGAACCCGGGCTCCAGGTACAGGCCGAGCGGGGTCTCGGCGGCGAAGCGCGCCCCGGACTCGATCTGCAGGATGCGGCGCCGGACCTCGCCGACCGTGGCCGCGTCCAGGGTCCGCGACTCGATGATGCGCTCGGCCTCCAGGTCGTAGACGAGGGCGCCGTTGGAGCAGATGACCGTGCCGAGCCGGCCGAAGGCCTCCTGGATCGGCGTGAGCCAGCGGAAGGGCCGGCCCGTGACGAACACGACCTCGAGCCCCGCCGCCCGTGCGGCCTGGAACGCGGCGACCGTGCGCGCGGTGATCCGGCCGTCGGGGTGGAGGATCGTCCCGTCGATGTCGCTGGCGATGAGCCTGATGCCGGTCATGCGCGTGCTCCGGCCACTACTGGACCTCGCTGCGGTACGGCGGGTTGGCGCCGGCGCGGGAGACGGTGACGGCCGAGGCGCGGATCGCGAAGTCGAGGATCTGGCGCAGCTGGTCGGCGGGCAGGCCGCGCAGGTGCTCGCGCTGCGAGGCCCCGATGAGCTCGCGGTCGGCGATGCCGGAGATCAGGGCGGCCATGAACGTGTCGCCTCCCCCGACGCTGTCCGCGACCTCGACGGTGCGGTTCGGGACCGTGACCTCGCCGTTCTCGACGAACCCCGAGGCTCCGCGGGAGCCGTGCGTGACGGCGACGACGGCGGGACCCATCTTCCGCCAGGCGCGGGCCGAGTCCGCGATGCTGCGGCGCGGGTACAGCCAGTCGAGGTCGGCATCCGAGGTGCGCACGACGTCGGAGAGCTTCACGAACCGCTCCGCCTGGGCGACGGCCTCGGTGTGGTTCCGCACGAACGTCGGCCGGATGTTCGGGTCGAAGGTGATGGTGGCGTGCGGACGTGCGGTCTCGACGGCGCGGAGCACCGTGGACGCCCCCGGCTCGACGACGCACGCGATGGAACCGGTGTGGACCAGCTGCGCGTCCTTCAGCGAGGATTCGAACGTGCTGAGCTCGGGCAGCTCCCACGCGAAGTCGAAGTCGTAGGTCGCGGTCCCGGCCGGGTCGAGCGTGCCGCGCGCGGTGCTCGTGGGCATGTCGTCGGGCCCCAGCGCCTCGCGCACCGAGTTCGCCTGCAGGTAGTCGCGGATCATGCTGCCCGGGCCGTCGTCGCCGTAGCGTCCGACGAACGTGACCGGGTGCCCGAGGCGCGCGAGCGCGACCGACACGTTCAGCGGGCTGCCGCCGACGTAGGTTTTGGGCGCGCTGACGCCCCCGGAAAGCACGTCGACGAGACCCTCGCCCATGACTGTCAGCACTGTTTCAACCCCTCGTTCGCCTGCGACCCAATACTACCGACTCGTAGCCTCCGGGTCTGCGGTCCGAGGCACCATTCAGCCCTCAGCGGGCAGGTTTCGCCTCGCGCACCTCGGCGAGACGGTCGAGTTCCTTCAGGCACATCTGCCAGGCGCGGCTCTCCACGTCGACCACCGACAGGTGGTCGCCCGGGATGGCGCGGAAGCGCGGGTCGCCGCCCGCCGCCGCCGCGGCCTCGCAGTAGGAGTGCGCCAACGACACCGGGACGGATTCGTCGGCCTCGGGGTGCAGGACGACGACGTCCACGGGCGTGGGAACGAGGCGCGCCGGGTCCGCGTGGTTCCACGCGTCGGGATCCTCCTCGGGAGTGGAGCCCATGAGGATCTGTGCGGCCCCGTTGCTCAGCCCGAGCTCGTGGGCCTGGTGCAGGTCGAGGACGCCCGCCTGGCTGAGCACCCCGTCGAGGGCGACCACGGGATCGGCCCCGACCGTGCCGGTCGTGAAGCTCGCGCGGCTCGCGGCCCACGCGGCCAGGTGTCCACCGGCCGAATGGCCCAGCGCGAAGGTCGGCAGGTCGAAGTATGCCTCAGGGAGAATCTTTCGGATGTGGTCGATGCCGGCGGCGACGTCCTCGAAGGTGGCGGGCCAGCCGCCCGCATCCGCCGGGTCCTCGGACTCGGTGCGCCGGTACTCGAGGTTGACGGCAGCCCACCCGTGCCGTGCCAGGTCGGCCGCCAACGGAAGGCCCAGCTCGGCGTCGTACTTCGCCCGCCAGAACCCGCCGTGGATGACGACCACCACGCCGCGCGCATGCCCCTCTGGCAGGATCACCTCGACGAACTGGCTCGGCAGGTCGCCGTAGTGGTTGAGCGTATATGCCGCTTCTGGGATATTCTGCTGGGCGGATGACATGGTTACCTCCCTGGGAACGATGCTGATTCTTTGGCCAGAAACGCGTCGCGGCCGACGCGTGAGTCCTCAGTGGTGAATGCCGTGCGGAAGCTCGCCGCCTCGATCTCGAGCCCGTCGGCCACGGAGCGGTGGGCGACGGCGTTCAGGGTCGCCTTGGCGTTGGCCACGGCGGTCGGCGCCTGGCCGGCGACCTCGCCGACGGTGGCCCGGGCGGCCTCCAGGAGCGCCGCCTGGTCGTCGAAGACCCGGTTGACGAGGCCGATCCGCAGGGCCTCGTCCGCGTCGATGCGGCGGCCGGTCATGATGAGCTCGCGGGCGATGCCGACGCCGACCCGCTGCTGCAGCCGCACCGAGCCGCCGAAGCCCGGGACCAGGCCGAGGGAGACCTCCGGCTGGCCGAATCCGGCGTTCGCGCTGGCGTAGATGAAATCGCAGGCCATCGCGAGCTCGCAGCCGCCGCCGAGCGCGAAGCCGTTGACGGCGGCGATGACGGGGACGGGCAGGGCCTCGAGGTTGAGCGTCACCTGGTGCATGTCGCGGGCGTAGGCCTCGGCCTGCTCGGGCGTCATGCCGGACATCTCGCGGATGTCGGCGCCGGCGACGAAGGCCTTCTCGCCGGTGCCGGTGACGATGACCCCGCGGCAGGCCCACTCGCCGGGCTCCGCCTCATCCGCGGAGGGCAGGGTCTCGGCGAGCCGGTTCGTCAGGTCGAGGAGCTCGGCCACGACCTGGCGGGCGAGGGCGTTGAGGGCCCGGGGCCGGTTGACGGTGACCACCAGCGCGGGGCCGTACTGCGTGACGAGGATCGTCTCGTAGTCGGCGGCCTCGTCCACGTCGTCGAGGGTCATCCCTGGTAGCTCCTTCGCAATCGGGGGCGTCCTTCCCGCCAGCTTGCCAGATCCGGGGCCCAACCAATAGCCCCCGGGCCCTATCGGCGGGGCGGGTACTGCTTGAACTTGCGGAACTGGTTGAGCAGGGCGGCCGCCACGTAGAACCAGCGGCGCGGGTGCCGCTCGGCGCGGTAGGCGAGCGGGTTCGTCGTCGTGCGGGTCTTCAGGAGGGCTGCGGCGCGCTGGCCCACGGTGCCGACCATGTGGCGGCGCAGCAGCGCCTTCGGCAGCACCGTGTAGAGCAGCTCGGAGGCGGAGACGGCGAGGCCCTCGGGCGGGACCGAGTCCTCGAACTCGGACCCGAGGTAGTCCCGAACGTAGGCGCGGGCGGGATTCGCCCACGCCCAGTCGTCCGCGTAGGCGGCCGCCGTCAGGTAGTAGTGGTTGCGCCCGAGCCGGGGGTTGAGCTCGAAGAACTTCACCTGCCCGTCGCGCGGGTCCAGCTTGGCGTCGAACATCGCGAAGCCGCGCCAGCCGAGGCGCTCGAGCAGCACGCTGCCCTGCTCGATGAACAGCTCGGCGGCGTCGTCGGGGACGCCGGTGACGATCGCGGCCGAATTCCCGAGGACGACCGGGGCGTGCTCCTCCACGAGGACCTCCCCGTACGCGGCGTAGCGGGCGTTGCCGTCCCGGTCCGCGTAGAACGTGGCCAGGCGCATGTTGGAGTCGCCGCCGGGGATCAGCTCCTGCAGGATGAATTTGCCCTTGTAGCCGCTGGCGTCGATGCGGCGCAGCAGGTCGTCCAGCTCGGTCCGGTCAGCGATGGGGTGGACCTTCTGCTTGCCGGCGAACTTCGCGGCGACCCACGCGGACGAGTCGGACGGCTTGCCGATCAGCGGGAACGGCAGGTCGTCGGGGACGCGCTTGGACTTGGGCGTGTACACGTGCGTGACGGGGTGCGGGATGCCGAGCTCGTCGCAGAGCTCGTAGAAGTTCTCCTTCAGCGCCGCCATCTCGATCATCTCCAGCGAGACGTACGGGATCGTAAAGACCGGCTCCAGCTCCGCCCGGTTGCGCGTGATCATGGTGACGTGCAGATCCAGCGATCCGAACAGCAGGAGGGGACGCCCGCGATCCGCGCCCAGCTCGCGGCCCAGCGCCTGCAGGTGCGCGACGACGTCGTCCTCCCCCATGCTCCCGGCCGGACGGACGTCGACGGCCACGGAGTGGTCGAGGACCCCGTTGCTCGCGGCGGGCACGGCGACGCTGACGGCGCCGTAGGCCTCGTGGAACTCGCGGGCGAGGGAGTAGGTGCCGATGTCGCCGCCGAGGATCACGGGGACGAAGGGCTGTGAATCGGGAACGCGCATGGAACCAATGTATCGGGCGCAACCGGGCGGGCGGCGCATGTGCGGCCCCCGCGCCTCAGGCGGCGGGGTTGGGCGACTCCAGCGCCCGGCGCACCTCGTCGACCAGGACCTGCATGTGGTGCTCGGCCGCGCGCGCGTCGCGCCCGGCCACCGCGTCCGCGACGGCCTCGTGGCCCGCCAGCGCCTCGGGCCGCGGGTGGAACGGCATGAGGCCCTGGTGGGTGCGCCCGGTCAGGACCTCGGCGATGACGCCGTCGAGCTGGGCGAACATGGAGTTCCCGCTGGCGCGCAGCAGCAACTGGTGGAATTCGATGTCCGCCTCGAGGAACTCTTCGAGCTGCCCGGCCTCGCCGAGGCGGCGCATGTCCGCGGCCAGTTCCGTGAGGCGGTCCCGCACGACGGCGCTGGCCCGCACCGCCGCCCGCGCCGCGGAGAGCGGTTCGACGGCGATGCGCAGTTCCGTGAGCTCCGTGAACTGCGATTCGCGCCCCGGCCCCGCCAGGCGCCAGCGGATGACGCGGCGGTCGAACTTGTTCCAGTCCTCGGGCTCCTGCACGACGAGCCCGACGCGCCGGCGGGAGACCACCATGCGCAGCGACTCGAGGACGCGCATGCAGTCGCGCATCACCGTGCGGGAGACCCCGAAGCGCTCCTGCAGCGACTCCAGGGTGAGGCGGTCGCCGGAGGTGAGGGCGCCGTCGACGATCTCGCGTCCGAGAACCTCGAGGATGGGGTTCTGGAGCAGATCTGCAACGTCGTCGTTCGGCATGCCCCTGATCCTATCCACCACGGGCCGGACCACGCAGTCGCGCGCGCGTGACGACCGCCCCGAAATCACACCCGACCCGTTAGGTATTACCTTTCTCACAAAAAGATGCTATCTTTTCAGGACTGCTGTAATGGGCCCTGAAAGTGATCGCGCTCACACCGCCCGGCCGAAGACGTCCACAAGGAGAAAAGCATGGCAACCACGCACACCCCCGCCACCCACATCGTGGTGATGGGAGTAGCCGGATCCGGGAAGACCACGCTCGCCGAGCTGCTCTCGGACGAGCTGGGCTGGCCGTCCGCGGAAGCCGACGAATTCCACCCGCAGTCCAACATCGACAAGATGACGGCCGGGACCCCGCTCACGGACGAGGACCGCTGGCCGTGGCTGCGGAAGATCCGCGACTGGATGAGCGAGCACGAGGCCGAGGGCACGATCGTGACCTGCTCCGCCCTCAAGCGCAGCTACCGCGACCTCCTGCGCGAGGCGCACGGCGACGTCGTCTTCCTGCACGTCAGCGGCAGCGAAGTGATGCTCAGCGACCGCATCTCCCACCGCAGCGGCCACTTCATGCCCTCCAGCCTGCTGCCCAGCCAGCTCCACACCCTCGAGCCGCTCGGCGATGACGAGCCCGGCGCCGAGATCGTCAACGACCGCTCCACCGAAGATCTGCTCGACGCCGCACTCGCCGTCCTGCAGACCCGCTCCGCACCATCACCCGCATAACAATCAACGGAGATTTTCATGACTATTGAAGGTTGGTCCCAGACACTGGGCGCCGGACCACTGCTCGGCATCGCCGCGGCAGCGATCCTCGTCCTGCTCTTCCTCATCATCAAGCTGCGCATGCACGCATTCGTGGCGCTCATCCTGGTCAGCCTGCTGACCGCGTTCGCCACCGGCATCCCGGCGGGATCGGTGGTCTCCACGCTGACGGACGGCTTCGGCTCCACGCTCGCCGGCGTCGCCCTCCTCGTCGGCCTCGGCGCGATGCTCGGCCGACTGGTCGAGACCTCCGGCGGCGCCAAGGTCCTCGCCGACACCCTGATCCGCAGGTTCGGCGAGAAGCACGCCCCGTTCGCGCTCGGCGTCGCCTCCCTGCTGTTCGGCTTCCCGATCTTCTTCGACGCCGGCCTCGTCGTGATGCTGCCCGTCGTCTTCGCCGTCGCCCGCCGCCTGGGCGGATCGGTCCTCCTCTACGGCCTGCCGACCGCCGGCGCGTTCTCCGTCATGCACGTGTTCGTCCCGCCGCACCCGGGCCCCGTGGCCGCCGCTACCTTCTTCGAGGCCAACGTCGGCTACGTCCTGCTCATCGGCCTGATCATCGCCATCCCGACCTGGTACGTGACCTGCTACCTGTTCGGCAAGTGGGCCGGCGGCAAGTGGGACCTTCCGATCCCGAGCCTGCTCGGCAAGGCCGACGAGCAGCACGAGGCCAACCCGCCGAAGTTCGGCACCGTCGTCTCCCTGCTGCTGCTCCCGCTGGTCCTCATCTTCATCAACACCGGCCTGAGCACCCTGTCCGAGGCCGGCGTCCTGCCGGACGGATCGGCCGACACCGGATGGTTCCAGTTCCTGCTGGCCATCGGCTCGACCCCGGTCGCCCTCCTCATCACCCTGCTGGTGGCCGTCCTCGCGATCGGCATCCGCCGCGGCATGGAGAAGTCGGCCGTCGAGTCGACCCTCGAGGGCGCGCTCGGCCCGGTGGCCTCCGTCATCCTGATCACCGGTGCGGGCGGCATGTTCGGCGGTGTCCTGCGCACCTCGGGCATCGGAGACGCGCTGGAGACCTCCCTGACCGGGCTCGGCATCCCGCTGATCCTGGCCGGCTTCCTGATCTCCACGATCATCCGCGTGGCCCAGGGCTCCGCGACCGTGGCCCTCACGACGACGGCCGGCCTGTTGAGCTCGGCCGTGATCGCCGCCGACCTGAACGAGCTGCAGCTGGCCTCCATGGTCATCGCCGTGGCCGCCGGCTCCGTCATCGCCTCGCACGTGAACGACTCCGGCTTCTGGCTGGTCGGCCGCTTCTTCGACATGGACGTCAAGACCACCCTGAAGACGTGGACCGTCCTCGAGTCGCTGATCGCGATCATGGCGTTCGCCCTGGCCGCAGTGGTCTACGTTCTGGCCTCGATCGGCTGAGGCCAGCGACGACGACCGTCAAAAACGGGGGGAATGCGCAACGCATTCCCCCCGTTTTTGCAGGTCATCCGGATCACCAGCACGACGGCGGCTCCTGCGGCTCCCAGCGGGCCGCGCCAACCGCGTGCCCGCGCGATCACTGCCTTGCGTCTACCGGCGCTTGCCGCGCTTCGGGCCGCCCCGCTTGGGACCCCCGCGTGCGCCCGATCCTCCGCGTGCGCCCTTCGGAGCCGCCTTGCCGTTCTGCTTCTGCCCGCGTTTCGGGGCGCCGGCCTTGTCCGCGCCCTGGCGGCGTTTCTGTGCCTTCGCGGCCTCGGCCTGTTCGCGCTCGCGCACGGACGGCTGGCGCGACGACGACGCCTTGCGGCCGCGCACGATCCCGACGAACTCCTCGATGAGCGCGGCTTTCTTCGCCTGCTCGCTCTCCGGGTCGGCGAGGGCGGCCTCGAGTTCGGGGTCCCGGATGTCCGGCCGCGGCCACGCGAGGCCGATCCGGGTCGGACCGCCGAGCGACTCGGGGACGCCCGTGAGGACGCGGTGGACCACGTCCTTGCGGTGGTACAGGCGCGCCACCGACATCGGCAGCACCAGCAGCCCGGCGCCGGTGCCGACGACCTCGAGCGCCATCCGCGTCCCGCCGGCCTCCGCCGGATAGTCGCCCGGGTCGAGGAACGTCTCGTCGGCGATGTCCTCGAAGGGCACCTCGTCGTCGTACGCCTCGACGAGGTGCTCCTTCGCCGCGCACACCACAGGCAGCTCGGTGTAGAGCGGGATGCAGTTCAGCGTGTCCCGGGCGGGCGATTGACCCTCGGGGAAACGCACGAACACCAGGTCGGCGCTGCCGTCAGCGAGCAGCGGCAGCGGGTCGCCGCCGTCGTACAGGACCGCCTCGAGCGGATCGGACAGCCTCTCGTTCCAGCGGTCCAGCCACTTACCGGGGGTCACTCCGGGCACGTATGCGACGCGCAATCCGTTCTCTGCCACGCGCACCAGCCTAGTTCACGTCAGACGAGCCCTTGGGCGAGCATCGCGTCGGCGACCTTGACGAAGCCCGCGATGTTCGCGCCCGCCACGTAGTTCCCCGGCGAACCGTACTCGTCGGCCGTCTCGAGGCAGCGGTCGTGAATGTCGGTCATGATCTGCTCGAGCCGGTCGTGCGTGAAGTCGAAGCTCCAGGAGTCGCGGCTGGCGTTCTGCTGCATCTCCAGCGCGGAGGTGGCCACGCCGCCGGCGTTGGCCGCCTTCGCCGGGCCGAACAGGACGCCGGCCTCGGCGAACAGCTCGATCGCCTTCTGCGTGCAGGGCATGTTCGCGCCCTCGGCGACGGCCACGAGGCCGTTCTCCACCAGGATCTTGGCGTCCGCCTCGTCGAGCTCGTTCTGGGTGGCCGACGGCAGCGCCACGGTGCCGGGCACCGACCAGACGTTCCCGCCCTCGACGAAGCGCGAACGTCCGCCGCGGTGCTCGACGTACTCGGCGATCCGTCCGCGCCGGACCTCCTTGACCTCGCGCAGCAGGTCCAGGTCGATGCCGTCCTCGTCCACGACGAACCCGGACGAGTCGGAGGCCGTCACGGCCACGGCACCCAGCTGCTGGGCCTTCTCGATGGCGTTGATGGCCACGTTCCCGGACCCCGAGACCACGACGCGCTGGCCGTCCATGCTCGATCCGCGCGTGCGCAGCATCTGGTCGGCGAACATGACGGTCCCGTAGCCGGTCGCCTCCGGCCGGACCAGCGAACCGCCCCAGCTCACGCCCTTGCCGGTCAGCACGCCGGCCTCGAAGCGGTTGGTGATGCGCTTGTACTGGCCGAACAGGAAGCCGATCTCCCGGCCGCCGACGCCCACGTCGCCGGCGGGAACATCCGTGTACTCGCCGATGTGGCGGTAGAGCTCGGTCATGAACGACTGGCAGAAGCGCATGACCTCGCCCTCGGAGCGGCCCGCCGGGTTGAAGTCGGAGCCGCCCTTTCCGCCGCCGATCGGCATGCCGGTCAGGGCGTTCTTGAAGATCTGCTCGAACCCGAGGAACTTCACAGTGCCGAGGTACACGGTGGGGTGGAAGCGCAGTCCGCCCTTGTAGGGGCCGAGCGCGGAGTTGAATTCGACGCGGAAACCGCGGTTGACCTGGGCGCGTCCGGCGTCGTCGACCCACGGGACGCGGAAGATGATCTGCCGCTCCGGCTCGCACATCCGGCGCAGGATTCCCGCCTCGACGTATTCGGGGTGCCGCCCCACGACCGGCTCCAGGGCGCCGAAGACCTCGGTGACCGCCTGGTGGAACTCCATCTCGCCCGGATTGCGGTTCAGTACTTCCTGTCGCAGACCCTCAAGTTGCACAGCCACGGTCCCTTCGCATAGACGATTCGCTTCCAAACATCGTCACCACACTAGTTTCCAGAGCCGCTCTCGCCACACTGGAGCACCTCTACCGGCCCCACATGACGACGGCGCCGCTCACCACCGGTGGTGAGCGGCGCCGTCGTACCAGCTGGCGTGGAGGGACGTTACGCGTCGGTCTTGACCACGTAGACGTCGCACGGCGAGTTGTGCGCCACGGACGTGGCGACGGAGCCGAGCACGCGGCCGAGGCCCTTCATGCCGACGTTGCCGACGACGATGAGCTGGGCTTCCTCTTCCTCTGCGGCCTTGACGAGTGCCTCGGTCGGCTTGCCCTTGACGGCCTTGGTCACGATCTTGGCGCCGGGGACGACCTCGCGGAGCTTGAAGGCGACCTGGTTGGTCAGCTTGTCGGCCTGCTCGGCCGAGTCGAGGACCCAGGTGTCGTTGCCGATCTCGACGACCTCGGTGCTGTCCTTGGCGTAGGCGGTCACCACGGTGAGGGTGGCGCCGAGGCCGGCGGCGACGGTGGCCGCGCGGGAGGCTGCCTTGAAGGACGTTGTGCTGCCGTCGACACCGACGATGACTGTTCCGGACATGTTGTTCTCCTTGTTTACTTGACGTGTGCGCGAAGGAACGAGACTGCTCGATCCCAGGCAAGTTCTGCGTGCTCGGGGCTGTAGGTGCCCGCGGTGTTCTCATCGTTGTGGAAGGCGTGGCCGGCCTCGTAGAAGTGGAACACGACATCCGCGCCCGACTCCTCGCGGATCTGCTCCTCCTGCTCCCGCGCCGCGTCGGCGGGGTACATCTGGTCCTGCAGGGCGTAGTGGCCCTGCACGGCCGCGGTGAGATCCTTGTACGAGTCCGGGACGCCCTGGCCCACCCCGTAGAACGGGACGGCCGCGGACACCTTCTCCCCCTGCTGCGCGGCGAGCGCCAGCACGAAGCCGCCGCCCATGCAGAAGCCGATCGCGCCGACCGTGTGGCTGACGACCTCCTCGCGGTGCAGCAGGTAGTCGGTCGCCCCGGCGAGCAGCCTGGCGCCCTCCTCGGCCGGGAGCTTCGACATCATCTCGCCGGCCTCGTCGGCGTCGTGCGTGGTCCGCCCGCCGAAGAGGTCGGGGGCCAGCGCGACGAAGCCCTGCGCCGCCAGGCGGTCGACGACGTCGCGGATGTGGTCGGTCAGGCCCCACCATTCCTGGACCACGATGACGCCGGGCCCCTGCCCGTCCTCGGGGACCGCGAGGTACCCGTGGGCTTCGCGCCCGGATGATTCAAAGGTGACGTTCTGGTGTGGGGTTTTCTCCGCCACAACACTCCCTTCGCGCGACGATGGTTCGTTTCGATTCGTACCTCAGCCTATGCGGCTGTCCGAGCCAGTCTAAGCATGTGATGCAGATTACGAATAGATTCAACGGCGTTGTCGAGCGGGGGTGGCGCGGGAACTCGCACATCCGCGCCGTTTGGACGTTTCAATTCTAGCTGCTCAACCCGCGGAATGACAGGGATCGTGGCGGAGATCATGCGGCCGCAGCCGCTCAGACCAGGCCGGTTTCCCACGCGACGTGGATCGCCCGCGCGCGGCTGTCCACGCCGAGCTTGGTGAAGATGTGCACCAGGTGGCTCTTGATCGTCGCCTCCGTGACGAACAGCGAACGCGCCATCTCGCGGTTGGTCGCGCCCGTGGCCAGGAGCTTCAGCACCTCGAGCTCCCGTCCAGTGAGCTTCGGCAGCGGGTTCCGCATCCCCTGGACGACGCGCGCCGACATGTCCGGCGTGAGGTACATGCCGCCGCGAGCCGCCTGCCGGATGGCCTCGACGATCACCTCCGGGGCCACCTCCTTGAGCAGGTAGCCCGCCGCGCCGGCCTCGATGGCGCCGAAGACCTCCGCATCCCGGTCGAACGTCGTGAGGATGAGGACCGCGGGCGCCGGATCGAGCGACCGGAGGGCCGCCGTCGTCTCGACGCCGCCGATCCCCTCGCCCAGGCGGAGATCGCACAGGACGACGTCGGGGTTCAGGTGCGAGGTCAGCGTGATGGCCTCCTCCCCCGTCGCGGCCTCGCCGACGATCGTGATGCCGTCGCCGGCGTCGAGGACGGCGCGGAGACCCGTCCGGACCACCGGGTGGTCGTCGACGAGAAGGACGCTGACTGTCATGACCGCCCCTCCGCAGAACCCTCGACGGGGAGACTGGCGGACAGCGCGGTCCCCTCCCCCGGAGTGCTCTCGATGGTGAGTTCGCCCCCGAGCTCCCGCAGGCGGGACCGCATGAACTTCAGGCCGTACCCGGAGGACTCCCCGGCATCCGCGGGCTCCCACCGGCCGGCGTCGAACCCGCGCCCGTCGTCGATGATGTCGAGCCGGACGGAGCCGCCGTCGTCGATCAGGCTGGTCACCACGCGGCCGGCCCCGGCGTGCAGCCTCACGTTCGCCAGCGCGGACTGCGCGGTCCGCAGCAGCGCCACCTCGACGTGGATCGGGAGCGCCGGGAGCGACTCGTAGACGTGCAGTTCGGTCTGCACGCCCGTCTCGTCGTGCAGCCGGCTGAGCAGCTGCCCGAGCGCGGAGGCGAGGGCGTCGTCCTCGAGCTCCGCCGGAGCGAGCGCCGCGACGATGCGCCGGACGTCCGCGAGGCTCTCCCCGGCCAGCGCCTCGAGCTGCCGCAGTGTGCGCGCCGCGCCGTCGTCGTGGGTGCTTCCGCTCCCGGCGTGGGCCAGCAGCCGGATCGAGGAGAGCGCCTGGGCGATCGTGTCGTGGATGTCGCGGGAGAGGCGGGTGCGCTCGTCGATCGCGCCGGACCTGCGCTGGGCGAGTGCCAGCTCGTCCTGCAGGTCCGCCATCTCCTCCTTGGCCCGCCGCAGCGAGACGACCAGGCGTTCGCGCTCGGCGGCCTCGCGCAGCAGTTCCAGATAGCCGCGGGAGATCCCCAGCGCGAAGATCCCGCCGATGAGCGGTCCCAGCACGTTCGCGTACGTCGTCGCGCCGTGGTGGAGGACCGGCGCACCGACGACGATCGCGAAGACCAGGACCGAGAACACGATCGCCCAGCGGTCCGGCAGCAGGTGGCCCGCGAGGAGCCAGAGCAGGAACGCGAGCCAGACGAATTCGGCGGAGACGGCCACGGCGGCCACCCAGAGGACCGCGAAGCCGACCAGCCACCACACCACGACGCGGCGCGGCCGCACCCGGGCCGGCGCCAGCGTGCCGGCGGCATGCCAGGCGAGGACTGCGGCGCCGGAGACCACGGAGGCCGCGACCGGCGTGCCATCGTCGATCGCGCGGACCGCCCCGATCACCGTCAACGCGACCGCGATCACGTGGTGCCCGATCTGCATGGCCCGCATCGCGGGGCCTGCGCTGGGAGTCCTCCCCGCCCGGCTATCGCCCGGCAAGGGCGAGTTCACGATGTTCATGACTCGATTCTCCACTCTCCGGGCCGATCTGCCGCGGCCACCAGATCCGATCGCCGAGGACCCCGAAGACCGCGGGGACGATCACCGTCCGCACCACCAGCGTATCGACGACGACCCCGAGCCCGACGATGAGCCCCAGCTGGCCGAGCGTCACGAGCGGCAGCACCCCGAGTGCGGCGAACACCGCCGCGAGCACGATGCCGGCGCTCGTGATGACGCCGCCCGTCCGCGCGACCGCCCGCACCATGCCGTCCCGTGTGCCGCGGACCAGAGCCTCGCTGCGCGCGCGGTGGACCAGGAAGATCGTGTAGTCGATCCCCAACGCGACCAGGAAGAGGAAGGACAGGAGCGGCACCTGCAGGTCCAGCGCCTCCTGGCCGAAGACCACCCGGCTGAGCCAGGCGCCGGCCCCGATCGCGGCCACGGCGCTGGCCGTGTTGACCAGCAGGAGCACGACCGGCGCCACGAGAGAGCGCAGCAGCACCGCGAGCACGGCGAAGCTGACACCCAGCACCAGCGGGGCGATGAGCTTCAGATCCCGCTCGTTGCCGGCGCGTGCATCCAGATCGGTTGCGCCCGCCCCGCCGACCAGCGCATCGGCCCCGTGGACCGAGTGCGCGACCTCGCGCAGGGTCTCCACGAGCTGGAGGCCCGCATCCGTACCGGGGGCGTACTCGCCCGTGACCATGATCCTGCTCAGGGCCCCGTCCGCCGACTCGGCCACCGCGTTGGCGCGCACGACGCCGTCGACGGCCTCGACGGCTTCGACGACCTCCCCGGCCCGCTCGCGGTCGGAGACGATGAGGATCGGCTGCGCCTCGCCCGCGTCGAAGTGCTCCGCGAGCACCTCGAGGCCGGAGGCGGACTCGGACTGCACGCGGAACTTCTCCTGCTGGTCGAGCCCGACCGTGGTGCCGACCAGGCCGGCCGCCATCACGGCGAGCAGCGCCAACCCGGCGGTCAGACCCAGCACGGGGCGCCGCATCACGCGCGAGGCCACCGCCTGCCACACGCGCCCCTGCTCGACCGCGGAGCCGGGCCGCGGGACGAAGGGCCAGAAGACCTTGCGCCCGCAGACCGCGAGGAACGGGGGCAGGGCGAAGAGGACGGCGACGAGGGCGATGAGCAGCCCGAGCGCCGAGGAGAGCGCCAGCCCACGCGTTCCGGGCACCACAGCCAGCACCAGTGTCAGCAGCGCCAGGATCACCGTGGCGTTCGAGGCGACGATGGCGGGAACCGTCCGCCGCCAGGCCTCCGCCAGGGCCGGCCGGTGGTCGGCGGTTTCGAGGAGCTCCTCCCGGTAGCGCGAGACGAGCAGCAGGGCGTAGTTGGTGCCGGCGCCGAAGACCAGGACGCTGATGATGCCGGCGTCGAACTGCAGATCGAGGGCCGCGCCGAGCGCCGCGGTCGCCTGGCCCGCCACCTGGTCGGCCAGCCCGACGACGATCAGCGGGATGAGCCACAGGACCGGCGACCGGTAGGTCGCGATCAGGAGGACGGCGACGATGGCGATGGTCACGATCAGGAGCGTGACATCCGCCCCGTCGAAGGCGGAGGCGATGTCGGCCCCGAAGGCCGGCCCCCCGGTGACCTGGAGGTCCAGGCCGGACGGCTGGATCTCGGCGACCACCCCGCGCAGGCCGCCGACCACCTCGGCGGTCTCCGTGTTGTCCGACCCGACGCTGATCGGGACCACGACGACGGCCGCCCCGCCGTCGTCGCTGACCATCGGTCCGGACGACGCGGACCCGGTGAACCGGTCCAGGGCCGGCTTCGACGCGGTGAGGGCCTCGACGTCGGCGTCCGAGAGCGGCGCGGAATCCCGGCGCTCGGCCACGATCAGCACGGACTGCTCGCCGGCGTCGGGGAACTCCTCCAGGAGCCGGGCCACCCGGGTGGACTCGGAGCCGCCGGGCGCCGACTCGCTCCCGGCGGAGCCCTCGGCGCCTCCGAAGAGGCCGAACAGGACGACGAACGCCACCAGCGCGGCGCCCAGCGAGATCCACGCACCGCGCCGAGAGGTCAACCGGTCGGGAATGCGGACACGTTCACGAAGTTTTTCCATACGGCCAACTCAACCAACGGGTCGGGACTCCGGGCATCGCCGGCGAGATTGAACCTGCCCTCAACCATTCGGTTGACGGGCGCCGGACCTGGCAGGCTCCCGAGTTCTCATCGCGTCGGGCGACGGGTTAAACAACAGAGGCGGCCCCCGCCGGGGACCGCCTCTGTTCACGTGGTGCGCGAGGGGGGACTTGAACCCCCACGATCTTGCGATCACTGGCACCTGAAGCCAGCGCGTCTGCCAATTCCGCCACTCGCGCATGAGTGGTATTCACTTGTTCCTGCGCAGCGAACCACGCTGAACAGCGAGAACCATCTTATCCATACTTTGCCGCAACCGCCTAATCGGGTGCCCGGCCGTGAGCAGGGTCACTCGATCCGGGGCCGGTTCCGCCCCGCGGGCCGCACCCGCTCCCCCGCGATCACGGGGATCGGGGCGGTTTCGGACGTCCCGCCGGCAACGCGGCCCGGGAACCGGGTTTGTTCCATATTCGTTGCGATCCAAGCAGACTGTGTACATTCTCAACACTCTTCAAGGACGCGGCAAGTAGTATCGACATGCGTCACGTCTTTCACAACCGATACGGAACGACAGGAAGGAGCAGCGCCCATGGGTCTGGTCGACAACGTTGAGCGCGGCCTCGAAAAGCTGGTCACCAGCGTCTTCCGTGGTTCCAACGGCGGCGAAGTCCAACCGGTCGAGATCGCGAGCAAGCTGCGCAATCAGATGGACCGCGGGACCCTCACCGTGGCCCAGGGCCGCACGACGGCGCCGAACAGCTTCACGGTCACCCTCGCCCCTGCGGACTTCGAGCGGGTCAAAAAGTACGGCACGGCCCTGGCCGAGGAGCTGTGCGACGTCGTCATCGCCCACGCCAAGGGCCAGCACTACACGCTCACCGGCCAGGTCGAGGTCTCCTTCGAGGAGGACGCCGACGCCCGCGAGGGCGCCCTCGCGGTCGACGCGCGGATCTCCCGCGGCTCCCCCACGCCCCGCGCACCGCGCCCCGGCACGACGTCGGCGGCAGCCCCGGCGCCGTCGACGCCCCCACCCGCGGCGACGGTCGCCACGCCGACGCTGCAGCCCGTGCTGCAGATGAACGGCAAGCGCTACGGCCTGAACTCCGAGTCGATCATCCTGGGCCGCTCGTCGGACGCCGACGTGGAGGTCGACGACACCGGGGTCTCCCGCAAACACTTGGAAATCCGCTCGGAGCACGGCAAGGTGTGGGCTGTGGACCTGGGTTCGACCAACGGCAGCTACGTCAACGGCCAGAAGGTGGACGGGCGGGCCGAGCTCTTCGACGGCTCCGTCATCAGCATGGGCCGCACCCGCATCACCTTCCGCATGCTGCCCCAACGCTCTGGAGGTCGGCCATGACCGAACTCGCACTCACCGCGATGCGCCTCGGCTTCCTGATCCTGCTGTGGATCCTGATCCTCAGCATCGTCGGCGCGCTCCGCCGCGACCTCCTGGTCGGCAAGCGGGCCGGCGCCGCAACCGCACCGCCCCCCGCACGCGCCGCCGACACCGGCGAGCAGGCCTCGCAGCAGCCCCCGAAACAGCACCCCACCTCCCTCGAACTCGTCGAGGGGCCGCAGTCCGGAACGAGCATCGAACTCGCAGCGAGTCCCATCCTGCTGGGCCGCGCGCAGGAGGCCACCCTCGTACTCGTCGACGACTACGCCTCGGCGCGGCACGCCCGCCTGTTCCCGCAGGGCAGCCGCTGGTTCATCGAGGATCTCGGGTCCACCAACGGCACCTACCTGGGCGAATCGCAGTTGACGCGCGCGCAGCCGGTCGACCTGGGCCAGCAGATCCGCATCGGCAAGACCGTCATGGAACTGAGGGCCTGACGTGGCGCTCACCCTGCGCTTCGCGGCGGCCTCCGACGTCGGCAAGGTCCGGTCCAACAACCAGGACTCGGCCTACGCCGGACGCCATCTGGCGGTCGTCGCGGACGGCATGGGCGGACACGTCGGCGGCGACGTCGCCTCCGCCTCGACCGTGCTCGACCTCGTCCACCTGGACCAGGAGACCACCGAGGACGTCGAGACGGTGCTTCCCGACGAGATCCAGACCGCCAACTCGATTCTGAACGAGCTGGTCAGCGCCAATCCCAAGCTCTCGGGCATGGGCACCACCGTGACCGCCCTGCTGCTCACGGGCGAAACATTCCAGTACGCGCATATTGGCGATTCCCGCGCCTACCGGCTCAAAGACGGCAAGTTCATGCAGATGAGCCGCGACCACACCTTCGTGCAGCGGCTCGTCGAGGAGGGGCGCCTGTCCCCGGCGGAGGCCGAGAGCCACCCCCACAAGAACGTCCTGCTGCGCGTCCTCGGCGACTCCGACGCGAGCCCCGAACTCGACATCCACCAGTTCCCGGTCTCCGCCGGCGAACGCTGGATGCTCTGCTCCGACGGCCTGAACGCCGTCGTCTCGGACCCGGTGATCGAGCAGATCGTCCGCGGCACCAAGGACCTGCAGGAAACCGCCGACGACCTCGTCCAGGTCACCCTGGACAACGGGTCCCCCGACAACGTGACCGTCGTCGTCATCGAGGTCGTCGAGGACGACGGCGCCACGATCACCACGCCGGCCGTCCCCCTCGAGACGGTCGCGGAAGACGAATCCCTCGACACGGGCATGCTGCAGCGCGTCGCGGGCACCGAGGACGTCGAGGCCAGCGCGGCGATCATCCGCCACGAGATGAAGAACCGGCCCCACGCGCTGGTCGGATCCGCCCTCCTCGCGACGCAGACCGGCCACATCCCGATGGTGACCACGCGCTCCGCGCAGAAGCGCGCCGCGGCGCTGCTGATGCACAAGACCCCGAGCCAGCAGGCGGAGGTGCTCGAGCACCACGAGGAGCACCAGGCCCCGCGGCGCCGGCTGCTGATCCCGGTCTTCCTGACCCTCATGGGCCTGTTGCTGGCCTCGGTTCTGTGGTTCGGCTACGTCTGGACGCAAACCCAGTACTACGTCGGGAACTATGACGGCCGCGTCGCCATCTTCAACGGCGTCTCGCAGGACCTCGGTCCCGTCAAACTGTCGCAGCTGGACGCGGTCACGGAGATCCCCCTTGACGCGCTTCCCGCCTACACGCAGCAGCGGCTGAAGAGCTCGCTGCCCGCCCGGGACCTCGAGCACGCCCAGGACATGGTCTCCGAGCTGCTCGTCACCGCCCGGCAGACCTGCCCCGTCGTCGTCCCCGGCGAGGGCGAGACGGACCGCGAGACCGCGGCCAACCTGCCGTCCTACTGCCTGGAGGTCGACGATGAATGAGCTCCGCACCGCACCGGTGTCGCGCCGCAATACGGAGCTGTGGCTGCTCATCCTGGCGATGGTTGTCGCAGTCGGCGCCGGCTACCTGGCCGGACTGAGCAACCCGGAGGGGCTGTCCCCCGAGTTCGCGAAGCAGGGGGCCGTGCTCTGCGCCCTGGCCCTCGGCATGCACATCGTGCTGCGCATCTGGGCGAAATATGCCGATCCGATCATCCTTCCGTGCGTCGTGGCGCTGAACGGCATCGGGGTCGCGATGATCCACCGGCTGGACATCACCACGGGAGACACGGCCGCCACCCGCCAGCTGCTCTGGACGGGCGTGGCGATGGCGGCCGCGATGGCCGTCATCTGGGCCATCCGCGACCACCGGATGCTGCGCCGGGCGACCTACATCTTCCTGATGATCTCCGGCGTGCTGATGGTCCTCCCCCTCATCCCCGGACTCGGCGTGGAGATCAACGGCGCCCGCATCTGGGTTCGACTGGCCGGCATGTCCTTCCAGCCGGGCGAGCTCGCCAAGATCACGCTGTCGATCTTCTTCGCGGGCTACCTCTCCAGCAATCGCGACCTCATCCTGCTGGCCGGGCGCAAGATCGGTCCCCTGCAGCTTCCGCGCGTCCGCGACATGGCGCCCATGATCCTTGCCTGGGGCCTGAGCATCGGCATCCTGATCCTGCAGCGGGACCTGGGCTCCGCGATCCTGTTCTTCGGCCTGTTCATGGCCATGATCTACGTGGCCACGGCGCGCATCAGTTGGATCGTCATCGGCCTCGGCCTCGTCGCCGTCGGCGGGCTGCTCGCGGCCCAGTTCATGGGCCACGTCGAGCGGCGCATCAACGCCTGGATCCACGCGTTCGACCCCGAGGTGATCAACGCCCAGTACGGATCCCACCAGATCGTCCAGGGCATGTTCGGCCTGGCGAACGGCGGACTCTTCGGGACAGGTTTCGGCAATGGTCGCCCGGACTTGGTCCCATATGCCAATTCCGACATGATTGTCACAGCGCTCGGCGAGGAGCTCGGCCTCATCGGCGTGATCGCCGTCGTGCTGCTCTACGTCCTGCTGGTCAGCCGCGGCATCCGAGCCGCGCTGGGCACCCGCGACGCGTTCGGCAAGCTGCTCGCCTCGGGGCTCTCGTTCACGATCGGCCTGCAGTGTTTCGTGGTGATCGGCGGCGTGACGCGGCTGATCCCGCTCACGGGTCTGACCACCCCGTTCGTGGCGGCCGGCGGCTCGTCGCTGCTCGCGAACTGGATCATCATCGCGCTGCTGCTGCTGGTGTCCAACAACGCCCGCAAACCGGTCCCGAGTGCCGACCTGGCCAATGAGGTAGTCCTGAAGAAGGAGGCGAACGCATGAATCAGGCCATCCGCAATGTATGGATCGCCGTGATCGTCTTCTTCGTCGCGATCATGGGCTCGTTGTCCTACATCCAGTTCTTCGCGGCCGACGAGCTGAACGCCAACCCGCTGAACAAACGCCAGCTGTTCCGCGACTTCGATCTGGCCCGCGGCGCGATCCTCGTCGACGGCAACCCCATCGCCGAATCCGTGCAGACCGACGGCCAGTTCGAGTACCAGCGGATCTACAACAATCCGGAACTGTACTCCCACCTGACCGGCTTCTACTCCCTGGCACATGGATCGACCCACCTGGAGTCGTATCTCAACGACTGGCTGACCGGCCGCGGCGACAGCCAGTTCTTCAACCGCATGATGAACATCGTCTCGGGGGCCAACAACGAGGGGTCCTCCGTCGAGCTCACCATCGACGGCGAGCTGCAGCGCGAGATCTACAACCTCCTGCCCGACGGCGTCCAGATCAGCGCGATCGTCACCGATGTGAAGACCGGCGACATCAAGGCCATGGTCTCCAAGCCGTCCTACGACACCAACGAGCTCGCGGTGCACAGCACCTCGGAGGCGACGGCCAACATGGATGCTCTCCTCGAGCGTGCCGGCCTGAGCCCGTACGTGAACCCCGCGATCGGCCACTTGAGCGCGCCGGGGTCGACCTTCAAAATCCTCGACGTCGTCGCGGCCCTCGAATCGGGCGAGTACGACCTCGAGACCGAGATCGACAACCCGCAGTCCGTGACCCTGCCGGGTACGTCGACCCCGCTGA
Source organism: Zhihengliuella salsuginis (assembly GCF_014651715.1). Taxonomy (GTDB): domain Bacteria; phylum Actinomycetota; class Actinomycetes; order Actinomycetales; family Micrococcaceae; genus Zhihengliuella; species Zhihengliuella salsuginis. The sequence goes on from NZ_BMXK01000011.1 coordinate 111,355, forward strand.
CCAACTTCGATCAGGGCATCTGCACCCAGCAGGAGAAGGCCAAGCTCTCCTTTATCATCGCGCAGAGCTGCAATACCCCCTTCGTGGAGATCTCCCAGAAGGTCGGAGCCGAAGCCCTCGAGGACGTCGCCGCGCGCTTCGGCTTCGGCGAGCGGGTGGAGATCCCGCAGCGCAGCGCTGCTTCGGTTTTCCCCAGCGATCTCGATCCCGCCGCCCTGGCACAGTCGTCCATCGGCGAGCGGGATGTGAAGGCGACCGCGCTCCAGATGAACATGGTCGCGATGGGTATCGCCAACGACGGGGTGATCATGAAGCCGAACCTCGTCGAGGAGATCATCGCCCCCGACCTCAAGGTGCTGGAGCGCCCGGAGCCGGAGGAGTTCAGCACGGCGACGAGCAAGGAGGTCGCCGACCAGGTGGCCGAACTGATGCGCGAGCCGCTGAAGGGCGGCACCGCGGCAGCAGCCCAGGTCCCGGGGCTGGAGATCGCGGCGAAGACCGGTACGGCCACGCTCGGCGACACCGGACTGGTGAATTCCTGGATCACCGGGTTCGCGCCGGTGGACGACCCCCAGTACGCGGTGACGATCGTCGCCGAGAAAATTGACTACGAGACCGGCCACACATTGACCAGTCCCAACATGAAGAAGATCCTAGAGGCGGTGTTCAACAAGTGAGGCCTACATCGGGTATCACCCTGGGCGGTCGGTTCAAGCTGACGGACCGGATCGCCATCGGCGGCATGGGCGAGGTGTGGAAGGCCCAGGATCTCGTGCTCGGCCGCATGGTCGCCATCAAGATCCTCAAAGAGGAGTACACCGGTGATCCCGGCTTCCTCAAGCGCTTCCGCGCCGAGGCCCGCCACACCGCCCTGCTGAACCACAACGGGGTCGCTTCTGTCTTCGACTACGGCGAGGAGGAGGGATCGGCCTACCTCGTCATGGAGCTCGTGCCGGGGCGCCCGCTCTCGGCGATCATCGAGCGCGAGCGCGTGCTCAACGCCGACCGCACGCTGTCCATCGTCGCGCAGACCGCCCGCGCGCTGGCGGCCGCGCACGAGCTCGGACTGGTGCACCGCGACGTCAAGCCCGGCAACATCCTCATCCTGCCCGACGGCCGGGTGAAGATCACCGACTTCGGCATCGCACGCCTGGCCGACCAGGTTCCGCTCACCGCCACGGGCCAGGTCATGGGCACGGCGCAGTACCTTTCGCCCGAGCAGGCCACGGGCCAGCAGGCGACGGGGTCGTCGGACGTCTACTCGCTCGGGGTCATCGGCTACGAGTGCCTCGCCGGACGCCGGCCGTTCTCCGGCGAATCGCAGATCGCCATCGCGCTCGCCCAGGTCAACGACACTCCCCCGCCGCTGCCGGACACCGTCGACCCCCATGTGCGCGCCCTGATGATGTCCATGCTGGCCAAGGACCCCGGAGACCGCCCCGCCAACGCCACCAAGCTGGCCGAGGCAGCCGAGGCCCTGCGGGCGAACAACCCGCGCGCCGCCGAGACCGCCGTCCCGGGCATGCTTCTCTTCTCCGCGGGCACAGCCGCAACGCAGATGATCCGGCCGGACTCGACCCCCACGCAGGCCCAGACGGTAGCCGGGACGAACACGTCGTCGCTGCCCGTCGTCGGCACGGAGAAGGACGACGACTTCGCGTCCGTCGTCGGCGCCAGCCGCGACTGGACCCCCGGTGACGAGGAGGACGGGGACGGTTCGAAGCCGCTGGCGCGCGGTCGCCGCAGCCCGTGGACGTGGCCGCTCGTGGCCCTGCTCGTGCTGGTCGTCTTCGCACTCCTCGGTGCCTGGTTGTTTCCCCTTCTGACCGGGAACGACGACGATCCGGAACCTTCCGCATCGCCGTCGACCTCTGCCTCGTCGTCACCCTCGGAATCGTTATCCGAATCGGAGACCCCCTCCGACACCCCGACTCCGACCGAGACGGAAACCGAGACCCAGACCGAGGAACCCGAACCGGAGACCGCCACCATCCGTGAGAACTCGTACCTGGGCCAGCAGCTGGAGGCCGTGATGGGCCAGCTGGAGGAACTCGGATTCGAGGTCGACCCGCAGGGCGAGACCAACGAGGAGTACGCCGAGAACACCGTATTCGCGGTGTCCCCGAACGGCGAGCAGCAACTCGGGACCACGATCCTCGTCCGCTATGCGGTGGCTCCCGAGCAGCCGAACATGGTCACGATCCCCAACGGCCTCGTGGGGCAGACCGAAGCCGAGGTCCGGTCCGCGCTCGACAATGCCGGCCTCGTGCCGGTTCACGGCGGAACCGTCGCCTCCGACGAGCCGGCCGGAACGGTCGTCTCCGTGACGCCCTCGAGCGGTCAGTCCGTCGAGGAGGACTCCGACGTGGCCTACACGGTCTCCGAGGGACCGCAGCAGCCGACGGGTTCGCCGACCCCCGAGACGGCCCCCGAACCCACCCCGACCGCGTCCCCCGCCAGCTAGATGTCAGCCCCCAGAATCCTCGACGACCGCTATGAGCTGGGCGCCCTCATCGGACGCGGCGGCATGGCCGACGTGCACCGCGGCCACGACATCCGCCTCGGCCGCGAAGTCGCCATCAAGCTGCTGCGCCGCGACCTCGCACGGGACCCCATGTTCCAGACCCGCTTCCGCCGGGAGGCCCAGGCGGTCGCAGGGCTGAACCACCCCGCGATCGTCTCGGTCTACGACACCGGCGACGAGCAGCTCGGCCCGGATTCGGAGACGGCCAGCGGGCTCAAGGTGCCCTTCATCGTCATGGAGTACATCGACGGCCGCACCCTCCGGGACCTCCTCGAAGCGGGGGAACTCTCGGTCGATCAGGCCGTCGACTACACGCTCGGCGTCCTCTCCGCGCTCACCTACAGCCACCGCATGTCGATCGTCCACCGGGACATCAAGCCCGCGAACGTCATGGTGACCACCGAGGGCAGCATCAAGGTCATGGACTTCGGCATCGCCCGGGCCCTTGCCGATGCTGCGGCGACGATGACGCAGACGCAGGCCGTCGTCGGGACCGCCCAGTACCTCTCCCCCGAGCAGGCGCGCGGCGAGACCGTCGACGTGCGCAGCGACCTCTACTCAGCCGGTTGCCTGCTCTTCGAGCTGCTCACGGGCCGGCCGCCGTTCGTCGGCGATTCCGCCGTCTCCGTCGCCTACCAGCACGTCGGCGAGGACGCCCCCGCGCCCAGCACGCTGCACGACGACGTCCCGTCCACCTTCGACTCGGTCGTCGCCAAGGCGCTCCGGAAGGACCGCGAGGACCGCTTCCAGGACGCGGCCGCCTTCGCCCACGCGCTGCGCGAGGCCCGCGACGGCGTCCCGTACACGGACTCCCCCGCGGACGTCCCGACGCAGCTCATCGGCGCGGCCGGGGCTGCGGCGTTCGCTTCGGAGGCCGGTGCCGGTGCCGGTGCCGGTCACGACGATGCCGCGACCGAGACCATCGACGTCGCGTCCGTGGACACGTCCGCGCTGCCGGCCCACCCCGTGGCCTCGACGCCGCACGCATCGACACCGGACGAAGCCCCGCAGGAGGATCACGTACTCGCCACCGGGACCCACGTGCGCGAGCGGTCCTCCCAGGAGAAACGGCATCGCCGCGCCTGGATCACGGTCTTCATCCTGGTGGCGCTGCTCGTCGTCGGCGGCGGCGGCTGGTTCGTGTGGAACTGGACCCAGCAGGTCCAGGCGGAGAACGCCCAGGTAGTCATCCCCGCGGTGGAAGGCATGACGCAGACGGAGGCCGAGAACGCCCTGCTCGCCGAGGGCCTGCGGGTCGCGGAGATCGACGAGGAGTACAGCGACGACATCGAATCGGGCCTGGCCATCGGCACCCGCCCCGGGGAGGGCGAGAGCATCCGGGTGGACTCCGCCGTCTCCCTGATCATCTCGCAGGGCCCCTCCTCGGTGACGCTCCCCGATCTGGAGGGCGCCACCGAGTCGAGCGCGCGGGCGACCCTCGAGGAACTCGGGCTGGAAGTCGGCACCGACATGACCACGGAGAACAGCGCCACGGTGGCCGCCGACCGCGTCATCAAGACGAACCCGGGCGCGGACGAGACCGTCGCCGCCGGAAGCACGGTGGAGCTGACCCTCTCGACCGGCCTGGTAACCGTTCCGGACCTCATCAACGACGGCCTGACAGAGGACGAGGCCGCGGAACTGCTGGGCGACCCGGCTGTGGGACTGACCATCGGAGAGGTCACCACGGAGGAGAACTCCGTGGTGACACCGGGCGAGATCATCGGCCAGTCCCCCGGGCCCGGCTCGGACATCGCCCAGAACGGCGAGGTCGACATCACGATCGCAGTCGCACCCCCGGAGCCGGAACCGGAACCGGAGCCGGAACCCACACCGACACCGACACCGACGCCGACGCCGACGCCCGACGAGTCCGAGGACGCCAGTTCCGACGAGCCGAGCGAAACACCGACGACCGACGAATCCCCTAGTGAAAGCACGGAACCAACCGAATCGTCGCCGGGGAACGGCGACGGCAACGGCGACGGGCTCGGTCTCCTAGGGTGACGAGCTGATCAGCGGGCTGAGCGTCGACGCCCGCTGCGCTGCCCCGGCGACGCCGAGCGACTCGAGCCAGTTGCCGAGCATCAGGTAGCCGCCCTCGGTCAGCACCGACTCGGGGTGGAACTGCACCCCCCACAAGGGAGCTGACTTGTGAGCCAGGCCCATCACGGTGCCTCCTGGTGCCGCCTCGTTCGGCGCGGTCCAGGCCGTGATGCGCAGGACGTCCGGGATCGACTGCCGCACCGCGGCCAGCGAATGGTACCGCGTTGCCGTGAAGGGGCTGGGCAGGTCGGCGAAGACGCCCGTCCCGTCGTGCTCGACCAGCGACGTCTTGCCGTGCATGAGCTCCTCGGCGTGCGTGACAGTGCCGCCGAACGCCTCGGCCAGCGCCTGCTCGCCCAGGCACACGCCCAGCATCGGCTTCTTCTCCTCGCCGCACCAGCGGATCATCTCGATGCACACGCCGGCCCCGGCCGGGTCGCCCGGCCCCGGGGAGACCAGCACGCCGTCGCGCGCGCCGGCGAGCTCGACGGCCTCGGCGAGCGTTACGTCGTCGTTCCTGACGACCGTCGTCTCGGCGCCCAGCTCCTGCAGGTAGCCCACGAGCGTGTAGACGAACGAGTCGTAGTTGTCGATCACCAGAATGCGGGCGGTCATCGCGTCACCAAGCCAATCGTCGACTGAGTCCACAGGCTCAGCTGGTCGCTGACCCACGGAAAGACATACATCATCAGCAACAGTATGATCCCGGCGACCAGAACAAGCGAAATGAGTAGCCGGACCCACAGGGGCCCCGGCAGCGCTCTGAACATCCACGCGTACATCGCGGCCTCCTAGTTCCTGGTGTTCTGGTAGGCGGACAGGATGGCATCCTGCGGCCCCGCATCTGCGGGGCGGAACGATTCGAGCTCCGCGTACGCGATGATGCGCTCGCGCGTCGTGTAGAGCGGGTGGCAGCTGGTCATCGTCAGGACGGAGGCGCTCGGTTCGGCGCCCGCCTGGCGGGGGACCGGGGCCAGCACGTCGACCTGGGACGGCGCGACGATCTCGGTTCCCGTGTATCGGTACTGGTAGAACCCCTCGCGCGTCTGGACGTAGACGCGGTCCCCGTCGCGCAGCTTGTCGATGTTGTAGAAGACCTGGCCGTGCGTCTGCCGGTGCGCGGCGACCGCGAAGTTGCCCGGCTCGCCCGGAAGCTGCGTCTCGGGGTAGTGGCCGATGCCCAGGTTGTTCAGCACGTCCAGTCCGACGCCGGACGTCACGGGTCGCACCCAGTCGTCGCCGAAACGCGGGACGTACATGAGCGCGAACGTCCCGGGATCGGTCAGCGAGGCCGCCGGAGGAGACCCGAACTCGTCGGCGTCCTCCGCGGCCTGGTCCCCCGCGTCCCGGGCGTCGGAGCCGATCCCCCCGGGGCCGGCGTCCACGTCGGGCGCCCCGAAGGTTTCGACGAGCGCCGACGTCGCCTCGTCCTGGGAGCGGTCCGCTTCCAGGTTGGTCCACCAGAGCTCCCACGCGACGAACAGGAGCACGAGCAGGCCCACCGTGATGAGTAGCTCGCCGATCACACCGACGACGGCGGCCCCGCGCGACGGACGACGGCGCCCCTGCCTCCGCCGGCGAGGTTCGACCGCGCCGGCGTCGAGCATGGCATCCAGGGACCCGTCGGGCGGTGCAGACACGTTCGGCTCCTCGGTCGTTGCCGCGCACCGCTGCCGGGGACGGCGGTTCGCTAGTATGGTGTAACCAGAGTAACCAAGACGCGACCCACATTTCAGGAGATGCAGTGCCCGAATCCAAGACGCGCCGCAAGGCTCGCGCCCAGCAGGATCCGGCGGCCTCGAGTGAGCGGAAGCCCCTCCCGCTCTGGTACAAGATCGTCATGTTCGGGTCCATGATCCTCGGCCTGCTCTGGGTCGTGACGTACTACATCACCCAGGCGCTGTTCCCTATCGCCGCGGCCGGCGGCTGGAACATCATCATCGGCTTCGGCATCGCGATGGTGGGCTTCTTCATGACGACCCGCTGGCACTAGTCCACGAGCTTCAACCCGACGATGCAGGCGATGAGCCCCGTGATGAGCAGCACCTTGATCCAGCTCATCGACTCGCCGCCGAAGACCATCCCGTAGCCGACGGCCAGGGAGGCCCCGATCCCCACCCAGACCGCGTACGCGGTGCCGGTCGGGATCTCCTTCATCGCCCACGCGAGTCCGGCCATGGAGACGACGAGGCCTCCGGCGAAGACGAGCGACGGGACCAGTCTGGTGAACCCCTCCGACTTGCCGAGGGCCACCGCCCAGACTGCCTCGAAGATCCCTGAGAGCACGAGAATGAGCCAAGACATGACTGCCTACCTTTCGACGGCCGTCTTGTCGCCCTCCGGGTACGGCTCCCTCGTCCGGGGACCGCTGCCATCCGGCAGGGTCCAGCGCCAACGTAGCACCACAGCAGGCCCCGCGTCTGTGATCCCTGCCCCCACCTCCCACGACACCAGGACTGATTCTTGACCGACACCGTCGCCTCCACCCGGAATCCGCGCGTCTCCCCGCGCCGGTTCTACGCCGCCGTCGCCCTCGCCGAGGTGATCACCTGGGCCCTGCTCATCATCGGCATGGTCTTCAAGTACTCGGGCGTGACCGACGTGCTGGTCTCGATCTTCGGCATGATCCACGGCATCGCGACCGTGGCCTACGGCCTGACCAGCCTCTTCGTGTGGGTCAACGAGCGCTGGAGCGCCGGCACCGGGATCGCGTCCCTGGTGGCCGCCATCATCCCGTTCGCGACGCTCCCGTTCGAGAAGTGGGCCGAGCGCACGGGCCGGCTGTCGTCCCGCTGGCGCCTGGCGGGCGCGAACGCCGAGTCGCCGCGCACCGTCGTCGAGCGCGTCCAGGCCTGGTGCCTGGCCCGGCCGTACGCGGCACTGGGGCTGGGCGTGGTCGCCGTCGCGGTCATCACGACGGCCCTGCTACTGGCGGGCCCGCCTGTCGGATAGCCCGCGCGAGGCCGCGTAGCGCACCGCGTCGGTGAGCCAGTCGAGCCCGGGGGAGTCGAGCGTCCACCGCTGCCAGTAGAGGTGCACGTCACGGGCGACCTCGGGCTCGATCGCCCTCAGCGCGCCGCCCAGCTCGGCCTCCTGCCACGCCGGGATCATGCCCCACCCCATCCCGGCGGCCACCGCCCGGCCGAACTGCGTCGTGTCCGGGACGCAATTCGCCGGAGGCCCGCCCGCCGCCGGGTCCACGGTCACCGACGCCGAGCGCAGCACATCGTTCTGCAGCGGGTCGTCCTTGCCGAAGTTCACCACCGGGGCGGCGGCGAAACCGGCGGCGCCCGGCCCGAACCAGCGCTCGGCGAACTCCGGGGCGCTCATCGCCCGGTAGCGCATCGTCCCCAGCGGCGTCGAGGAGCAGCCCTGGACGGGCTGCCTCTGCGTCGTGATCGCTCCCATGGCCCGCCCCGAGCGGAGATGCTCCTCCGATCGATTCTCGTCGTCGCGCAGGATCTCCAGCGCGTACCCGTCCTCCGTCGCCGCAGCGTCGAGGACGGGGGCGAACCACGAGGCCAGCGAGTCCGAGGGCACCACGATCGTCAGCAGGCGCGGCGCCGAGGCGGTGGCCGCCTCCCGCGCCCCGCCGAGCTCCGCGATCGCCTCCGCCGCGACCAGCTCGACCTGCCGCGCCAGACGCACCAGCACGCGCCCGGCCGCCGTGGGCTCCGCGGGGTTGCTCCTGCGCACGACGACGGCGCCCACCTGCCGCTCCAGCGCCCGGATCCGCTGGCTCACCGCCGACGGCGTGACGTGCAGCCGGCCGGCGGCCGCCTCGAAGGTTCCGGTGTCGACGACGGCCGCGAAGGCGCGGAGCTGCTCTGCTGGGAAATCCACATTAGCTACTCTAAGGTACCCGTAGAAACATTAGCTGTACTGCATATGATCTGGACCCCTAGATTGATCTGGTGACTTTCCTGATCCCCGCCGCCTCCGGCCTCGCCATGGGCCTGTCCCTCATCGTCTCCATCGGCGCGCAGAACGCATTCGTCCTGCGCCAGGGACTTCGCCGCGAGCACGTCCTGCTGTGCGTCGCGATCTGCGCCGTCTCCGACGTGCTCCTCATCGGGGTCGGCGTGGCCGGCTTCGGCTCCCTGGTCGCGGGGACGCCGTGGGTGCTCCAGGTCGCCCGCTTCGGCGGCGCCGCCTTCCTGGCCGCGTTCGGCTTCATGGCACTCAAGCGCGCACTGAAGCCCGGCGCCCTCTCCGCCACCGATGCGCCGGGCGCGAGGCGCTCGGCGGGCCGGACCGGCGTCGCCCTGACCCTGCTCGGCCTGACCTGGCTGAACCCGCAGGTCTACCTCGAGACGATCGTGCTGCTCGGGTCGGTGGCGGCCGCCCAGGGGCAGCAGGAGGGCCCCGCCGCGCGCTGGTACTTCGGCGGCGGGGCGATGGCGGCCAGCGTGCTCTGGTTCAGCGCCCTCGGCGCCGGCGCCCGCCTGCTGCGGCCCCTCTTCGCCCGGCCTGCGGCCTGGCGCGTGCTCGACGGGGCGGTCGCGGCGATGATGTTCACGCTCGCCGCCCTCCTGGTGCTGCGGCCGCTCCAGGGCTGACTAGGACGGTGCCGGCAGGCGCTTGGAGTACTCGACGCTCGGACGCTCGGGGCGGAAGCCGATCCGCTCGTAGATCCCGTTGGCGCCCGTGGGGCTCGCCGAGTCCACACCCAGCGTGACCGTTGCGAGGCCCGCCTCCTTCGCCTGCCGCACGACGTCGGCCAGGAGGGCCGTGGCCAGTCCGCGCCCGCGGGCCCGGCGCCGCGTGCCGACGAGGGCCACGTACAGCTCGTCCGCGGTGTTCTTCTGGCACAGGACGTAGGCGTCCACGGGGTCGTCCGGGTTGTCCGGGTCGAGGGCCAACCGCGAATACTCCGGGCGGAACGTGCTGCCGGTCGTGAAGTGGACCCATTTCTCGATCGTGCCCGGAGTGAAATTCCAGTGGTCCCGGAAGGCGTCGAGGTGCGCGCGGTGCGCCGGCTCCCGGAGGTCGTCGTCGATGGGGGAGGAGGCCGCCAGGATCTCCCGCTGCCTGCCGTCGGGCTCCGGAGCCGGCCAGCCCGCCAGCTCGATGCGCATCTCGCTGAAGTAGCGCACGGGGGAGTACCCCCAGTCGGCGGCGAGGCGGGCGAATGACGTTTCGCCGGCCATGTTCCAGGTGTCCAGCTGCACCCCACTCCCCAGATGCCTGTGGGCGGCGAGGGCGAGGGCCCGCTGCTGCCCCCACTCCATGATGGCGGTCCCGAGCCCGAGCCCGCGGTGGTCCGGATGGACGAATCCGCTGATGAAGGCCTTGGCCAGCCCGTCGTCGCCCGTCAGCTGCCGGACGGAGACCTCGACGGAGGCGATCATCGCCTCCCCGGCCCACCAGGAGAGGGTGTCGGTCGCCGGCACGAAACCGGGGACGCGCAGGTCCTCCTCCAGCTCGACGGCGGTGAACGTCTCCCCGAAGTCGTCGGCGCGGCTCACCGCATTGAGCAGCTGCGCCCACGCCTCGACGTCCTCCGGGGTGATGGGGCGCGGTCGGGTCATCATGTGCCTCGTTCCAGTCAGTGATTGGGAGCTATCAATCATTTGTTCCCCAAGCTATACGGCTGCGGGCCCCGCGGCAAGTGAGTGTTGCCGGACGAACTCCGCCGCAGTTTTCCACCGCCGGTTCCCCACAGCAGTACACAGAGTGTGAACAACACTTATCCACAAGTGGGGACAACTCTGTTGGTAAGTATGTTCGATTCGCCGGGATCAAGCCGATCGAGGCGACTCCGACAAATCGAATCACACCCTTGTAAGTTTTCGACAGTGTGGAGAAGTCCTGTGGATAACGCGCTTGTTACTTAGGACACCCAACGAGCAAATTGAGCCTTGAAGCAACGATAATCCCCGCCGATCAAGGGATGCAGGTGGCAGCCTCAGGTTATCCACACCCCCTGTGGGTAAGTATCCCCGTCCACGTGCATCCACAGGGACGATGAGGGGCTGTGGATCTGTGCACACGTGTGTACCGCAGTTATCCACAGCTGGGGATATGTATGTGAATAGAGGCACCCGGAAACGGCTCGGGTCCCGTGGATCGGCTTGCGCAAGCCGATCCACGGGACCCGAGATCTGAAAGAACCTGCCCGAATCACACGTGTGTAAGTTATTAACAGTGTGGATAAGGGGTGTGGAAAGCTAGGCGACCCGTTGCGGGACGAGCGAAGCCCCCCAGACGGTCAGCACGACGAGCACCAGGGCGACCACCCCGATACCCACCGCCTGGAGGAGAGTCCGGCGGGCGTGACGGCTGGCGGCCGAGCCGGCGTCGTGCACCTGCTGCCCGCCGGAGCCGAGCCGCGGCGCGTAGGCCATGACCGCCGCGAGGGCGCCGCCCGTGAGCAGACCGCCCAGGTGGGCCTGCCACGACACGTTGAAGCCGGGGATGAACCCGATGACGAGGTTGATGCCGACGAGGATGAGGATCGGCATGAAGTTCCCCCCGCGCGCCCGTGTGATCACCAGCAGCGCGCCGAACAGGCCGAACACGGCTCCTGATGCCCCCACGACGCCCTGCAGCGGGTGGTCGAGCAGCAGCACGGCCACGGAGCCGCCGATGCCGGAGAGGACGTACAGGATCGCGAAGCGCAGCCGCCCCATCATCGGCTCGAGGACCCGCCCGATGATGAACAGCGCGTACATGTTGAAGGCGATGTGCATGAGGAACCCCTGCGAGTGCAGGAACGTGCTGGTGACCATGCGCCACGGCTCGAACGCCATGGGGGAGGCGTACAGCCCGGCCCAGAGCATCGCGTCGGTCAGTCCGGGGGCTGCGTACTGGCCCAGGAACATCAGCGCGCACAGCCCGATCAAGGCGTACGTCACGACCGGTTTTCCGCCGCGCTGGACGCCGCCGAGGGCGGTCCGCTGTGTCGGCATCGCCTTGCTGGACTCCCGAACGCACTCGACGCACTGCACGCCGACGGCGGCCGGACGCTGGCATTCGGAGCACGCCGGCCGGCCGCACCGCTGGCAGCGGACGTAGCTCGGCCGCTCGGGGTGCCGCGGGCACACCGGGACCTGCTGATCGGGGACAGAACCGTAGGACATGTTCCTGCTCTCGACGAGGATGGTTTTAACGACGAGCGGCCCTGCTGCGCGGACGCGGCAGGGCCGGCTCGATGCGTGCGCTGGCCGGTTTCTCCGGCCGCATCGCGCGGTGCTGGCTAGACGGCGACGACGTCGATGCTGGAGATGACGACGTCTTCCAGCGGCTTGTCGCGGCCGTCGGTGGACACCGTGTTCAGCTGGTCGACGATGGCCCGGGAGGCCTCGTCGGTGACATCGCCGAAGATCGTGTGCTTGCCCTGCAGCCAGGTGGTCGGCACCGAGGTGATGAAGAACTGCGAACCGTTGGTGCCGCGGCCCATCTGGATGCCGGCGTTGGCCATGGCGAGCTTGTAGGGCTCGTTGAAGTTCAGGTCCGGGCTGATCTCGTCATCGAACTGGTAGCCCGGGCCGCCGACGCCCATGCCGAGCGGGTCGCCGCCCTGGATCATGAAGTCGGAGATGATGCGGTGGAAGATCGTGCCGTTGTAGAGCGGGGTATCGACCTGCTTCTCGCCGGTCTGGGGGTGCGTCCACTCGATCTCGCCGGTGGCCAGACCGACGAAGTTCTGCACGGTCTTGGGAGCGTGGTTGCCGAACAGGCTGACCTCGATGTCGCCGAGGGTCGTGTGGATGGTCGCCTTGTGCGTGGGGATTGCAGTCATGGCTTCATTCTTCCATGCACACCCCTCCGCATGCGCGGTGTGCGGCAGGCGTTCACTACGCGTTCAGTGAAAATCTGCTGGGAGATCGTCCAATCGGAGGGGTGAATCGTAGTCTGCGCAACACACACGGCGTAGGCTGGAGCGGGAGAGGCTAGATACCTACGGGAGGAAACCTGTGAAGAAGACAGAACGTGTGGCCCGCGACCTGGGCGATTCGGTAACCACTTCGGTCGAGAGTGCCCGCGAGTGGGCCAGTCCTCGTGTCGATGCAGCCGTGACGTGGGCTGCGCCGCGCGTCGAGAGGGGCTTCGAAGCCGCTTCGCCCAGGGTCCAGGCCGGCGTCCAGCGCGCCGCGACGGACCTGTCGGACGGAGTGGCCAAGGTGACCCCGAAGCTCCAGGAGGAACTGGCGAAGTTCGGACCCAAGCTCTCGAAGTTCGTCGATGACGCTTCCCCGCGGCTCCAGGCCACCCTGGACAAGACCACGCCGGCGCTGCAGAGCGCACGCGATCGCATGGTCAACGAGTACCTGCCGACCGCCAGCGCCAAGCTGGGAGAGGCCGCGGACTACACCTCGCACCGTCTCGAGGGCCTGCGGGTCCCGGAGCAGGTCGAGCAGACCGTCTCCAAGGTCACCAAGAACAAGAAGACCCTCAAGAAGGCCAAGAAGGCCGCTGCAGCTGCTGCGAAGGGTGCGGCCAAGGAGCTGAAGAAGGCGGAGAAGGCCAACAAGAAGGGCGGCAAGAAGGGCCTCGTGGTCTTCCTGGTGCTCGCCGCCGCCGCCGCTGCGGGCGTCGCCGCCTGGAAGGCGTCGAAGCCCGTCGAGGATCCGTGGAAGACTCCGACCCCGGTCGAGCCTGCCCCGGTCGCTCCCGAGCCCAACGCCTCCGAGGCCTCCGTCGAGGACGCGAAGGACGCCGTGAACGGCGCCTCCACCGAGAAGTAGGCGGGAGGGCCCGCGAGGGCCGAAACCCCGACCCCGGACGACGGCGGCCGGTTGCATCACGCAACGGGCCGCCGTCGTTCTGTGCGCGCCCACCCCTGACCAGCAATGACACGCTGATACATTGGCGACTGTGACCGGCAGACCGAGCGTTTCGATCATCATCCCCGCCTACAACGAGGAAGACGTCATCCGCCAATGCCTGGAAGCGGCGGTCTATCAGACGGTGCCGGCGCACGAGATCATCGTCGTGGACAACCGCTCGACGGACGCGACGGCCCGGATCGTGGGCCAGGTCGCCCGGGAGTTCCCGGAATCGCCGATCCGCCTACTGCGCCAGAACGAGCAGCAGGGTCTCATCCCGACCCGCAACTACGGCCTGTCGGCCGCGACGGGTCGGGTCCTGGGGCGCATCGACGCCGACTCGCTCGTTGAGCCGACCTGGGTGGAGCGCGTCGCCGAGACCTTCTCCGACCCGGCGGTGGACGGGGCGACTGGACCGGTGCTGTACTACGACATGCCGCTGCGCCGGTTCGGCCTGAAGGCGGACGACCGGCTCCGGCAGCTGGTGCTCAAGGTGGCCTACCGGCAGTACCACTTCCTCTTCGGATCCAACATGGCCGTGCGGGCCGACGCGTGGCGGCGGATTGCCCACGAGGTCTGCCGCGACGAGCAGGACCAGATGCACGAGGACATCGACGTCTCCGTCCACATGGCCCAGCACGAGATGCTGATCCGCTACGTCCCGGACATGATCGCCGGCATGTCGGCGCGCCGGTTGGAGGATTCGCCGAAGGACTACCGCTACTACGTGACCCGGTTCGACCGGACCTACAGGGCCCACCAGATCAACAAGCCCCTGTTGAAGATCCCGACGCTGATCTTCATGGCCATCTACTATCCGGCGAAGGCGCTGCGCTACCTGCACTCGGGCCTGGCCCGGACGACTTAAATGCCGAAGGCCCCGGGCAGTGCCCGGGGCCTTTCGTGTGGTGGAGGCAAGGGGACTCGAACCCCTAACCCCCTGCTTGCAAAGCAGGTGCGCTACCAATTGCGCCATGCCCCCGCACGAGGTCAGTCTACCCGATCGGTTTCCCGCGACCAGACTGCTTTCTCTTCTTCGGTTTCCCGCCATTTGCGGTAGGCGAGGATGCCCGCAACCGCGAAAGCCACTGTCAGCAGCTTGCGCATGCGCTCCTCCTCCACTCGGGGATTCCGTGGGCGTACCAGGACTTGAACCTGGGACCTCTTCGTTATCAGCGAAGCGCTCTAACCGCCTGAGCTATACGCCCCCATGGCCTCTTGGACCGAGATAAGACTCTACAACACGACTTTGCACCGAAACAAATCGGAGCCGCTGGAAGGTGTTGAAGAACACGCTCCAGCGGCCCCGACATCAGACCTGGGACGGCTAGTCGTCGGTCAGCGTGACGCCGATTCCGCCGACCAGGGAGGCCGAGATGTTGTAGAGCACGGCGGCCAGGGTGGAGATCGCGGTGATCAGCACGACGTTCACGACGGCGATGATCGTCGCGAACGCCGCCACCTGTCCGAGCGAGGCGATCTCGGCGAGGTTGAAGCTGCTCTCCGAGCCTGCGATCTCGCCGAGGAGGTTGTTGACGCTGTCGAACACCCCCGTCAGGTCCAGAACCGTCCACAGGACGACGGCTGCAACGACGGTCACGATGCCGAGGGCTACCGACAGGAGGAAGGACAGCTTCAGGACGGACCACGGGTCCAGCTTGCTGATCAGCAGGCGCGCCTTGCGAACCTTGGCCTTGGGCGCGGGACGGACGAGCTTCTGCTGCTGTCCGGCCGGCCGCTGCTGCGGGGCGCCGGCCGGCCGCTGACCCGCTGGACGCTGCTGCCCCGACGGTGCCGGCTTCGAGGCTTCCGGCTGGGATGTGGCCGGCTTCTGGCTACCCGGCTTCTGCGCCGCGGGGCTGGCCGCCGCGGCCTTCTGCGTCGACTGCTTGGAGCCGGCCGGCTTGGCTGCGGCGGGTTTCTGCATCGGCTGCTTGGAGCCTGCCGCCCCCTGGCTGCTGTTCACCGGCTTGTCCGTCGGCTGTCCGGCGGGTCGGCCGGGCCCTGACGAGCGCGGCGCCTGATTACCTGCGGGCCGGGGTGTCCCCGGACGTGGGGTGTTAGGGGTGCTCACGCGTTACCTCCGTCGGTCTCGGCTGTCTCGCCCGACTCCGCCGGCGTCTCGGCCGCGTTCGGAATCTCGGTTGGGGCGACAGCTTCGGACACAGTATCTACTGCGTCGTTGGTCGTTTCAGGGTCCAACGGTACTGCATCCTCATCAGCGTCAGCTGAGAGCCCGCGCTCCGAGTTTCGCGCGAGCGCGATAATGCGGTCCTTCTTGTCCGGTTTCGCGAAGATCACGCCCATGGTGTCGCGGCCCTTGGCCGGGATCTCGTTGACGCGAGAACGCACGACCTTCCCGGACTCCATGACCACAAGCATCTCGTCGTCCTCGCTGACGACGAGCGCGCCGGCGAGGCCGCCGCGCTCCTCGGCGAGCTTGGCGACCTTGATGCCGAATCCGCCGCGGCCCTGGACGCGGTACTCGTCCATCCTGGTCCGCTTGGCGTATCCGCCGTCGGTGATGACCAGGGAGAACGAGTCGTCCGTGACGACGTCCGCGTTCAGCAGCATGTCCTCGTCCTTGAACTTCATTCCCGTGACGCCCGAAGTGTTGCGTCCCATGGGCCGCAGCGCGTCGTTCGTGGCCGTGAAGCGCAGGGACTGGCCGTTGCGGGAGACCAGCATCAAGTCGTCGGTCTCGTCGACCAGGCGGGCCGCGACGAGCTCGTCGCCATCGCGCAGGTTCACGGCGATGAGGCCGTTGGAGCGGTTCGTGTCGTAGTCCTCGAGACGGGTCTTCTTGATCAGGCCGTTGCGCGTGGCGAGCACGAGGTAGGGGGCCTGGTCGTACGACTTGAGCTCCATGACCTGGGCGATGGTCTCCTCCGGCTGGAAGGCCATGAGGTTCGCCACGTGCTGGCCCTTGGCATCGCGGCCCCCGTCGGCGAGCTCGTAGCCCTTCGCCCGGTAGACGCGTCCGTGGTTCGTGAAGAACAGCAGCCAGTTGTGGGTCGTCGTGACGAAGAAGTGCTCGACGACGTCGTCCCCGCGCAGGGTCGCTCCCTTGATGCCCTTGCCGCCGCGGTTCTGCGAGCGGTACTGGTCGATCCGGGTGCGCTTGACGTAGCCGCCGCGGGTGATGGTGACGACGACCTCTTCCTCGGGGATGAGATCCTCCATCGACATGTCGCCGTCGAAGCCCATGAGGATCTTCGTGCGGCGCTCGTCTCCGTACTTGTCCACGATCTCCGCGAGTTCCTCGGAGATGATCGTCCGCTGGCGCAGGGGGTCGGCGAGGATCGACTTGTAGTCGGCGATCCGCTTCTCGAGTTCCGCGTGCTCGTCCTGGATCTTCTGGCGTTCCAGGGCGGCGAGGCGGCGCAGCTGCAGATCCAGGATGGCCTGGGCCTGCACGTCGTCGATCCCCAGCAGGCCCTTCAAGCCCTCGCGGGCCTCGTCGGCCGTGGGCGAGCGGCGGATCAGCGCGATGACCTCGTCGATCGCGTCGAGGGCCTTGAGCAGGCCGCGCAGGATGTGCGCGCGCTCCTCGGCCTTCCGCAGGCGGTACTTCGTCCGGCGGACGATGACCTCGATCTGGTGCGTCACCCAGTGCCGGATGAACGCGTCCAGCGAGAGCGTGCGCGGCACGCCGTCGACGATCGCCAGCATGTTGGCGGAGAAATTCGTCTGCAGGTCGGTGTGCTTGTAGAGGTTGTTCAGCACGACCTTGGCCACCGCGTCGCGCTTGAGCACGATGACGAGGCGCTGGCCGGTGCGGCCGGAGGTCTCGTCGCGCATGTCGGCGATGCCCTGGATCTTGCCGTCCTTGACCAGGTCGGCGATCTTGATCGCGAGGTTGTCGGGGTTCGCCTGGTACGGCAGCTCGGTGATGACGAGGCAGGTGCGCCCCTGGAGCTCTTCGACGCTGACCACCGCGCGCATGGTGACGGATCCGCGACCGGTGCGGTAGGCGTCCTCGATGCCCTTGTGCCCGAGGATCGTGGCACCCGTCGGGAAGTCCGGCCCCTTGACGCGCCGGATGAGCTCTTCGAGGAGCTCCTCCTTGGACGCCTCGTGGTTCTGGAGGAACCACTGGACACCGTCGGCGACTTCTCGCAGATTGTGCGGCGGGATGTTCGTGGCCATGCCGACGGCGATGCCGGAGGAGCCGTTGACCAGCAGGTTCGGGAACCGCGCCGGCAGAATGGTCGGCTCCTGGTTCTTGCCGTCGTAGTTGTCCTGCATGTCGACGGTTTCTTCGTCGATGTCGCGGACCATCTCCATGGCCAGCGGGGCCATCTTGGTCTCGGTATACCGCTGGGCGGCCGCGCCGTCGTTGCCGGGCGAGCCGAAGTTCCCCTGGCCGAGGGCCAGCGGGTACCGCATGACCCAGTCCTGGATCAGGCGGACGAGCGCATCGTAGATGGCCGTGTCGCCGTGGGGGTGGTACTGGCCCATAACCTCGCCGACGACGCGGGCGCACTTGTTGTAGGAGCGCTCGGGGCGGTAGCCGCCGTCGTACATCGCGTAGAGCACGCGGCGGTGCACGGGCTTGAGGCCGTCGCGCACGTCGGGGAGCGCGCGGCCGACGATGACGGCCATCGCGTAGTCCAGGTAGGACCGCTGCATCTCGGTCTGGAGATCGACCGGTTCGATCCGGTCCATCTCCTCTTCGGTGACCGGGGCCGGCGCCACGTCGGTCTCCACGGCGCTCTCCGGGAGGTTGTCCGGCTGGTTCTCTGGGGTCTCGTCGCTCATCGAGTTCTTCCTCTAACTAAATCTGCATTCGCGCAGTTATGGGTATCTGACTGGTGTATATGCCCGGTCAGATATCCAGGAAGCGCACATCCTTCGCGTTCTGCTGGATGAAATTCCGCCGCGATTCCACGTCTTCGCCCATGAGGACGGAGAAGATCTGGTCCGCGGCGGCGGCGTCCTCCATGGTGACCTGCTGCAGCGTGCGACGCGAGGGGTCCATGGTGGTGTCCCACAGCTCGGAGTAGTCCATCTCGCCGAGGCCCTTGTAGCGCTGGATGCCGTTGTCCTTCGGCAGGCGGCGGTTGGCCGCCTGACCCTCGCGGACCTTCCGGTCGCGCTCGGCGTCGGAGAAGACGTAGTCGTGCGGCGCGTTGGACCACTTGATCCGGTAGAGCGGCGGCATCGCGAGGAACACGTAGCCGTGCTCGATCAGCGGGCGCATGTAGCGGAACAGGAGCGTCAGCATCAGGGTCGTGATGTGCTGGCCGTCGACGTCGGCGTCGGCCATGAGCACGATCTTGTGGTACCGCAGCTTCGCCATGTCGAACTCTTCGCCGATGCCCGTGCCGAAGGCGGTGATCATCGCCTGGACCTCCGCATTGCCGAGGGCCTTGTCGAGACGGGCGCGTTCGACGTTGAGGATCTTGCCGCGCAGGGGGAGGATCGCCTGGGTGCGCGGGTCCCGGCCGCGCTTGGCGGAGCCGCCGGCGGAGTCGCCCTCGACGAGGTAGACCTCGCATTCCGCGGGGTTCTTGGACGAGCAGTCGGAGAGCTTGCCCGGCATGCCGAACGTCTCGAGCGGCGACTTGCGGCGGGCGTTGTCGCGCGCCTTGCGGGCGGCGAGCCGCGCCTGAGAGGCCATGAGCGCCTTGCGCACGATGTCGCGCGCGATGTTCGGGTTGCGTTCGAGCCAGTCGCCGAGCTCGTCGTTGACGACACCCTGCACGAAGCCCTTGGCGCTCGAGTTGCCCAGCTTGGTCTTGGTCTGCCCCTCGAACTGGGGCTCGCCGAGCTTGACGGAGATGACGGCGGTCAGGCCCTCGCGGATGTCGTCGCCCGTGAGGTTGTCGTCCTTCTCTTTGAGCAGGCCCTTGTCGCGGGCGTAGCGGTTGAGCAATGACGTCATGGCCGCGCGGAAGCCCTCTTCGTGGGTGCCGCCCTCGTGCGTGTTGATCGTGTTGGCGTACGTGTGGACGGATTCGGAATACGCCGACGTCCACTGCATCGCGATCTCGACGGAGATCTTGCGCTCGTCGTCCTCGGATTCGAAAGCGATGACGTCCGGGTGCACCAGCTCGACCTTCTTCGAGGCGTTGAGGTGCTTGACGTAGTCGAGCAGCCCGTTCTCGTAGAGGTAGTCGACGACGCGGTGCTTCGGCTCGTTGTCCACCGGCGCCTCGACACCACCGGCGGGATCCGCAGTGACGCCCTCGTTGTCGGGGTCCGTGACGTCGTCGGCGGAGTCGTCCAGGCGGCGCTCGTCGGTCAGCGTGATGCGCAGCCCCTTGTTCAGGAAGGCCATCTGCTGGAATCGCGCGCGAAGGGTCTCGAAGTCGAAGTCGATGGCGTCGAAGATCGAGGCGTCCGGGTAGAACGTCTGGGTCGTGCCCGTCTCGTCCGTCTCCTCGCCGCGGGTCAGCTCGTTCTGCGGGACGCCGCCGTTCGCGAACTGCATCCGCCAGACGCTCCCCTGACGGCGCACCTCGGTGTCCACGCGGCTCGACAGGGCGTTCACGACAGAGATGCCCACCCCGTGCAGACCGCCGGACACGGCGTAGCCGCCGCCGCCGAACTTGCCGCCGGCGTGCAGGATGGTCATGACGACCTCGACCGTGGGCTTGCCCTCGGTGGGGTGCATGTCGACCGGGATGCCGCGCCCGTTGTCCTGGACGCGGAGGCCCCCGTCCACCTGCAGGGTGACCTTGATGTGGTCGCAGTACCCGGCCAGCGCCTCATCGACCGAGTTGTCGACGACCTCGTACACGAGGTGGTGCAGGCCGCGGGCACCGGTGGATCCGATGTACATGCCGGGGCGCTTGCGCACGGCCTCGAGGCCCTCGAGCACGGTGATGTCGCTGGCCCCGTACTCGTTCGTCACCTTGTTCGGCGCACCCGACGAGGTCTGCGTCGTGTCGTTGGGTTCCGCCTCGGCGGTCCCCCCGACCAGCGATTCGTCGGCTGATCCTCGGGGTTCGGTGTTCTCAGTATCCACAGGCGCTGCAGACTCCTCAGTACTTAGGGAAGCGGTCTGCCTCGATTCTAGCGCGTCCACGGCCCGAACTTGGTCTGATTGGACCCCGATATGCCGCTAAAAGCCAAAAAACTGGCCCAGAACCGCCATGGACCTCGTTTGTGAGGGTCTCCATAGCTGCGGCCTTCAACTCGTTGTAGGCCGCCTCACCCATTTATGCCCCATCAGGCATACGACGGCGGCGGGTTTTCTACCCGTAGGTGTCCCGGGGTCCTCGCCCCTCGACGGTGCGCATCCCCCTCCTCCACGACGGCGCCTGCGGCCCCAGGACCTGGATGGTCGTGACGACGCCGTGGCCCAGCTTCTCGTCGAACGTCTTGAGCAGGTTGTGGCTCAGCAGCCGCAGCTGGGTCGCCCAGCTGCTGGAGTCGCACCGGACGACCACGGTGGTCGCTTCGAAGCTCTCCGGACGGCAGTGCGCCGAGATCTGGGGGCCGACGAGCGCGTCCCATTCGGAGAGGACGGAACCGACCGCGACGGGAGACGTCCACCCCCGATTGCGTACGAGTCGATCCATGACCGCGCCGACGCCGAGGGGGTCGCGGCCGTTGTCGTACATGGCCGACTCTGTCCGCTTCGCCCGTCGGGCCTTCGCCGAGGCCTGCCGGTCGGCGATCGCGGCGGCGCGCTTGGCGTCGATGCGGGCTTCCCCGCGGCTCTCGGCGATGAGCCGCATCCGGTTCAGCATCGCGTGGGCGGCGTCGAACTGAGGTTCAGGCGTCGTGCTGGCTCGCAGCTGGGAACCGGCCGAGTCGCGATCGCGGTTCATGCTCCCGGCTCCTCCGGAGCGGGTTCGATCCGGCCCGGGACGACCCGCAGGACATGGCCCTTGAGGCTGTCCGGGACATCGGCGCCGACAGCCGCCGTGACGAGGACCTGTTCGGCGTCGGCGACGACCTTGGCGAGCCGCGCCCTCCGATCGGAATCGAGCTCGGCGAAGACGTCGTCGAGGATGAGGATCGGCCCGGCTCCGGGGCGGGGATCGTCGTCGAGCATCGCCTGATAGGACGCCAGCCGCATCGACAGGGCGAGCGACCAGGTCTCGCCGTGGGACGCGTACCCTTTCGCCGGCACACCGCCGAGGGTGAGCTGGAGCTCGTCGCGGTGCGGACCCACCAGGGTCATGCCGCGCTCGACCTCCTGCTGCCGCTTCGCGGCCAGTGCCGCCAGGATCCTCTCCTGGAGCTGGCTGGCGGTCGCCTCGAGCAGCGTATCCGGGGGGCCGTCGAGGGGGATGTCCGCGTCGCCGTCGTCGTCGATATCGGAGACGACCGTCGACCGGTAGTGCGCAGCGGCGATCTTGGAACCGTCGGTCAGCGATGCATAGGCCGCGGCCAACGGCCCGCCGATCTGGGAGAGCACATCGAACCTGCCCCGCAGCACACGGGCTCCCGCCTGGGCCAGGTGCTGGTCCCAGACGTCGAGGGTCGCCTCGTGGTTGGACGTGAGCTTCCCGGCCGCCCGCGCCGATTTCAGCAGGGCGTTGCGCTGGCGCAGCACCCGTTCGTAGTCGCTCCGCGTCGCGGCCTGGTGCGGCTGCAGGACCACCAGGAGGTCGTCGAGGAACCGGCGTCGGGACGAGGGATCGCCTTTGACCAGGGACAGATCCTCCGGTGCGAAGAGGACCGTCCGGACGATTCCCAGGATCTCCCGGGACCGCACCGGATTGGCGCGGTTGATCCGCACCCGGTTCGTCTTCCCGCGGGTGATCTCGAGTTCTACAGACGTGGTCTGCGTCGTCCGGACCACCTGGGCCCTGACGAGGGCCCGCTCCGTGCCGAAGCGCAGCAGTGCCGCATCGGACGTCACACGATGAGAAGACAGCGTCGCCAGATAGCCGATGGCCTCGGCGACGTTGGTCTTGCCCACGCCGTTGGCCCCGACGAGCACCGTGGTCCCCGGAGAAAGTTCCAAGTCAGCCTGGGCATAACTTCGGAAGTCCGTCAGGGAGAGGTGCGAAATGTACACGCTGCTGTCGAAGTGTCGGGCTAGTTGTTCGGCAGGCGTACCGGCATGACGAGGTACCGGTAGGCGTCGGAATCGCTGCCCTCGAGGGAGTCCTGAGCCGTCAGCATGGCCGGCTTCGGTGCGGAAGTGAACGAGAAGCGCACGAATTCGCTGTTGAAGGCGTTCAGGCCCTCGCTCAGGTAGGCCGGGTTGAAGGCGACGGTGATCTCTTCGCCGTCGAGGTGGGCCTCGATCGTTTCCTCGGCCTTCGCATCCTCACCGGTGCCGGCATCAAGGCTGAGCTGGCCATCGGTGAAGGCCAGACGGACGGGGGTGTTGCGTTCAGCGACAACGGCCACGCGCCGGACGACCTCGACCAGCGACTGGGTCGCAACGGTGGCATGGATCGGAGTGTTGTCCGGGAACAGCGAGCGGATCTTGGGGTAGTCGCCGTCGACCAGGAGCGACGTGGTACGGCGGCTTCCGGTCTGGAACCCGATCAGGTCGCTGTTCTCGCCGAGCGCGATGTTCAGCTCGCCCGCTCCGGCGAGAGTCTTTGCGACCTCGCTCAAGGTTTTCGCCTTGACCAGTGCGGACGTCGAGAGTCCCGGCGTGTGCGGGCGCCAGGAGACTTCGCGCATCGCAAGCCGGTAGCGGTCGGTGGCCAGGAAGGTGATCAGGTCGTCTTCGATCTCCATCTTGACGCCGGTCAGGACGGGGAGCGTGTCGTCCTTCGAGGCCGCGACGATCACCTGGGTGATGGCCTGAGCAAAGGACTCGCCGTCGACGACACCCGCAACTTCGGGGAGTGCCGGAAGATCCGGGTACTCCGCAACCGGCATGGTTGCGAGGTTGAACCGGCTCCGGCCACAGGCGACGAGGACTTTGGAACCTTCGGTCTCGAGGGTGACCTGCGCCTGGGGAAGGCTGCGGGTGATCTCGGCGAGGAGTTTGCCCGAGACGAGGATCGTCCCCTCTTCGGAAATGTCAGCAGGGATCTCGATCCGTGCCGAGATCTCGTAGTCGAAGCCGGCCAACGTGACGCTTCCGCCCTCGGCGGTCATCAGGATTCCTGCGAGGACCGGTGACGGCGGCCGCTGCGACAGGGATCGGGCAGTCCAGGAGACAGCTTCCGCCAGCACGTCCCTTTCAACACTGAACTTCACGTAGCGATCCGCCTTTCACAGCAAGGTAGTGACAAGTATCCGGTGCAAGCTTAGCCCGAAGAGTCGGGAGATCGATATCGCTTGAGGATGGTCGCCGATGCCTCGGCTCAGCTCGTATCGGTCGACGGTGCACGGGATGGAGTCTTGTTATCTGGAAGCTTGTTTTTAAGGTTCGTAGTGTTAACAACCCTTGTGGAAACTGTGGATAACCCCTGTGGCTCGTGTCGCCGCACCAATTCTGCTTGTTCACAAGCTGTGGGCGCTTTCCGGTCTGCGCAGGGACTGGCAGTGGATAAAAATCCGCGTCGTTTGAGGGATCCACAGGACCCCCGGACTTATGGGCAGGTTTGGGGCTTCGTCCACTTAACAATCCACAGAGTTGTCCACAGGTGTGATTTTCGCAGCGTCGCCTGCGGCGCGCGGAGGAACCCTCCCGGCAACGCGGCGAGTCCTGGCACTAGCCCTTGCGCTGCTGCTGCTTGATGCGGTTCGTCAGTTCCGTCACCTGGTTGAACACCGACCGACGCTCGGCCATCAGATCGCGGATCTTGCGGTCCGCGTGGATGACGGTCGTGTGGTCGCGCCCGCCGAGTTCGGCGCCGATCTTCGGCAGCGACAGGTCGGTGAGCTCGCGCAGCAGGTACATGGCGATCTGGCGGGCGGTCACCAGCGTGCGGGTCCTCGACTTGCTGTTGAGCTCTTCGATCGTCAGCCCGAAGTACTCGGCCGTCTGCGCGATGATCGCCGACGACGTGATCTCCCGCGCGTCCTCATCCGTGATGAGGTCCTTGAGGACGGCCTCGGCCAGAGCCATGTCGACAGCCTGGTTGTTCAGCGAGGCGAACGCCGTCACGCGGATCAGGGCGCCCTCGAGTTCGCGGATGTTGGTCGAGATCTTGGAGGCGATGTACTCCATCACGTCGTCCGGAGCACGCAGCCCCTCTGCTTCCGCCTTCTTGCGGAGAATCGCGATACGCGTCTCCAGCTCAGGTGGCTGGATGTCGGTAATGAGGCCCCATTCGAAGCGGGAGCGCATGCGGTCCTCGAACCCGGCCAGCTGCTTGGGCGGCAGGTCGGACGTGATGACCACCTGCTTGTTGTCGTTGTAGAGCGCGTTGAAGGTGTGGAAGAACTCCTCCTGCGTCGCATCCTTGTTGGCCAGGAACTGGATGTCGTCGATCAGCAGGATGTCGACGTTGCGGTACGTCTGCTTGAAGCTCGTGCCCTCGTCGTCGCGGATGGAGTTGATGAAGTCGTTCGTGAACTCCTCGGAATTCACGTAGCGGACGCGGATCCCGTTGAACAGGTGGCGCGCGTAGTGTCCGATGGCGTGGAGGAGGTGCGTCTTGCCCAATCCCGAATCGCCGTAGATGAACAGCGGGTTGTACGCCTTGGCAGGACCCTCGGCGACTGCCGCGGCCGCCGCATGGGCGAAGCGGTTCGAGGCGCCGATGACGAACGTGTCGAAGATGTACTTGGGGTTCAGACGCCCGATCTCCTGGGAGTTCGACGGCGGGGTGGGCACCGGGATCGGCTTGTTCCGGGGGCCGTGCTCGTTGTCCGATCGGGCGCGTGCCACGCTCTGCAGGACTTCGTGCTGGTCGGCGGCGTTCGAGATCGACGGGGCCGAGTAAGTCCGTTCTTCCGGCGCAGACGGCTGCGGTGCCAGCTGTTCCTCGGGGGAGGTTTCCGGTTCCAGGGTTGTGTCGACGCTGAACGCCACGCGTACGTCGTCCTGGAAGACCTGCCGCAGGGCGGCGTCCAGCGAGGCCATCAGCTGTGTCTGCAGAACGTTGCGGGTGAGGTCGTTGGGCACGGCGACCAGGAGCGTCGTCCCGATCAGCCCCTGAGGCTGGGCCAGTTCCACGAACGCCCGTTGACGGGGCCGGACCTCGGTGTTGTCCTTCATCAGGTCGACCACCCGACGCCACTGGGAACCGAGGTTGTTGTTTGCGTCCGTGGTCACGGTGCGTGTTTTCCCTTCGCGTGGATGCCGTCGTGCAGGCCGCCGTCCTTCGACGGACCGCGCCATGTTCCGACGGGCCCGAGCTGGGACGCCGGGAGATCAACTGTAGCCGACTATCCACAGATTTATTCACAGGCCGTGGATAACTTCGGGTCTGGCGAAGGGTGGGTCCGAGGTTGTCCCCAGGAGGGGTTGCATCGTTGTCATTCCGGGGATGGATCGGTTCCCTGGCGACGCCTCCGCGTCGTCCGTGACACGCCCGGTCGTCCACAGCTGTGGATAGCGAGTTCACACGTTGTGGACTTCCGCGCGAATCTGCCTCTGACATCGTCCAACGGCGAGCTCCGAGGCCGTTCGGAAGGACTGTGCCGGACGCCACTGGTCTTCCCATTTGACTGATTGTGCGGTAATCCCCTACCGTTGTTTAGTCCTGTGTGTCCGCTTTTGATGGATCCTGAGACCGTGATTACCGTGCAGATCTGCTGTTCAGATCGGCGCCCGCCCCCGTCTGGGGCAGGTTGGAATCCCCGGCGAGGAGTTCGAGAGCGGCACTTGAATATCGAGCGTCAGCCTGTTCTTCCCCCTGTAGCAACGGGTTAAGGCGCATCAAATGATCGTCTTGGAGTTACTACTGTGAGCAAGCGGACTTTTCAGCCGAATAACCGCCGTCGTGCCAAGAAGCACGGCTTCCGTCTTCGTATGCGCACCCGCGCCGGCCGCGCCATCATGGCTGCCCGCCGCACCAAGGGCCGCAGCGAACTTTCTGCCTAAATAGCAGCAGTCCTCGTCGTGAGCACCCAGTTGTTCCCTGCCAGCAGATAGGCATCAACGCCATGTTGCCGAAGGTGCACCGGGTGCGTTCCGCGAAGGACTACTCGAACACTGTACGTTCCGGCGCCCGCACTGGGCGCCGGAACGTCGTGCTATATGCACGCTTTCGGGATTCGGTTCCGAGCCGCTTCGGCTTCATCGTGTCCAAGGCCGTTGGGAACGCGGTGCGCCGCAATCTCGTTAAACGGAGACTACGCGCGGTCAGCGCGTCTCTCCTCGAGGAGTTTCCCAACGGGTACGACGTCGTCATGCGGGCTCTGCCCGTCGCGGCCTCGGCCTCCTGGGACGAGCTGAATGCGGAAGTACACTCCCTGATGCGATCGGCCACCCGGGCCGCGCATCAAAAGCATCGCCGGCGCGATCCGGCAGAGATGGACGGCGACGGTGACTGAGGCACGAACCCAGCGCGACGCCGTCGTACCCTTCATCGTGGACATCCCGCGGAACCTGATCATCGGGTTCCTGCTGGGCTACCGCAAACTGATCTCACCCATCTATGGTGACGTCTGCAAGTACTTCCCGAGTTGTTCGGCGTACGCCCTCGAGGCTGTGACCGTGCACGGTGCGGTCAAGGGCGTCTACCTGGCCACGAAGCGCGTCTTCCGATGCAATCCGTTCAGTCACGGAGGGATCGACCAGGTCCCCGACGGGCGGCGGATTTGGCCGGAGGGGAAGCTGCCCAAGATCATGGTGATGAATCATCCGCCGATTCCCGCGGACGAGGACGAGGACGCCGCGAACGCGGCACGAGGAGCATAGCGAGTAATGGGATTCTTTGACACGATCTTGTGGCCGTTCCAGTTTGTCGTCACGTGGATCTTGCGCATATGCCACGAGATCCTGACCGCGATCGGCCTGAACGAGACCTCCGGTTGGAACTGGACGCTGTCCATCGTCCTGCTGGTGCTGCTCATTCGCGCCGCGCTCATCCCGGTCTTCGTCAAGCAGATCAAGGCGCAGCGGGCCATGCAGGCACTGCAGCCCGACCTGCGCAAGCTCCAGGCCAAGTACAAGGGCAAGAAGGACCAGCTGTCGCAGCAGGCCATGCTGGCCGAGCAGCGCGAGCTCTTCAAGCGCCACAAGACGAACCCGCTCTCGTCGTGCCTGCCGCTGCTGATCCAGATGCCGTTCTTCTTCGCGCTGTTCCACTCGCTGAACAACGCCCGCGGCGCCTCGGAGAACGAAGAGGGCATCGGCCAGCTGACGGTCACCCAGACCCACCACTTCGCCGATTCGTCGATCTTCGGTGCCGGACTCTCCGATACCTTCCTCGGCACCTTCAATTCGGGATCGCCCCAGATCAGCGTCATCCTGATCTCGGTCGTCATGATCCTCGCGATGGTTGCTTCGCAGTTCATCACGCAGAAGCAGATCATGACCAAGAACATGACCAAGGAGGCCCTCGAGGGTCCCTTCATGCAGCAGCAGAAGATGATGCTCTACATCCTGCCGCTCGTCTTCGGCATCGGCGGCATCAACTTCCCGATCGGTGTGCTGATCTACTGGACGGCCACCAACCTCTGGACTCTGGGCCAGCAGTACTGGATCATCCGCAACAACCCCACGCCGGGGTCCCAAGCCGAGCGCGAACTGAACGAACGCCGTGCCGCCAAGGGGCTGCCGCCGATCCACGAAAAGAAGAAGAAGGCTGAGGAGGAGACTCCCGAGGAGCCGGAGCTACCCAAGGTGCAGCGCTCGCAGCCGCAGCGCAAGAACCGCAGGAAGAAGTAGCCATGACCGACACCCAGGACGCAGCCGAAGTCACCGAGGTCGAGGAGAGCGCCCCTGCGCGCCCCGAAGAAGAAGGCGACATCGCCGCCGACTACCTCGAGGAGCTGCTGGATATCGCGGACATCGACGGGGACATCGACATCGAGGTCCGCAGCGGTCGCACCTACATCTCCATCGTGCAGGAAGAGGGGGACGAGTCCGCGCTGCGTGAACTGATCGGGCACGACGGAGACGGACTGGACGCCCTGCAGGAGTTGACGCGCCTGGCGGTCCTGACGCAGACCGGCAACCGTTCGCGGCTGATCCTGGACATCCTCGACTATCGGAAGGGCCGCTCTGCGCAGCTCAAGAAGATCGCGGAGGATGCGGCCGAGCGTGCCCGGGACTCGGGGGAGAACATCCCTCTGGAGGCCATGAGCGCGTACGAGCGCAAGCAGGTGCACGACTTCATCGCCGAGCTCGGCCTGCACAGCGAATCCGATGGTGAAGGCTCCCGTCGCCACGTTGTGGTTTCGGCGGCATAACTCGCCGCACTCTGGTCGGGCTGCCCTGCAGGGCAGCCCGATTTTTGAATTCAACCTCCGGGCCGAAGCCCGTCGAGTGTCCGGAAGGGGCAGAAGTGGAAGAGCACGCGTTGACGGAAACGGACCGGGGGGCCGCGCTGGAGGTCTTTGGCGACCGGCTTGGGCTGGCGGAACGCTACGTGGGGCACCTCGCCACATCCGGCATTGAGAGAGGGCTCCTGGGCCCCCGCGAGGTCCCCCGACTCTGGAGTCGGCACGTTCTCAATTGCGCCGTCGCTGCAGATCTGATTCCGGAAGGTTCCACCGTTGCAGACGTGGGCAGCGGAGCAGGGCTACCCGGACTGACCTTCGCTATCGCCCGCCCGGATCTGGACATCACCTTGATCGAGCCCCTCGAACGACGCTGCATCTGGCTGGGTGAAGTCATCGAGGACCTCGACCTCGACAACGTTCGCGTTCTCCGCGGTCGGTCCGAGCAGTTCTTCGACGACGTCGACGTCGACGTCGTCACAGCTCGGGCGGTGTCCGCGCTGAGCAAACTGGCGAACATCACGTTGCCGTTGCTGCACGGCACCGGACAGCTGCTCGCGCTCAAAGGTCGCAGTGCCGCCGAGGAAATCGAGAAGGCGCAGAAGGCGCTGCGCAAGAACGGCGCCACGGCTACCGAGATCCTGACGGCGGGCGCGGATACACTGGAGGAACCGACAACGGTGGTCCGCATCCGCGTTGGCTCCGCTTGAAACGATAGTCTGTACCAGTGATGATTTTCTGCAGCTCGACCCAGGGGAGTTCGCCGCGGTGAGCCGTACGGGTCGGCGAATGCCTTCGCTCGCTTCGCTCTTCGCATCGGGTAAGCCTGATCCGAAGCGTGAGGTAGAAGTAGAACCAGAGCAGAGACTTGCGACTGAACGAGTGGACGTTCAGACACAACCGATACAGGTTGCGAAGTTGTCATCGAACACTGTTTCACGTGAAACGCATTCGGAAGCCGGCGATTCAGGGGCGATCGTTCCGGTTCACCAACAACTAGAGGCACGGGTTCGGAACATTATGGACACCATGGACGACAGCACCCCGTTGGCTAGCCAGCTGGTCAACGAGAACATGCGCCGTGAGCGGCTCAAAGGGCGGGGCCTGCCGAAGCCGGACAATACGCGCTACTTCACCATCAGCAATCAGAAGGGCGGCGTCGGCAAGACGACCACGACGGTCAATGTCGCGGCCGCCCTCGCTCAGGCCGGCCTGAATGTCCTCGTTGTCGACATTGATCCGCAAGGCAATGCCTCGACCGCGCTGGGGATCGAGCACCATTCCGAGATCGACAGCATCTACGATGTCCTGATCAACGATCTTCCCCTGCAGGACGTGGTGGCACCGTGCCCCGATCTCGAACACCTGGTTGTCGCACCGGCGACAATTGATCTTGCGGGCGCCGAGATCGAGCTTGTTTCGCTGGTCGCGAGGGAGCAGCGGCTGCGGCGCGCTCTGGATCAGTATTCCAAGTACCGCGACGACCAGGGCATGGAACGCCTCGATTACGTGTTCATCGATTGCCCACCAAGCCTCGGCCTCCTCACAGTCAACGCATTCGTCGCAGCCCGGGAAGTCCTCATTCCCATCCAGTGCGAGTACTATGCGCTTGAGGGTCTCAGCCAGCTTCTGAAGAACATCGAGATGATCCAGAAGCACCTGAATGCTGATCTGGTTGTCTCAACGATCCTATTGACAATGTACGACGGCCGTACCAATCTCGCAGCACAGGTTGCCCAGGAAGTGCGCGACCACTTCCCCCACGAGGTCCTGGAAGCAGTGATTCCGCGTAGCGTCCGCATTTCTGAGGCGCCGAGCTATCAGCAGTCGGTCATCACTTATGACCGCAGTTCTACTGGAGCACTGTCCTACATGGAGGCGTCAACGGAAATTGCCGACAGGGGCGTTGCCGAAAAGTAGACGGGTAGTCCGTCCGTCACGCAGCGGATCTACCGATCATTGCCCAAGGGGGCCCGAAGCCATCAGCTTCGGGCCCCCTTCTCGTTCGAACCGGGCTTGTTCAGACAGCAACGGCCGACAAGCGTTTCACGTGAAACATGACCGGAGCCTTATCGGGCAGCCAACCTGGATCGCGTCGGGCGAACCTAGGCACTCTTGTGTCGCACTGTGCGTATCGACCGTTTCATCGCAGCGTCAGATAGTGGAAGAGCTGTCGGTACGCCTTCAGGGGCCTGTTTCACGTGAAACAACGTGGATTCAGGTCCACATTCGACGCCGGGTTGGGCTACGTGTGGCTCGGATCTGGCAGCCATCGGCGAGGGAGTGTCAGACTGGCCCTATCTCGAAGTGCCAGGCTGTGCGGCCCCTTCTTCTTCTATGCACTCGAATCCTTCGCCGGCCTCTCGGATTGAACCGTCTGTTCCCGAGGTTCTTGTGGAAGTACTTGTGTGTTTCACGTGAAACGGGACCGCGGAGCCTGCATCCCACTTGTGTGGTGCGAAATCTCCATCCGTCGTGATTGCATGTCTCTCACACAACGTCGGGCTCCCTGGGCAGGTGTGCGTCACCGGTCAGGGCTAGCCGCAGGTTCAGTGCTACTGCTGAAGCGAGACATCCACAGGCGCGTTCCATTGACGGTGGCGTTCCGACTGTATTCGCAGAGACGAGGGTGAGATTTCTGATCGTCCGTTTCACGTGAAACGGAGCGAGTGCTGATGGCTAAAACTGAGTTCTCGCGCTTGAAAACGTGCGCGGAAGGAGTCCGTGGTCTTTCGATGGCCAATTATGGTGCAGTTTCCTGGTTCTCAATAAAAGCATTCCACGACTCCTCGGCGTCGTCCCTCGGGTGGCCTCCCTGCCAGAGGGACAGAATGGAAAGATCCAACCCGCGACTCGGAGGCTGGATCATCCGTCGGCTCATCTTCTCCAGGAAGCACGATCAGCAATCGGCGCTTCTGCTAGTGGGCCCAATGCGTGATGGGTCGCGGATAGTGCGTTCCGGGTGCCGACGGGTTCCGTGTTCGATGATCGGCGGATGCCAGTGGGTTGGACTGGTGCGGGCGCACACTGCGGGAGAGAGATCAAGGGGCGGTGATCTCCCGATTGCTTCACGTGAAACGAACCTGCGGTAGCGGGTAACTTGCAGCACAGTGCCTCCGGCAAATGTGCATGGCCGATACCGCTCAGGGGGCGACCGTGCGTGGGAACACCTGCCGGTCTTCGCCAGCGTACTCTGCTGAAGTAGCTGCCAGGAATTATGAGCAGTCTGAAACTGTAAAGCGGATCATCCGATTGTATTCTGCTGATCCGGGAGTTCGTGCGTTCAGCTGGACCACGTCAGGTAATGGGTCGGTAATCCAAGGCAGGTCCTGATGTCCCTTCAAGCAGCAGGCTTGCGCGGGGCAGGGAATGGCGTCGTTTCACGTGAAACACGTGAAGTTCCGTAGGTGCACCTGATCGCCAATCTAGAAGTCAAAGAAGCGAGACAGACGGGATGGGCAGCCGCTGGCGTCGACTCGGTGATCACGTCGACTCGTGATCGTCGGCGTTTCACGTGAAACACGTCAGCTCGAGACCCGTGTGGAGGGTACGCGAGTCGCCAGCGCGGGGCAGGGCGGAATGCAGGGGGGGCGCCCCTCGGTTCTCTGAGACCCTCTGGCGCGCCTGTGCCGCGTTGGCCGATCGGGATTCAAGCGGTCACGTGAGGAGTCAAAGATGCAAGAAATCAGCGAACGGTGGCTGGGAACGAACGAGTTCTCCCTCAACTGCGATCCGGCGACATGTTGGAATCGAGTGACAATTGATCTTGCGAACTGCCCTTGTGCCCGATTCCTTCGGTGGTTTCACGTGAAACAGCGAACTCGACACCTTGGGCGATTGGCGGTGCCTGACCGTCAATGTCAGGTTGGCCGAGTAGGATTGCAGTCAGTTTGATGAGGCGCTGTGGGTCGAGGCGCCGGAAACGCCGAGAGGGAAAACATGGCAGAGAAGCGTCGTGGCTTGGGCCGCGGTTTGGGTGCACTAATCTCCAGCTCGCCAGCTGCGGGACCTGATGAGGAAGAGTCGGCGCCGGACGTATTGAGCGGCACCGCCAACGAACAGAAGGCTACGACGACGGACACCAAGCCCAAAAGGCCGGCTGCGGGTGGTTCGAAGACATCCACCAACAGAGGATCCGCTGCGTCCGCTTCGGATACACCAGCGACCGCACAACGGGCCCCTGAGGCGTCCGCGGGCGGGCGGCAGGGGACTGACTCGCCAAAGACCTCCGGAGCTCCTCAGAAGGCGCCTGACAGGCCCGGGGGGAGTGCTACTGGGAACAGCAGGAAGCCGGCCTCAAAGGGCACAGGTTCAACAACACCGCGAACTAAGGCCCGCCCCGTCGACATGTTCTTCACGCCCGGCAGAAGCGCAGACGACGACGGCACCGCACAGTCAAAGGTGGCCGCTGAGCCCAAGGCTCAGGTCCGAAACGCAAAGCGTCCGCAGATGCCGGACGTTATCGGCCAGGCGCGCACG
This sequence comes from Zhihengliuella salsuginis, assembly GCF_014651715.1. Classification (GTDB taxonomy): domain Bacteria; phylum Actinomycetota; class Actinomycetes; order Actinomycetales; family Micrococcaceae; genus Zhihengliuella; species Zhihengliuella salsuginis. The sequence continues at coordinate 144,382 of NZ_BMXK01000011.1, forward strand.
CGGTCCGCCACGTCGGCCCCCGATGTTTCGGATGCCGACCCGACCGGTGATGGATCCCCGACCCCGGACGCGGATACATCGGCTCCGTCTCTTGTGCCCGTGCCCGGGGCCACGTTTGCCGAACTCTCGGTCAAGGAGATCCACCCCAACCGGAAACAGCCGCGCCAGGTCTTCGACCAGGAGGACATGGACGAGCTGGTCCACTCCATCAAGGAGATCGGCCTGCTGCAGCCGATCGTCGTCCGACCGTCCACGGAGGTCGGCGAGGGGACCTACGAATTGGTCATGGGTGAGCGGCGCTGGCGCGCCACCCAGCAGGCTGGTCTCGAGACGATACCTGCGATCGTCCGCAAAACCACGGACGAGGACCTGCTCCGGGACGCCCTCCTCGAGAACCTCCACCGTTCAGAGCTGAATCCGTTGGAGGAAGCCGCGGCCTACCAGCAGTTGCTGGATGAGTTCGGATGCACCCAGGAGGAGCTCTCCGCACGCATCGGTCGGTCGCGTCCGCAGATCTCCAACACCATCCGACTGATGAAGCTTCCGGCCCTCGTCCAACGTCGGGTGGCGGCTGGTGTGCTCAGCCAAGGTCATGCTCGTGCGCTCCTGGCGCTCAGCGATCCCGCGGAAATCGAACGGTTGGCGCAGCGCATCGTTGCAGAGGGCCTCTCCGTACGAGCCACGGAGGAGGCAGTGGCGATGAACGAGGGGGTCGAGAAGAAGCGTCGGGAGACGAAGCCGCGCAGTACAGCACGCCATGAGCGCCTGGACTATCTGGCCAACTCCCTCTCGGACCGCCTCGACACCAGTGTGAAGATCTCCCTTGGTGCCAAGAAGGGGCGTGTCGCGATCGAGTTCGCAAGCGTAGACGACCTCAACCGAATCATGGGCCTGATCTCCCCGGACGGTGACAAGTAGTCCCCGATACCCCACGACGCAGGGAGGCCGTTCGGTCTGTTTCACGTGAAACAGACCGAACGGCCTCCCTGTTTAAGGAGGATGCGGCGAGGCCGCGATGGCGACGGCAGGGGAGGGGCGGGTGCTCTATGCACAGGCAAGCTGTGGGTAAGCGGACAAACTGTGGAAACTCATGAAGGCTTGTTGAATGATTTCGAGAGTTATCAACCGTTCGACGGTGGATAACTCCAAGAATTGTGGACAACGTCTTCTGCGCGCAGAGCAGAGCAGCCGCGGGGTCTCGTCAGGTACTTCTTGTCGGACCCTGGACAGCAGCGGGCACAGAAAAGCGGGACAGGGAATGATTCTCCCTGCCCCGCTCTACCCAGTGGGCTGCGCCTGCGCCTAGAGGTACTCGGCGAACTCCTGCTCGATGACCTGCTTGGGCTTGGCTCCGATGGAGCTGGCCACGTGCTCGCCGCCCTGGAAGACGTAGACCGCGGGAATGGAAGTGATGCCGTACTTGGCGGCGATCGCCGGGTTCTCGTCGACGTTGACCTTCACGACGTCGATCTTCTCGGCGTGCTCATCGGCGATCTGGTCGAGGATCGGGGACAGCATGCGGCAGGGGCCGCACCATTCCGCCCAGAAATCGACGATGACCGGCTTGCCGTTGTCCAGCACGTCCGCCTGGAACGATGCGTCTGTGACGTCCTTTGCGTTGCTCATGACTAGTCCTTTCGGGTACGAAAACTCTACTTGTTGAATCTCTAGACAGAGGCTGTCTCGGCGGTCGCGGCGCCTGACTCCTCCGTGGCACCGAGCGAACCGAGGTAGTGCTCGACGTCGACCGCCGCGACACAACCGGAACCGGCGGCCGTGATGGCCTGACGGTAGGTCGGATCGATGACGTCTCCGGCTGCGAAGACGCCCTTCAGGCTCGTCTTCGAGGTGCGCCCGTCGACGGCGATGTTGCCCTCCGCCGTCAGCTCCAGCTGTTCCCGGACGAGGTCGACGCGGGGGTCCGAGCCGATGGCCACGAACAGGCCTGTCACGGGCAGGGAGGAGACCGAATCGTCGATCAGGTTGCGCACCTTCACGCCCGAGAGTTTGCCGTCGCCCTCGTACCCGTCGACGGCGCTGTTCCACAGGAACTCGATCTTCGGGTCGGCCAGAGCGCGGTCCGCCATGGTCTTCGAAGCGCGCAGCCCCTCGCGGCGGTGGATCACTGTGACTTTGGAGGCGAACTTCGTCAGGAAGAGGGCTTCCTCCATCGCGGAATCGCCTCCGCCGACAACGGCGATCTCCTGATCGCGGAAGAAGAAGCCGTCGCAGGTGGCGCACCACGAGACACCGTGTCCGGACAGTTCCTTCTCGCCCGGCAGGCCCAGCTCGCGGTATGCGGAGCCGGTGGAGACGATGATGGAGCGCGCCCTGTAGGTGGTCCCGCTGGCGAGGGTGACGGTCTTGACGTCGCCGCTCAGGTCCGTCGACGCGACGTCCTCGTACATGATCTCAGCGCCGAAGCGGTCGGCCTGGGCGCGCATGTGCTCCATGAGGTCGGGGCCCATGACACCCTCCGGGAACCCCGGGAAGTTCTCGACATCGGTGGTGTTCATCAGATCGCCACCGGCGGTGACGGAACCGGCGATGACCAACGGATTCAGGTTGGCACGCGCGGTGTAGATCGCCGCGGTGTAGCCCGCTGGGCCGGACCCGACGATGATGACGTTGCGGATCGATTCAGCTGCTTCAGTGGCCACTCGACGTGAACCTCTCTTTGTGGTCGGCGCTTGCGCGCCAGATGGTCTGGTGTGCTCTGCCTAGGTCAACCATGCGGTTCCCAGTGCTATTCCCCGGCTGGGACCCGCCGGGAGTGCGGCGCGACGTCGCTAGGAAACCTTGAATTCGGCGACCTGCAGTCCGTAGGGACGGGCGTCGTCGTACGGGGACGCGAGCCGGGGCAGCTCGGTGACGTTGAAGAACACGTACCGGCCGGTGGCCGCCTCCTCGTCCGTGACGGGTACAGACACCGTAGGCCCGGTGAATGAACCCTGGGTGACGGACTGCGCAGACGAGAAGTCGTCGGTTTCGCCGATGGCGACCTCGAACGATCCGCCCGTGCCGTTCAGGCCCGTGAGTTCGACCTGGCTGATCTCCGCGGATTCCTCGAGCTCGGCGACGAGGATCATGTTGGAGGCGTACCCGCCGAAATTCGGCTGCGTGTAGGAGAACGACGCGTACAGAGTCGCCTCGTTGCCGTCGATCGCCCGCCCCAGCGTGTTGTCGGTCTCCTCGTTGAGCGACGGGAAGTCCGGAACGACGCGATCGATGCCGCTGACCACCGGACTCGCTGCCGGTGCCGCGGTCTCCGCGGGATCCTCGCTGGAACCCGGCTCCTGCGAGGCAGACGGTTCGCCGTTGCCGGCGGACGTCGACGAGTCCCCGCCGGCCTGCGGGGCGTCGTCGCCGCCCAGACCGCCGAGCATGTTGAAGGCGAAGACGACCGCGAGGATCAGCACGATGCCCAGGACGGCACCGACGATCAGACGCGTCCAGCGGTTGCCGCCTTCTTCCTCCTCATCGTCCTCGTAGACGTCGTCGCCGGCGGCCGCGCCGGCCCCGGCGCCGGCACCGGCGACGGCTGCCTCGTCCTCGTAGCCGCGGGCGGCAGCGGGGAACGTCGCAGCCGGACGCAAGTCCTCATCGGCGCCGGCCCGCGGGGTGGACGCGGTCGGAGCAGGACCGGCGGCAGCCGCTGCGGCCGCAGGAACGGCGTGGTCGTCGTCCTCGTCGGTGTCGTCGTACACCTCCACCTTGGGGGAGGTGCCGGTCGCCTCCGCGGGTGCGGGTGCCGCGACCGGGCTCTCCTCGGTGCTGGGCGAACCCGCGGTGTCGGCGCCGTCCTGCGGCTCGGGGGCCGCCGATGCGGCACCGGAGCCCGCGCCGGCGGCTGCCGCTCCGCCCGTGACGCCGGCAACGCCGCGGCTCAGCCGGTCCCTGAATCCGGCGAGTCGGTTCGAGAGCGGGGTCCGGCGCTCGTTCTCCTCGAGCTCGGCGTAGTACTCGTCATCGTCCTCGTGGAGTTCCGGGCGCATCGAACGCTGCTCGCCGAAGATCTCGGAGCCGAGCGTGTCCGTGTAGAACGGCTCGACGTAGGTGGCCTCCGAGAACAGGTCCATCAGGTCATCGGAGTCGGCGGTGTTCGTGATCAGGTAGGTCGCGTCCTCGGAGACGCCGAGGTCCAGCACCTGCACGTTGCTCGGGCGCTCGCCTGTGGCGATCTCGCGGGCGCTCGCTGTCATCCGCGCGGTGTTGTCCGTGGTCGCGACGAGGATGCTGACGGCCCGGTTGAGGACCTGGTCCATGCCGTCGAGGACCATGTCTCCGTCGGCCGAGTTCCGCACGGTGCTCGTCACCTTGTAGCGGCCGCCGAGCACGGTTCCGACGTCGATGGGCTGCGACACTGTTGACTCCCAAGCTTGGTTTTCGGGTACGGGGCACCCAATAGAGGTAATGCTTGAGTACATGCTACCGGCCAAGTCGAGCCCATGCCGCGCAGTCCTGCCGGCAACCGGGAGGAGCCGGCCGCGCCTGCCTCAGCGACGGCTGTGCCGGGCCCCGCGCGGTCGGTCGGAACCGCTGTCCGGTGCGGACTCCGGGGGACGACGGCGGCGCCCCGGCTTGGCGCGCCGGCGGCCCCGTGAGAGGTCCGGAATCCTGCGGGCGAGGGGGCCGATGAACTCCGTGAGCTCCTCCAGGTGCGCGGCGCGCAGCAGCAGCAGGTACACGACGACCATGACGATGCCGCAGGCGGCCAGGGTGCCCAGGGCCGGGATGATGCCGGCGAACGCGAAACCGAACGAGAAACCGCCAAGCAGCCACAGCACGAGGGCGCCGGCGGCCCCGGACACCAGGGCGAACCAGCCGACCCGGATGTAGGTGTCCAGGACGCGGACGACCTGGTAGTCGCCGTGGCGGCGGACGACCAGGACGTGGGCGAGGATCGCGCTCAGCACGTTCGTCACGCCGTAGAGCAGGGCGATGCCGACGACGATGCGCGTCGGCGGGATGAGCTCCGACATCGTGAACGCGGCGATCAGGCCGACGACGGCGATGGAGGTCTGGATCAGCATCGGCGTCTTGGTGTCCTCCTGCGCGTAGAAGACGCGGATGAGGAAGAAGTGGGCGCTCTTGAACGGAAGGCCCAGTGCGGTGAGCAGCAGCAGCTGGCCGATCGCGGCCCCGGCCGCGGCCCCGTCGGCGGACGTGCCGCCGAAGAGGCGCCCGAGGGGTCCGGCGAGGACGACGATGGCGACGGACGCGAAGACGATGGGCACCGCCGTCGTGCGCAGTCCCTTGGAGAGCAGGGCCGGGACATCGTGCGCGCGGTCGTCGTGGAAGGCGCGGGTGAGCTCGTTGAAGAGCACCGTGGCGAGCGAGAGCGCGAAGATCGAGTGCGGCAGCACGGTGATCAGCTGCGACGTGTTGAGGGCGTACTCGCCGGCGACCGAGGAGGCGCCGGAGGTCAGATCCTCGCGGGCGGCCGTCGCCTCGGAGGCGATGCGCGAGTACAGCAGCGAGGCGAGGTTGCCGACCATCATCGACGCGAGCGTCCAGGACGCGATCCTGCCGACGTGGGTCAGTCCCATGCCGCGGAAGTGGAAGTTCGGGCGGATCGTCAGGCCCGTGGTGCGCAGCGGGGCGAAGAGCACGAGCGCCTGCAGGGCGATGCCGAGGGTCGAACCGCCCGCCAGCAGCACCGTCTGCGTGGTGGTCCACTCGGCGAGCTGGTCGGTGTCCGCGCGGAACGCGCCGAACAGGCCGATGTACGTGCCGATCACGGCGATCTGCACGAGGTTGTTCACCACTGGCGCCCACATGAACCAGCCGAAGCGCCCGTGCGCGTTCAGCACCTGGCCGACGACCGAGTAGACGCCGTAGAAGAACACCTGGGGCAGGCACCAGTAGGCGAACGCCGTCGCCAGGGTCAGCATCGACTCCGACCAGCCGACGGTCAGCATCGAGATGATCGGCCCGGCCAGCAGGGTCAGCAGGGCGGCCGCGGCGGCCATGAAAACCACCGTGAGCGTGATGAGCTTGGACGTGTAGGCCGAGCCGCGGTCCGCGTTCTTGGAAGCCTTGATCAGCTGAGGGACCAGGACGACGTTGAAGATGCCGCCGGCGATCAGCATGAAGATGATCGTCGGGATGACGTTGGCCTTCTCGAAGATGTCCGCGACCGGGGTGACGGAGCCGATCGCCACGGCCAGCAGCGCGGTGCGCGCGAAGCCCAGCACCCGGGAGACCGTGGTGCCGCTGGCCATGAGCGCGTACGCGCGCGAATTCGATTGCGGGGCCGGGGCCTCGGGCGTCTCGAGATCGACGGAGCCGGTGGCCGGCTCGGCTTCGGGCCGTTCTCTAGTCGACATGCTGCGGCAGGACCTCGCGGGCCAGCTCGGCGATGCGGCGTTCGTTGGGGAAGGACAGACGCCGGCCGAGCTCCTTGAGCGGGACCCAGGCGACGTCGACGGCCTCGTGGTCCGGGTCGTTCTCGATCGTCAGCTCGCCGCCGGTGGCCTTGAGCAGGAAGTGGTGGACCGTCTTGTGCACGCGGTACGTCGAGACCGTGAACCAGTAGTCGATGCTGCCGAGCGCGGCGAGCACGTTCCCGGCGATGCCGGTCTCCTCCTCGACCTCGCGGACGGCGGCCTCCTCGTTGGATTCGGCGCCCTCCGGATGGCCCTTCGGCAGGCACCATTCGAGGCGGCCGCCCCGGTTGTAGCGGGCGATGATCGCCACGGGGAGATCGGGTTTGCTCAGGTCAACGACCACTCCACCGGAGGAGACCTCCTCCACCGTGGGGAGTGTGTGTTGGCCCTGCTGCTGCGACTGCGCATGGGCCATTGACGCGGTCAACGGTGTGCGCTTCGGAGCACTCGGGACTGGATGGGCCATGCACTCCACTCTATCTATCTTTTGGCCGACCATGCGTTCTTCCCCACGTCCGCCGCGAGTACGCGGGGGCCCGGCGTGGATCCGGCCCGAAAATCTGACACCATTAAGGGACTATGCACCAGCTTCCCGAACCCGCGGCTCTGCGCGAGAGCCTGCCCGCCGTCGTCTTCGACCTCGCGGACCGTTTCAGCGCCGCCGGATTCGAGCTCTCGCTGGTCGGCGGCCCGGTCCGCGACTTGTTCCTGGGCCGCGTGTCGCCGGACCTCGACTTCACGACCGACGCCACACCCGAGCAGACGCTGGAGGCGATCGCCGGGTTCGCGGACGCCGTCTGGGAGGTCGGACGCGAGTTCGGAACCATCGCCTTCCGGGTCGGCCGCGACACGATCGAGGTCACGACCTACCGCGCGGAGGCCTACGACCCCGCCTCGCGCAAGCCGGTCGTCGCCTTCGGGAACAAGCTCGAGGACGACCTCTACCGGCGCGACTTCTCGATGAACGCGATGGCCCTGCGGCTGCCGCAGCTGGAGCTCGTCGACCCGTTCGGCGGGTACACCGACCTCGAGGCCGGCGTGATCCGCACGCCGGGCGCGCCGTCGTCGTCGTTCTCCGACGACCCGCTGCGCATGATGCGCGCGGCGCGCTTCGCCTCCCAGCTGGGGGTCGACGTGCACGACGACGTCCGCGCCGCCATGGTGGACATGGCCGAGCGGATCACCATCATCTCCGCCGAGCGCGTGCGCGACGAGCTGGTCAAACTGATCTGCGGCGCCGCCCCGCGTGCCGGGATCGACCTGCTCGTCGAGACGGGGCTCGCCGACAGGGTGCTGCCGGAGGTGTCCGCGCTCAAGCTCGAGACCGACGAGCACCACCGGCACAAGGACGTCTACCAGCACAGCCTGCAGGTCCTGGAGCAGGCCGCCGACCTGGAGTCGGACGCGGACGGTCCGGTGCCCGGCCCGGACTTCGTGCTGCGCTTCGCCGCCCTCATGCACGACGTCGGCAAGCCGGCCACGCGCCGCTTCGAACCGACGGGTGCGGTCTCCTTCCGCCACCACGACGTCGTCGGCTCCAAGCTCGTCAAGAAGCGGATGCGCGCCCTGCGGTTCGACAACGACTCCATCAAGGCGGTCGCCCGGCTGGTCGAGCTGCACATGCGGTTCTACGGGTACGGGGAGGCCGGCTGGAGCGACTCGGCGGTCCGCCGCTACGTCAACGACGCCGGCGACCTGCTCGAGCACCTTCACCGGCTCACGCGCTCGGACGTCACGACGCGCAACCGGCGCAAGGCCGAGCGCCTGGCCCACGCCTACGATGATCTGGAGCAGCGCATCGCCCAGCTCGCGGAGCAGGAGGAGCTCGCCTCCGTTCGCCCGGACCTGGACGGCAAGGCGATCATGGAGCTCCTGGGCGTCCGCCCGGGCCCGGTCGTCGGGCGCGCCTACAAGCACCTGCTGGAACTGCGGCTCGACAACGGGCCGATGGAACACGACGACGCCGTCGACGCTCTGCGCACCTGGTGGGCCTCCCAGCCGGAGAGCTCGCAGACGCCCGTCGATGCCGCCGAATAGCGCCTTATCAGAGGAGAGATCATGACGAATCGCCCGACCTTGTGGCTAGTCCGCCACGGCGAGACCGAATGGTCGCGCTCCGGCCAGTACACCGGCCTGACCGATCTGCCGCTCCTGCCCGAGGGCGAGGAGCAGGCGAAGGCGGCGGGGCGCACCCTGGCCGCGGCCGGCGTCGACTTCGACCTGGTGCTCTCCAGCCCGCTCCAGCGCGCGTGGCGCACGGCCGAGCTGGCCGGCTTCGCCGACGTCGAGCGCGTGCCGAGCGCCCACGAGTGGGACTACGGGGACTACGAGGGCGTCCGCAGCGCAGACGTGCGCGTGCAGAACCCGGCGTACCGGATCTGGAACGACGGCGTGCCCGGCGGAGAGCCGCTGGCCGAGGTCGCGGCCCGCGCCGACGGCGTCATCGAGCGCGTGCGCACCGAGCTGGGCGACGGCCGGAACGCGATCCTGTTCTCCCACGGGCACTTCAGCCGGGTCGTGGTGGCCCGGTGGCTCGGGCTGCCCGCGGACACGGGCCGGCACTTCCTGCTCGGCACGGCGAAGGTCTCGCAGCTCGGCTGGGACAAGACGACGCCGGCCGTTCAGGCCTGGGGGCTCTAGGAACCCGCAGGTCGGCGGAGGCCTACCGCCAACCGGGTGCGCGCCAGTACGTGAACGCCCGGAACAGGCCCTCGAGCGGGCCGCGCCGCAGCCGGCCCATCCACACCGCGCTGAGGGCCAGCTGAGCGGCGTACACGCCGAGGCAGATGAGCATGGCGGTGCCGGGGTGGATCGTGCCGCTCAGATCGAACCCGTAGTCGGTGTAGATCAGGGCCATGACCGCCGACTGCGCCAGGTAGTTGGTCAGCGCCATCTGCCCCGCCGGTGCCAGCGCCGACCGCACCTTGGCGCCGGCCCGCGAGCGGAAGCCCAGCAGCAGGGCGGCGACGAAGGCGGCGGTGAGGAACGGTCCGGTCAGAGTCGCGACGCCGAAGGCGAAGAGCTCGGCGGACAGCGAGCCGGCGTAGACCTGCAGCCAGCCGGTGGCGATGCCGCCGGGCAGCCCCACCGCGAGACCGATCGCGAGCACGCGGCGCAGTTTCGACGGTGTCGCGTGCTCGATCCAGCGCGCCTTGGCGGCCGCGAGGCCCAGGAAGAACATCGCCAGAGCCACCGGTCCCTGGATCAGCAGCATGTTGGACAGGGTCACCGGGTACATGCCGAGCAGGAACTGCGAGTAGCTGCCCTCCAGCAGTCCGTCGAGGGACCCGGCCTGCATCGCGGCCGCGGTGTCGAGGTCCATGAAGGACTCCATCGCCAGCATGAGCGCCGACAGCGCGACAACCCCCAGCCCGATCACCGCAGTCAGCACGATGGCGAGGGTGCGGGCGGTCGAGACGCGAGCGTTGCGGGCGGCGAGCAGGATCAGCCCGCACAGCGCGTAGGTCAGCAGGATGTCGCCGGTGAACAGCAGCAGCCCGTGGGCGAGCCCCAGGACGAACAGTGCGAGGAACCGGCGCAGGGCGACGCGGGTGACGTCGGCGCCGCGGCGGGCGGTCGCGTCCCAGAGCAGGACGAAGCTGTAGCCGAACAGGAACGAGAACAGGATGTAGAACTTGCCCATGAACGCCCCGGCGGTGACGGCGTTGACCAGGTCCCCGAGAGGGCCGGTCTCGGCGCGCTGGTTCACGAGCATGCCCGGATCCACGAAGATCTGCACGTTGACGAGGAAGATGCCGAGCAGCGCGAAAGCGCGCAGCGCGTCCAGATCCAGCACGCGTGACGGTGCGGGCGCGACGGGCGCAGGGGCATTCGGTGTGTCCTCGTGGGTCATAAACCCAGACTAGAGCGGAGGCGGTCCTCCCGGCGTCGGCCGCTGAGCTGACAAACGCGCGGAAGGGCGCCCCGGTGTCGTCCTCAAGGATGATCTTGAAACGCGGTGAAGAAATTCCCGACTTCCACTAGCGCTCGGCGGGTGGTGCGGGTAGGCTCAATACTGCGATTGAGAAACGTCAACCGACAGTGGTCGGCGGGCGGGGACAATCGGGACATCAGGCTTTCGAGCCCAAGCTTCGCCGACGCGGGAGACCGCGGAGGCCGATCGAATGAGGAGGTGGGATACGTGAACAACGCAATTCAGATGCCGGCACTTGCCGCTGATGCCGCCGGCTGGTGCGCTCCGTTTATGGGCGCAGCCATGACCGCAACAGGCACCGGTACGTCCGATCGACGCCGTCCGAATCATTTCACCGCCCGCCTCCGGAGCAGCCGACTCTAGCGAAACACCGCACCGCTGCAGCCGTCCGGGGGCCTCCACACCGAGGCATACCACCAGGAAGAGCAGCGATGTCCGCGCAGTATTCGCCCCAGTCCGCCCGTCATCTCGCCGCACAGTTGGCCGCAGGCCACGGCGCCGAGTTCTATTTCTCCGGTCCCGAAGTCATCGCAGCGCGCTCGCACAAGACGACGCGCAGCGACTCCGTGGACGCCCTCCTCGAGCGAGAGGAGGTGACCCTCTGATGAAGCGCAACAAGAGCAACTCCAAAGCCGGCGCCAAGCGCCGGCCCCACGAGTTCTACGATGCCGAGGCAGCACGCCGCAAGCAGCACGCACGCCTGGACGCCAACATCCCGCAGGAGATGTGGTTCCGTGTCCGCTGATCGGGACGCCAGGTCCCGAGGGACGAGGGACGCCACCAGAGGACGCATCGGAGAACGATCCGCAGAGCAGCCCGCCGGCTACGTCGGCGGGCTGCCGCCGTTGGTGCCCGCATCGGGCGGGGCGACGAGCCTAGAAAATTTCACCGGAATCGTGCCGCAGCCATGGATTCATTGGTAGCGTCAGCATCGTGAATACCGAAGCTCCTGACGACGCGAGCATCGCGGCCGCCGCCCGCCTCAAGCCCATCGCGGAGATTGCCGCGGAGGCGGGCGTCCCCGACGACGCACTCGAACCCCACGGCCGGCACCAGGCCAAGATCGACGTGAACCGGCTCGGTGCCGGTGGCCCGGCCGGGGCGGTGGTCCTCGTGAGCGGGATGTCGCCGACGCCGGCGGGGGAGGGCAAGTCGACCGTCACGGTGGGCCTCGGGGACGCCCTGGCGGCCGCCGGCCACCGCACGATGATCGCCCTGCGGGAGCCCTCGCTCGGCCCCGTCTTCGGCATGAAGGGCGGCGCGACCGGGGGTGGATTCGCCCAGGTGGTGCCGATGGGCAGCATCAACCTGCATTTCACTGCTGACTTCCACGCGATCACGAGTGCGAACAATCTACTGGCCGCGATGGTCGACAACCACATCCACCACGGCAACGGTCTCGGGATCGACCCGGCGTCCATCACGTTCAAGCGGGTGCTCGATGTCAACGACCGCGCCCTGCGACGCATCCGGCTCGACTCGGGCGCCAGGCGCGAGACCGGGTTCGACATCACTGCGGCCAGCGAGGTCATGGCCGTCCTGTGTTTAGCTCGTGACATGCCGGACCTGAAAGCGCGTCTCGGCCGAATCACCGTCGGATTCACGCGCACCGGGCTGCCCGTGACGGCCGGCGATCTGGAGGCGGGCGGGGCCATGGCCATGCTGCTGCGGGACGCCTTCAAGCCCAACCTCGTGCAGACGATCGCCGGAACACCGGCGCTGGTCCACGGAGGGCCCTTCGCCAACATCGCCCATGGGTGCAACTCCGCCATCGCCACGAACACGGCCCGGCGCCTGGCCGACGTCGTCGTGACCGAAGCGGGATTCGGCGCGGATCTGGGGGCCGAGAAGTACCTCGACATCAAGGCGAGGGCGGCCGACTGCCCGCCGACCGCCGTCGTGCTCGTCGCGACCGTGCGGGCACTGAAGATGCACGGCGGACGCGCGAAGGACGAGCTCGCCGCCGAGGATCCCGCGGCGGTGGCGGCCGGCCTGCCCAACCTGGCGCGGCACGTCGACAACGTGCGCCGGTACGGGTACCAGCCGGTGGTCGCCGTGAACAGGTTCGGCGCGGACACGCGCGAGGAGCTGGCGGTCGTCGAGCGGTTCTGCGCGGAGAACGGCGTGCGCTGCGCGGTCACCGAGGTGCACGAGCGCGGCGCGGACGGCGGGGCCGAGCTGGCCCGTCACGTCGCAGCGCTGCTGGAGGAGACGCCGTCGTTCCGCCCTCTCTACCCGCGCGACGCGGACGTGGAGGAGCAGCTCGGGGCGATCGTGCGCACGGTCTACGGCGGCGACGGCGTCGAATTCGCGCCCGAGGCGCGCGAGCAGCTCGACCGCATCCGGGCCCACGGCTGGGAGCGGCTGCCGGTGTGCATCGCCAAGACCCAGTACTCGTTCAGCGACGACCCGGCCCGGCTCGGGGCGCCGACGGGCTTCACGGTGCGCGTCCGCGAGCTCGTGCCGAAGACCGGCGCGGGATTCATCGTCGCGCTGACGGGCACCGTCATGACGATGCCCGGCCTGCCGGCCGTCCCGGCCGCCGAGCGCATGGACGTGCACGACGACGGGACGGTCACCGGGCTCTTCTGAGCCGCCCGGACTGCTGGCGCCACATGGTGGGGCGTGGCGCGCTGGTCAGTCGTCGGCCTGCGAGGCCACGTCCTCCACGCCGTGGCGGAGGCCGAGGAAGAGCGCGGCGCTGAGGGAGAGGACCACCGCAAGGGTGACCGCGGCGAATCCGGGATCATCAGCCAGCGTGCGCTGGATGGTGCGGGCCGGGACGACGGCCGCGAACACGAAGGCGATCGCGGTTCCCGTGTAGGCGCCGAGCATCCAGCCGGCGTGCGCACGCCACTCGTGCCGGCGGGCGTGGATCCAGCCGACGGCGACGGAGAACAGGGTGAAGATCGCCAGTCCGTGCAGCCAGCTGAAACCGTCGGGCATGATCGCGAAGCTGGAGGCGCAGGTCAGGACCATCGTGGCGAGCCAGACACGCCCCAGATAGCGGTGGACCCGGTCCTTGGTCCGCCGGATGAACTGGACCGGACCCAGGACCAGGACGAACAGCGCTGCCACCGCGTGCACCATGACGACCGTGCCCCCGACGTTCTCCAAAAGCGGTCCCCCTCGGCCTTCGCTTGGACGTGGCCGCCGCGTAGCGGCCCGCTGTCCGGTCAGTCTACGCAGGGCGTTTGACGGTCCCCGGAACAGGAGATGAAGAATGTGCGCCCAGTTAAACGCCGAGGCCGGCGCCATCCCCCGATCGGGAAGGCGCCGGCCTCGATGCGTTCAGGACGCTCAGCGCTCGACGTCGCCGCGGATGAAGGCCTCGACGCTGTTGCGGGCCGTGTCGTCGTCGTACTGCTCCGGCGGGGACTTCATGAAGTAGCTGGACGCGGAGAGGATCGGGCCGCCGATGCCGCGGTCCTTCGCGATCTTCGCGGCGCGCAGCGCGTCGATGATGACGCCGGCCGAGTTGGGGGAGTCCCACACCTCGAGCTTGTACTCCAGGGAGACCGGGGCGTCGCCGAAGTTGCGGCCCTCGAGCCGGACGAACGCCCACTTGCGGTCGTCGAGCCAGGCCACGAAGTCCGACGGGCCGATGTGCACGTTGCGGCCGTTCAGCTTGTCCGCCAGCTCGCCCTTGAGGTTGGACGTGACGGCCTGCGTCTTGGAGGTCTTCTTGGACTCCAGGCGCTCGCGCTCCAGCATGTTCTTGAAGTCCATGTTGCCGCCGACGTTCAGCTGGTAGGTGCGGTCCAGGGTGACGCCGCGGTCCTCGAACAGTTTCGCCATCACGCGGTGGGTGATGGTCGCGCCGATCTGGCTCTTGATGTCGTCGCCGACAATCGGGACGCCCGCCTCGGTGAACTTGTCCGCCCACTCCTTGGTGCCAGCGATGAACACCGGCAGCGCGTTCACGAACGCCACACCGGCGTCGATCGCGGCCTGCGCGTAGAACAGCGCCGCCTCTTCCGAGCCGACCGGCAGGTAGCACACCAGGACGTCGACCTCGGCGTCTTTGAGGGCCTGCACGACGTCGACCGGCGCCTCAGCGGACTCCGTGATGGTCTCGCTGTAGTACTTGCCGAGCCCGTCAAGGGTCGGGCCGCGCTGAACGGTGACGCCCGTCGCGGGCACGTCGGCGATCTTGATGGTGTTGTTCTCGGAGGCGAGGATCGCGTCAGCGAGATCCAGACCCACCTTCTTCTCGTCGACGTCGAACGCCGCCACAAACTGGACGTCGTTCACGTGGTAATCACCGAACTGGACGTGCATCAGGCCGGGGATGCTGGCCTCCGGCGCGGCGTCCTTGTAGTACTCGACGCCTTGAACCAGCGACGTGGCGCAGTTGCCCACGCCTACGATTGCGACCCGGATGGGGTTACCCGACACTTCGACTCCTAGAAACTCATGTGCTGCAGGGACTTCGGCTCCACGCGGAAGCGGCCGCGCATCACAGGATGAAGGCGCGGCAAAACTCCTAAGAGTCTAAGTGACAGACGGCCCCGCGTATTCCCGGAGCGTTCCGGTGGCTCGAACGCTACGCTGGACGGCATGTCTGAAACTGCAGCCGACCTGGCGATCGGCATCGATATCGGCGGCACCAAGATCGCCGCCGGACTGATCACCTCCGAGGGCCGCATCGTGCGCGAGGTCCGCCGGGAGACACCGCGCCACGATGCCGTCGCGGTCGAGGCGGCCGTCGTCGAGGCCGTCCGCGAGCTCGGTGCCGACGCCCCGGGCGCGCCCGTCGGCGTGGGGGCCGCCGGGTGGATGAACCTCGACGGCAGCGAGGTGCTCTTCAGCCCGCACCTGGCCTGGCGCAACGAACCGCTGCAGGCCCGCCTCGAGGACGCTCTGGGGCGCGATGTCATGCTCACGAACGACGCCGACGCGGCCGCCTGGGCCGAGTACCGGTTCGGCGCGGCGCGCGGCGAGAGCCACCTGGTCTGCCTGACGCTCGGCACCGGGATCGGCGGGGCGATCATCATCGGCGGGGAGCTGCGCCGCGGCCGATTCGGCGTGGCCGGCGAGTTCGGCCACCAGACCCTGGTCCCGGGCGGGCACCGCTGCGCGTGCGGCAACCGCGGCTGCTGGGAGCAGTACGCGTCCGGCAACGCCCTCGGCCGCGAGGGCCGGGGGCTGGTCGCCGCCAAGTCGCCGGTCGCGCACGCGCTGCGCGCCGCCGTCGACGACGACCCCGACCTCGTCACCGGCGCGCTCGTCACGGAGCTGGCCGCCGACGGCGATCCCGCCTGCTCCGACCTGGTCGTCGAGATGGGGGAGTGGCTGGGCCTCGGCCTCGCCAATCTCGCCGCCGTCCTGGATCCGGGCGCGTTCGTGATCGGCGGCGGCCTCGGGTCGGCGTCGTCCGCCTTGATCGAGACCGCGGAGGCGAACTACCGCAAGTCGCTCAGCGGCCGCGGATACCGCCCGTTCGCGCGGGTGGCCCGCGCACAGCTGGGCGCGGCGGCCGGCCTCGTCGGGGCCGGCGACCTGGCCCGCACCCACCGTTGACGACCGGGCGCGACGGCCGCCGCGCGTCAGGCGTCCGCAGCAGCTAGTGTGTGGAATATGGCCCCACGTACGCCCAACCGCATCGCGGTCCCGTCGCGCACGGATCCCCTGCTGCGCCGCTTCACCGAGATGATCGGCGGCCCGCTGGGGCGCCGCACCGAGCCGGGGCGCACGCCCACCGGATTCTTCACGGTCGAACGCGTGCTCGTCGCGCTCACGGTCGTCGCCGCGCTCGCCGCCGTCGCGGCCAAGAACGCCTGCCGGGTCGGCGGCTGGGACGGCGCCAACTCCTACATGTGGGCCTGCTACTCGGATCTGCCCCCGCTGTTCCACGCCCGCGGGTTCGCGGAGAACCCGTTCGCGCCCTTCGTCGACGGCGCGAACTTCGAGTACCCGGTGCTGATGTCCTTCGTCGCCTCGATCACGGCGCTGCCGATCGTGCCGGGCGACTACGATCGCGCGCTCGCCTACTTCGACCTCAACGTGCTGCTGATCGCGGCGCTGTGGATCGCCGTCGTGCTGATGACCTCCCGCTCGGCCGGGCGGCGGCCCTGGGACGCGGCCATGGTCGCGATCGCGCCGGGGATGATCCTCGCCTCGACCATCAACTGGGACATGTGGGCCGTCGCGGCGCTGGCGGGCGCGGTCCTCGCGTTCTCCCGCGACCGGACCGTGCTCGCCGGGGCGCTCATCGGCATCGGGACCGCCACGAAGCTCTTCCCCGTCCTGTTCCTCGGCGCCGTCCTGGTCCTCGCCGTGCGGACGGGGCGCTGGCGCGCCTTCGGTACGACGACGGCGGCCGCGGCGGGTGCCTGGCTGGCCGTCAACGTCCCCGCCATGCTCCTGAGCTTCGAGGGCTGGAGCGTGTTCTGGACGTTCACGCGGGAGCGCGAGGCCGGCTGGTCGTCGCTGTGGCACGCCTGGAACACGATCGCGGAGGCGGCGGGGGCCGAGGGCCTCAGCGCCGAGACCATCAACACGGCGGGTTTCGTCGCGTTCTTCCTCTCCTGTGTCGGCGTGGCGGTGATCGGCCTCATCGCGCCCACGCGGCCGCGCCTGATCCAGCTGGTCTTCCTGATCGTCGCGTCGTTCGTGCTGGTCAACAAGGTGTACTCGCCGCAGTTCGTGATCTGGCTGATCCCGCTCGTCGCGCTCGCCTGGCCGAAGTGGCGGGACTTCCTGATCTGGCAGCTGGTCGAGGTCCTGCACTTCTTCGCGATCTGGGCGTTCCTCTACCAGATGACCGTGGAGCTGGAGGCGCAGCACGCGCTCGCCCCGGCCGCCTACGTCCTCGCCGTGTTCGCGCACATGGGCATGGTGCTCTACCTGATGGTCCGGGTGGTGCACAGCATGTGGGACACCAGCGCGGACCCCGTGCGCCGGGCCGGGCAGGACGACCCGGGCGGCGGGCCCTTCGCCGGTGCCCGCGACGCGGGCTGGGTCGCGCGGCTGCGCCGGGCATGAGTGCCGACGCCGCCGTGGTCGGGTCCGGACCCAACGGGCTCTCCGCCGCGCTGACCCTGGCCCGCGCCGGGCTGCGGGTGCGCGTCTACGAGGCGGCCGGCCGGCTCGGCGGCGCCGCGGCCACCGTGCGCGTGGACGGGGCGCTGCACGACGTCGGCTCGGCCGTCCACCCGACCGCGCTCGTCTCCCCGTTCTTCCGCGAGATCGGTCTGCCGCAGGCGGTCGACTTCGTCGTTCCGGAGCTCTCCTACGCCCACCCGCTGCCCGGCGGCGAGGCGGCAGTGGTCTGGCGCTCGCTCGAGCGCACCCTGGAGGACCTGGGCAGGCACTCGGGCGCGGACGCCGACGCCTACCGGCGGCTCGTCGGTCCGCTCTCCGGCCGCGGGCAGGAACTGGGCGAGCTGCTGCTGCGCCCGCTGCTGCCGTTCCCGCCCGCGCTCGCGAGGCCGTCTCTGCGCGGAACCACGACGGCGGCGCGGCTGGGTGCCGCCACGCTCGCCGCGGCCGCGGGCAGCACGGCTGCGGAACTGGGCCGCCAGCCGCAATATATGCCGGAGACGGTATCTTCCCTGCTGGCCGGGCTCCGCGCACACATGCCGGGCGGCTCATATGGACCGGCCGCCCAGGGCGCGGGGTTGTTCCTCGGGGCGCTCGCCCACCACGGCTGGCCCCTCCCGATCGGCGGCTCCGGTGCGATCGCCGAGGCGCTGGCGAGCATGATCGACGCGGCCGTGGGCGGTACGGCTGCGGCGCACCGCGGCGCGGGCCTCGAGCGCGCCTGGCTCGAACTCGGCCGGCCGGTGGCCGACCGGGCCGAACTCGACGAGCCGCTCGTCCTCTTCGCGACCTCCGCCGAGCACGTGGCCTCCGCGGTGCACCGGATGCCCGAGGGGTACCGCGCCGCCCTCCGGGCCACCCGCCGGGGACCGGGCAGCGCCGTCGTGCACTTCCGGACCAGCGCCCCCATCCCTTGGGCGGACTCCCGCCTGGCGGACGCCGGTACGGTCCATCTGGGCGGCACCGCACGGCAGATCGTCGCGGGAGAGCGGTCCGGGCGCCGTCGCTTCGATCCGCGGAACCCCTACGTGCTGCTCAGCCAGCCGAGCCGCTTCGACGCCACGCGCGCCCCGGCCGGGCAGCACGTCGTCTGGGCCTACACCCACGTCCCCCACGGGGCCGACCTGGCCGGACTGGGAGGGGAGGGCGCGGTGACCGGGGCCGTGGCGGCCCAGATCGAACGGTCCGCCCCCGGCTTCCGGGAGACCGTCGTCGCCACGTGGATGCAGGGCCCGCGACAGCTGGAGGCCGAGAACCCCGCGCTCATCGGCGGGGACATCACGGGCGGTGCGGTGGACCTGCGCGGCCTGCTCGCCCGCCCCGCCGCCTCCCGCGCCGCCTGGGCGGGGGCGCCGTGGCGGACCCCGGTGCCCGGCGTCTACCTGGCCTCGAGTTCGGCGGCGCCCGGGCCGGCCGTGCACGGCATGGCGGGCCATCTCGCCGCCCGCACCGCGATCGCCGACCAGCATCCTCCTCAGGGCTGAGACGGCCCGATCGGCGCGGGCCGAAAGATCATCCGGAAGGGCGGCGCGAGCCGGTCCGCCGACGCCTAGTGTGGAATCCATGATCGAGGCGAATGGGCTTACCAAGGACTACGGCAGCAAACGCGCCGTCGACAATGTCAGCTTCACGGTCCAACCCGGTCGTGTGACCGGGTTCCTCGGGCCGAACGGCGCGGGCAAGTCGACGACGATGCGGATGATCATGGGGCTGGACACGCCCACGAGCGGGACGGCGACCGTGGGCGGCAAACGCCTCGCCCAGCACGCGGCGCCCCTCGGCGTCGCCGCGGCGCTCCTCGAGGCCAAGGGCGTGCACAAGTCCCGCAGCGCCCGGAACCACCTGCGCATGATAGCGGCGACGCACGGCATCGAGACCCGGCGCGTCGACGAGGTCATCGAGCTCACCGGGCTGGGCGCCGTCGCCCGCAAGCGCGTGGGCGGGTTCTCGCTCGGCATGGGGCAGCGCCTCGGCATCGCGGCCGCCCTGCTCGGCGACCCGGAGAACCTGATCCTCGACGAGCCCGTCAACGGGCTCGACCCCGAGGGCGTGCTGTGGGTGCGCAACCTGGCGCGCCACCTCGCATCCGAGGGGCGGACGGTCTTCCTGTCCTCCCACCTGATGAGCGAGATGGCGCAGACCGCCCACCACCTGATCGTGATCGGCCGCGGCCGCATCCTGGCGGACGCGAGCATCGAGGAGATCATCGCGTCGACGAAGCAGCAGCTCTCGCTGGTGCGGACCGACGACGTGGAGGCGCTCATGCGCGCCCTCGCCGCCGACGGCGTGCGCAGTACCGCCACCGCGCCGAACACCCTCGAGGTCGTCGGCCTGGATCCGCGCCAGATCGCGGCCGCGGCGCTCGAGTCGCGGATCCTGATCTACGAACTGACGCCGCGCTCCTCCACGCTGGAGGACGCCTATATGGAACTGACCAAGTCCGAGGTCGAATACGTCTCCGGAGGGATCAAATGACCGCCACCGCCGAAACGCCGCTGCGCAACCGCGACCGCGGACGGGGCGTGGTGCACCCGTCGAGCTTCGTGCGGGTGCTCCGCGCCGAGACGATCAAGTTCTTCACCATCCCCTCGCCCGTCGTCCTGATGATCTGCTCGGTCGTCCTCATGATCGGCATCGGCGCGCTCGCGGCCCTGGCATCGGGCAGCATGGCGGCGATGATGGCCGAGAACCCCGACATGGGCGGCGAGATGCCCGCGATGTCGGCCGTCTCGGCACTGTTCGGCGGCGTCGGCTTCGTCCAGCTCATCGTCGGCTCCCTCGGCGTGATCGTCGGCAGCAGCGAGTTCAGCACCGGGCTGGCGCGGACGACGTTCACCGCTGTCCCGCGCCGGCTCAACGTGCTCGGCGCGAAGATCGTCGTGCTCGCGGTGGCGGCCGCCGTCGTCACCCTCGTCGGGACCGCGCTCTCGGCGGTGGCCATCTGGCCCATCGCCGAGAACTACTCGATGAGCTTCGACGTGTGGGATCCGCAGACCCTGCAGGGCCTGTGGACCACGATGGCCTACCTGGTGTGCGTGACCCTGATCGGCCTCGCGCTGGGGATGCTGCTGCGCAACGCGGCCGGCGGCATCGTCATTCTCGCCGCGCTGCTCTTCGTCCTCCCGCTGGCGCTGAACATGATCGGCCACGACATCACCACCACGCTGGCGATGTACCTCCCCGACGCCGCCTACACGGCGATCTCCGGGGTCGGGCCGAGCGCGGCCGAGGCCGAGGCGATGGGCCTGCCGGCACCGCTCGAGGTCTGGCAGGGCTGGCTGGCACTAGGGGCCTGGGCCGCCCTTCCGACCATCGCGGCAGGGGCAGTACTGCACCGCCGCGACATCTGATATGTAGGTTGTTCTTGTCAAGAGGCAGAGTTGAGCGGTCCGCGGCTGGTTGTCGCGGACCGC
>NZ_BMXK01000012.1 GCF_014651715.1 Zhihengliuella salsuginis
TGCGCCCGTCGAACACCGAGCCGTTCCTGCGCTACAACGGCGAGGCCGCCGAACGTGACACCATGGAAACGATCCGCGACACGGTTTTGGGAATGGTGAGAGGCTAACGACATGGTGGACCTGCCAGATGATTTCTTTGAACTCGACGCACACTATGTGCCGCGACTTCGATTCGGATCGGAAGGAGTTTCGGAAGCTCTGTCTGACCAACTCCTCTATGGGCACGACGAGATCACCAGATTAATTCGTGTCAGTAACCAGGCGATCTCCGCGGGTGGCCAGTCGCCCAAGTTGAGTTCGCCACTTGACGGCGCACAGGCTGTGACGGCATTAGTCAGGAAGGGAGATTATGATGGAGCGATGCTCTGGGCCTGCATCCTGGCTCCAAAACATTGGAATCACATCTCATTCCTCAAGGCACTTCGCGACTTGTTCACGAAGAGAGGAATGCCGGAAGCGGCCCTTGCTATGACGAATGCGGTCGCAAACAAAGACCAGGGGATTAGCCCGCAGGCGATTCGCCGTGTTGAAGGGCGCCTGCGTGAAACGTCAGGGTGGTATCCGCGTCTTGCAGGTCCCCTTGTTCGCGTGGCTGACCCAGTCGCTGGCCGTGTCCTGCATTTGGTCAAGGAATCACGCCCATACCTGTCCAATGGCTTTACCTCGAGAAGTCACCAGAACTTCTTAGCTGAGAAGCGTGCTGGGCTGGAACCCATGGTCCTTACGGAGCCTGGTTTCCCACGAAGCGTGACCGGTAAGGAATCCCGTTCTAGTGAACTAGTAGATGGCATTTACCATTCGCGCTTGGACGTGGGAAACATCGAGTACTCGAGTATGCCGAATGATACTTTTCTTCAACTATTCGCGGAGCTCGCCTATCAGCGAATTCAGGAGCTACGTCCATCCATCATTCATGTCAGCTCCGGACGACGCGGGTACGAGACGGCGCTCGTCGGTTTGGCATTACAGGAGAAGACAGGCCTGCCGCTTGTCTATGAGGTTCGGTCGTTCTTCGAGGCAAACTGGACGGCGGATATTGAGTGGGAGACTCGCGGTGAACTCTTTAGTAGGCGCATAGAGGCGGAACGAATGTGCATGGAAAGAGCGGATCGGGTTCTAACAATTGGTTCGTCGATGAAAGGCGAACTTATTGCTAGGGGGGTGCCAGCCGAGAAGATCGGCGTGATCCCTAACGCCGTCCAGGTGGAGAGTTTCACAGTTCGTCAACGTTCGAGAGCTCTGGAAGATCAACTAGGAATACGCGGTGTGCCCACATTTGGATATGTTTCCAATATGGACCACTACCGCGAATCGCAAGAGACGTTAATTGAAGCGGCTTCTCTTCTCAAACGCGCAGGGTCTAAAATGCATTGCATCCTCGTGGGTGACGGGCCTAGGCGCGCCCATCTCGAAACGCTTGCTTCAGAACTCGGCGTAAGGGACCGTGTCCTGTTTGTTGGAGCGGTTGACCACGAAGTGATCCCAGACTATTACGGTTTAATCGATATATTCGTTGTCCCGAGGATCCGCGAACGCGCAGCGACGTACGTCACGCCCCTTAAGCCGTTCGAAGCTATGGCATTGGGGCGTCCGCTCGTGGTCGCCGATCTACCTGCCCTACTTGAGATTGCGGAGCCGCCTCTTCGCGGACACTCGTTCGAGTCTGGAAACGCGGCCGACCTTGTGGAAGTTATATTGCGTCTCAGCGCCGACCACGAAGAGACCGAGCGGTTGAGCGTGGCTGGCCGTGTTTGGGTGGAGAACGAACGAACGTGGGACCACAACGGAGAAAGGTATGTCCGTGAGTTTTCTGAGGTGGCGGAAGCCTTGAAGGGTACTGATTAATGCGAGTCAACTACGCAGGGTTTCAAGCAACGAATCATAGCCCGGCTGCCGAACTCCTTGGCGGGCTCCGCCAAGTTTCGCACACACACGCGAGACCTCATTTACTGGGCTACACACCCGTAGCTAGGATGAATCCTTATCAGGCATTGACGTACAGGCGATTTGCGGAGGAGGGGATCGCCGCAGCACCGATCCTCAAGCCTGCCGATTTTCGTGATTTGCGACATATCGCACCCTTGGCGAGTCGAACTACTTTGCACCTTCATTGGAATTCATGGATTATTGGCCAGCAGGCGGATGAGGAAGCGGCGCAACGTGTTGGGCGCGGGATGATCGGGCGCATGGAGGCGTTACGGGCGGCCGGCATCAACCTAATGTGGACGGTCCACAACGTATTTCCGCATGATGCGCGATTCCCAGACCTCGAGGTCGAGCTCCAGAATTCTATTGCGGAGTCCTCTAACATCATTCATCTGATGTCGCCTGGCACTATTGAAGATATTGAACCCTACGTTAATATCGATAAACGTAAGGTTATATGTTCACCGCATCCGAGTTATCTCGGCGCCTACCCAGATGTCACAAGTCGCGCAGAAGCGCGATTGGTACTCGGTATCGACCCTGATGAATACGTTTTCGTCATGTTCGGCGCTATCAAGGCGTACAAAGGCCTTGGGCGCCTACTGGATGCATTTCACGAGGCCACGAAGCGTGCATCAGAACAAGGGCAACGGCTGCGACTGGTAGTTGCTGGAGGTGCCGATCAAGATGAAGAGTGTCGCGAGTTTATTGCTCGCGCTCGAGTACACCCTCAGGTTCTGATTGAAACTAACAAGATCCCCGCGGATAAAATTCAGTATTTTTTGCGGTCTGCCGACTGTGGGCTCGTTCCATACGAGCGTATGTTAAACAGTGGGGCCGCCCTGCTGTATGGTACGTTCGACCTTCCAATAGTCTCCAGTGATCGCGCCACGATCAGGGGAATATTTGGTGACGACATTGTGGAGTATATGAAGACACCCGATATCGAAGGATTGACCGCTGCCCTATTGTCGGCCACCGAGCGATTCCCATCGGGGAGTTCCCCTGTCGACTCAATACGTCGGGTTATGAGCTCGTACGATCCCGACCGAGTGTCGCTAGATTTCGCACGACAAATCACGGAAAAGGTCCTCCAGCAGTGAGTATGATTTCTCCCGCTCCGACGGTCTCCATCGGAACGGTTCCTCTCCAGGGTTTCCCAGCGCTCCGAATGTGACTACCATGGTCCTGGAGGCTAAAATTTCGCAGAGGACCGGAAACTAAGTGGTCAGGGTTGCGTGAAGTTCTCTAATCCGGATGGATTCTGCAGGGGTGGATAAGGGACGATTCGTTCGTCCTTCGCGAATGGGGGGAATATTGTCTAATTACTTGTTGCTGGTTGCTCGACGAGAGTGGCGTGACCGGTGTCGTTCTATGCTCGGTGGCGACTCGGAATCAACACAACATGTGACACTTTCCTTGAATGCAGGATTCGACCTTCATTATGTTTCTAGGGGAGCACAGGGGGAGCTGGATGCAGACGCTAGGATGATCTTTCGGGGTCACGCAATCGATGCGGATCACGAGAGTATGGTCTTCGGCCTGCCAGGTGTCCAGGAGTTCGAGGCCTCGACTGGCCTCAGATTTGACCTTCAGTCCTATGAGGGCTGTTATGTGCACGCTCGATGGAATGAGACCAAGCTGACGGTTGTCAATGACCTTTTTGCTTTATGCTCGATGGCGCATACGGCCGGGAGCGGCTTCGCTGCGATTTCTGATTCTGTATTCACGCTGACTCGAGTTCGCGAAGCATTCGGCGCAGGTAACAAATTAAACGCCTCGTCGGCTATTGCCAGAACGTGGGGCAACGCCATGGGCGGCCAGTTGTTGAGCGATAGCACCGTTTTTGATGCGGTTAATTATTCATCTGTCGGATCCAAGGTAGTAATTGAGGCGGGATCTGACGCGAGTCTGCATGTCGTACGGCTCCCTTGCGACAACGTCTTTCCGCCCCTCGAGGGTGATTACAGCGAGTCGCTCCGTCGAGCAGCCATCAACTTCTCTGCCACGTTGCGTGCGGCGGCTTCGACGGGTGAGTATGCGCTGAGGTTGGCATTATCTGGTGGCCTGGATTCTAGGGTCTGTCTCGCCGCCGTACTGCTAGACCAGCAGACTCGCAAGAATACGGTGTTGAACTGTACAAACACCAATCCATCGCATCGGCGTGACTATGAGGTTGTCTCGGCTCTCGCGACACATTTCGATTTCCAGCTCGGAATGCCAGATGGAGCGCCGCGCCCGGCACCGGTGAAAAGGTTCAACGAAACACTGGGTTTATGGTATCTCTCCAACGCAGGAATATACGACTTCTTGGTATTGCCCGGATATGAATCTTCCGGAGCTGGAACATTTACGGTGGGCGGGCATGGCGCCGAACTACATAAGGGTAACTTCGGATGGCGGCCGGTACAAAGGATAATCCAGAATATCGGAGAGCCGAACGTGGCTGCCGCCGTTGGCCAAGAGGTTGAAACGGCCTTGGCTGCCTACGGCGTCGATCCGTATTCGGATATCGGATCCGAGTGGCATTACCTCTACTATCGAAATGCTCTCCATTCAGGGAGATTCAGTGTGACGAGTATGACGGGGCTCCGGCCGTTCATGAGTCGAGAGCTTGTGCGACTGAGTAGATCGGAGCGAGCGCCCTATTCGAAGCCGACCAAGGCAGATTTGAGCGTCATCAACGAAATGCTCCTGCTCCTTTCACCTGACGCTGCTGCCTTTGAGTTCGATGATCGAGCGAAGAATATGGACCATGATTTCGTGAGAACCCGCGTCCGTGAGCTTGGTGGGCCGATCGGTCTTGGCGAGATACCCGAGTACCGTACTTATGGGGATCCAGCGTCGGTTAACAGCGGCTTTGCTCAACCGCTCGCCCGACTGGTGAGTGATGTTGGACTCTGGCACCGGGCTACGCGGGAGCAACTGACTGAGGCTTGTCGGGACGGATTCGACGGGATTACGGTGCCCGAGATTAGAGAAGCATATGAACCTGTTCTCCGAGAGGCCGAGGCTAAGCTGGGCGATGAGGGCCTGTCCTTTATGCAAATGCGCGGTTCAGTCGGAAAGCTGCTAACTCTTGGTCTCGCTAATTCTTGACATACTGGGGCCGAGTAAAGGCGAACGACCGGTCACCGGTTCACTTAACTCCGAGGTGACCGGTCGTGCTTGCTCTAGACGTGCTGGTTGATGGCGTGCGCAACTGAATGAACGCCTTCGAAGGCCTCCATGCGCATGAGTTTGAGTGCATCGGGGGAGTACGGCATACGCGCCAACTTGACCTTTTCGTACATGGATTCATCGTTCGGACCCGAGAGCAGTGGCGCGCGTCCGAGGCGGCGGTACAGGTTCTGTGATTTGGACGTCGCGGAGAGAACCACAGAACCGACCTGGTACGTCGTCGCGACGACAGTCCCGTGAAATTTGTTTGAGATCAATGTGTCTAGACCGCCAATCGTTGCGCTAATGTCGTCGACGGTCTCGCTCTCGTAGATCTGCTGGCCTTTGAGAGGAAATGACTCGGCGACTTCGAGGTCTGCTGCTCGGGTCTTGCCTGTGCCCATGACCACGTTGGCGATGTCGAACCCTTCGGCCTGGAGTCGCTGACAGGTGTCAAGCAGGACCTTAGGATCTGCGTTGGCCGAGTGGGTCCGGACATTGATTCCCACCGTAGGATTCTGGAATTTGCGGGCGGGCGGATAGAAGTTGGCGTAGGCCAGATCTGCGTGGTGCAGCACGGGAATCCGTGGCCGCAGCTTTTCACGGATCCACTCCGCGCTTTCCGCATCGCGCGTCGAAATGTACTTGACGTTGGGGTGCTGGAAGAAATTTCTCAACCTCTCCATGACATGGTCATCTTCGACTTTGACCCAGCGAGGCACACCGATACCGGAAATGAAAATCGGCTTTGCTAGCCATGCCCGATTCCAGTAGAGCGGGGAAATCTTGTTGGGTATGACCAAATCGCCGCCTCCGATAACAATCGCGTCGACGCCTGCAGCTACTTCCTTTGCCGGTCGACTGAAATAAGGGTTCTGCGTGAGATCGTTGAGAACGGTCGTTTCGTGAATCGATCCCAGGGACCGTTCCCACACCATACGAAAGATTTCATCGCCGTAGTTGCCCCAACCGAAGAATCCTACCAATCCTACCTTTGCCATACTGCTCCTTAGCTGGTGAGTTCGTTGAGAATTTGTCGAGCGTATACGTTCCCGTATGAACGATTCATGTGATAAAAGTCACCTCGTTCGTAGAAGGCTCTGGTGGAACCGTTCGGGTCGCCCAGTGAGTACTCGTCCCGGGTGAACCAACAGTCTGTGATCGTGTCGATCGGCTGTTCCGCGACGAGGAAGCCGGACTCAGAGATTCGCTTCGTCTGCCTCTGGTATTGGGAGAGCAAGAACTCCCTGGCCGACTCATTTTCTGAAAGAAGTCCGTAGGCAAGCGAGCGTTCTCGGGTATCAGAAGCGACCCAGCGCGCCGGGTGAGGGGCTGGAACAAGGACAATGTCGGCGGTGGTGTGTGCGCGTAGCCGGTCCAGGATACTTCGGGCTGTGGTCGTCGTGAACGTGTGGTCGACATAGTCGTCGAAATCGCTGTCCGCGAGAAGCTGAGGTGCAAGATCCAGGGACATGGATTCCGGCTGGTACAACTGAACTGCCTCTATCAGGTGGATCAAAGAGAACTGGAATCCGCAGACGTAGAAGCGGTCGTAAACGCGCGTATCAAGTACGTCAGGAACGCCGTTGTCGACGTCGAGCTGGACGTCCTCGACGATGTCTGCGTGGGTGCCGGAGACGATCTTGAGTTGCTGCTGGCCGTACGTGCGTGAGATGAAGTACGTGGCATTGACGTCGTAGGCGTCGGTCCTTGTGAGTCCTGCAAGTTCCGGTGCGATGGGGCCAAGGTGGGAATTACCTATGAGGGCGATTTTCATTGGGCGAAGTTCTCCAGTAGGGCTTCTTCGCAGAATAGCTGCTCGTGGTCGACCGCTGCCTCTTCCTTGCGTTTCCGTTGGGGGTGATGTTCGGCGAAGAAGTACGTCATGACATTATTTACGACTTCCGGGCGAACATTGCGACCAGTCGAATCGAACGGTTGATTGGTGATGTGATTTGTGGTCACGAGTTCGTATGAGGGGAAGTAATCGACATCCGGACAACGTCGGTGGATTTCTGATGCAACCGTCCGGAGAACTGCCTTTGAGTGTGTTGTGGCAGTCAAGACGTGCTCACCGGTTGCAGTCGCAGCGAGTGGTACAGGCGAAACTGTGATCACGAACTTGGCGCGGCGGTTGACGCGCCGAACTAGTGTACGGAACGCGAGGAAGCTGGCTAGGACATCCTGGTATCCGTAGTTGACGAACCGATACTTGTCGGAATCGTAGTCCCCGGCGATAGTTCCGGGCGCTGTGGGATAAGCGGTACCGTCGGTCACCGACTCCCACCCTTCGGTGAGGCCGAACGTGAACACGAAAACGTCCATGGTGGTCAGCATCTGCCTGACGGCTTCTACGTGGCGCTTGCGGTGTCGGAGAACGAGATCCGGTGACTTGAAGCCGTTTGGAAAGATGTTGGGTCGAAGGGCGTCGTAGTACCGTCCGCCGCTTTCCCAGACGACCTCGTTGGGTTCTCGCCCCTCGAGGGCCTCTCGTGCCAGCTGCTCGAGCTGCTTGGCGTAGTAAATGTTACCGAAGCGGGCGGAGTAGATCCCATAGCCTTTGGCAAGGGACTCTTGTAACGAAAAGTGACCCGGGGCCGGTTCGGCGTCGATGACAGAATATCCGTTGGCCCGGAGGTGCCTTGAGATGTGCTGGGCAAAACAGCTGCCCGCGGTCGCAATACGTTCCAGGGGACGGATCTCGAAACGCTTCTGGTAGAAGTCGGGGACGTCGGCGACGGAGCGGCCGGTCATGGCCGACTTCCAGTAGGTTCGGGAAGGATTGCTGCGGTAGGGTGACGTCGGATTTCGAGATGCGCTCATTACGTCCGGTTTCTCCTGTACTTTCCTGACTCGGCGGACAATGTGAAATTCTGGCATAGATCGGCCGATTCCTCGTTATTCTGACCTAAGGATTTCGGAGGTCTGCCTCAGTGCAGCACTCAACTGAGAGGCCCCTTTGACGACCGTCTCGGCGTGGATTTTGCCAGGTTGACGGGTGAGTCGTTCAATCGG
Organism: Zhihengliuella salsuginis; assembly: GCF_014651715.1. Lineage (GTDB taxonomy): Bacteria > Actinomycetota > Actinomycetes > Actinomycetales > Micrococcaceae > Zhihengliuella > Zhihengliuella salsuginis. The sequence goes on from NZ_BMXK01000012.1 coordinate 8,101, forward strand.
ACCCGAGATGGATACGGCTGCGATCACACGTCCGTTGGGTCCTCGGACGGGCGCCGACACGGATGCTACACCGGGCTCGCGCTCTCCAAGGGACTGTGCCCAGCCACGCCGTCTCACGCCGGCCAGGATCGTCGGTGTGAAGCGGGCGCCGTGCAAGCCGTCGAGCAAACGTTGGTGGTCCTCCCAGGCGAGGAGAACCTGGGCGGCGGATCCAGCCCGCATCGACAGTTGTGTGCCGATAGGGATGGTGTCGCGCAACCCGACGGGTCGTTCGGCGCTGGCCACGCAGACGCGGTTGTCGCCCTGTCGCCGGAAGACCTGCGAGCTTTCACCCGTCGTGTCGCGGAGCTGCACAAGCAGGGGGCCCGCGGCCGCGATCAGTCGATCCTCACCGGCGGCCGATGCCAGCTCTACGAGGCGGCTGCCCAGGACGAATCGACCGTGGATGTCCTTGCCGAGGAGGCGGTGATGGACCAGGGCCTGAGCGAGACGGTGCACCGTAGGTCTGGAGAGTCCCGTAGCCGCAACCAGTTGCGCCAGGCTCGTGGGCCCGGCTTCCAGCGCGTCCAACACCATGGCGGCTTTGTCCAGCACGCCGACTCCACTAGATCCGTCCATGCTTTGATATTAGCGTCTCAACATCTGAGATGCACGCCGAAAAACTAGCGCCATGACGGGGCTGGTGTTTGAGTTGAGTCATCGGCACTACCTGACGGAGGAAATCATGGGCGATAGGCAAACCAGTCTGACGCTGGCGGAGAAGGTCTGGAACTCGCACGTGGTCAAACAGGGCGAGGGTGACGGAGCTGGACGCAAGCCCGACCTCGTGTACATCGATCTTCACCTCGTCCACGAGGTCACCTCCCCTCAGGCGTTCGAAGGGCTGCGATTGGCAGGCCGTCCTCTTCGACGGCCGGATCTGACGATCGCGACGGAGGACCACAACACCCCGACGCTCGACATCGACAAGCCGATCGCCGATCCGACGAGTCGCAAGCAGATCGAGACCTTGCGAGCCAACTGCAAGGAATTCGGTGTTCGGCTGCACCCGCTGGGGGACGCCGAGCAGGGGATCGTGCACGTCGTCGGACCGCAGCTCGGGCTGACGCAGCCGGGCATGACGGTTGTCTGCGGCGATTCGCACACGTCGACCCACGGCGCATTCGGCGCACTGGCCATGGGCATCGGCACCTCCGAGGTCGAGCACGTCATGGCGACCCAGACGCTCTCACTCAAGCCGTTCAAGACCATGGCGGTCAACGTCGAGGGCAGCCTGAAGACAGGCGTGACGTCCAAGGACATCATCCTCGCCGTGATCGCGAAGATCGGCACCGGTGGCGGCCAGGGCTACGTTCTGGAATACCGTGGATCGGCGATCGAAGAGCTCTCGATGGATGCCCGGATGACTATCTGCAACATGTCCATCGAGGCTGGTGCCCGTGCCGGCATGATCGCTCCCGACCAGACGACGTTCGACTATGTTCAGGGACGTCCCCATGCGCCCACCGGGGCCGACTGGGATGCTGCCGTCGAATACTGGAAGACCCTGCGGACGGACGACGACGCGTCCTTCGACGCCGAGGTGTCCATCGATGCGGACGAGCTCGAGCCGTTCGTCACGTGGGGGACCAACCCCGGTCAGGGCGTCTCGCTCTCCGAGTCTGTGCCGGACCCGGAGGATTTCGGAGACGAGAACACGAAGCTCTCCGCGCAGCGGGCGCTCGAGTACATGGATCTGAAGGCCGGAACCCCGATGAAGGAGGTCAGGGTCGACACCGTGTTCCTCGGTTCGTGCACCAACTCGCGGATGGAGGACCTGCGGGCTGCCGCCGAGATCATCCGCGGGCGAACGAAGGACCCGGACGTGCGGATGATCGTCGTCCCGGGATCGGCACGCGTGCGTCTCGAGGCCGAAGCCGAAGGTCTGGACAAGGTGTTCGAGGAATTCGGCGCGGAGTGGCGTTTTGCCGGATGCTCGATGTGCCTGGGCATGAACCCCGATCAGCTCGAGCCCGGTGAGCGCTGTGCGTCGACCTCGAACCGCAACTTCGAGGGCCGCCAGGGCAAGGGCGGGCGAACCCACCTCGTCTCGCCGCTGGTGGCGGCTGCGACGGCCGTCCGAGGCACCCTGAGTTCCCCGTCCGATCTCGACGAAGAGCCCGCTGCTGCGGCAGCCGCGTAAGGAGACAGCATGGAACAGATCATTCGCCATACCGGCATCGGCGTGCCGATGCGCCAGAGCAACGTCGATACCGACCAGATCATCCCGGCGGTCTACCTCAAGCGGATCACCCGCACCGGGTTCGAGGACGCGCTGTTCGCCGCTTGGCGGCGCAACGACGACTTCATCCTGAACAAGGAGCCGTTCAACCGCGGCTCGGTCCTCGTCGCGGGGTCGGACTTCGGCACGGGGTCTTCGCGTGAACACGCTGTCTGGGCGCTGAAGGACTTCGGGTTCAAGGTGGTGCTGTCGACCCGATTCGCCGATATTTTCCGCGGAAACGCAGGCAAGCAGGGACTCGTCGCCGGCCAGCTCCAGCCAGAGGACATCGAGCTGCTCTGGAAAGAGCTGGAGAACAATCCCGGCGCCGAAGTAAGTGTGGATCTCGACACACGTCAGGTGACGTGCGGCGCGATTACGGCCGACTTCGAGATCGACGACTACACCCGCTGGCGTCTGATGGAGGGTCTCGACGACATCGGATTGACGCTGCAGTCCGAGGAAGACATCACCGCCTACGAGGCGTCCCGCCCCGCGTTCAAGCCGGCTACGCTCCCAGCGAAGCCCTGATCCCTCGAAACTGCACTCGGCCAGGCCTCCGGCCCCCTCACCACGTGCTCAGGTGAAATTGAGCAGGTGTTGAGGGGGCCGGTGCAGTCCGAGTGGTGCCCGGGAATCAGTACTGTCAGTTGTATGCTTACGAGGAGCTCCCGGTGACATCCGGGCACCCAACGAACGCGAGGTTTTCATTCATGGGCAAAGTCCTGACTATTCACGGCGGAGTACCACTCAAGGGCACCGTCAACGTCAGGGGCGCCAAGAATCTGGTGCCGAAAGCCATGGTCGCGGCGCTTCTGGGCGACAGCCCGTCTGTGCTCCGCAACGTGCCGGAGATTCGCGATGTCGAGATCGTCACGAGCCTGCTCCAGATCCACGGCGTGACTGTGGAGAAGGACCCGGAGACGGGTGACCTGACGCTCGACCCGCGCGGAGCCACGCGTGCGCCGTCGAAGGAGATCGACACCCACGCTGGCGACTCACGCATCCCGATCCTGTTCTGCGGGCCGTTGATCCACAGCATCGGCGAGGCGTTCATCCCTGATCTCGGCGGCTGCCGGATCGGCGACCGTCCGATCGACTTCCACCTGAACGTGCTGCGGGCCTTCGGCGCCGTCGTCGACAAGCGTGTCGAGGGCATCGCTATCAGCGCCCCGCATGGACTGAAGGGCGCGAAGCTGGAGCTTCCGTTCCCCTCCGTCGGCGCGACCGAGCAGGTGCTGCTCTCGGCCGTCCGGGCAGAGGGCATCACGGAGCTGAAGAACGCGGCGGTCGAGCCCGAGATCATGGACCTGATCGCGATCCTGCAGAAGATGGGTGCCATCATCCAGGTGCAGACGGACCGTGTCATCCGGATCGAGGGCGTCCCCACGCTCACCAGCTACAACCACATGGCCGTACCGGATCGGAACGAAGCCGCTTCCTGGGCGTCCGCTGCCCTGGTCACCGAGGGCGACATCTTCGTGGCCGGCGCACGCCAGCCGGACCTGACCGCGTTCCTCAACATCTACCGGAAGATCGGCGGCGCCTTCGACGTCCACGACGACGGCATCCGGTTCTACCACACGGGGAAGCCGTTGAAGCCGCTGGTGCTGGAGACCGACGTGCATCCGGGCTTCATGACGGACTGGCAGCAGCCGCTCGTCGTCGCCCTGACGCAGGCAGCGGGCGTGTCGATCGTGCACGAGACGGTCTACGAGAACCGATTCGGTTTCACGGAGGCCCTGATCCGCATGGGGGCCACGATCCAACTGCACCGCGAGTGCCTCGGCTCGGTGCCCTGCCGATTCGGGCAGCGCAACTTCCTGCACTCGGCTGTCATCACCGGACCGGCCCCGCTGGTCGGGCGCGACATCGACATTCCCGACCTGCGCGGCGGCTTCTCGCACCTGATCGCCGCCCTCGCCGCCGAGGGGACGAGCAACGTGACCGGAATCGAGCTGATCGACCGGGGCTACGAGCGCTTCCTCGACAAGCTCCAGGGGTTGGGCGCAAGCGTGGAAATCAGCGAGCGGGGTTAGCAGCTCTTGCCTGTGAGTTTGAGCGAGCGCTGCGCATTCGGCACGCTGGCGGGTCTCGTCCTGCCGGCGCTGAACGCCATGATCGGCAAGCGCTGGGAAGGTTTCGACCGTCTGCCCGAGGGCGGGTTCATCGCCTGCCCCAGCCATTCCACCGAGATCGATCCACTGATCGTGGGGCACGCGATCTACCGGTCGGGCCGCCTGCCCCGGTATCTGGCGAAGGAATCGCTGTTCCGGGTCCCGGTTCTCGGCTGGTTTCTGAAGAAGACGCGGCAGATCCCGGTGGCCCGCAGCTCACAGGGTGCAAAGCGGTCGCTGCAACTGGCCGGAGAGCTCCTGAACGAGGGATCCGTGGCCATCGTCTACCCCGAGGGCACTCTGACGAGGGACCCGGACATGTGGCCAATGAAGGGTCGGACCGGTGCGGCGCGTTTGGCCCTTCAGACGGGCGCGCCCGTGATTCCGATCGGCCATTGGGGCGCTCACGAGCTCCTCCCGCGCTATGGGAAGCGGCTTCACCTCTTCCCCCGCAAGCAGGCGCGGGTCGTCGTCGGCGAGGCGGTGGACCTGTCCGATCTCCGGGGCAAGCCGATGACGAAGGCAGTGCTCGTCGAGGCCACCGAACGCATCATGAACGCTGTTGCGGAGCTGGTGGGCGACCTGCGCGGCGAATCGCCGCCCGAGACATTGTGGGATCCCTCGGCGCACGGCCAGGCGCTCTCCGGGCGTGACTACGAACAACGCGATCCGGGCGCGTCCCGACGGCCATCCGGCACGGATGGGCCGGCCCCCACCAACCGAGCGGGAGAGCAGGGATGACAGTCACTTCGAAAATGGCCGTGATCGGTGCCGGCAGCTGGGGCACGACCTTCGCCAAAGTCGCGGCAGATGCCGCCACGCGGGTTGACGGCCACGGCGATATCGCCCTCTGGGCCCGTCGCGAGAGCGTCGCTGATGAGATCAACAGCTCCCACACGAACAGTCAGTATCTCGGAGACATCGAGCTGCCCCAGAGCATCAGGGCGACCGGCGATCTGCAGGAAGCGCTGGCGGGGGCCGACGTCGTCGTGCTGGCGGTGCCGGCGCAGACCCTTCGGGCCCAACTTCGCCAGATGCGCGACGCCATCAGCCCCGACACCGTTGTGATCTCCCTCATGAAGGGCCTCGAGCGCGGCACCGATGCGCGCATGAGCGAGGTCATCGCGGAGGAGCTCGGACTCGAAGACGCCCAGATCGTCGTCGTCTCCGGCCCGAACCTGGCCATGGAGATCGCGCGCGAGGAACCCACCGCCTCAGTGGTGGCCTGCTCCGACGAGGAGGTCGCGACGCGAATCGCCTCGGCAGTGAGCGCTCCGTACTTCCGCCCCTACACCAACTCCGATGTCGCCGGTGTCGAAATCGGCGGCATCGTCAAGAACGTCATCGCCCTCGCCGTCGGGATCTGCGACGGGCTCGGCATGGGCGACAACACCAAGGCGTCAGTCATCACCAGGGGACTGGCGGAGACGACTCGCCTGGCCATCGCGCTCGGCGGGCAGTTGGAGACCATGGCCGGTCTCGCCGGTCTCGGAGACCTCGTCGCCACGTGCTCGTCCCCGTTGTCGCGGAACCGCACGGCCGGCCGCCTGCTCGGGGAGAACCTCAGCGCCGTCGAGGTCGGCGAAGCGATGACGCAGACCGCCGAGGGGATGAAATCGGCCCACGCCGTCCTGGACCTGGCCCGCCGAAACGACGTCGAGATGCCGATCGCAGAGGCGGTTGTCGGGGTCCTCGACGGGCGCCTCACCATCGAGGGCATGGCGCGCCAACTACTGGGCCGCGATCTGAAATCCGAAACGAACCATGGCCGAGAAAGCGACTAGTATGCCTGCTACCACCAAACCGCGTGTCCTCTTGCTCTTCGGTGGCCGGTCCTCTGAGCATTCCGTCTCCTGCGTGACTGCGGCGAGTGTGATGAAGGCGATCGATCGGCGCAAGTACGACGTCATTCCCGTCGGCATCACCAAGGCCGGCAGCTGGACGCTCGTCGATTCCAGCCCGGGCGACTGGACGCTGACCTCGGGGGAGCACCCGGAGGTGGCGGCAGGGTCGAGTCAGCTCCACCTGAGCGACGGCGAGGGAACCGCGGAGATCAGCGTCGCCAAGGAATCCCGCCTGATGTCCGGCGCGAACGGCGAGATCGAGGACCTGGGGCGCGTCGACGTCGTCTTCCCCCTGCTGCACGGTCCCTTCGGCGAGGACGGGACGCTGCAGGGCATGCTGGAACTGGCCGATCTGCCCTACGTGGGTGCCGGAGTGGCCGCGAGCGCCATCGGCATGGACAAGCACTACATGAAGGTCGTTTTCGAGTCCGCCGGGTTCCGGGTCGGGCCCTACGCAGTCATCACCGACAAACAGTGGCGCCGTGACCCCGAAGCGGCGCTGGCCGGCACGCACGGCCTGGAACTGCCGTTGTTCGTCAAGCCCGCCCGCGCCGGCTCGTCGATGGGCATCACCCGTGTGGATGATCGCGACCAGCTGCGGACGGCGGTCGAAGCCGCGCGCGAGCACGATCCGAAGGTTGTCATCGAGGAGGGCATCACCGGCCGCGAAATCGAGTGCGGCGTCCTCGAGGGCCATGGAGACGAGCCGCCGCGCGCGTCCTTCCCCGGAGAGATCGCCGTCCCCGAAGGCGCCCACGCCTTCTACGACTTCGAGGCCAAGTACGTCGACGACAGCGCCGCCCTGAGCTGCCCTGCAGATCTGCCGGAGGAAGACGGGGAGGCCATCCGCCGCCTCGCGGTCGCGGCCTTCGACGCCGTCGGCGCCGAGGGGCTGGCGCGCGTCGACTTCTTCTACACTGACGTCGGCGAGTGGGTCATCAACGAGATCAACACGATGCCGGGATTCACGCCGAGCAGCATGTACCCCCAGATGTGGGCCAAGACCGGGATCGCCTATCCGGACCTGATCGATGAGCTGATCGAGCTGGCGCTCGAGCGTCCGCTCGGCCTCCGCTGACAGTCAGGGCAGATTGGTTTCCTGTTCGGTGGACAGGCACTCCGTCTCTGCGGGATTGGCCTGTACAGCTGCCGCGAGCTCGGGCAGGACGTTGCTCGATGGAACTTCCAGCGGATCGAACAGGACCTCGGTCGCAGGGGTCCGGCCGAACGTCGTCAGCGTCCAGGCGGTCTCGCCCTCCCGTGCGATCCAATCGACTCCATTCGCAGTCACGCACGGATCGGTCGTCACCCGGCTCGGGCTCGCCACCCCGCAACGCAGCACGATTGCGGCCGGATCTCCCCAGACGGCCGTCGCCTGACTGTTGGTATCACGGCGTTCGTGGCCCGAAACCTCGTCCGGCAGGATGACCATCGTGTCTGCACACGACGGATCGTTGGCGTTGGGTGCCGGATCGACATCGACGGCGGGGGCACAGGCCGACAGCGACATGACCACAAGCACTAATGCGCCCGTGCGTGTCAAACCGGTGTATCGTTGCCGCGCTGATGCTTTGGCGGATCTGACAGGAAAGCTGAAGGAAAGCACTTTAGGATTCTATCCGGATCGTCTGACTGGTTGCGCCCACTCCTGGGGGCGGTCGACGGCGTGACGGAACCGTATACAAGGAGCGAAACATGGCCGGTCTTGACGGCATGGGGGATGGGTACAACGACGAGCCGAAGCGGCGGAAGCGGCGTTCCGGGGTCATTGCGCTCATCGCCGTACTGACGGTGGTCGTGATGGCCGCGGGACTGGCCCTCGGCTATCTCTTCAGCCTCAAGAACAGCTTCGATCAGAAATCGCAGTCCATCGAATCCGCATTTCCTACCGCGGATCGGCCAGATCGTTCCGAGGAGAGCGAAGACGCGATCAACTACCTCGTCATCGGCTCCGACAGCCGCGGCGGGAGCGGCGAGACCGAGAACCTGCCTGATGTGCCCAACGGCGGACGTGCCGACACGATGATGCTGGTCAACATCCCCGGTGACCGCAAGAGCATCAACGTCATGTCCATCATGCGCGATACGTGGGTTGAGATCCCCGGTCATGGGGAACACAAGATCAATGCGGCGCTCGCCCTGGGTGGCGTCCCCCTGCTGGTCCAGACGATCGAATCCGTGGTGGATGCTCCCGTCGACCACATCGCGATCATCGACTTCGAAGGCTTCAAGTCGTTGACGGAATCCCTCGGCGGCGTGGAAGTGAACAATCCGCGGGCCTTCACCGTCAGCGGGGGCGAGCAGTCCTACTCCTACGAGGCAGGCCCCATCACACTCGAAGGCGATCGTGCCCTTCGCTTCGTCAGGGAGCGCAAGCAGTTCACGGACGGCGACTATACGCGGGTCGCGAACCAGCAGCTCTTCCTGAAGGCCGTCATGGCTCGATTCCTCACGCAGGAGACGCTGACCGACCCCGGTAAGATCTCGAGCATCGTCGACAACTTCTCGCCCTACGTGACGGTCGATGAGGACGTCGACGCGTTCGGGCTCGGTCAGCTCGGTTTGAGCCTGCGGAACGTCCGGACGGGCGATGTCCACACCTTCACCCTGCCGAACCGGGGGACCGGCCGTTCGTCCGATGGGCAGTCGATCGTCCTCCATGACCCCGCGGCTACACACCAGGTCTCGGAGGCTCTCAAGTCGGACACGTTGACGACTTACATCGAGAATCAAGGTCTCGAGAACTAGTCCCCGGGGTGGCCTATCTGGCCGTTCTCCGAGACGCAAGATATTCTCGACGAGTTGCTGTGACACGAAAACGGCAACTGGAGGCCGTCCTCATGTCGATACGGCCGTCAACGGAAGGCAGTGCGCTACACGTGCTTGAACACGAACGAGGCCGGGAGATTCCGGGCCGAGGTGATGGCCCCCGATGAAACGGTTGCTGGCCAAACGGCACACCCTTCGTCGTCACTGGAAAGAGGATTCCGTCGCGTTCGTCGAACGTCTCTGGCGCAGGCGGGCGACGCCCACCGCGGAACGACTTCTCGGGTTTTTCGACGCGGGTTTGGGATCTTTCCCATCTCTGACGGCATCATCGATGGTCTCCTTGTTGGCCGGTAACGCCGACGAGATCGCCCATCGCCTGCGGACTGCTCTTGCAAAGGGGCCCCGAGGTGCGAAGGCCCGAAATCTGGCTAATATCGCTTTGGCGGCCGATCAGCCGCAGATTGCCGGCATTTTCGCCGCCCGCATGGATGATGTCGAGGGCAGAGACCTCACCCTGGCGAAACTCGAGTTCTACAACGGCCACACTACTGCGGCGATCCAGCGTCTCAATCCGACGAGCCGACGTCTCAGCCGCCTCCGGGACCGCTACGCAGCCGAACGTGATGTCTTCGGCGATTGGGCTCCATCCGTTGCCCCCGTAGATGATTACACACCGCGGGATCAAGTTGTGCTCCACCTCCTGACCAATTCCCTTCCCTACACGGCGACCGGATACACCCGGCGATCACAATCGTTCCTGAAGGCACAGGCCGAGGAAGGGTGGGAGGTCCACGCGGTAACGCGGCTCGGATATCCCGAATCGCTCGGATTCGTGCAAGCCCCTCGGAAGCAACGCATCGACGACGTCACCTACCACAGATTGGTGGTCAAGGGCGCTGTCCCCAACCTCCGCGATCGTCTCCAGGCGGAGACGGAACGCCTGCTTGATCTCGTCCGGGTGCTCAAGCCGGAAGTTCTGCACACCACGACTCACTTCGTGAATGGATTGGTTGTCCGCGCAGTCGCGGAAGCCGTGGGAGTCCCGTGGGTGTACGAGGTCCGTGGCCAACTTGCTGATACGTGGGCGTCGAAGCGCGGGCCGGAGGCAGTGTCCTCCGAACGCTACAAGCGTTTCAACATCCGCGAAGGCGAGGTCATGAGGGACGCCGACCTGGTGCTGACACTGGGGGCGTCCATGCGCGACAGGATCGTCGAATATGGTGTTCCACGAGAGCGCATCCGTCTGGTGCCGAACGCGGTGGGGGCGGACTTTCTATCAACTCCAACAAGTGCCCGACAAGCCAAGGCGAAGCTCGGCATCGACCCGGACAAGCTGTACATAGGCACGGTCTCGTCCCTTGTTGCCTATGAGGGAATCGACGATTTGCTGACCGCCTATTCGCTCCTTCGTCGACGACGGGACGACGTACGCCTTCTCATCGTCGGCAGTGGTGCCGCTATGCAGGAACTGCGGCTTCACGCAGCGGAAGTCGGTCTGGACCCGGCGGACATCTTCGTCGGCCGGGTATCGACGTCCGATGCAGTCCGGTATCACGGGGCGTTGGACATTTTCGTCGTACCTCGCAAGGACTTTGCCGTCACACGTTCCGTCACGCCTCTGAAACCGGTCGAGGCGATGGCATCCTGCCGTCCGGTCGTCGCCTCCGATCTCCCGGCATTGAGGGAGACTGTCGACGACGGCATCAATGGGCTCCTCGTTCCGGCGGAGGACCCTGAGGCCTTGGCCCGCGCCATCGATAGACTCGCTGACAATGCAGAACTGCGGGAGCGCATGGGATTCACCGGGCGCAAGTTCGTCCTCAGCACGCGGACCTGGAAGCGAAACGCCGAGCTGTGCGTTGATCTTTACGCGACGCTCAGACACCATCAGGAGTCTTCATAGTGGAAGTTGGAAGCGGCGACGGGGCACCCTCGTCTGTGCCGACATTGGTGGACGTCACGGGGATGCACGAGCGCGGAGGCCGTCCCGCGTTCGTGGACTATCTTGTACGCGTTTGGGACGCTCGCAGTTTCATGCTGCACGAAGCACGGTCGAAAGTGGACGAAGCGGGCAAGCGGCAGTACCTGGGCAATCTCTGGCTCATCATCAACCCGATCCTCGACGGTGCGATGTTCTACTTCGTCTTCGGCGTCATCCTGAACATTGAGAAGGGCATTCCCAACTTCATCGCCTTCCTGCTCGTCGGCGTCTTCTTCTTCCAACTGACGTCCAAGTCGGTAAATTCCGCCGCCGCAACTCTCCTGAATTGGAAGAAGAACACCTCCGGTGCCCCACTACCGCCAATCACCGGGCCACTGAGCGCCGTGGTAAGGGTCTGGTTGACGGGATTTCCGAGCTACGTGGTCATGGTCGTCATGATCTTCGCTATTTCTCCGCCGGAACAGATCAGTTGGATTGTCCTCCTGGTCTTGCCGGTCATCGGGCTGCAGATCATGTTGGCGACCGGCATCGCTCTGGTCTCGGCCCATTTTGTCGGCCTTGTGCCCGACGTGCAGAATCTCCTCCGAGCGGCGACTCGGGCCTGGATGTTCGGGTCGGGCGTCATGTTCGCTGCTGATCGGTTCCTCGGCGTACATCCCATCATTGATTTCTTGGTGCATTGGAACCCCATGTACTGGGTCCTCGAATACGTTAGGTCTGCATTGGTCTACAACGAAGTACCCGTGGGCGAGGGCTGGTACATCATGGCGTTGTGGGCGGTGCTTCCCTTACTCGTCGGGTCATGGTTGATCTGGCGCCAGAGCGACAACTACGGGATGAACGGGGGCTGACGTGAATCGACAGACAAGAGTCCGTCCAACGCTGCTGCTGCACGAAGTCTCCGCGTCAAAGCATCAAGGGCGCGGCAAGAGTGAGTTCACGGCCAAACTGAACACCTTGACATTCATGGCATTGCCCGGCGAATCGGTAGGGATTCTCGGCAGTCGACGCGACGGCGCCCAACTGGTGACTGAGCTTGTCGCCGGCAGCAAAGACCCCGAGCAGGGAAAGATCTATATTGATGGTGACCCCGTCGTCCTGGACGCTCCCGGTGCCTTCCTCTCCGAGGAAACGTTGCGGTTCAATGCCGTCAGGTTCGCCATGGCTCACGGGATGAGCGGGCAACGCGTCCGGAGCGCTGTCGCCATCGTGGCTCAGGAAGCGGCACTCGACGACGCGGTTTTCGATGACCAAGTTCGCAACATCGACCATCAGACTGTAGAGCGGGTGCGGTTCTACTTGGCGTTGGCCACGGGAACCAAGGCACTCGTCATCGACGACTCTGAGGTCCTGTTTGAACTGCTCCAGAACGAGTGGGAGCAGAAGAAGGTGGAGGCCTTCTACGGACGTGGCGGCTCAATGATTCTGGTCAGCAATGACATTCGTCACTTGAGTCCATTGGCGGGGCGTATTTGCTGGCTCCACGAAGGGAACTTCATCATGGATGCGGAGACTGCCACCGTTAAGCGTTGGCGAACTCAGTTGGCAAAGGCCGAACGCGAAAAGGACACCAAGCGCGCGGGTCAGCTGGTGCGTCGATTCCAAGCTGAGTACGAACCACCGGCGCTCTCGCTCAGGGGGAACGCCAGAAGGCGCACGACATAGACGATCGGTATATCTGCTGACAGCGGATCTTCATTTGACCCGGCTGCCGGCGACCGGGGCAGATTCTCCTCAACGCCATCCGTATCTACGACGACAGAAAGCCTCATGAGTATCGACAAGTCCTACTCCGGTTCTCCTCTCGACCGAGCGCTGGCCTACAGCCTGACCGAGAACAAAGATTCGGTCGTCGAAGAGTTCCTTCGGTTGCGTTCGAGCGAGGCCTCTCTGGCCAAGCGTGCGCAGTCCCTCGAGCGTGCGCTGCAGCAATCCAAGGCCGATCAAGCGCAGCTGAAGCAGGATCTGGAGAGACTCTCCCGCCGAAACGAGCGGCTTCGGGAGCTGTACGACAATCAGACGGCACGCGTCGAAAAGTTCAAGGCGGCCTACGAGAGGCTGCGCGACGATCCCGCGATCAAAGTCTCGAAGGCCGTCGCGCGCCCTCAAGCGATTGCGGCCAGGCTCTGGACGAAGGCCCGGGGTGCTGGCAGGTCGGCACCAGGCAACCAAGCTGAAAAGCCAATGTCCGTGACATCAGGCCCCCCGTCCGGCGGTATCCACGCTGCCTCGTCGAGTTCGGTTCCCTTTGCACCCAGTACCGGCGGCGGCCCGGCTGAAGTCACGTGCAAGTCTCTGCTGGCCGACGCTCGACAGGCTTACTTCGTTCGCGGCGGCGTTCTCGCAGCCCGCGACATACTGGCACGGATGCCTGACGATGACGGATTCGAAGGCTCCGGCTATGAACCGACTGATCGCGATCGCTCGTTTATCGATCAAGTCCACGGTCTTGCGCGTTTCGTCGACAGTCTGCCGTACGTCCCGCCGCAAAGCAGCACACCCGGATATCAGCCCGTCGCGCGGCGCATCATGTACTGCGCCCACAGCACCGGCGAATTCAATTCGAACGGATACTCGACCCGAACCTCGGGGCTGGTCAGCGGGCTCGCCGCCAACGGCGAAGACGTGTTCGTCGCGGCCCGGCCGGGATATCCGTGGGACAGCAAGACAAGTGGCCCCTCGCTGGAGACGAAGCGGTCCAACCGGATTCACGAGGGTGTGCGATACGTCTACAACCCGGGGCCGAATGTCGCCCGGACCCCGCTCGACACATACCTGCATCAGGCGGCGGATGCGTACGTCCGCGAAGCTGTGATCAACCGGCCCGCACTTATCCAGAGCGCCTCGAATCATCTCACCGCGCTGCCGGCCCTGCTGGCGGCCCGCCGCCTCGGTGTTCCCTTCGTCTACGAAGTCCGTGGCCTCTGGGAGATCACCGAGGCGGCCGCCAAGGGCGAGGCATGGACGTCGACCGAGAAGTTCGGCATCGCCCGTGACCTCGAATCGCTCGTGGCCCGGGAGGCGGACCAGGTCCTGGCCATCACGGAGGAGGTGCGTGACGAACTCATCCGTCGGGGTGTTTCAGCGGACCGCATCCGGTTGGTCCCGAATGCCGCGGACCCTGCCAAGTTCGTTCCCGTCTCCCGCGACCGGTCGCTCGCCGCGAGGCTCGGGATCGAACCGGGGCACTTCGTCATCGGCTACGCGGGCAGCATGGTGTCCTACGAGGGTCTCGATCTCCTCGTCGATGCCTTCGCAGAGTTGGCTGATCGAAATCCGGATGCCCGACTGCTCCTGGTCGGTGACGGGCCTTCCCTGGAGTCCTTGAAGCGACAGGTCAGGGAGCTGGACCTGATGTCGAGGGTCGTGTTCACGGGACGGGTCGATTCGGGCGACATTCCCGCATACCTGAGCCTCTTCGATGCGGCGCCGTGCCCCCGTGTGAGCAATGTCGTCACGGAGATGGTTTCACCCTTGAAACCCCTCGAGGCGATGGCCGCAGGCATCGCCGTCGTCGGCTCCGACGTCGCTCCGCTGAGGCATCTCCTCGGTGCAGTTGGGGAGAGGGGTCTCCTGTTCGACGCCGGGAACGCGGCGCACCTGGCGGAACGGCTCGCGGAGTTGATGGATGACGAATCGCTGAGAGCCGACCTGGGCAGAGCCGCACGGTGGTGGACGGTGCACGAACGTTCGTGGGAGGCCATCGCCGACCGGGTCGCCGCGGCCCACGCTCCGCTTCTCGCGGCCGTGGAAACGGGTGGGTCCCGCCCCGGCCTGGAGTCGGGGCGCGAGCGGCCTCTCGCCTCCATTCGCCTCGGCATCATTGCTGACGAGTTCACGACCAAGAGCCTCGAAGCAGAATGCGATCTGGTCCCCATGGACCGGGACACCTGGGGCCGGCAGCTCGATGAGGACGGGATCGACGCCCTGCTGGTCGAATCGGCGTGGGAAGGCAACGGCGGCCAGTGGCGACGGGGTGTCGGCTTCTATACCGACGAAGAATTCGAACCGCTGCGCTCACTCCTCGCCACCTGTCGCGAACGGGGGATCCGGACGATCTTCTGGAATAAAGAGGACCCGGTCCACATCGACCGGTACGTTCCGACTGCAGCGCACTTCGACCACGTCTTCACGACGGATGCCGACTGCATTCCGCGGTACGCGTCCGGGAGAGATACCAAATCGATCGCCGCACTGCCGTTCTTCGCGCAACCGCAGCTGCACAATCCGACGCCGAGCGCACGAGACTACGATCATTCGGTCGCCTACGGCGGTTCCTACTACGGTGACCGTTACCCGGACCGCTCGAAGGAGCTGGCTCGGATGCTCGGAGAGATCAGCGAGCACGGTCTGACGATCTACGACCGCCAGGTGAACCATCCGGGAAGCCCCTACCAGTTCCCGGGCGCGCTCGCTCCCTTCGTGCAGGGCGGGTTGCCGTATGCGGAGATGGTGGAAGCGTACAAGTCCCACCCCGTGCATGTGAATGTGAATTCCGTCGCCACGTCGCCGACGATGTTCTCGCGACGGGTGATGGAGCTTGCGGCGTGCGGAACTCCGATCATCACGGGATCGGGGACGGGGGTGCCGACGTTCTTCGCGCCCCACCTGCCCTTGGCAACGAGCCCGGGGGAGGCGGGCCTCCTCGCGAACTACTGGCTGAACAACGAAGGTGGACGGAACCATGACGCGTGGGTCCTCCACCGGCTGGTCTACCGGGCGCACCTGGCCGGGCACCGGCTCGCGCTCATGCTGCGCACGGCGGGAATCCCAGTCGCGGGCCCCCGTCTGGACGACTACGCCCTCATTCTCGACGACGTGTCGGAGCAGACCGCTGGGGACGTGCTGCGCCAGACCCACCGGCCTTCCGTCGTCGTCTGCGCAGGCGGCGACGGCCCCGGGGCTGACCTGCTGGTGCGTGCCGGCGTTCAGGTCCTGTCCGAGGTCCCGGAAGGGCTGCTGACGGCGTGGTTCGGCCCGTATCTCGGTGACGACCTCCTCGGGGAGGACCTCTGCCGCGGTGCATGGCTGAAGTCCCTCACCGGCGATTCGACTACCCGAACGGTCCAGGCCGGACCGCGTGACCTGTCGACTCCCGGGCATGCGCTCATCGAGGAAGGTATCGCGGAAGAGGGGTGGCCCTGGCTGGGGGCAGAACCGGTCGACGGGGAACGTGTCGTCCTGCTCCGCCGCGAGTTGACCACGCGAACGTCGGCGGAGGAGGCCGCCGCCGAGGTGTCTCAGCCGGCGTCGCAGACGATCCTCGTCGCCGGCCACGACCTCAAATTCGCGGGGTCGCTGATCGGGCGCCTGCGCGGGCGCGGCCACAGGCTCCTGTTCGACGAATGGGAGGACCACGGGAAACACGATCCGGAGGTCAGCCACCGGCTGCTCGAGCAGGCGGACATCGTTTTCTGCGAGTGGTCGCTCGGAAATGCCGAGTGGTACGCCCGGAACTGCAGGGACGGCCAGCGTCTGGTGGCGCGCTTCCACTCGCAGGAGCTTTTCACTCCATACCCGGAGCGCACCCAGCTCGGACGGATCGACCAGACCGTCTTCGTCGGCGGTCTTGTGGAGCAGATGGCGACGTCCCGGTACCGGTACGCCCGCGGGACGACCGTCGTCGTACCTAACGCCGTCGACAGTTCCTACTTCGGGTCGGACAAGGCGGACGGGGCACGGTTCAACCTCGGACTGGTCGGCATCGTTCCGATGCAGAAGCATCTCGACCGCGCGCTGGATGTGCTCGCCGAGCTGCGCAGGCACGACGACCGCTACCAGTTGTTCGTCAAAGGCCGGACACCAGAGGACTATCCGTGGATGCTCAAACGCGAACGCGAGATGGCCTACTACGATGCCCAGCAGTCCCGAATCCAGAACGACCCGCTGCTGCGCGGAGCCGTCCATTTCGACGGTCACGGTGATGACATGCCCGAGTGGTACCGGAAGATCGGGATTGTGCTGTCGGTCAGCGATTTCGAGTCGTTCCATCTGACCCTGGCCGACGGCGGCGCCTCCGGGGCGCTGCCCGTCTCCTTGGCATGGCCCGGCGCGGAGCAGATCTATCCTGAGCACTGGCTCCACCTCACGACGGACGATATGGCCGCCACCATCGCCGCCGTGGTGGGCGACGATGAGGCCTACGCCAGTGCGACGGAGCACGCCCGCCAGTACTGTCGTCGGTTCGAGGAATCAGCGGTCCTCGACCAGCTGGAAGCCGTGGTTGTCGGCCCGTAGCGCCAGCGGGGCGGGAAGCCGGCTCAGGAGAGGTACAGGCCGAGGGCGACCAGCGGGACCGCGGCGACCGCGATGATCAGGATCGCCCTTGCGACGAGGCGCTTGCGCGCGATCTTGTCCGCCGTAGGTGCCTGCGAGATCAGCTTGATGAAGCCGGTGTCCTCGTGCGGTTCCGCGGGCCCGGCGCTATGCCGCGTCGTGCCGAGCAGCGGGGCCGCATCGAACGGCGGCAGGAAAGGGTCCGGATAGCCCGTCCGGATGGCGAACCGGCCCTCCTGCCGTGCATGGCGCGCCCCGGGGACGACGCCGTCTGCGTCGGTCCTGGAGCCCTGCGAAGCCTGACGGCCCATCAATTGCCCTTACTGTCGGTACGGTCCTGCCCGTCCGATCTTACGCGCGGGTAGAACAGGGCCGGAATTCGGCACCGCGGCCGCGTGTCAGCAACCCGGCTACCAGCGGTGCCATGGGATAGGCTGGAACGAGCAGAGTCTGCGGTGAGAATGCCGCGACGGCCGAGGCGAAGACGCCCAACCCTCCTGTGGCAGCGAAGGGTGACGGCCGGCGAATCGTGAATTGAATGGGATAGACGTGCAGCAGAAACTCGCCACCGGCGTGTCCGGTGCCAAAGCGTGGTTGAAGCAGGCCGAGACGGTTCTTGCCAACCACAGTGACCGCCTCGATGCGATCAACGTCTTCCCCGTTCCCGACGGCGATACCGGAACCAATCTCTACGAGACCGTGAAGGTCGCCTCCCAAGCGGCGCAAGCGGTCGAGACGGACTCGGATCTCGGCCTCGTCTTGTCCGCGGCCGCGCAAGCGGCCCTGGAGGACGCCCGCGGAAATTCCGGCACACTCCTGTCGGTCTTCCTCGTCGGGTTCGCCGAACCCCTGCAGGGGCAGGCGCGCCTGAACCTCACGTTGCTGGCCGAATCCCTGGATCGCGGGCAGCTCCGCAGCTGGTCCGCTCTGACGGACCCGGTTCCCGGGACCATGCCGACGGCGATGACGGCAGCCAGCCGGGCGGTGTTCTCCGCGTTGCAGGAGGCGGAGGCGAGCGCCGAGCCGCATTCCCGCGCCGCGCTGCTGCACGGGCTGGACGCCGCCATTGACGCGACGAGGACCGCGGTCGTCCAGTCCGAGGCGCAGATCGATTCGCTGGCGGCGGCCCGCGTGGTCGACTCGGGGGCCGTGGGCTTCCTGCTGGTGCTCGAGGCGATGAAGGCGGCGGTCGCCGGATCTGAAGTCGGCGAAGAGGTATTGGACGGGTTCCCCGGCTACGGTATCCAGGACCCGCACGTGCACCGTTCAGTGCCGGTCGAGGAGGGGGTGGAGGTCATGTGCAGCATGAGTCTCAGCCCGCTCGATGCCGCCCTCCTGCGCGCCCGGCTCGACGACGTGGGCGAGTCCGTGATCATCAGCGCACTTCCCGGCGGCGAGGAGGACGAGGCCCGCTGGCGCATCCACGTCCACGTCCCGGAGGAAGAGACGACCCTGGAGATGCTGAAGACCTTCGGCGAGCCGGAGAACGTCAGCGTCACCGCCCTGAGCACGTCGGACTCCTGCGCCTGAACGCATGGTCACCGAGCAGCTGGAGGCAGCGGGGCGGATGCTCCAGAGCCCCCTCGAACAGATCCTCGCCCCCAAGACCGCCTTGTCCCTGGCCGAGACGCTCGGGCGCGCGACGGTCGGCCAGCTCCTGGGTTATTTCCCGCGCAGATACGCCGAACGGGGCGCGCTCGCGGAGATTTCGACGGCGGCGCCCGGGGAGAGCGTGACGCTCGTCGGCTACGTGGTCGACGCGCGCAGCCGCTACATGCGGAGCCGCCGCGGCAAGATCTACGAATTCCTGCTCGCCGCCGATCCGTCCGACACCGGGGACGTCATCACGGTGTCCTTCTTCAACAACCGGTCGCTGGAGCGGGTCCAGCGGGGGACCCGCCTGCTGGTCTCCGGCACCGTCTCCGTCTACCGCGACAAGCGCAGCCTCAGCCACCCCGACTTCGAGATCCTGTCCGACGACGACGGGTCCGCCGAGGGTGCCGTCGACGTCCGCCCGGTCCCGATCTACCCGGCGACGAAGAAGGTGAGCAGCGAGCTCGTCCGGAAGAGCATCCGCAAGATCCTGGCCGCCGGGCTGCCCGAGACACTGCCCGACCCGCTGCCGGCCGAACTGCGCCGGGCCGAGGGGCTCATGCCCTACGGGGACGCACTGCGGACCATCCATTCCCCGGACGAGGTCAAGGACGCCTACCGTGCCCGGCACCGTTTCAAGTTCGAGGAGGCGTTCCTCCTCCAGACGGTCCTGGCGACGCGACGCGCGGCGCACCAGTCCGAACCGGCCTCGGCGCGCCCCGGCCGCCCCGACGGTGTGTTGGCCGCCTTCGACGCGCGGCTGCCGTTCGCGCTCACCTCCGGCCAGCAGGAGAACGGAGAGGTGATCTCCGCCGAGCTGGCCACGACCCGACCCATGAACCGGCTCCTCCAGGGCGAGGTCGGATCGGGCAAGACGGTCGTGGCGCTGCGGGCGCTGCTGCAGGTCGTCGATTCCGGAGCGCAGACCGCGTTCCTGGCCCCCACCGAGGTCTTGGCGGAGCAGCATTTCCGGTCCATCAACGAACTGCTCGGCGACCTGGGCGGCGCCGGCACGCTGGGTTCGGACCCGCTGGCCATCCGCGTCGAGCTCCTCACCGGATCGATGACCCAGTCGACCAAGAAGCGGGTGCTGCTGGGTCTGGCCTCGGGGGAGGTCGACCTCGTGGTCGGCACCCACGCGCTGCTCTCCGAGCACGTCGGCTTCGCCGAGCTGGGGATGATCGTCGTGGACGAACAGCACCGGTTCGGGGTCGAGCAGCGGGACGCCCTGCGCCAGCGCGCATCCACGGCCCCGCACGTCCTGATCATGACCGCGACGCCGATCCCGCGCACCGTGGCGATGACGAGTTTCGGCGACCTGGCGGTCTCCACGCTCACGGAGCTGCCGGCCGGCCGGCAGCCGATCCGGTCCCACGTCGTCGCCCTGGACAGCCACCCCGGCTGGGAGCAGCGGATCTGGGAACGGGCGCGTGAGGAGATCGACGCGGGACGTCAGGTCTTCGTGGTGTGCCCGCTGATCGACGAGCCGTCCTCCGACCCCGGCGACGGCCCGCCCCGGGCCTCGGTCGAGAGCACGTTCGGGCACCTGCAGCAGCAGGCGGACCTCGCCGGGTGCCGCATCGGGAAGCTCCACGGGGGCATTCCCGGCGATGAGAAGGAGGCGGCGATGCTGGCCTTCGCGGCCGGCGACATCGACCTCCTGGTCGCGACGACCGTGATCGAAGTCGGCGTCAACGTGCCCAACGCGACGCTGATGATCGTGCTCGACGCCGACCGGTTCGGCATCGCCCAACTGCACCAGCTTCGCGGCCGGATCGGCCGGGGGAGCCACGAGAGCCTCTGCCTGCTCGTCACCGCGCTGCCCGAGGGGCATCCGTCCGTGGAACGGCTGACGAAGGTCGCGAGCACGACGGACGGCCTCGAGCTGAGCGAGTACGATGTCGAAACGCGCAAAGAGGGCGATATCCTCGGAGCGGCGCAGAGCGGCGGCGTCAGCAGCCTCACCCTGCTGCGCGTCGTCCAGGACCGCGCATTGATCGAACGGGCCCGCCAGGCCGCCTTCGAGCTCGTCAGCCGCGATCCGCAGCTCGCCGGCGAGCCCGTCCTCCGCCAGACCATCGCCTCCCTGGATGAGGAGAGCAAAGAGTACCTCGAACGCGCCTGAGAGATCGGCGCGCGCGAAACACCGAAGGGAGACGTCAAGACATGAGCCGCATCATCGCCGGCACCGCGGGTGGGCTGTCGCTGGGCAACGTCTCAGGCGACGGCACCCGTCCCACCACCGACCGGGTCAAGGAGTCGGTCTTCTCCCGGCTGGAGCACTGGGACGCCTTCAGCGGCGCCAGCGTGCTGGACCTGTTCGCGGGCAGCGGCGCGCTGGGGCTGGAGGCCATGAGCCGGGGCGCCCACCACGCCGTCCTCGTCGACGCCGCGTCGGCCGCCGTCAAGGTATCCCAGGCCAACGCCCGGCGGGTGGCGAAGTCGCTCGGCCGGCCGGACGCGATCCGCGTGGTGAAGGGCAAGGCGCCCGGCGTCCTCTCCAGCATCGACGGCGACTGGGACCTCGTCTTCGTCGATCCGCCCTACCCGATGGCCGAGAACGAGCTCGCGCACGTGCTGGAGACGATCGCACCGCGCCTGCGTCCCGACGCCGTCGTCGTGGTCGAACGCTCCAGCCGGTCGCCGGAACCGGTCTGGCCCGCGGGGCTCAAGCCGCTCTCCGAGAAGAAGTACGGCGAGACCCGCGTCTACTACGTCGAACCGGTCGCCTAGCCCGAGAAGCGGTCCAGATCCGGGCCGGACAGCGTCGTCGCCGGGTGCGGGCCGGCTGCCGCGATGGAGTCCCGCGCCGCGACCGGGATCGGCGCCTGCGCGGCCGCGGCGATGATGTTCCCGGCGTACCGGGTGGTGAAGAGGTTCGACGCGCCGGTGGCGAGGACGTCGCCGAAGACCCCCTGCAGGGCGCGCAGCTGGCCGCGCGCGAAGTGCATGCCCTCGTCGTCGCCCAGGTTGACGATCAGCAGGCCGTCCGTTGCGAGCAGGCGGCCCAGCAGCCCGTAGAACTCGCCGTTGGCCAGGTGCTGCGGCGAGTCGCCGCCGGTGAAGATGTCCAGCACGACGACGTCCCAGGGCTCGCGTGGGCCGCCCTCCGCGAGCAGGTCCTCGACGTGGTCCCGCGCGTCGGCGACGACGGAGTCGACCCGCGCACCGGCGGGCAGCGGCACGTGGGTCAGCACGAAACTGACCAGTTCGCGCTCGATGTCGACGACGCACTGCTCGCTGCCCGGCCGCGTGAGGGCCAGCCGGCGCGGGAGGGTCAATGCGCCGGCGCCCAGATGCAGGGAGCGGAGCGGCCGGCCGGGTTCGAACAGGGCGTCGATCACGTGCGCGGCCCGGGCGAGGTACTCGTAGAAGATGTCCTCCTGCCGGTTCAGCAGCACGTGCGACTGCTCGGCCCCGTCGACTTCGAGGATGACCGCGTCCGGGTCGAGCGGATCGGGCAGGATCCGGGCGACGGTTCCCGACGCCATCGAGAGGGAGCGGGTCACACCATCAGCTCCGGCAGGCGCTTCAGGCGCTCCGCGGCCTCCTGGAGCACGTCCTCGCGTTTGCAGAACGCGAACCGCAGCAGCGACGAGTAGTGGCGGGCCTCGTGGGGTTGGACGAATGCGCTGACCGGGATCGCCGCGATCCCGAGCTCCTCCGGCAGCCGGTAGGCCAGGGCGGAGGCGTCCTCGAAACCGAGCGAGGAGACGTCGGCGATCGCGAAGTACCCCGCAGCCGGGTCCGACACGGTCAGGCCCGCCGAGCGGAGGGCGGCTACCAGGACGTCCCGGCCCGCTCGGAGTCGGTCGGCCTGCCCGCGGAAGTAGGCGTCGTCGTACGCGAGACCCTGTGCGACGGCGGCCTGGAACGGGCCGCCCGACGAGTAGCTGAGGAACTGCTTGACCGAACGGACGGCCGTGATGAGCTCCGCCGGGCCCGTGACCCAGCCGACCTTCCACCCGGTGAGGGAGAACGTCTTGCCCGCCGATCCGAGCGTCAGCGTGCGCTCGGCCGCGCCCTCGATGGCGGCGACCGGCAGGTGGGGGCCGTCGAAGACCAGGTGCTCGTACACCTCGTCGCTGAGGATCAGTGCGCCGACCTCGGCCGCGCGGGAGACGATGCGCTCGAGGGTGCCCCGCGAGAGCGCGGTGCCGGTGGGATTGTGCGGGGTGTTCACGATCACGAGCCGGGTCCCGGCGGTGATCGCGGCATCGATCTCCTCATCCGCCGGGGCGAAGTCCGGCCACCGCATCCCCACCGTGGCGTGTTCGCCGCCGGCCAGCCCGATCATCGCCGCATAGGAGTCGTAGAAGGGCGAGAGGGTCACGACCCGGTCGCCGGGGGAGACGAGAGCGAGGATGGAGGCCGCGATCCCCTCGGTGGCACCGGTGGTCACGAGGACGTTGCGCCCGGCGTCCAGATCACGGCCGTAGAACCGCCGCTGGTGGTCGACGATGGAATCGCGCAGCGCGGGCAGGCCCAGGCCCGGGGCGTACTGGTTGAGGCCGCCGTCGCCGAAAGCGGACCGGATGGAACGCTCGGCGATCCGCTTGAGCTCCTCGGGACCGTCGGTGTCGGGAAACCCCTGGCCCAGGTTGATGGCCCCGTGCTCGAGAGCGAGGGCGGTGAGCTCCTCGAAGATCGTCGGCTTGATGGATCCGTCGGCGCCGAGAAGGTTGGCACCGGTGGCGGCTCGCTGCCACGGCGCCGTTGTCTGCGGGGTGGGCTGGTGGTTCACGGTCGGATCCTTCGCAGTCAACGGTCGGGTGCTGGGGTGCGCCCGGCCGGAGGCCGCAACGCGCTACTCGAGAAGCTTAGGCGCGGCAGGAAACAGATGCATGCTGCGCGCGCCGGAGACCGCCACCCGGCCCGGCCGGGGACGCGCGCGGCAGCCGCGGAGGGCGGTTGTCACGCCGGGTGTCGGCTGAGACGAAATCATTGCTTGTCGGGTAGATTCGATGAGTATGAGACGAGCTGTCTGCCCGGGATCCTTCGACCCGATTCACAAAGGGCACATCGAGATCATCGCGCGGGCTACCGCGCTCTTCGACGAGGTCATCGTGGCTGTATCCACCAACTACGCCAAAAAGTACCGTTTCGACGAAGACGAGCGCATCGGCATCGCCCGGCAGACCCTGTCCTCGCTCGCCGGGATCACCGTGCAGCCGATGGGGGACGGCCTGCTGGCGGAGTACTGCCGGGAAGTCGGCGCCAACGCCATCGTCAAGGGGCTGCGCAACGCGACGGACTACCAGTACGAGGCGCCGATGGCGGCCATGAACCGGCACCTGACCGGTGTGGAGACGGTGTTCCTGCTGGCCGACAACCAGTACACGCACGTGTCCTCGACGCTCATCAAAGAAGTTCACTCCCTGGGCGGGGACATCGCGGACTATGTTCCGCGCGCGGTGTTGAGCCGCTTGAACTCCTCGCGCTGACAGCCCGCGCCGGGGCTGCGGTACCCGGTGCGCACCGAAATTCATGTAGACGACGGAAGGACCTGGAGAATGGCGCAAGCCCGACAGATTACCAAGGCAGTCATCCCCGCAGCGGGACTGGGAACGCGATTCCTGCCGGCGACGAAAGCCATGCCGAAGGAGATGCTGCCGGTCGTCGACCGTCCCGCCATCCAGTACGTCGTCGCGGAGGCGGTACGGGCAGGGCTCGAAGACGTCCTCATGATCACGGGCCGCTCGAAGCGGGCCCTCGAAGACCACTTCGATCGCGTGCCGGGACTCGAGGCCAGCCTGATCGCCAAAGGCGACGACGCGAAGCTCGCCCTCGTGAACGAGGCCACCGCGCTCGGCGACATCCACTTCGTGCGCCAGATCGATCCACAGGGCCTCGGCCACGCGGTCCTCTGCGCCAAGCGCCACGTCGGCGACGAGCCGTTCGCCGTCCTGCTGGGTGACGACCTCATCGGCGAGCAGGAGGCTCTGCTCGAGGAGATGATGGAAGTGCAGCTCGCCACCGGAGGCTCCGTCGTCGCACTGATGGAGGTCGACCGCGAGGCGATCAGCTCCTACGGCTGCGCGGACGTCGAAGCGGTCGACGGGCAGGACTACGTGAAGGTCAACGGGCTCGTCGAGAAGCCGGCGCCGGAGGACGCTCCCTCCAACCTTGCGGTGATCGGGCGCTACGTCCTCTCGCCCAAGGTGTTCGAGGTGCTGGAGAAGACCGGCCCGGGCCGCGGCGGCGAGATCCAGCTCACCGATGCCCTCGAGACCCTGGCCCAGGACGAGGGGCCGGGCGGCGGTGTCTACGCCGTCACGTTCACCGGCCGCCGCTACGACACCGGCGACAAGCTCAGCTACCTGAAGGCGGTCGTCGAACTGGCCTGCGCCCGCGAGGACCTGGGGTCCGGCCTGAAGCCGTGGCTGAAGGAATTCGCCAAAGAGCTGTAGGTCACGGAGCACAGCCCCTGTCTGGCCTGCGCCGTCGGGTGCCGCCGTGGGAGAATAGGCGCAGCCCGACGCGCCGTGTCGGCCGAGTTTGGGCGAACCGCCAATAGCGGCTACGATGTAATGTCGGTCTATGTTCTACAGGAGTTCCCATCAGCGACAAGCGAAATGATCACCCGTCGTCACACGGAGTCGATCGCAGCTCGCCGTTGACCTTCTCGGTCAAGGACCTCGGGCGCAGCCCGGGGAGCATGAGAACTCTGGAGGACACGATCGCCGCACCGGCAGAACTCGGTGTGGCCCTGATCGGCGCAGCAAAGGGATCGGATGTCGATCTCGAGCTGCGTTTCGAGGCCGTGCACGAGGGGGTCCTCGTCACCGGAAAGGCATTCGTCGAGATCACAGGCGAATGCGGTCGGTGCCTCGGCCCCATCGAGTACGAGCTGGAGGCCGATTTTCAAGAGCTCTTCTACTACGACGCCGCCGAGGCGTCGGAAGACGAAGAAGCAGAACAGTATGTGGTCCAGGACGACTTCGTCGACGTGGAGCCCTTGCTGAGGAACGCAGTGGTGACCGCACTGCCGTTCCAGCCGGTGTGCCGGGAAGACTGTGAAGGCCTCTGCCCTGAATGTGGGATACGCCTTGATGAGGATCCGGACCACCACCATGAGGTCCTTGATCCTCGCTGGGCAGCCCTGAGCGGATTGCTCGGCACCACCGCCGATGAGGCGGATCAGAGTAACGATTCAGTCGAGAGAGAAGAGAGTTAGCCGTGGCTGTTCCGAAGCGGAAAATGTCTCGCGCCAATACCCGCGCACGCCGTTCCCAGTGGAAGGCCACCGCGCCGAACCTGGTCAAGACCGTTGAGAACGGCCGCGTCACGTACAGCCTGCCGCACCAGGCCAAGGTCGTGACCGATTCTGCTGGCACCGAGCTGTTCCTTGAGTACAAGGGCCGCAAGGTAGCAGACGTCTAAATACGTCTGATGCCAGCATCAGAAGACCTGTTGAAGCGTCTCGGAGTCGATATCGACTCCGAGACGCTTCGTCTTGCCCTGACACACCGCTCCTACGCGTACGAGCACGGCGGGATCCCCACGAACGAGCGCCTGGAATTCCTCGGCGACTCGGTGCTGGGATTCAGCGTGACCGAATACCTGTACGCGCGGTACCCCGACCTGCCCGAGGGCGACCTGGCCAAGCGGCGGGCCGCCGTCGTGAGCACGCGCGCCCTCGCCCGCGTGGCGCGCGAGTTGTCGCTGGGCCAGTTCGTCTACCTGGGCCAGGGGGAGAAGCTCACCAACGGCGCCGACAAGTCCTCCATCCTCGCCGACACCACCGAGGCCCTCATCGGCGCGACGTTCCTCAGCCAGGGGATCGACGTCGCTAAGGACTTGGTCCTGCGCCTGATGGCGCCGCTCATCGACGAGGTGGAGAACCTGGGCGCCGGGATCGATTGGAAGACCGCGATCCAGGAGATCGCCGCGGCCCGCAAGCTGGGACAGATCCAGTACGTGGTCGAGGGCTCCGGTCCGGATCACGCGCGAGTCTTCGTCGCAACGCTGACGATCGGCGGGACCGCCTACGGCACCGGCACCGGCCCCTCCAAGAAGGAGGCGGAGCAGGAAGCCGCCGCCTCCAGCTGGCACCTGCTGAACCCGGACGCCGCGGCCTCCGCGCAGTCGTGACCCGCTGACATGCCGGAACTCCCCGAAGCCGAGGTCGTCCGCCGCGGCCTGGCCCGCTGGTTCGCCGGCCGCAGCATCTCCCATGCCACGGTCCTCGATCCCCGCTCGCTGCGCAGGCACGACGGCGGCGCCCCCGCCTTCACCGCCGAGCTCACCGGCCGCCGTGTCCTGGCCGCCGTACGCCGCGGCAAATTCCTCTGGTTCCCCCTCGCTCCCGAGAACGGCGACATCCCGCGGCGTGCGCTGGTCGCCCATCTCGGCATGAGCGGGCAACTGCTCATGCAGTCCTCGCACCTGGCCGAGCCGAAGCACCTGAAAGTCCGCCTGCTGCTGGGGGAGGGCGCCGCGTCCCCGGAGCCGGACCCCGCGGACCTGCCGGACGAGCTGCGCTTCGTGGACCAGCGGATCTTCGGCGGCATGCACATCGCCGACCTCGTGCCCACGGCGGACGGCGGCCCAGGCGGCGACGGCGCGCCGCTGCCCCTGCTTCCGGCGCCCGCCTCCCACATCGCGCGGGACGTGCTCGACCCCCTCTGGACTGCGGGGGGCTTCCACGGCGCGCTGACCCGGCTCCCCAGCGGACGGGGCCGGACGACCGGCATCAAGCGCGTCATCCTCGACCAGGGGGTCGTCTCCGGGGTCGGAAACATCTACGCGGACGAGGCCCTCTGGGAGGCCCGACTCCACTACGACAAGCCGGCGGCGGGCCTGCGCAGGCCGCAGAGCGAGGCCCTGCTGGAGGCGCTGATCGAGGTCATGCAGCGGGCCCTGGACGAGGGCGGCACGTCGTTCGACGCGCTCTACGTGAACGTGAACGGCGAGAGCGGCTACTTCGCCCGATCGCTCCAGGCTTACGGCCGGGAGGGGCAGCCCTGTCGCCGGTGCCAGCGGGCGATGGTCCGCGAGCCCTTCATGGGCCGTTCCTCGTACCGCTGCCCGCACTGCCAGCGCCGCCCGCGCCTGCAGAGTTCTCACAGCAAAAAGGTCTAGAGTAGAACGGTTCGCTTTTCAATCGGTGACTGCTGGCAGGGGGAACCAGCGACGGCTTGTGCCGTGCGCCCTTCTCTCCCGCGCCGACGTCCTTCGACATCTAGGAGTCTTGCGCGTGCCACGCCCCGACCTGCCGGCGAAATACACGCCGCGCCACCAGGCCGTGCCCCGGCGCCGCCGCGGGCGGACGGCGCTCTTCGTCAGCCTCGCCGTCGTCCTGGTGCTGGTGCTGGGCGCGGGCGGATACGTTGTCAGCCTGATGAGCACGTTCTCGTCCAAGACGCAGACGATCGACGCCGGCCTCGGCACTCGACCGGTCGACGAGAAGGAGCTCGAAGGGCCGCGGAACATCCTGCTACTCGGCTCCGACTCACGCGGTGACGGCAACGATCTGGCCGCGGTGAAGGGCGAGGACGGGCTGCGGTCGGACACGATGATGATCGTGCACATCCCCGAAGACCGCGAGGACGTCTACATCATGTCGATGGTCCGCGACCTCTACGTCGAGATTCCCGGACACGGCCAGCGCAAGGTCAACGCGGCGCTGAACCTGGGCGGCTACCCGCTGGTGGTCGAAACCATGGAGGAGCTCATCGGCGCGCCGATCGACAACGTCGTCTCCGTCGACTTCGAGGGCTTCAGCGCCCTGACGGAGGCCCTCGGCGGTGTCACGGTCGACAACCCCAACGAGTTCTGCACAGGTCACGCCCGGCCGACCTGCTTCGAGAAGGGCGACATCCATCTCGAGGGCAACGACGCGCTCCGCTTCGTGCGCGAACGCAAAGCCTTCCTCGAGGGCGACTTCCAGCGCGTGGCGAACCAGCAGCTCTTCATCAAGGCCGTCATGCGCCAGTTCCTCAACACGGAGACGCTCTCCAACCCGGTGCGCATCTACGACATCGTCGACAAATTCTCCGAATACCTCACCGTGGACGACACCCTGGACTCGGCCACCATGGTCGGTCTCATCAGCACGGTCAAGGACGTCCGAACGGATGACGTCCACTTCTTCACCATCCCGACGGGCCCGCCAGACCAGGTCGGCGGCGCGGAGATCATCACCCAGGACCCCGAGGCGATGACGGCCCTCAGGGAGGCGCTGCTGTCCGACGACCTGCGCGGCTTCCTCGAGGACGGGGACTGGACGAACGCCTACGGGAATCCGATCACCGGTGGAACGAGCGGCACGGAGGCCCCCAGCACCCCCGGGAGCGAGGCTCCCGCAGGAGACGGCACCGGCGTGGGAGAGTAGAGGACGTGAAAGTTCTGCTCCTGACGCATTCCTACGACCCCGAGGTCACCGCCCCGCAGCGTCGTTGGAACGCGTTCGTCTCGGCCTTCCGCGCGCGTGGATGGGACGTGGACGTCGTCGTACCGGCGGCCCACCCCGAGCGGACGCCCACGCACGTACGACCCGGCGCCTACGGCCGCGTCCTGCACCGGGAAACCGGACGCCACGGCGAACGGATCCTGCGGGTCCCGCTGGCGCGGCACACCGAATCCAGGCTCAGCAAGCTCGTGTCCAACCTCGCGAGTTCGGTGCTGGCCGTTCCGCGGTCGCTGCTCGCGGGACGGCCCGACGTCGTGATCGTCACCGTGCCGGCCCTGCCGAACATCGCTGCCGGGTACGCCGTTTCGCGGATCTGGCGCCGTCCCCTCGTCGTCGACATGCGCGATGCCTGGCCCGACCTCGCCCGGGACGCCAACGTCGTGACATCGCCGGAGCCGGGTGTCATGGAGACGATCGTCTCGTTCGTCCAACGGCGGGCGGAGGCTGTGGTCTCGGTCACCAACGGGTTCGCCGATCTGCTCCGGGCACGCGGGGCCCGGCGGGTCGCGGTCGTGCCCAACGGCGTGCTCCGGAATCGGATGCCCCGGCTTGCGGAGCCGTCCTCCGCGTCGCCGGAGCGTCCGCTGCGGGTCCTGTATCTCGGCAACCACGGGGAGAGCCAGGGACTCGAGGTCCTGATCGACGCGGCCCGCCGCTGCGGCGACGGCGTCCACCTGCGGCTGGTCGGCACGGGGACCCAGAAGCAGCACCTGCAGGACTACGCCGCCGGGACGGGATCCCGGGTCGAGTTCCTGGACGCGACCCACGACGACCAGACTCTGGCCCAGTACGACTGGGCGGACACCACCGTGGTCTCCCTGCGGGACGACTGGCCGAGCTTCGAGTGGACGATCCCCTCGAAGACCTACGAACTGCTCGCCGTCGGCAAGCACATCACAGCGGTCGTCCGTGGGGAAGCGGCGGACGTCCTCACCGAGGCCGGCGGGGCCGACGTCGTTCCTGCGGACCCCGAGGCCGTCGCCGAGCTCTGGCGAGGCCTGCACCAGCACCCGGAACGGCTCCAGGTCGGAGACCGGGGCCGTGCCTGGGTGGCGGAGCACCGCAACCTGGCCCACCTCGGCGCGGACTTCGCGGACCTCGTAGCGGAGACCGTTTCGAAGCGGAAGGCCGATTGATGAAGTCCACCCTGGAAGGGCGTCACGTTGTGTCGCAACGAGCACTCAACCTGAGACTCGCCGCTTCGACTGCGCGGCAACACCTCGGAGACGACCCCGCCGGACTTGTCCTGCAGATCTCGCGCCGACTGCCTGCCGGACTGGTACAGCCTGCCGCCGGACTCATCGCCAAGGGGTTCATCCGACATGACTCGGTGGTCGGCGGCATCGCGCGCACCGTGCAGGGCCGCGACCGAGAGGTCCACGAGGACCTGCTCCGGGCAGTTTCGGAGATCCGCGACGGAGGTCCCGCGAGGGGCTCGGCATCGGTGCGGGCCGTGCGCCTCGCGGATGTCGCCGTCGGCATCGGTGCGTTCGATATTGCTCGGGAGCTGCTGGATCTGGCACCGGATTCGCAGGCGCGCGCGGTGACCCGCGCGCGCCTGCACTGGCAGCAGGGCGATATGAGCGAAGCGATCGCCGCGCTTGCCACCGCCGGCCGTCGAGGACGGAGACTGCGCGCCCGGTACGCAGCGGAGAAGAGGGTTTTCGATGGTTGGGAACCGGTGCTTCCCCAGACGTCGACCGCGGGTGGGACGCGTGCGGGCAGCGTCCTGCACGTACTGACCAACTCGCTGCCGCACACAGGATCCGGCTACGCGCAGAGATCCCATTCGATCCTGACGGCCGAACGCGATCTCGGCTGGAGTGTTTCGGCGGTCACGCGCCTGGGGTGGCCGGTTCTGGTCGGCAGGCCGATGGCCGGCAGCAGCGATGTCGTCGACGGCGTCCTCTACCGGCGGCTGCTGCCAGGACGGATTCCGGAGGAGCTGGACGGCCGGCTCCAGCTCTACGCCGAGGCCCTGGCCGACGTGGTCCGCGAAGCCAAGCCGGCGGTCCTCCACACGACCACTGACTTCTTCAACGCCGTCGTCGTCCGCGCCGTGGCCCGCGCGTTCGGCCTGCCCTGGGTGTACGAGGTCCGCGGTCAGCTCGCCGACACGTGGGCCTCGACCCGGGGACCGGACGCCTACGACTCGGAGAAGTACCGCCTGTTCAGGGACCGCGAGGCCCAGGCGGCCAAGGACGCGTCGGCCGTCGTGACGCTGGGCCGGGTCATGCAGTCTGAGCTCGTCTCCCGGGGTGTCGACGAGTCGCAGATCTCGGTGTGCCCCAACGCTGTCGGGGAGTCTTTCCTCCTGGAACCGGTGGATCGAATGGAGGCGATCCGGCAGCTCGGCCTCGACCCCCAGGCCACCTATGTCGGCACCGTCAGCAGCATTGTCAGCTACGAGGGACTCGACGACCTCCTCGAGGCCTTCGCCATGGTCGCCGCAGACCACCCCGACGCACGTCTGCTGATCGCCGGCGACGGCGCTGCACTGCCCGGGCTGAAGCAGCTCGCCGCACGGCTGGGGATCGAGGACCGCACCCACTTCGCGGGTCGCGTCTCCCGCGCCGATGCACACCTCTACCACCGGGCGTTGTCTGTGTTCGCCGTGCCGCGCAAGGACCTCTCGGTGACCCGGAGCGTGACGCCGTTGAAATCCGTCGAGGCATCGGCCAGTGCCAGGCCGGTGGTCGCGACGCGCCTGCCGGCTCTGGAGGAACTCGTCCACGACGGGGAGACGGGCCTGTTGTTCGAGCCGGGCTCCGTGGACGATCTGGCCTCGAAGGTGGGCAGACTCCTGGCAGATCCCGTGCTCAGGGACGGGCTCGGGCAGCGAGGCCGGGAGTGGGTCCTCGAGGAGCGGACCTGGGCGGCCAACGCGGCAAGATATGACCGGGTCTACCGCGACGTGTTGCGGTGAGAATTCCCGCTTCAGTCACGAGGCCCACTTGCGGCGATTCCCGCCCTTCCACGGGTCTCGCCTCGGGGCGAACTAGACTATGACAGGCAATGACAGCTCAGCCGGCTCAGGACCTGCCGATTCAGAGGAGAACACCACGCGCATGAACCTGCGTCGATATTTGGGCAAGTCAGCCGGGATCGTCCGGCGGAAGCTCTCGCCGGAGCAGCGCAAAGAAATCAAGCGGGTGCTGCGCCGCGGCGCAAAGACCCTGCCCGGCCCCGTGCAGCGCCGCCTCAAGGCGGCGCTGCCCATCGGGCGGGGTGTGGCACGCTCCCGTGGCCGCAGCGCCGCCCGCCCCGCTGATCCTCTCGGGCTGGCCGTCGACGCCCGGCCCGCCAATGCCGTCGCACGCTCGGGACGCGCCGCAGGGGCCGGCGGCGAGGACCCCGACCGCGCTGAGCGCCTCGTCTCCGCACTGCGCACGGCCGGACCACTCCGGCCCACTGGGCGGCGCCGCATCGCGGGAGTCCTCGGCCCCGATCTTTCCGACGCGCTGGCGGACGCCGGGTACGACGTCGTGCCGCTGGCTCCCGGGACCGCGGCGGCCACCGCGGGGGAGGCGAGCGCCGAAGTCCTCCTGATCGACCTGGAGGGGTTCACCGGGCTCTGGGCCGGCGGGCTCACGGCCGCCGGCACGGGCCTGTTCTCCGAAGTCCACGCGGCCATCGACCGCGCCCGCAGCCACGGCGCCACCGTCTGGGTCGTCGCCCGTGGGGCCGGACGGTTCACACCCGGCGGCACGGCCCTGCGTCAGGATGGACGGGTCGACCTGATCGAAGGCCCCCAGCAGGCAGAACACCCCACAGAGGACCCGGGAGACGCGCCGCGCGGAATCCTCGACATCGTCCGCAACATCATGGGAATCACCGTATGAACCAGCAGAGCCGAACCTCCGAGAAGCCCCGCGTCCTGTTGTACGGCGACGTCGACCTCAACGTCTTGGACGGATCGGCCGTGTGGCTGACGTCCATGGCGGAGGCGTGGGCGGCAGCCGGCGTCAGCGTGGACGTCCAGCTCAAGGCGTCCGAGAACCGCGACCTGCTCTCGGGCGTTCTGCGCAATCTGCCCGGCGTCGCGGTCCTCCCGGCCAGGGTCCGCGCTGGACACCAGACGATGAGCTGCGCCGAAGCCGCGGACGTGCTGGAGGAACTGGACGAGCGTGCGCCGTACGACGTCGTCTTCGTCCGCGGCATCCACATGTGCGCCGAACTCGCCGAACGCGACGCGTTCACCGGCCGCCTGTGGTCCTACGTCACCGAATTCTCCTATCCGGCCGAGTCGATGGACGCCGAACGGCGGGCCACCCTCGGCGGAATCGCCGAGGCCAGCCGTCTGGTTCTGGCGCAGACCCCGCAGGCCCGCGCCGTGCTCGAGGCCACCATTCCGGCTGCGGCCGGCCGGACCGTTGAGCTCACGCCGATGATTCCCGATGCTCTCGGCCGCGCTGGTGGCCCCGGTGGCGTCGAAGGCAGTCACGAACACGCCGACGGAGTGGCCGGCGACAGCTCCATCAACCTGGTCTACACGGGCAAGTTCGCCCGCGACTGGCGCACCGACCTCATGCCCGAGATCGTCGACGAGCTCAGGGCTCTCGGTCACGATGCGCGGCTGACGATGGTCGGCGACAAGGTGCAGCGGTCCGCGGAGGAGCCCGAATGGCCCCACCGGATGCGCGAGGTCATGGAGACTCCCCGCACCGGCGTCGACTGGGCCGGAGCGCACGACCGTGCCGGCGCGACAGCCCTCACCCGGGCCGCCGACATTTCGCTCGGCTGGCGCTCGCCCGCTCTCGACCTCAGCGTGGAGCTCTCCACCAAGGTCCTCGAGAGCTGCGCCCTGGGCGTTCCACCGCTGCTCAACCGCACGTCCTTGCACGAGGAGCTGCTCGGCGCCGATTACCCGCTCTTCGTCGACGCCGTTCACGACACTCCGGCGGATATCGCCAGGACCATCGTCGCCGCGCGGTCCCAGCTCGCCGAGCTGTCCGAACGGGTTCGCGGGCTTGCAGCCCCCTACCGCATCGCCGCCCGGGCCGACGTCCTGCGCGGCTATCTGGACCGCGTCCTGCCGGACGTCGCCCCGCAGCCGCCGGGCTCGAGTGGCGGGCGGCTGCCGCGACGTGTCCTCGTCGCCGGGCACGACCTCAAGTTCGCCGGAGAACTGATCGACCTGTTGACCTCGCACCCGGACATCGAGGTGCGTTTCGACCGGTGGACGAGCCTGCACCACCACGACGAGTCCGCGTCCCGCAGCCTCCTGGAGTGGGCCGACGTCGTCATGTGCGAATGGGCCGGGCCGAACGCCGTCTGGTATGCCCGGCACAAGAGCGACGGCCAGCGTCTGGTGGTCCGCATGCACATGTTCGAGCTCCGCGGCCGCTGGTTGGAGGACCTGGACACGACGCGCGTGGATCAGTTCGTGGCCGTTTCGCAGCTGTACAAGGAGTTGCTGATGGAGCAGCTCGAGGTCCCGTCCGAGCAGGTCACAGTGGTCCCGAATGCCGTCAGTGTTGCCGACTTGGCCCGGACCAAATCCGAGGGCGCCGAATTCCGGCTCGGACTCGTGGGTATCGTGCCGCTCCGCAAGCGTTTGGACCGCGCGTTCGACACGCTCCGCCTCCTGCGTGAGCGGGACGACCGCTACACGTTGCACATCCGGGGCAAGCTGCCGTGGGAGTACCCGCACGAGTGGCGCAAGACCGAGCAGCGCGAGGCCTACCTGGACTGGTTCGCCCGGCTGGGCCGGAGCGATATCGCCGGCGCCGTCGCCTTCGAGCCGTTCGGGGCGGACATGGGGAACTGGCTGTCCAAGATCGGCTGGGTCCTCTCGCCGAGCACGACCGAGAGTTTCCATCTGGCACCGGCCGAGGGCATGGCGAGCGGAGGCCTGCCGGTGCTGTGGGAGCGTCCGGGCGTGGAGGGGATCTTCGGGAGCGACTTCGTCGTCCCCGACACGGCCGCAGCAGCGGACTTCATCCTGCGGACCGATTCCGACCCGACGCGACGCGCCGAACTTGTCGAGCGGGCACGCCGCGTCGCCGACGGATTCGACGAACTCTCCGTGAACCGCCTCTGGCTCGGATTGCTGCTCCAACGGTGATGAGGACCTCGCTACCGGCCCTCATCCGCCGGTTCCTGTCCAGAGCCTGTGCCGACGGGGAGCGTAACTCTGAAGCAACAACGGGGACTGCGACCACGACGGGAGCAAGCGGGACGGACTGGCGCCGTCAGCTGCCGAGCACGCTCACCATGGAGCAGGCGGTCACTGCGCTGACGGTCGACAACGAATTTCTGCGCTCCCGCCAGACTGCCCGGCCTTGGGACGGTCCCGCCGTCGCCGAGAGTGATGAATCCCAGCGGGAACTGGCCGCCGAGTATCTCCTCGGACAGCATCGTGCCCAGCAAGACGGCCCTCGCCACCTGGTGATCGTGCACAACTACCCGCGTCCCGGCGCCGAGTACGGCAACGGGTTCGTCCACCGTCGCGTGAAGCTCTACCAGCAGGCCGGTGTCACTGTCGACGTCGTCGTGACGGGTCCACGGGTTGCACAGCGAATCTACGAGTACGACGGCGTCCGCGTCCTCTCCGGCAGCAGTCCTCTCCTGCGAGCCTTCTTGGCTCTGGTGGACCACGGCGGCGTGCGGGAGGCCGGCGGAGACCGCCGGACCAAGGAGGGGCCCGGTGGGTTGCGACGAACCTATTCCAGCGCCAGCACCCACTTCCTCAACGATCAGATCTGGGCAGCGGTGGGGGACTACCGGAAACAACTCGACTGGTACGTCTACGTCCACGGATTCGAGGCACGGCATTGGGTGCGCACACTCTGCAACATCGGGCTCGACGATCCTGCGTTGCCGAAACAAGTCGCTGCCACCGCGAGACGCCAATGGTTCTGGCGCCACGTTCTCGAAGCCGACGACGGACCTGCGGGCTACATCTTCGTCTCCGACTGGTGGCGGCGGGCCTGTCAGCAGGATATGCACGTAGTCTTCCCGGCCGGGCGCACGAGCGTCATCAACAACGTCATCGATGACAGGCTCTTCTATCCCGGCACCGGCAGGCAGCAGCGGATGGCAGACGACCGCTTCCGGATCGTCTGGGTGCGCTCTGCGAGCCGGCCCAACTACGGCGCCGATTTGGCTGCCCGGGCTCTAGAACTCCTGCGGGCGACCCCCTATTGGGATCGTCTCCAGATTTCCATCATCGGCGAAGGGCCGTGCATGTCCGAGTTCACAGACCGGTTCGGCGAGGACGCCAACGTGGGAATTGAAGAGCGCTTTGCATCTCAGCAGGAGGTGTCAAACCTGTACCGCGCCCACGGCATCGCTCTGGTTCCGTCCCGGCTGGACACGCAAGGAGTCTCCCGTGACGAAGCGATGGCCTGCGCGTGCGTACCGGTCACCAACGCCGTCGCGGCAATCCCGGAGTTCGTCGACGGCACGGAATCGGTGCTTGCCCCAGCGGAGGATGCAGAAGCGATGGCCGCAGGAGTCATTGAACTTTTCGACGATGCCGAGGAGTACTTGCGACGTTCTCAGCGGGCCGCCGAGAACGTGCAGAACCGTAGCCTGCCGGCGCAGACCATCGCCCGTGAACTCCTCTTGATGGGTCTGGGAGAACAGTAGTCGCGAGGCCCTTCGCACCGGATCAGCTGACGCCGAATGTGATTCTGCACCGCGCGTTTGTCGTGCCGGAGCCAGTGCCTTGCCCGGTGCTAGTCTGGTGGAGATCGACGCGCGCAACGCGCCCGGGCGCAGAGCGGATGCGATTCTAGGCCCGGTTTTTCAACGTGAAGGATGGAACGTACTGGTGAAGATCGCAGTGATCGCACTCGGCAAGATTGGGCTGCCGCTGGCGGTGCAGTTCGCCACGAAGGGCCACGAGGTAGTCGGCGTGGATGTGAACCAGAACGTGGTTGATCTGGTCAACGAGGGGCGGGAGCCGTTCCCGGGCGAGTATCAGCTGCAGGAGAAGCTGGCTGAGACCGTCGGCAACGGTTCCTTGCGTGCTACGAGCGACTACGGCGATGCCGTTCCGGGCGCAGACGCCGTCGTTCTCGTGGTTCCGCTGTTCGTCGACTCCGATGCCAAACCCGATTTCGGGTGGATGGACGCAGCGACGACGGACCTGGCCGAGCACCTGACTCCCGGCACGCTGGTCTCCTATGAGACGACCCTGCCGGTGGGCACCTCTCGTACCCGGTGGAAGCCGATGCTGGAGGCCGGGTCCGGCCTGGTCGAGGGCGAGGATTTCCACGTGGTGTTCTCACCGGAGCGTGTACTGACGGGCCGCGTCTTCGCGGATCTCCGGAAGTACCCCAAGCTCATCGGTGGACTGGGCGATGCCGGTGCACTGCGGGCGAAGGAGTTCTACGAGTCCGTGCTGGACTTCGACGACCGCGAGGACCTGGCGCGGCCCAACGGCGTGTGGGACCTCGGCAGCGCCGAGGCATCTGAACTGGCGAAGCTCGCCGAAACGACGTATCGAGACGTGAACATCGGCCTGGCCAATCAGTTCGCGCGGTATGCCGGCGAGAACGGCATCGACATCTACAAGGTCATCGAGGCCTCGAATTCGCAGCCGTACAGTCATATCCACCGTCCCGGCATCGCCGTCGGAGGGCACTGCATCCCGGTCTACCCCCGGCTGTACCTCTGGAATGACCCCGAGGCCTCGATCGTGCGGACCGCCCGCGCCGCGAACGCGGATATGCCGGCCTTCGCCGTCGGCATGTTGGCGGGTGTCCACGGCGACCTGGCCGGTCAGCGCGTCGTCGTCCTGGGTGCTGCCTATCGTGGAGGCGTGAAGGAGACCGCGTTCTCCGGCGTATTCGCCACGGTGGACTCGCTCAAGGAGCGCGGGGCGGTGGTCCTGGTGCATGATCCGCTCTACACGGATGAGGAGCTCGAGAGCCTCGGCTTCACTGCCTACCATCTGGGGGAGGCGGCCGACGCGGCCGTCATCCAGACCGATCACGCCGACTACAGGGAGCTGAGTCCGGCGGATCTTCCGGGCGTTCGATCGCTCGTGGACGGGCGCAACATGACCGACCCGCAGAAGTGGAGCGGCGTCGCGCATCGCGTCATCGGGCTGCCACCGAAGAACGCTTAGCGACGAGGAGCATCACGTGAGTGAATCGGGCGTTTTCGCTGCAGACGGGGCCGACGTCTCGGCCGATGCCAGCATCGGCGCGGGAAGCAAGATCTGGCATCTGGCCCAGGTCCGGGAGCAGGCGAGTCTGGGCCGCAACTGCATTATCGGC
This sequence comes from Zhihengliuella salsuginis, assembly GCF_014651715.1. Classification (GTDB taxonomy): domain Bacteria; phylum Actinomycetota; class Actinomycetes; order Actinomycetales; family Micrococcaceae; genus Zhihengliuella; species Zhihengliuella salsuginis. The sequence goes on from NZ_BMXK01000012.1 coordinate 46,546, forward strand.
CGGGGTGCCTACGTCGGCACCGGCGTGAGCATGGGGGAGAACTGCAAGGTCCAGAACTACGCGCTGGTGTACGAGCCGGCGCTGCTTGAAGACGGCGTCTTCATCGGCCCGGCCGTTGTGCTGACCAACGACACCTACCCCCGCGCGATCAACGCCGACGGGTCCCAGAAGTCCGCGTCCGATTGGGATGCTGTGGGCGTCACCATCCGCCGTGGCGCGTCCATCGGCGCGCGTTCGGTGTGCGTCGCCCCCGTGGAGATCGGCGCCTGGAGCCTGGTCGCCGCCGGTTCCGTGGTCACGGCCGACGTACCCGCGCACGCGCTGGTGGCCGGCGTTCCGGCCCGCCGAATCGGCTGGGTGGGGACCACCGGCCGCAAGCTTGAAGAACATGATGGTCGCTGGATCTGCCCGGACACGGGCGAGACGTACCGCGAGGTCGGCGACGCACTGGTGAAGGAAGAGGAGACACCATGACTGAATTCATCCCGCCGGCCAAACCGATCATCGGCGACGAGGAGCGCGCGGCCGTGGACCGGGTGCTGCGCAGCGGAATGGTCGCCCAGGGCCCCGAGGTAGCCGCGTTCGAGGAGGAGTTCGCGCGAGAGCTCGTCGAGGGGCGGGACTGCGTGGCCGTGAACTCGGGCACCTCCGGTCTGCATCTGGGGCTGCTGGCAGCGGGGATCGGCGAAGGTGACGAGGTCATCGTTCCGGCGTTCACGTTCGCTGCAACGGGAAATTCAGTACGTCTGGCCGGAGCGACACCTGTCTTCGCGGACATCGAACTGGACACCTACACGTTGGATCCGGCCCATGTCGAGTCACTGATCACGGGCCGTACCAAGGCCATCATGCCGGTGCACCTGTACGGTCATCCTGCCCGGATGGACGAGCTGGCCGCGATTGCCGAGAAGCACTCGCTGATGCTGTTCGAGGACGCGGCCCAGGCCCACGGTGCGAAATGGAGAGGCCGCGCGGTCGGCACGTTCGGCGCGTTCGGGATGTTCAGCCTCTATCCGACGAAGAACATGACCAGCGGCGAGGGCGGCATGGTCTCCGTGGACTCGGAGGACATGCGCCGGCGGATGCGCCTGCTGCGCAATCAGGGCATGGAGACCCAGTACCAGAACGAGCTCATCGGGTTCAACAACCGGATGACCGACATCCACGCCGCGATCGGACGCGTGCAGTTGACCAAGGTCGCGGCATGGACGAAGCAGCGCCAGGAGAATGCGGCTGTTCTCGACGCCGGTCTCAAGCACGTCAAGACGCCGGTGGTGCTCGAAGGCGCGGTACACGTCTACCACCAGTACACCGTCCGCCTGCCCGAGGATCTGGTCTCGAAGAGGTCGGAGATCCTGTCCCGGTTGAAGGATGAATTCGGTGTGGGCACGGGCGTGTACTACCCGGTGCCGACAAACGAGCTTCCGTCCTTCGGAGTCGAGGCGGACCTGCCGGCGACTCGTGAGGCGACGCGGTCCGTGTTCTCCCTTCCCGTGCACCCGTCCTTGAGCCCTGAGGATCTGCAGCGGATCATCCACGCCGTCAATACCGTCCTCGAGGAGGCGAGCGCATGAGCATCAGGACCGGCCTGATCGGCCTGGGCATGATGGGTCGCCACCACGCCCGTGTCATGCGCAGCATCGAGGGGACCGAGCTGGTCGCCGTCGCCGACCCCTTCGGCGACAAGCACGGTGCGGCAGCCGGCCTGCCGCTGTTCCAGACGGTCGAGGAGCTCATCGCCCACGGCGTGGACGCGGTGGTCTGCGCGGTCCCGACCGGACTGCACGAAGAGGTCGGGCTGAAGCTCGCCGCGGCGGGCGTGCACGTCATGGTGGAGAAGCCGATCGCCGAGAACGTCGAGGCCGGCCAGCGGCTGGTCGATGCGTTCGACTCCGCCGGGCTCGTCGGCGCGGTTGGTCACATCGAACGCTTCAACCCGGCCCTGCAGCAGATGAGGAAGCGGATCGAGTCCGGCGAGCTGGGGGACATCTACCAGATCGCGACCCGTCGTCAGGGCCCCTTCCCGGCCCGTATTGCAGACGTCGGCGTCGTCAAGGATCTTGGAACCCACGACATCGACCTCACGGCGTGGATCGCCCAGTCCCCGTTCGCCGAGGTGAATGCCAAGACGTTCACTGCCTCCGAGCGTCCGCACGAGGACATGATCGTCGCCACCGGCCGTCTTGCTTCCGGGGTGATCACCAACCACATCGTGAACTGGCTGTCGCCGATGAAGGAGCGCCTGACGATCGTCACCGGCGAACGCGGCGCGTTCGTGGCGGACACTGTGACGGCGGATCTGACCTTCTACGAAAACGGCAGCGTTCCGACCGAATGGGACGCTTTGTCCGCCTTCCGTGGCGTCTCCGAGGGCAACGTCACCCGCTATGCCTTCGCCAAGGCCGAACCCCTCAAGACAGAGCACGAGGCTTTCCGCGACGGCATCCTCGGCAACCGGAACGCCTACGTGTCCATGCGCGAGGGCCTGGATACGCTGCGCGTTGCCGAATCAATGCTCGAATCGGCTGACTCCGGCAGTAGTGTCCACCTATGAGCCCCCAAGTCCCCAGACCGATTCGCAGCAGCGGACGGCAACTGGCCGGGGCCGTCGGCCGTGCCGCCCGCCGCTTCCCCAAGCCCGTCAAAAACGCTGGACGAGAATTTTTTGACCTGTTGCCCGACAGCGACATGAAGCACCGCCTCGGACACGTCCTTCGTGGCACGCCAGCGGCGGGTCGGAAATACGCTCGCGGTGCGGCGTACAGCGACACCGACGTCCCCCTGGTCAACCGAGGCAGCACATACACCGCCGGCGAGGTCTCCACCTACCTGCAGCTCGAGGCCGCGTACCTGCGCCGTCGCCTGTTCGCCGTACAGGCGACCGCCCGTGCAGTCGGGAACGCAGCCGGCAGTCATGAGGACGACGCTGCGGCCGGTGTGCTCGTCGACGAATACCTTCGGCTGGTTGACGTGGGGGAGGAAACGGAGGCCGGGGCGCACCTCGTCGTCGTGAACGTCTACCCGAGCGTGGGCAACGAATACGGCAACGGATTCGTCCACCGCCGCATCAAGTACTACCTCGAGGCTGGTGCAAGGGTCCACGTGGTGGTCATCGGCCCCGAAACCGAGTCGTCGGTATACCAATACGACGGCGTAACGGTCATCACAGGCGACGGTTCGGAGGCGCGGGAGCTGTTGCGCCGGACCACCTACCGCAGCGTCGGCGTCCACTTCATGGGCCGCTACATCTGGGACCAGATCCAGGACGACCTCAAGGAGCAGACGTTCTTCTGCTTCATGCACGGGTTCGAGTCGCGCCGCTGGGTCCGCACCCGGTACAACTACCGTTCGCCGGACCAGGTCGATGCTGCCATTGCCGACACCGTGGATCGGCAGGCCCTCTGGCGCGAGGTACTCGCCCACCCCTGGGGGCCGGTCAAGTTCGTGTTCGTTTCCGACTGGTGGCGCCGCGCTTCCCAAGAGGACATGGAGCTCGTCTACCCGGCAGCGCGCTCCGAGGTGGTGCACAACGTCATCGAGACCAAGTTGTTCCGCTACGTGCCCAAGGACCCGGAGCAGCGGTTCAGGCTCCTCTGGGTGCGTTCGGCCAGCAACTTCAACTACGGCAGCGACATCGCTATCGAGGTTCTGACGAAGCTGCGCGAGACCGCACACTGGGACCGGATCGAGGCCCGTATCATCGGTGACGGACGCCACTTCGGCGGATTCGAGTCGGCCTTCGAGGACGACGCGAACATCACGGTCGAACGCCGGTTCGCCGCCCAGGACGAGATTGCTCGACTGCACCGCGACTACGGCGTCTTCCTGGTGCCCAGCCGGCTCGACTCGCAGGGTGTCTCGCGTGACGAGGCAATGGCCAGCGGGCTGGTTCCGGTGACCAACACGGTCAGCGCCATCCCGGAGTTCGTCGATGAGACCTGCGCCGTCCTTGCCCCGGGCGAGGACGCTGACGCCATGGTCGCCGGTCTGATCCGCCTGTTCGAGAACCCGGAGCTGTTCCGCCGGATGTCGTCCGCCGCAGCAGAACGAGCAGAGCGCCAGAGCGGCCCCGACGCGACCATCCGCAAGGAGATGAGGATGCTCGGTATCACCGCCGAGACCGTGGACCCGTCCAGTGAAGGGAGCCAGGCGTGAAGATCCTCCTGCTCACATCCGGGATGAGCCCGGCCGAGGCGATGTGGGTCGACGTGCTCGACGACGCCGGCCACACCGTCGACGTATTCGACGCGCCTAGCGCTCAGTGGCTGCGTCGCCGCGCCTACCACCCGGCGAAGGTGGTCCCCGATTGGGTCCGATCCTGGACCTACCGAAGCACCGGCAACGCCATCAACAGCTTCTACCGGCTGCTGGTGGAGGGCGGCGATTATGACGACGTCGTCACCTCCGGGATCGCGGCCGGCGGGGCGATGGCTCGGCACTGCGAGCGTGGTTTCACGCCGCTGCTCTGGCGTGGGGACCTGGACTTCTCCTCGGCACGTGTTGTCCTCACCGAAGACTTCGAGGCCTTGACCAGCGCCGCCGGGCGCATCCTCCTAGAGGACGAGTACGAGTTCGACAAAGCACTGTCCAAGGGGTCCAACAGTGCTCATCTCCTGCACTCGACGCGGCCAGTGGACAGCTTGCGGCCATTGCTGCAGCCACCGTCGGCCGCAGGCGCGGGACAGTACCCGAAAGTCGCGGTGCTTCATCCCGAGCGCATGTCCGAGGCGCGCTTGGAGGCCTACCGCCGTATGCTCGACGCCGTCGCCCAGCGTTACGGCGGAAGCGCAGAGGCCGTCTCGGCCGCTTCCTTGTACCGGCTGCGCGATGCGCAGCGGAATCGCCGGTTCGACGACATCGCAAGCACGCGCCTCGAGGGGTTCACCCACGCCGTTCTCATCGGCGTCTCGCGGGACCACAGCTCACTCGCGGATGCGTTCGATGCACCAGCGACTCGAGACCGATTCGTCGTCGAGGACACCATCGGCATGGGGTTCTGGGCGGATCGTGCCGGTTTCGGGCGAACCGGACGCGGCGCACGGCTCGGCGAAGTTCTCGACGAGGTGCTCTCCGGCGGATCCGAGTCAGGCGCTGACCCGGTCCAGCCTGCAGACACGGTCACGCCGCCCACGACCTCGGACGATCCGATGGTACCGCTCCGTCGCATCATGGAGCGTCCTGTCCCGCGTCTCTACGAAGAACTGCGCGCCGTCGAAGCTGACGGCCCGCTGGATGTCTTCTTCTCCACCTCACCGCTGGAGGACCGGACCAACGGGGCGCGTCCGCAGCGCGTCCGGAACATGGCTGAGGCACTGGACGAACGGAGTCCAGCAGTCCGGGTCTACTCGACTCCTGGGGTCTTCGAGCGCCGGGCGGATCTGATCCACCGGCTGCTCCGTGGTGGCCGTGCGGCCGGCCTGCTCTACGCCGAGAACTCGACGTCTCCGATCCCGTTCGACACCACCTTGAACGGCCTCGAGCGCCTGTTCGCAGAGTTCCGCGCGGCCGGCGGACGCAGCGCCTGGTTCGTGCGCGATCTGCACTGGCTGGAGAAGGACGCCGACTTCCTCGACGACCCCGAGCGCAAGCAGGAATTCATCAAGCGCGGGCTGCGCGAGTTGTCCATCGCCGGCCAAGGCACGGACGTGCTGCTGGCTCCGTGCGATGCATCCGCGGTCGGCTTCGAAAGCCTGCTCGCCGGACTCGACGACGCGGAGTACCGCTGGGCGGCGATGCCGCCCGCTGTTGCCGATGCCAACGCTGTCACCCCCCACGCCAACGCTTCCGAGACCACCACGCTGCTCTACGCTGGCGGTGTCGGTTCCTTCTACGCGATGGACAGCTATCTGCAGGCCATCACGTCTCTCCCAACGGAGCGCTTCCGCTTCGACTTCCTCGTCCGCCCGGCTGAGGTTGAGAACCTCGTGGGGTTCTTGGCTGCACACGGTCTCGAGGACGACGCCCGGGTCGCGATCACCACGGACGAGTTGGACGTGTACGCGCCCAGGGAGGGTGTCACCATTGGGACCGTCCTCCTGGACAGCGAGTATGCGCGATTCGCCTTCCCGTACAAGACCGTCAGTATGCTCGAAAAGGGCTTCCCGCTGCTGACGTACAGCGACATGGCCATCGCGGACTTCGTCGAGTCCAACGAGATCGGCACCACCTGTGAGCGCACTGCCGCCTCGGTCGCGGAGGCCCTCGAGGCGATGAGCCGGCACGACTACACGGACGCGATCCGACGTGCCCGCGTCACCGAGAGCTGGACGGCACGAATCCGCCAGCTGGAAGCGCTCCTCGACTCTGAGCGCGAGGGCTCGCAGCCGGCGTCGACTTCTTGACAGGCGCCGGCCCGCGGAAGGCGGCCTGCGCCCATCAGGGTATTCGGATGCGAATTCGCTGCCCGGCTGCGGCGCCCTGCGCTCAGTCGGTGCCGAGTGCCCGGCCGAGTCGTGCCAGGGATTCCTGGCGGTGCACGCGCTCGACATAGGCGGGACCCTCCGAGCGGCGGGCCTGCGCCGCCGCACCCTCGGCCGGCTCGTTGGCCAGAGCAGCAGCGATGCTCAACACAGTCTCGCCGAGTGCGTCGAGCCCGCTGATCCGCAGCGGAGCTGTGCGGGAGAGATCCTCGCGCAGCGGATGCGGAGGCCCGCCGACGACCGTCAGACCGTGGGCCCACGCCATAACCGCGTAGGGCGTGGGCTCACCCGAAGCCAGAGCGTCGACCAGAATCGCGGCACGGCCGGCGGCCACCACGAGGGCCTCGGGCGCTGGCGCACCGGGTACGAACGGCGGGAGTTCGACGACGTCGAGCCCTTCGGCCCGCCAGATCTCGACGGCGGAGGCAAGCACCCGGTTTTCCGCGGCCGAACGTCGAACCCCGGCGATGAGGATCCTCGGATTGCCTGCGGTTGCCGTGCCGTCCGTTGGCGCGGCCTCGCCGACGCTACCGGTCGCATGTGGAAACCAGCTCAGGGGCGCCGGGTAGGGCAGCCAGACGGCATCGGGGAACTGTCGCGCCGCGAGTTCGCCCCACGTCAGGACCGGCCACTGTCCGTGACGGAGGCCGTCGCGGACCCGGCCCGTCTGTCGGTCGTACCGGGTCGCACTGGAACCCTGGAGATCGAGCAGGGGATGGTCGGGTTTCACCTCCGCGAGGTGGCCGCGCGAGAAAAGGGCATCGGGATCGAGGATGGCCGCCGTGCGCACGCCCAGATCGTTCAGCGCGAGGCGCTCGGCCTGCGGAGAACCTGCGTGCCCGTTCAGCGCGGGTAGCGCGTCCCCGACGACGACCGCACGGACGTCACGGGCCGCCTCGGTGACTATTGCCGTCGCCTCCTGGAGCCCCGGGAGCCGGCCGAACAGGTCGGGCTTCTCCGGCGCGGCCGGACGCTCGATGGACCTGAACACGGGACCGGTGTGGTCGGTCCCGGCCAGTTCGGCCACAGTATCGAGAACAGTTCGCACTGCCGGGGTGACGGGTCCTACAACCAGCCATTTCGAGGGATTGCTGTGCCTGTCGGCAGTATCGGGAACCCGATCGGGTGCCGGGCGGAGGCCTGCCCAGACGCGATGGAGGACGGGCTCGCTGCCCTCCCACGTGTGGGCCCGTGCGAACGTTTCTGTGAGCCGTTCGGCGAATCGGTCGACGTCGTCGAGCACAGTCCTGATCGCGTGGGCGAGATCTTCCGCGTCACCGGGCCGGTGAACCGTGCCGAGACCGTGGCCGCGCACGAAGGAGGCCTGGGCGGCGAGGTCGGAGACCACCACCGGCAAACCGGATTGGATGTATTCGCGAATCTTGGTCGGCAGTGCGGCCTCGTGTGCCGTCGTCGGGTGCAGTGGGCTCAGGCCGGCCGTAGCCGACGCGACGTACCACGTGACGTTGCGGGCGGGGACGTAGTCGTGGATGTGCACTCGATGAGCCACACCGAGTTCGGCAGCTACTTCGCGTAGCCGACCCCGAAGCTTCGGGTCCTTGTTGGCCACGAATGCAAGGTGTGTCCCCGGCAGGAGCGGCAAGGCAGCGACAGCGTCGAAGATCCCTCGCGACTCCGAGAGTTTGCCCACGTAGACCAGGAGCGGCGTGCTCTCGTCCAGTCCGCACTCCGCGCGCAGGGTGCAGCGGTCCGCCGGGTCCATGGGGTGGCGCCCTGCTGACGGGGCGTTGACTACGACGGAGGGGCGTTGGGCCAGGTGGTGGCGCTTCATCATGCGCTCCGCGAGCTCGTCCGAGACGGTGATGACTGCGTCGGCGCGCTGAATCAAGTCGCGTTCGGCGGCGAGCCAGGCACTCCGGGGTTGGGATCCACCGGAGAAATCAACGCCGGGCAGCCATTCGTGGGCGTCGTAAACCCACCGGACGGGGCGCCCCTGAACGGCACGCCAGGACGCATAGGTATCGGCCGCCGCCATCGGGTGCCGGTCGTGCACATGAACCAGGTCCGGATCGAGGGCGACGAGCGCGCGAAGGAACCCCTCCTCGTAGTCTTCGATCTGCGGCCACACCTCCCGGTACTTCTCCCCGAAGGTGCTGGCGTTCTCGCGTATTCGGCCGACGGCGTTCGGCCATTTCTCGGAGCCGGCGTCGAGTAGGTTCCGGGCGGCGCGTGACGCCGAGGCGCCGGTGCGGTGGCCCAGTCGCGTGGCGAGACGCACGGGTATGCGGGTCCACGCGGCCGAGCCGTTCAATGGCGGCAGGACCTCGCGGTGCTGCCGGGCGACCGCCGCCGAATCGACCGCGTGGCCCTGGAGCATGTCGGCTAGCAGGGGTGTCCGCCAGGCGTTGGAACGCGAGCCGTAGGTATTTTCCTGCTGCCAGCGTATGGTGCGCTCGAACGGCATCGAGATGCGGTAGATGGGGATGTCGTCGTGGGCACTGAACGACGTGACAGTGCGATTGCGTTCACCCACGATTGTGACGCGGTATCCAGCTTGGGCGGCGCTCTCTGCTGCTTTGAGTACGCGTGAATCGCCGACGACCAGATTTCCGACGAGCATGGCCATGTGGGGCCCCTGCGCCTGCGTCAATTCTTGCTCCTCGTTCAGTATCCTGCGTGTCGGGGATCGTTCGCGGTCGAGTCTAGCCAGATCTCGATCACGAGCAGACGGCTGCGCCTGCGTTGCCGCGCAGCACCGCCATCGGTCAGTGGGTCGGGCCGAGCAGAGTTCGTACGAACTGTTCCACGACGACGTCTGTCCCGTAGCGTTTGCGGCAGTAGTCGTCTGCCTCGGCGACCGCCGCAGCATGGTTGTCGGGGTCTCTCAGCGACAGTATGGATTCGGCCACGCCGGAAGCATCAGCCTCGAGCCACTGCTGCGGATACAGCAAGTCGCTGCCGGGCCAAGCGATGGAGCGCGGAGCTGCGCCCCTGACGGCTCCGTCGGGAAGCGTGAAATGGAATGACTCGAAGTCGCTGGTGGAGAGGGCAATGCCGATCCCGGCGTACCAGGGATCCAGATCCGCACTGTAGCCATCCCAGTGGACTGCGCCTCGGAGTAGCTGGGACCGTTCGATGCGCCTGTACTGCTCTTGGAAATAGTCTTGTTCGGTGGAGCGCTCGCGGAACCACGCGTAGTCGGTGGGCCTATGCCCCTTCAGGTGCAGTTCGTAGGCCGGGTCGATCACTCGGAGCTCCTCGAGCACGTCCAGGCCCGTGGACAAGCCTTTGCGTGCCGGCGTCACGCCAACCATGCCGATCTTGTGCGGATCGCCGAGAACGGACTGTGCGGGGACTTTCACTGCATTCGTAATGGTGCTGGACTTCATACGCGCCCAGCCGAAGTGCCGATTGGCCTCACGGCGGATGTGCTCGCCGACGAAAATCATGTGGCGGTCGCCTTCGAAGCTGATGTGCCGGGGGAAGCTCGTGGTGAGCTCCTGCAGATGGAAGCGGGTCACCACTCGGGTCGTGGCAGGGAGGTTGCGGGTGAACCAGACCGAGTTGCCCAGAGCCCACTCGCACCACACCACGTCGACCTCTGCCGCCAGGCCCCGCGAACGGTCAGTCTGGTGCCGGTTGTGCCCCTCCCACTGATCGACGAGGACCTGGTGACCGGCGGATTCGAGTGCGGCAACGATCTCGTGCGTGAACTTGAGGTCGTGACCGGCCAGGAGGATGCGGCGCGATTCCCGGACCTGCAGCCTCGACTCACCAGATGCGTCGCTGGATGGGTAGCCGAGGGAAGCGCCGGGACCGCCCTGCAGTGCATCAAGCTCCCGGAGGGCCGACAACCGCGTTCTGCGGCGCTCCGCACCCCAGAGGCCGCCCCCGTAGCCGGGCTCGTCGTGGTATCGGTGCACGGGCTCGAGTCGCGTGCGCCGGTTGACGCGTCGGACCGGAACCCCAGCGAGACGGGAGCCGAGGATCCAGGGGGCGAAGGTCTGCTCGTCAGCGGATTCGGGCGCCCAGACCGCCGCACAAGAATTCAACAGGGCCAGGTACTGTCCGGCGTCCGGTTGGGCAGCATAGAGCACGCGAGAGCCTCGGGGGAGCGGTGCCGGCGCGGGGATCCGAGTTCCGTCGACGGATACCACCACGTAGAGGCGAGGGAGCCCGATCGCGGGTATTTCGGGTGCTTTCGCATCCGAGGCGAGGACGAGCACGGCGTTGTTCCGAGCATCCGGTCGCAAGACGGGACCCAAGCGCCATGGTTGCGCAAGGGGCAGGAAGTAGGACGCGGGGTCGTCGACGTCGGGAACGGCGCGGTGGTCCCGCGTGCCAAGCCGGGGCCAGGCGCGCTGCGGGATGCTCTCCCGCCACGTCGGGGTGGCCGCCCGGAGAGCCAAGTGCGTGGCGCGGTCAGTGACGCGGTCGGCGACCCGCCGTCCCAAGGCCTGACCAGCGCGGCCGAGTTTGCGGGCGCGGGCCGGGAAGCCCGAGGCATTGGGCGGACCCACTACGGGCTCCACACGACTTCGGTCTTGACCAACTGCTCCATCAAGGCATTGCGCTGCTTGCGCGGCGCTTTGACTCGACCACGGCCCATCTGGCCCGCGTACGAGTCGTACTGCTCGGTGACTTCCTCCGGGTCGCCGTCCATGATCAGGACGCCGCGCTCGATCCAGAGCACGCGGCTGCACATCTCGCGGATGGTGCCGAGCGAGTGGCTGACCAGGAACACGCAGCCGGCTTGACCGCGGAGGGAGTCCAGGTGCTGGCGGGTCTTCTCGCGGAACTGGGCATCGCCGGTGTTCAGCGCCTCGTCGATGATGAGGATATCCGGATCGATCGAGGTCGCGATGGCGAACTGGAGGCGGGCCGACATGCCGGATGAGTACGACTTCAGTGGCAGATGGATCGAGTCCTGCAGGCCCGCGAGAGCGATGATGCTCTCCCGCTTGGGCTCGAGCTGCCTTCGGGTCATCCCCATGGCGAGGCAGCCGAGAGTGATGTTGTCGTCGCCGGAGATCTGGGGCTGGAGCGCTGCGTTGACTCCGAGCATCACCGGCGTGCTCGTAGCGTGCACGTTGCCGCTCGTGGGATTGATCTGCCCGGTGAGGATCTTCATCAGCGTCGATTTGCCGGAGCCGTTGGTGCCGATCACGCCGACGCTCTCGCCTCGGTGCGCCACGAATGTGAGCTCCTTCAGGGCATGTACATCGACCGTAGTGGTCCCGATGAAGTCCCGGACGCGGCGGCGGAGGGTCCGTTTTCCCTCGTCGTCCTTGGCCCGGACCTTGTAGGTCATCGACACGTGGTCGACGACGACTGCGACATCCTTTTCGAGGTTCTCCCCGGTCATGCCACTAGGCCCTTTCCTGGTTGTAGGACTCTTCGGCCTTCCAGAAGGCGATAGAGCCGACGATCAGTAGCACAAGCGTCCAGGTACCGAGCACGGCCCATCGCTCGAAGCTCGGGACGTTGCCGTAGAGGAGGGCGTCGCGTGTGATGTCGAGGACGCAGAAAAGCGGATTCAGCTGCATCGCCTGGTAGATCCCGGGGTTGTTCTCAAACCGGTCCAGCGAGAAGAAGACACAGGAGAGGTAGAGCCAGATCCGGGTGCCGAAGGAAATCAGGTTCACGACGTCGGGGAACCGCGTCACGATTCTGCACAGCAGCAGACTGAGTCCCAAGTTGAAGAGGAACTGGACGATCACCACGGGGAAGATGAGCAACCACAGCCAGGAAATCTCCTCCAGCGGGGGGATCGCCAGGATGAGCACCAGCATGGTGGTGATGACGATGACTTGAGACATCAGCTCGCGGACGTTCACCGCCAGCGGCAAGGTCGCGCGCGGGAAGTTGAAGGCGCGCATCATCGACTGGTTGTTGTTGAGCGCGCGGGCTCCCTGCGTGATCGCACCTGTCGTGAAGCGGAACATGAACGTGCCGATGATCAGGTAGCCCAAGAAGTTCGGGATGTTCTTGGCGGTGTCCAGCAGGATCCCGAAGACGAAGAAGTACGTCGCGCCGTTGAGGATCGGGTTCAGAACGAGCCAAATGCGGCCCAGAGCGTCGTCGCTGTTGCCGGTGGCGATACGGGATCGGGAATCGAAGTGGATGAACGACCGGAACTGCCAGATCTGCCGTATGTACTCGAAGAATCCGGGGCGGGCGCCAATACTGACCAGATCGTGTGGGGAGACGTGAATTCGTTGAGTGCGATTGCTCGCTGGAACCTGTTCCGTCATGGTCTTCGCTGACGCCTTTCGCTCGTGTGCCTGACCTACTCTAAGGCGTAAACGCTGGCGTCGACGTCGAAGACGCGCTGGTGCGGGCCGCACCTAGGCGCGATGGGTCCGGAATGACGGGCGAATTATCGGCTTCGTATCGTGAACGTCACCTCGCGGCGACAGTTTCGGGCACGCCGGGTCGGTGGCCGAGTGCTTGGAAAGTCCAACCGCGGTCGGTCCATTTCTCGCCGTCGAGGACGTTGCGGCCATCGATGATGCGCCGTTCGCGGACATAGGGCTCCAGGTCCTGCGGGCCCATCCGCTTGAATTCGTCCCACTCCGTCAACAGCAGCACCAGATCGGCTTCGGCTGCAGCAGCATGCGCCGAATCAACGTAGTTCAGCCGCGGGAAACGCGCTGCGGCGTTCCGGTTGCCCTGGGGATCGTAGACGCTGACCTCGGCACCCGAGCTGTAGAGGCGGGCGGCGATGTCGAGCGCGGGGGAGTCCCGGACGTCGTCGGACTCCGGTTTGAAGGACACGCCGAGGACGGCGATGCGGGCGCCATCGAGAATCCCCAGGTGTTCTTCGGCGAGGTGCACGACACGGTCGCGGCGGCGCAGGTTGATCTCGTCGACCTCGGTCAGGAAGCGCATGGCAGCGGAAGCACCTACTTCGTTCGCCCGCGCCTGCAGGGCGCGGATGTCTTTCGGGAGGCAGCCTCCGCCGAATCCGACTCCGGCGTTGAGGAATTTCCGCCCGATGCGGGTGTCGTGTCCGAGCGCGTCGGCGAGAGTGCGGATGTCTCCGCCGACGATCTCCGTCACCTCGCTGAACGCGTTGATGAACGAGATCTTGGTGGCGAGGAAGGCGTTTGCTGCTACTTTGACCAGTTCCGCGGTCTCGTAGTCGGTCTCGATGAGCGGTGTGCCCGCCGACAGCGGTTTTGCGTACACCCGGCGCAGCAATCCGTGCGCCCATTCACGCTCGGTATCCTCCGGGCGGTTCGTTCCGGTACCGACGACGAGGCGGTCGGGGGTCAGCGTGTCCTCGACGGCGCGTCCCTCGCGGAGGAACTCCGGATTCCAGGCCAGCGCCACCTTCAGGCCGTCCATGCCGCGTTCGGCGAGGACCGAGTCGACGACGGCGCGCAGACGCCGTGCTGTGCCGACGGGAACCGTGGATTTGCCCACGATCAGGGCGTCCTTGCGGAGGTGGCGTGCGAGCTGCAGGACGGCATCATCGACATAGGTGAGGTCGGCTGCGTGCTCGCCCGGCTTCTGCGGCGTGCCGACGCCGATGAAGTGGACGTCCCCGAATTCCGCCGCCTCCGTGTAGTCGGTGGTGAACCGGAGCCTTCCGGAAGCGAGGTGCTTGCGCAGCAGCTCGGGGAGGTGTGGCTCGTGGAAGGGGAGCACTCCGCGCGAGAGGGAATCGATTTTGTCCTGGTCCACGTCGACGCCGAGGACGTTGAACCCCAGCTCGGCCATGCAGGTGGCGTGGGTCGCACCCAGGTAGCCGGTGCCGATGACGGTGATGTTCAAATCCATGTCTGACATCGTATCGAAGCGTCGGGCGGAGGCCCGTCTCTGCGGGCCAACACGACATGTTGATTGGGTGTCCGAGGTGTGAAGAGCCGGGCACCTGTGCGTGACCAGTTCGCCGTGTCCGCGGCGGTTCAGAAGGCCCACGGGCGGCGTCCGCGGTAGATTGAGGCTGCACCGGAACTGCGCGGGCCGCCGACTCGGCCAGCCCCAGCGCCGACAAGGAAGGGCCCATGCACCTGAAGTCCCTGACCGTCCGAGGGTTCAAGTCCTTCGCGTCGGCGACGTCGTTCGAGTTCGAGCCGGGGGTCACCGCGGTTGTCGGGCCGAACGGCTCCGGCAAGTCGAACGTCGTCGACGCGCTGGCCTGGGTCATGGGCGAGCAGGGGGCCAAGACCCTCCGCGGCGGCAAGATGGAGGACGTGATCTTCGCCGGCACGTCCGGGCGCCCGCCCCTCGGACGCGCCCAGGTCTCGCTCACGATCGACAACTCCGACGGCGCCCTGCCGATCGAATACTCCGAGGTCACCATCTCGCGCACGCTGTTCCGCGCCGGCGGCAGCGAATACGCCATCAACGGCGAGCAGTGCCGCCTGCTCGACATCCAGGAGCTCCTCTCCGACTCCGGCCTCGGCCGCGAGATGCACGTCATCATCGGCCAGGGCCAGCTCGACCGGGTCCTGCACGCGACACCGGAGGACCGGCGCGGGTTCATCGAGGAGGCCTCCGGCATCCTCAAGCACCGCCGCCGCAAGGAGAAGACCCTCCGGAAGCTCGACGCCATGCAGGCCAACCTGCAGCGGCTCCAGGATCTGACGTCGGAGATCCGGCGGCAGCTGACGCCGCTGGGCAAGCAGGCCGCCGTCGCCCGGCGGGCGCAGACCGTCCAATTCGATCTCCGCGATGCCAGATCCCGCCTCCTCGCGGACGACCTCGTCAACCTCCGCGACGGGATGGAGCGTGACCAGGAGGATCAGGAGGCGGTCAAACTACGGCAGCAGGCCGTGACCGCGGACCTCGAGCGCGCCCGGCACGACCTCGCGCGTCTGGAAGTCGACGCCGCACAGGCGACGCCGGCGCAGAACGCCGCCCGGGACATGGTCTACTCGCTCGGTTCGGCGCTGGAGCGATTCCGTTCCCTGGCCGCTCTGGCCGACGAACGCTCCCGGCTCCTCGGCCAGACCGACGCGTCCGGCTCCGACGAGGGGCGCGACCCTGAACGACTGGCCGAGCAGGCCGACCAGCTGACAGAGGAGCTCGAGGAACTCCAGGAGCAGAACGAGGAGTTCGCCGAGAACCTCGAGGGCGCCGTCGCGGACCGCGGATCAGCGGAGGAGGCCGCGGCGGCCGAGGAGCAGCGGCTGACGACCCTGCTGCGGGCCGCGGCAGACCGGCGGGAGGGGCTGGCCCGACTGGCCGGGCAGGTCGCCGCGGCGCGCAGCCGCGTCGAGGCCGCGGAAGGCGAACGGGACCGACTGCGCTCTGCGGCCGGCGAGGCCTCCGAACGGAGGGACCGCGCGCAGGAGGAGTACACGGTCCTCGAACAGCAGGCCGCGCACGCCGACGGGGAACCCGTCGCCGAGCACGCGCGAGCCCACGAAGCAGCGTCGCAGGCCGTCGCGGCGGCCCGCTCGGCCGCCGAGGAACTCCAGACGGCCTCCCGGGACGTGCACGGGATCCGGGCCGGGCTGCAGGCGCGCGTAGATACGTTAACGGCGGCCCTCGAACGCCGGGACGCCAGCGCCGACGCCCTCGAACGCTGGCCCGAGGTCCTGGGCGGGCGGCTCTCGAGCCTCATGCGGATCGAGGCGGGGTACGAGCAGGCCGTCGCCGCGGTGCTCGGTCCGTACGCCGAGGCGCTCACAGTGGACGCGGGGCGGGCCCCGGAGCTTCTCGGGGACGTTCGGCGGGACGATCTGGGCCGCCTCCACCTCGTGCATCTCGCGCCCCACGACGACACCCGGGCGGAGACTCCCGTCCCGGCCGCGGCGGGCGCGGACGCGGTTCGCGCGGCGCTGTCCGTCGTCGAAGCCGACAGCGCCATCGCGCCGGCGCTGGCCGAGCTGCTGGCCGGCACCGTCGTCGTCGAGGACGTCGAGACCGCATATCGGCTGCTGGGCGATCCTTCCGGCGGCGTCCGGCGCGCCGTCACCAGGGACGGGCACGTCGTGACCGGTGCGACGGTCGAGGGCGGCACCGCCAAGGCGCCGTCGCTCATCGAGCAGCAGGCGGATCTGGAGGCCGCGCGCGTGGAGCTGGACGCCACGGCGGACCGGGAAGCGGGCATCGCGGACGAGCTGGCGGCCGCCCGGGAGGCTCTGGAGCGCGCACAGGGCGACGAGGCCGAGGCCCGCCGGGCCCAGCGGACCGCCGAGGCCAGGAACGCTGAGGTCGGCCAGCAGCTGGCCGGCCTCAGCGCGACCCTGCGTCAGGCGGACGCCGAAGTCGTCCGCCTGAACGACCAGGCCGCGGCGGCGCAGGAACAGATCGCCCGAGAGCTCGCCTCCCTCGAAGACCTGGCCGTGCGCTTGGACGCAGCCCAGCAGGAGCCCGACGACGAACGGGAACCGTCCAGCGACGAGCGGGACCGGCTCAACGCGGCGGCCGCCGCGGCGCGGCAGCGCGAGGTCGACTCCCGCCTGGCCCTGCGCAGCGGTGAAGAGCGCGCAGGAAACCTGAACGGGCGCATCCAGTCGCTGCGGCGCGCAGCGGAGACCGAGCGCCGCGCCCGCGCCGAGGCCCGGCGCCGAGCCCGCGTCCGGGCCCGGCAGGCGGGCATCGCCCGCGCCGTCGCCGCCGCAGCCCGCCACGCTGCGGCCGCCGTCGAGGTGTCGCTGGCGGCCGCGCGGGACGAGCTCACCCGGACGGAAGCCGAGCGCACGCGCCTCGAATCGGAGTTGGCCGACGCACGGAAGATCGCCGACTCCCTCAACCACGAACTCGGACAGCTGACGGACCGGGCCCACCGCGAGGAACTGGCGCGGGCCGAGCAGCGGCTGAAGATCGAGGTCCTAGAGGACCGGGCCGTCGACGAGCTGGGGCTGACGCCGGAACACCTGGTGGAGAACTACGGACCGGACCAGCCGGTCCCCGTGCCCGCGGACGACAAGTGGGCGGAGCTGCGCCGCAGCGTCGACGAGAACGGCGAGCCCGTTCCCGAGGGCGTCCCCTACGACCGCGCGGAGCAGACGAAACGGCTCAAGCGCGCGGAGAAGGACCTGCAGTCGCTCGGCAAGGTGAACCCGCTCGCGCTCGAGGAGTTCGCAGCCCTCGAGGAACGCCACAAGTTCCTGGTCAGCCAGCTGGAGGACCTGACCACGTCCCGCCAAGACCTGCTGGACATCATCAAGGGCGTCGACGAACACGTGGAGCAGGTCTTCACGGAGGCCTACGCGGATACGAAGGCCCAGTTCGAGCGCGTCTTCGGCCGGCTCTTCCCGGGCGGCGAGGGGCGCCTGGTCCTGACCGACCCCGACGACATGCTCAACACCGGGATCGAGGTCGAGGCTCGGCCCGCGGGCAAGAAGGTCAAGCGGCTGTCGCTGCTCTCCGGCGGCGAGCGGTCGCTGACGGCGGTCGCGCTCCTGGTCGCGATCTTCAAGGCACGGCCGTCGCCCTTCTACGTGATGGACGAGGTCGAAGCAGCGCTCGACGACACGAATCTGGGCCGCCTCATCATGATCTTCGAGGAGCTGCGGGAGTCGAGCCAGCTGATCATCATCACGCACCAGAAGCGCACGATGGAGGTCGCGGACGCCCTCTACGGCGTGAGCATGCGCGGGGACGGCGTCTCGCAGGTGATCAGCCAGAAGCTCGAGCGGGTCGAGGCCTGATCGCTCAGTCTTCGTAGGTCGGGAACCGAGGCTGGCGGTCGACTTGCCACCGATCGCAGAGTGGTCACGATGCCGAGTGAGAAGACGAAGTTCATCATTGAAACGGGAGCCGGTTCTGTTTCGAAGCTGCAGGGCTTTCCCGGGTTCGTGTCGGGGCGTCTCCTCCGCCGCGGCCGCGGACGGCTCCCGCGAAACCCCTCATCAATAACGCCACGCTTCGGCACGGGCTCCCGGGTCGTCATGAAGCCGGGTGTCGCCGGGGCACGTCTCCGTTCTCCCAGGAACTGAGAGTCTGCTCTGAACTTCGTTCCCGCGGGACGCGCGGGAGGTATACCCCCATCTGGCGATCAACTCGGTGGAGCTGAAACGACCCCTTCGAGAGTTTCGCCAGAAGAGTGGCTGCGCCGCGCCAGCGGTGGTTGTCGAGGCTAGTAGGATGATTTTTATGGCCCTCACTCTTGCCGTTGTTCCCCGCAGTTCGGAAGCCTCTCCAGCGCGCCCGCTCGACGCGATGCTCGGCGCGGTCGCTGACGCGGCCCGGCCGCTGCTGGGACCGCGCTACCGGTCCGAGCCGACTGTCCGCCCGGACCTGAGCCTCAATGGCGGTGCCGTCGCGCAGTGGGCGGCTGACGGGGAGACCGACGTCTTCTACACGCTCAAGGGACGCTGGGCCGCCAGCACCTCGCCTCGGACGGCCACCCCGCTATGGCGGGCGATGGCCTCGGCGAGCGGACAGCTCCGCTACTCAGAGCCCGTGTGGGGCACCTACATGGCCGTGATGGGCGACAAGAGCACCGAGCGTCTATTCGCTTGGAACACGGTCCCAACCGTTGAAGCCGTGCACTACGCCCAGGATGCAGATTACACGTACGTCTCCAACCGGCCGCTGTTGATCGCCCTTGCGATGAACGACGGCGACTTGGGGCGCGTCGAGCTCGACGTCGAGCAGTACCTGCCCGAGTACCTCAACTTTGGCTTCTCGATTGGTGGCGCGACGCCCTACAAAGGCGTCTCGACGCTCAAACCGCGCAGCACTCTCGCAGTTGTGGACGGCGAGATCGGATTTGGTCCTGCGCCCATCGCGGACCGTATCGAACTGGCGGAGAAGGAGAACGAGCGGCACACCGGGGCCGCCGAGCTGGCCGAGGCGTTCCAGGCCGCCACCCGCCGCTGCGTGGACCGCCGATATTCGGACCAGGTTCAGCTTCGGCTCAGCGGCGGGCTGGACAGCCGCATCATTCTCGGACTCCTGAAGGGGCATTCCGCTCTTGAGATCACGGCGGTGACGCAGGGCGGCAAAGACTCGCCGGACGCGGCGGTGGCCACGATCCTCGCCGAACGCGCAGGTGTCCCGCACCGGGTGGTCTACCCGGAACTAACTGACGACGACGGGTTCATCGAGTCGATGCGCCGCTCGATCTTCGAGTCGCAGGGCTTCATGCCATCCGA
The DNA here is from genome assembly GCF_014651715.1 of Zhihengliuella salsuginis. Taxonomy (GTDB): domain Bacteria; phylum Actinomycetota; class Actinomycetes; order Actinomycetales; family Micrococcaceae; genus Zhihengliuella; species Zhihengliuella salsuginis. Next base: position 65,987 of record NZ_BMXK01000012.1, read on the forward strand.
AGCCCTGACTGCGCCTTACGCGGCTGCCGCGCCGGTCAATGGCCGCGAAATGCTGGCTGCCGGGCAGTGGCCGCTCTTCAAGGGAGTACTCGACAAGTCGGGCAAGAACACGCTGGACGAGGTTCGTGCCAAACTCTTCGGCGTCGATGCGCGAATGCTCAATTCGGAGCTGAACCAGAAGACCCGCAACGCGGTGGCCGGGTGGATGAGCAGTGTCCACGGCCTGAGCAACCTCGAGTACCTGTACGCGTATGCACGTGATATCCGTTCCAGCCGATACCTCCAGCCACACAATATTCAGGTCGACAGGGTCAGCCAGTTGATGTACCCGTTTCTGGACTCACAGGTGGCTGCCGTCGCGGACGTGCTGCCCGCGATCAACCGCATGCGCAATATCGCCGCCTTCCTGGCCGTGGAGAAGATCTGGCCAGAGGCCGTTCGAGTGCCCACGCCGGCCAATGGCCGCTTCCGGTTCGAGATCACCCAGCCGATGGAGGGCGTTTCCGGGCCCTACTACGCCGAACGTATGGCTGTGGCGCCGCCCTTCGAGGGCCCGTTGATCCGTCCCGAGAGCGTAGACCGCCCTGCGTTCCGCGACTATGTCGGCGATCCGTTTCGTTCCGTGGCCCGCTACCTGGTCGACAGCCCGCGCTACGAGATCCTGCGTCCGATGCTCGGCGACGCGATGCAGGACATCGTCCAACGACTCACCGAGATGCCTGTCAACGAGGCTCTGGCTCCATACCCGGACCTGCCGCCCGCCCGCATCGTCCGTCTGCGGCTCTGGCGGCTACTACTCGCGGACCTGTGGCTCGAGCGCAGCTGGATGTCCTTGAGCGACTGATCGTTCCATCAGGAGTGTCCCGTGGTGGTTTGCGACCAGATGAGTGCAAATCGACCCCACCGCCAATGACGCGCGCGGCTCTGCCGGACATCCGCATGCGACGGGAACCGCACCTTACGAAGGCTCCCGATCCGACGCGACCACCGGGTCCTCGTCGGGGCGCGGCACGCGACCCCAGGCGGCGACGCCGACCAGGCCGATCAGGCCGCCGACCGCGAACGCCCAGCCGTAGCCCACGTGGTCGACCAGGAGCCCGGCGACGACCGGGCCGAGGATGGCACCCAGGTCGGTGAACATCTGGAACGTGGCCAGCACGCGGCCACCGCTGCGGCCCTGGCCGACGACGTCGGCGACGGCCGCCTGCTGGGCCGGATTCATGACGCCGATGCCCGCACCTGCCACGACGGAGAGGGCGATGAAGACGGGAACGGACTCGGCGAGGCCGAGGAAGCCCATCGAGACGGAGCCGATCGCGAGGCCGATGATCACCGGCAGGCGCCGTCCGTAGCGGTCCGTCAGGCGGCCGGAGAACGTGAGCGTCACGGCGTTGCCCGCGGCGAAGAGTGCGAGTGAGATGCCCGCGATGGCTGTACCGTGCTGGCCGAAGGCGAAGACCGCGAAGAGGGGCACGATGGCCACGCGGACGCCGAAGTTCGTCCAGCCGTTCGCGAACCCCGAGACGAGCGCCGCCCGGTAGGTCGGCGAGGCGAGCGCAGCGCGCACGCTGAGGCCCGGCGGGCGTGCGGCGCCGGCGTCGTCCTGTCCCGAAGCCAGTGCACGACGGCGGACGCGCGCCAGGGAGAAGTGGACCAGCGCGGCCGCGACGACCAGGGCGCCGCCGTAGATGAAGAACGGCAGCCGGTGGCCGAAGGCCGCCAGTAGGCCGCCGACGACGGGCCCGGCGATGTTGCCCATGAGGAACGCCCCGGCGTACAGCCCGGAGATGCGGCCGCGGATCGTCGGGGGAGCGAGGCGTGCGATGAGCGCCATGGCGGAGACCGTGAACATGGTCGATCCGATGCCGCCGAGCGCGCGGAACAGCAGCAGCAGTTCGTAGTTCGGCGCGAGGCCGACCAGGATCGTCGAGAAGGCGACGATGAGCACGCCCCCCACGTACACGATCGGCTCGCCGAGCTTCTCCGTCAGCCGGCCGGAGACCGGAGCGAAGAGCAGGCGGGTCAACGCGAACACGCTCACGATGAACGCCGCCGCCGCGGCGCCGACGTCGAAGCTCGACGCGTACTGGGGGAGGATCGGCGCGATGATGCCGAAGCCGATGGCGATAACGAACGCCGCCCCGATGAGGACCTTGATTTCCGAGGGGATCTTCTCTTGCGGGGTCGCGGGGCTCTGAATCGTCATGGCTCGTACATTCTAGGCCCGGTGCGGAAAGGCGGAATCCACGCGTCGGCGGCTAGGCTGTAGGGCGTGCCTATTGAACTGCTCCTGACCATTGTCATCGCCGCCGTCGTTCTCCTCGGTGCCGGCATCGGCGTGGCCGTCCTGCTGCGCGGCCGGAAGACCAAACCCGGTACCTACACGTCGACGCGGGACGAGAACGACCCCGCCACCGCTCCCGCCGCCGAGTCGACGGCTACGGAAGCCCCTCCCGGGGCCGACGCGCCGTCCGCCCCGTCCGAGGAGCGGGAACACCCGGACGCCCCCGTCGAGTCCGCCCCTGCGCTCGAGGTCCCGGAGCCCGCGCTCGGACGCCTCGCCCGCCTGCGCGCACGCCTGGTCAAGTCCAACAACGCCCTCGGCAAGGGGCTGCTGGCCCTGCTCAGCCAGGACAAGATCGACGACGACGTCTGGGACGAGATCGAGGAGACGCTCCTGTTGGCCGATCTCGGCACGGACGCGACGACCGAGCTCGTCGACAGCCTCCGCGAACGCGTCAAGATCGAGGGCCACCGCGATGCCGAGGGCGTCCGCGCCATGCTGCGCGAGGAGTTGACCCGCCTCATCGACCCGTCGATGGATCGCACGGTCGCCTCCGACCGCCGGGCCGACCGCCCCGCCGTCGTCATGGTCGTCGGCGTGAACGGCGTGGGCAAGACCACGACCATCGGCAAGATGGCCCGCGTCCTCGTTGCCGAGGACAAGGACGTGCTCCTCGGCGCGGCCGACACCTTCCGTGCCGCCGCGGCCGAGCAGTTGCAGACCTGGGGCGCCCGCGTCGGCGTCCCCACCGTGCGCAGCGACGTCGACGGCGCCGATCCCGCGTCGGTGGCCTACGAGGCGGTCAAGGCCGGGATCGACCAGGAGGTCGACGTCGTCATGGTCGACACCGCCGGCCGCCTGCAGAACAAGGTCGGGCTCATGGACGAGCTGGGGAAGATCAAGCGGGTCATCGAGAAGCAGGCCGAGGTCGACGAGGTCCTCCTCGTGCTCGACGCCACCACAGGCCAGAACGGCCTCAACCAGGCGAAGGTCTTCTCCGAGGTCGTCAACGTCTCCGGCATCGTGCTGACCAAGCTGGACGGCACCGCGAAGGGCGGCATCGTCGTCGCCATCCAGCGCCAGCTCGGCGTTCCGGTGAAGCTGGTCGGCCTGGGCGAGGGCGCCGACGACCTGGCGCCGTTCGTCGTCGAGGACTTCGTCGACGCGCTCCTGGCCGGCTGATACTCGAGCCATGAAGACAGCGGGCAAAAGCCGCTCTATCCGGCTCAAGGAACAAACGCCACGTATTGACGTATGGCATACGCCGCCCGGTAAGTATCGTCGCGGCACCGACGGGTCGCTTGCCCGTGGTCCGTTTCGAGCACGGACGGACGGGCAGGGTTTCCTGATCACCGGCAATACCGGACTCAGGGGGCACGCCGTATACTTCTTGGGCGGCTCATTCGTGGAATCGATGTACGCGGATGAGGACCGGCGTTTCGTGTCTCAGGTCGAGCGGGCGTTGCGCGACGAGGGGCCAAGTCACCGGTGTTTCAATGCCGGCTACTCCGGAGCAACGACGCTGCAGCTGATCAACGTACTGGTCAATAAGATCTTGCCTGTACTGCGTCCGAACGACACCGTCGTATTCTTCGTTCCACAATCGGATTCGGACGTCGTCGACCGTGAAGGCGGCTACTGGTTGAAGACGGCGAGGCACGCGCCGATCATCCCGGTCGCGGACGAGAAGTACATCGCGCCCGTGGTTGGTCCGCAGTTCGAACAGACTACCCAGCTGCTCGAGCTCGTGCAGGCGATTCGCCTGACGTTCCGTATCAATCTAGTTCTAGTCGCCTCACCGATGCGCAACGAAGAACCAGAATCGGCATACTACGCTCGACGGTTTACGGCAGGGACCTCTGAACGAGTCGTCGCACTTCGGCGAGGTCTCATTTCGTCCGTCCGCCGCTACGCCCGGTCGTCTCCAGGGTTGCCCTTCATCGATGCTGCCGCCATGCTTGACGGTCACCCGGAGCTCTTCTACGACGATCTCCATCTGAACCACGAAGGCCAGGATCAGTTCGCCAAGACCTTTGTGAGTGCACTCATTCCACGCTTGGCCGGCGGCTCGCGATGGAATCAGCATCGTTTCCGACGACGGTTGCGCAAGGCCATCCAGCAGTACAAGATCTACGACCCGGTCAGAAGGCGGTGACGACGTCGCCAGAGACGAGGAAACATACCCGTTACATGGCGGCCGCGTGGTTTTTACGCGGCCGCCATTGACGTAACCGCTGCGAAACCGGCGGGCCCGAGCCACGAAACACGGCTCCTGTTGTCTTGAAGGCAAGGCGAGAAATCGCTTGCACCTTTTCAAACCACAGGAGGACGGACATGGAACTGACTGCAGTTCACGTCTGGATGATGGTCTGCTCGGCACTCGTGCTGCTCATGACCCCCGCACTGGCATTCTTCTACGGCGGCATGACCCGCGCCAAGGGTGTCCTGAACATGATGATGATGAGCTTCGTCGCACTCGGCATCACCGCCGTCGTGTGGGTGCTCTGGGGCCACTCGATGGCCGGCGGCGGAGCCGACGTCGGCGGGCTGTTCGGCAACCCGTTCACCCAGTTCGGCATGTCCGCGATCATCGGCACCGAGGACCTGATCGGCGCCGGTTTCGGCGCGACGTTCGCCATCATCACGGTCGCCCTGATCTCCGGTGCGATCGCCGACCGGGCGAAGTTCGGCGCCTGGATCGTCTTCGTCCCCGTCTGGGTCACCCTCGTCTACGCGCCCATCGCCTTCTGGGTCTGGGGCGGCGGGCTGCTCTCGGCCGACGGGGCGATCGGCAGCTGGGCCGGCGAGGCCATCGACTACGCGGGCGGCACGGTCGTCCACATCAACGCCGGCGTGGCGGGCCTCGTGCTCGCCCTGATCCTCGGCCGGCGGAAGGGCTTCGGCCGCGATCCGGGCCAGCGCCCGCACAACATCCCGTTCGTCATGCTCGGCGCCGCGCTGCTGTGGTTCGGCTGGTTCGGCTTCAACGGGGGGGCCGCGACTGCAGCCGAGGAAGCGGGCCTGATCTGGGTCAACACGATGGTCGCCCCGGCGGCCGCCATGGTCGCCTGGATCCTGACCGAACGCATCCGCGACGGCAAGCCGACCTCGCTCGGCGCCGCGTCCGGCGTCGTCGCCGGCCTCGTCGCGATCACGCCGGCCTGCGCCGACGTCTCGCCGCTGGGTGCGACCGCCCTCGGCATCGTCGCCGGCGTCGCCTCCGCCCTCGCGGTCGGCCTCAAGTACAAGTGGGGCTACGACGACTCGCTCGACGTCGTCGGCGTCCACCTCGTCTCCGGCCTCATCGGCACCCTGGCGCTCGGATTCATCGCCCTGGACACCGGCCTGTTCTACGGCGGCGGGCTCGCCCAGCTGTGGGCGCAGATCGTGGCGGCCGTCGTGGCCGTCGTCTACACGGGTATCGTGACCCTGGTCATCGGCCTGGCCATCCACAAGACGATCGGCTTCCGCATCAGCAGCGAGGACGAGCAGGCGGGCATCGACTTCGCCGAGCACGCCGAGACCGGCTACGAGTTCGGCGGCCTGGGCACCAAGTCCTCCGGATTCGTCCCGCACCCCGCCACATCCGGCCACCTGAAGATCACCAAGGAAGAGGCACAGGCATGAAACTCGTGACCGCCATCGTCCGTCCCGACAAGCTGGACGCCATCCGCGGCGCCCTCGAGAGCTACGGCGTGCAGGGGCTGACCGTCTCGGAGGCCAGCGGCTACGGCCGCCAGCGCGGCCACACGGAGGTCTACCGCGGCGCCGAATACACGGTGGACCTGCTGCAGAAGGCCCGCGTCGAGGTCCTCGTCTCCGACGAATGGTCCAGCGACATCGTCGACGTGCTCGTGGCCACCGCCAACACCGGCCGCGCCGGCGACGGCAAGGTCTGGGTCGTCACCGTCGAGGAGGCCGTGCGCGTGCGCACCGGCGAACGCGGCGACGCCGCGCTCTGAGCGCGTACCGCTCCACTGCACGACGTCGGCGGCCCGCCTTCCCCACGGAAGGCGGGCCGCCGACGTCGTGCCCGCCTCCCGGCGGGTTCAGCCGCGGCCGTCACGGTCGCGCCGCGGAAATTGATAGGCTAGGCAGTCGAATCCGGCGGATCCGCCGCCACCTACTGCACGATCGAAGGAAGTTTCGGCCCACGTGTTTAATTCACTCTCCGACCGCCTGACAGCCACCTTCAAGAACCTGCGTGGCAAAGGCCGCCTGACCGAGGCCGACGTCGACGGCACCGTTCGCGAAATCCGTCGTGCCCTGCTCGACGCCGACGTCGCCGTACCGGTCGTCCGCTCCTTCGTGAGCCGGGTGAAGGAACGCGCTCTCGGGCTCGAGGTCAGCCAGGCGTTGAACCCGGGCCAGCAGATCGTGAAGATCGTCAACGAGCAGCTCGTCGAGATCCTCGGCGGGCAGACCCGCCGCATCAACCTGGCGAAGAACCCGCCGACGGTCATCATGCTGGCCGGTCTGCAGGGCGCCGGCAAGACCACCCTGGCCGGCAAGCTCGCCAAGCACCTCAAGTCCGAGGGCCACACGCCGCTGCTCGTCGCGTGCGACCTGCAGCGCCCCAACGCGGTGAAGCAGCTCCAGATCAACGGCGAGCGTGCCGGCGTCCCGGTCTACGCGCCGCACCCGGGCGTCTCCAACGAATTCGAGGAGGCCTCAGGCGATCCGGTGGTCGTCGCCCGCAACGGCGTCTCCGAGGCACGGCAGAAGCAGCACGACGTCGTGATCGTCGATACGGCCGGCCGCCTGGGCGTGGACGAGGAGATGATGCAGCAGGCCGCGGACATCCGCGCCGCCATCAATCCCAACGAGGTGCTCTTCGTCATCGACTCGATGATCGGCCAGGATGCCGTCAACACGGCGCAGGCGTTCAACGAGGGCGTGGACTTCACCGGCGTCGTGCTCTCCAAGCTCGACGGCGACGCGCGCGGCGGTGCCGCGCTCTCCGTGACGCACGTGACCGGCAAGCCCGTCATGTTCGCCTCCACGGGCGAGGGCCTGGACGACTTCGAGATCTTCCACCCGGACCGGATGGCCGGCCGCATCCTGGAGATGGGCGACATCCTCACGCTCATCGAGCAGGCGGAGAAGTCCTGGGACAAGGGCGAAGCCGAGCGCATGGCGCAGAAGTTCGCCGACCAGGAGGACTTCACCCTCGAGGACTTCCTCGCGCAGATGCAGCAGGTCCGCAAGATGGGCTCGATGAAGAAGATGCTCGCGATGATGCCGGGGGCGGCGATCTCGAAGCAGCAGCTGGAGCAGTTCGACGAGAGCCAGATCGACCGAATCGAGGCCATCGTGCGCTCGATGACGCCGCACGAGCGGGTCGCCCCCAAGCTGCTCAACGGTTCGCGCCGGGCGCGCATCGCGCGCGGCTCCGGAGTGCACGTCTCCGAGGTCAACCAGCTGATGGAGCGTTTCAGCCAGGCCCAGAAGATGATGAAGAAGATGGCCGCCGGCGGCGGCATGCCGGGGATGCCCGGCGGCGGTGGCGGGGGCAAGGGCAAGAAGCAGGCCGCCAAGGGCAAGAAGAAGCAGAAGTTCGGCAACCCCGCCAAGGCCGCCCAGGCGGCGAAGGAGCAGTCCCAGAAGAAGCCGGGCACGCCGAGCGGGGCCGCCTTCGGCCAGGCGTCCAAGGATCTCGATCCGTCGGCGCTTCCCAAGGGCTTCGACAAGTTCCTGAAGTAGGCGGGTCGGCCACCACGCCGCCGGCAGGAGCACTTGAGGCGATGGCGCGGCGCGCGGCGTCAGCCCCGTTCGCGTGCGGGCCGCGTCTCTGACATAATGGCGGGGTACTTGATCCGCGTGGCCCCTCTCTCCGCGCGTGCATCTCGTCCTCAGGACCCACTCAGTATGAACTGTCCCCACGGTGCAGAACTGTGCGGTCCGCCTTTAATGAAACAGGAGTGACCACAAAAGTGGCCGTTAAGATTCGTCTGAAGCGCTTCGGCAAGAAGCGCGCCCCGTACTACCGCGTCGTCGTCATGGACTCGCGCTCCAAGCGCGATGGCCGTGCCATCGAGGAGATCGGCAAGTACCACCCGACCGAAGAGCCCTCGTTCATCGAGATCAAGTCTGACCGCGCTCAGCACTGGCTCTCCGTCGGCGCCCAGCCGACCGAGCAGGTCGCCGCGATCCTCAAGATCACCGGTGACTGGCAGAAGCACAAGGGCATCGAGGGCCAGGAAGGCACTCTGAAGACCAAGGTCGCCAAGGATGCCTTCGTGGCTCCGGAGAAGGACTCGGTCATCCTGCCCGAGGCCATCACCCCGAAGGCCGACAAGGCTGCAGCAACCGAGGCTCCGGCCGAGGAAGCTGCCGAGGCTGAGTCCACCGAGGCCGAGTAGCCATGCTGGCAGACGCCCTCGACCACCTGGTCCGCGGAATCGTCGATTCGCCCGATGACGTGGCGGTCTCCCTCAAGGAGAACCGCCGCGGCGAACTGCTCGAGGTCCGGGTCCACCCCGACGACCTCGGCCGGGTGATCGGCCGACAGGGGCGCACGGCGAAGTCGCTGCGCACCGTAGTCGCCGCGTTGGCCGGCGGTCAGCCGACACGGGTCGACGTGGTCGACACCGATCGTCGGCGCTGACTCGAACAGTCAGCACGGGCAGTTGCCGGCTTGTGCACAACGGAAGAGGGCCCTGCGTCTCCGGACGCGGGGCCCTCTTTCGTTCTCGCTAGAATATTCGCGCGGAGCGACGACGAGCCGCGCACGATCCACGATGAGGAGACAGCATGCGCCTGCAGGTGGCACGCATTGGAAAGCCGCACGGCATCCGCGGAGAGGTGACGGTCCAGGTGATGACCGACGCACCCGAGGAGCGCTTCGTGCCCGGGCAGGTGCTCGATGTCGAACCGGAGTCTGCTGGACCGCTGACGGTAGCCCGGGCGCGCTGGAACAAGGAGATACTGCTCCTGGGCTTCGAGGAGGTCAAGGACCGCAACGGCGCCGAGGCGCTGCGCGGATCGCAGCTCTTCGTCGAGACCGATGAGGAGGAGCCTGTCGACGACGATGCCTGGTACGCCCATGAACTGGTCGGCCTGGCGGCTGTTGTCGAGGGTCAGGCCATCGGCACCGTGAGCGGCCTCCGCCGGGGCGACGCGCAGGACCTGCTCGAGATCGAGCTGACGGGCGGCGGGGACGTCCTCGTCCCCTTCGTCGAGGAGATCGTCCCCGAAGTCGACCTGGAGGCGGAGCAGGTCATCCTCACCCCGCCGGCCGGCCTGCTGGAGCTCAACCAGCCCGAGGACCCGGAGGCGGGACGCTAAGGTGCGCATCGACGTCGTCAGCATCTTCCCCGAGTATCTCGCCGCACTCGACCTCTCCCTGATCGGCAAGGCCCGCCGCGACGGTCTGCTGGACGTGAACGTCCACGACCTGCGCGAGTACACGCACGACCGCCACCGCACGGTCGACGACACGCCGTACGGCGGGGGAGCCGGCATGGTCATGAAGGCCGAGCCGTGGTCCGAGGTCCTGAACGGGATCCGCGGAGCGCGCGAGTCCGCGGCCCCGGACGAGCGGCCCGTGCTGATCGTGCCCTCGCCGGCGGGCGCCGTCTTCAACCAGAAGATGGCCCACGACCTCGCCGAGGAGGAGCACCTCGTCTTCGCGTGCGGCCGCTACGAGGGCATCGACGAGCGGGTCGTCGAGTGGGCCGGGGAGCGCTTCGACGTGCGCCCGGTCAGCCTCGGCGACTACGTGCTCAACGGGGGAGAGGTGGCCGTGCTGGCCATGGTCGAGGCCGTCGGCCGACTCATCCCCGGGGTGGTCGGCAACCCGGAGTCCCTGGTCGAGGAATCGCACTCCGACGGGCTCCTCGAGTACCCGGTCTACACCAAGCCCTCCGAGTGGAACGAGCGCCCGATACCGGAGGTGCTGCTCTCCGGCAACCACGCGCGGATCGCCCGCTGGCGCCGCGACGAGCAGTTCCGGCGCACCGCGCAGAGGCGCCCCGACCTCATCGCCGCCCTGGAACCGGCAGCTCTCGACAAGGACGACCGCGAGGTGCTGGCCGAATGCGGATTCGAGGTCCAGGCCGACGGCGTGACGGCGCGCGAACAGCGCTGATCGCCGGGTCCGCCGACCGCTGACACGGGGAGCCTGGCGTCGCCCGGCCGGACCGGCCGGGGCGTCGTCTGCGCCCCGGTGCGAGAGTGTGGAATAATAGACTCTTGTGTCTGCTGGGTCCTCTCCTGCCGCAGGGGGAACGGGCTGACAGCCAGACGACCGGCCACCCGACACGTGACCGGATATATCACTTCGGCGCGAGCATTCCCGAACCGGTCCGGTTCGGCCGCTCGGCCGCTTGAAAGGTGGAAGACCTGCGGCGTCCACCTAGGAGAACACCGATATGAACATCATCGATTCCGTCAATGCAGCTTCCCTGCGCAGCGATGTTCCGGACTTCCGTCCGGGCGACACCGTCAAGGTGCACGTCAACATCATCGAAGGCAAGAACACCCGTGTTCAGATCTTCCAGGGCTACGTTCTGGGCCGTCAGGGCCAGGGCGTCGGTGAGACCTTCACCGTCCGCAAGGTGTCCTTCGGCGTCGGCGTGGAGCGCACCTTCCCGGTGCACTCCCCGGTGATCGAGAAGATCGAGATCGCCGCCCGCGGCGATGTCCGCCGCGCGAAGCTGTACTACATGCGCGATCGCCACGGCAAGGCGGCACGCATCAAGGAGAAGCGCGACTTCAAGGGCGCCAAGTAGGGCACTGCTCGAATTGACGCGAGAATCTCCCGCCTCCGGCTCCAGCCGGGGGCAGTCGAAGCGCCAGTCCCGTTCGCGGGGCTGGCGCTTCGTCATCCCCGTCCTCCTGATCGGTGCCCTGGCCGCCCTCTTCGTGCGGTCCGCGCTGGTCGACTTCTTCTACATCTCCTCCGAGTCCATGACGCCGTCCCTGCAGCCCGGCGACGGACTCCTCGTCGACCGGACGGCCTACGACGGGATGCCCGCCCGGGGCGACGTCGTCGTCTTCGACGGGGCGGGCACACTGGCGCCCTACCGTTCCTCGAATCCGATCGACGACCTCCTGAAGGCGATGCGGGTCACCGGCAACGGCGACTACTTCGTCAAGCGCGTCATCGCCGTCGAAGGCGACACGCTCGCGTGCTGCGACCCCGACGGGCTGCTCCAGCTGAACGGGAACCCGCTGCCGGAGCCGTACCTGCACGACGGCGATGCTCCCAGCAGGGTCGAGTTCGAGGTGACCGTCCCCGAGGGGCGTTTCTGGGTCATGGGGGACCACCGCTCCGATTCGGCGGACTCGCGGGCCCTGCTCGGCGCGCCGGGTGGAGGTATGATTCCGGCAGATCGGGTCGTCGGCAGGGTAGACAGTATTGTGTGGCCTCTGGGCCGGATCGGGATCGAGCCCTGATCCCGTGGTCTGACCGCATTGCGGGTTGCGGACTCGAACGGCAGATGACGGTGGAAGGACACCAGTGACCAAGCACGAACACACCTCGTCCGGCGGGCGAAGCCGGCACGGCTCCGGCAAATGGGCCTGGGTCCGCGAGGTCCTGCTCATCGTCGCGGCGGCGCTGGTCATCTCCTTCGTCGTCAAGACGTTCTTCTTCCGCGCCTTCTACATCCCCTCCGGCTCGATGGAGCCGACGCTGGAGATCAACGACCGGATCTTCGTCAACCTGATGGTTCCGGGACCGTTCGAGCTGGAGCGCGGCGACGTCGTCGTCTTCCGCGACGAGCTCGGTTGGCTGGGCGAGGCAGCGGAGCCGGAGACCAACGTCGCCCAGGATGTTCTGATGTTCGTCGGTCTCGTCCCGGACCCCTCCAGCCAGCACCTGGTCAAACGCGTGGTCGGCCTGCCGGGCGACACCGTCGAATGCTGCGGCCCCGAGGGGCGCGTGGAGGTCAACGGGCAGGCCCTCGATGAGCCCTATGTGGCACCGGGAGCTGCCCCGAGCGACGTGCCCTTCGAGGTGACGATCCCGGAGGACAAGATCTGGGTCATGGGCGACCACCGAAACGCCTCGGCCGATTCGCGCTTCCACAACGAGCGGGGCGCCGGCTTCATCGACCTCGGCGACGTGGAGGGCAAGGCCTCCGTCATCGCGTGGCCCGTGAGCCGCCTCGGAGTCATCGACAGCCACCACGAGGTCTTCGACGACGCCGGTTCCCGGGCGGCCGAGTGACGACCAGGGCGCCGGACCTCGAGACCGAGACGCGGCTCGCCGCGCTGCACGGCCCTTGGGTGGCCGGGTGCGACGAGGTCGGGCGCGGGTCCCTGGCCGGACCGGTGACCGTCGGGCTCGTGGTCGTCGACCCGTCGTCGTCCGAACTGCTTCCCGGCGTCCGAGACAGCAAGCTGTTGCGCTCCGGGGCTCGCGTGGACCTGGTGGATGCGATCAAGGATTGGGCCGCCGCGTGGGGCGTCGGACACGCCACGCCCCAGGAGATCGACACCCTCGGCATCCTGCCGGCCACCGGGTTGGCGGGACGCCGGGCACTGGACGCCGCAGCGCGGAACCGGCGACCCGACGTCGTGCTCGTCGACGGCAACTACGATTGGCTGACTCCCGGCCGCCAGGCCAGCCTGTTCGAGGAGGAACGTGCCGGAGCAGACCGGCCAGGCGGGGGAGCCGACAGGTTGCCGCCCGTGACGACGCAGGTCAAAGCCGATCTGACGTGTTTGAGCGTCGCTGCCGCCTCGATCCTCGCCAAGGTCGATCGCGATCAGCTGATGTGCCGCCGGCACGAGAGCGAACCCCACTTCGGCTGGGAGAGCAACAAGGGGTACGGTACGCAGCACCACCGCGACGCGATTCGCACGCACGGGCCCAGCGACCACCACCGGCGGTCGTGGAAACTGATCTGAAGCAGCGGGCGGCGGCCGGAAGGCGTGGCCGTCCGAAGTGGGGCACAATGGACTTCTACCGGGAGGAAACATGAGCGCTGAAGACCTCGAGAACTACGAGACCGACATGGAGCTCCAGCTCTATCGTGAGTACCGCGACGTCGTGCACCTGTTCAACTACGTGGTCGAGACCGAACGGCGCTTCTACCTCGCCAACCACGTCGATGTGCAGCCCCGCTCCGCCGACGGCGAAGTCTACTTCGACGTGACACTGCAGGACGCGTGGGTCTGGGATGTGTACCGGACGGCCCGTTTCGTCAAGCAGGTCCGGGTGATCACGTTCAAGGACGTGAACGTCGAGGAACTGACCAAAACCGACGATCTCACTGTTCAGAAGGCCGCCGGGCTCGACCGGCACTGAACGGCACTCCCCGTCCACAGGGGAGGAAACGCACCGAAGCATCCACAAGGCCCCGGGAAACGATCCCGGGGCCTTCGTCGTGCCCGCAGGCTGGTGGCGGAGGTACGACATGGGACACAATCAGGAACTGGGTGCACGCGGCGAGGAGCTCGCCGCGAGGTATCTCACGGCCAACGGCTACGAGATCCTCGAGCGGAACTGGCGCTGCCGGGACGGGGAGATCGACATCGTCGCCTCCCGGCGTGGAGTGCACGTCGTCGTCGAGGTCAAGACCCGCACGTCCGACGACTACGGGCACGCCGCCGAAGCCGTGACCGAACGGAAACGACGGCGGCTCTTCGGCCTGGCCTGGCAGTGGTCCAGAAGTGCAGGCATCCCGGTCCGGCGGCTGCAGGTGGACGTGATCGCCATCGAGTGCGCCGGCGACCGTTTCCGGCTGGACCACATCGAGGCGGTCACGGCATGAGCGGCGGCAACCTCGGCCGCGCGACCGGAGTCGCGCTCACAGGACTGACGGGTCACATCGTCGACGTCGAAGCCGACATCGGCGGCGGGCTCCCGGCTTTCGTCCTGCTCGGACTGCCCGATGCCTCGCTCGGCGAGGCCCGCGACAGGATCCGGTCGGCAGCACGGAATACCGGCGTCGGGCTGAGCCCGCGGCGGATCACCGTCAATCTGCAGCCGGCCTCGCTTCCGAAGCGCGGATCGGCGCTCGACCTCGCGATCGTCGCAGCGGCCCTGTCGGCCGACGGGACCATGGACGCGCAGGACGACACGCTTTACATCGGCGAGCTGGGCCTGGACGGCATGATCCGGCCCGTGCCGGGAGTCCTGCCGGCCGTCCTCGCAGGCGTTCAACACGGCTATCGGAAGTTCGCCGTGCCACGGGCAAACCTCGAGGAGGCACGGCTGGTCACCGGTGCGGAGGTGTCGGGCTACCGTCACCTGGCCGACGTGGTCGCCGCTTCCGGGGCGCCGCCGGAGACCGTCCGTCAACTCCGGTGGAGCAGCGGGATCTCCCGCGAAGCCGCGTCGCGCCGGCCGCTGGCGCCACGAGGAACGGAACGGGAGGCTGTGGCCGACTACTCGGATGTGCGGGGCCAGGAGTCCGCGCGCTTCGCGCTCGAGGTCTCGGCCGCGGGCCGGCACCACGTCATGCTCAGGGGGGAGCCGGGCGCGGGCAAGACGATGCTGGCGGAGAGGCTGCCGACGATCCTTCCGCCCCTCGACGACGACGAGGCCCTCGAGGTGACCGCAGTGCATTCCGTCGAGGGCCGCGAGCCCGTGAGCCGGCTGATCCGCCAGCCGCCACTGGTCAGCCCGCATCACACGGCCACCATGGCGGCGCTGGTCGGCGGGGGCAGCGGCATCCCCAGACCTGGAGCGGCGAGCAGGGCGCACCGGGGAGTGCTCTTCCTCGACGAGGCCCCCGAGTTCCGCGGCGGAGTGCTCGACGCGCTGCGGCAACCCCTGGAATCGGGCGAGATGACAGTGCACCGGGCGGCCGGGGCCGCGACGTTCCCGGCCAGATTCCAGCTCGTTCTCGCCGCCAACCTGTGCCCCTGCGGCCGGAGCGCCCCTGGCGGGCGCGACTGCGAGTGCACACCCACAGCGCGCCGACGGTATCTCGGACGCCTGTCGGGACCCTTGCTAGACCGGGTCGATATCCAGGTCGCCGTCCCGCGCGTCGCACCGACCTATCTCGCGAGCGCGCCCGATCCGGAATCCAGCGCCCAGATCCGGAACCGCGTCAGCGAGGCCCGCAGCAGGCAGGACCGGCGGCTGCGGAACGTCGGCTTGCGAACCAACGGGGAGATCCCGAGCCGGCTGCTCCGCGGTGAACTCGCACCACCGGCCGCATCACTCCCGAAACTCGATGAGGCCTTCCGCCGGGGGTGGTTGAGCGCCCGCGGGTACGACCGCGTGATCCGCCTGGGCTGGACGATCGCGGACCTCAACCGGCGAGACACCCCGTCTCTCGAGGACCTCGACGTCGCCTTGCAACTACGCCAGAACCAGGAACGGACCCCATGAACAGCAACCCACCAGACTCGAGGGCCGCCCGGGCGGCCCTGACCCGGCTCATCGAGCCGGGGGACCTGACTGGTTCCGCCCTCGTCGCGGTCCTCGGACCCACTGCCGCCCTCGACTTGATCTGCGGGCCGGAGGATCGCATCCCGGCATCCCTGCAGCAGGCGGTCGCCGAAACCGTCGGGACAGGCGGCACCAAGGCTCTGAAGGTCGAGGCCGGACTCGAGCGATGGCGTCCGCGGGTCCGGGATCTCGCCCCCGCGCGCGACCTGGAAACCATGCGGCGGCTGGGCGGGGGCTTCCTCACCCCCGAGGACGATCACTGGCCGGCGAAGCTCGATGCACTGGGAACGGCGGCGCCGATCGGACTGTGGTGGCGCGGCCGGAGCGAGTCCGCGGACCTGGATGCCGTGCGACGGCGAATCGCCGTCGTCGGCAGTCGCGATGCCACCGAGTACGGGATCCGTGCCACCCACGAGCTTGTCGCACCGCTCGTCGAGAGGGGCGCCCAGATCGTCTCCGGCGGAGCCTACGGAATCGACGCCGCTGCCCACCGGGCCGCGCTGGCGAGCCTGACGGCGTCATCGGGCCGCGGTCAAGCCGACCCGACGATGGCGGTCATGGCGGGAGGACTCGACCGGTTCTACCCCTCGGGCAACGACGATCTGATCCGGCAGGTTGCGGACCACGGAATAGTCCTCGCAGAAGTCGCGCCCGGCACGTCGCCGACCCGCTGGAGATTTCTCCAGCGAAACAGGCTGATCGCCGCCTTGTGCGACGTCACCGTGGTGGTGGAGGCACGGTGGAGATCGGGCGCATTGACCACGGCCCGACGAGCAGCCGAGATGGGCCGGGAGGTGGGGGCCGTCCCCGGCTCGGTCTTCTCGGCGAACTCCGCCGGCTGCCACCGGCTGATCGCCGAGGGTGCGGGACGCGTCGTCACCCGGCCGGAGGACGTCGTCGAGATGGCGGGCGGCATCGAGCGCGGACCCGCGCCGTCGGCTTCCGCCGACGGCCGTGCGCACGACGGCCTCGATATCCAGGACCTTCTCCTCTACGACGCGCTCCCGGTCCGCACGGCGACGACGCCGGACAACCTCTGCCGCGTTGCCGGACTCGGCATCGGGGCCGTCCTCGGCGGCCTGTCCCGACTGCAGTCCCGCGGTCTGGCGGTGCAGTCGCGGGCGGGCTGGACACGCGGTGGTGCGACTTAGGGCCCTCTCGGCGCGCCATCTGCTGTGCGTGACGCCGGTGGTGCACAGTGGCGGGTATGAGCGACGAGGGTTCCGATACCGGCGGGGACGCCGTCCCGTGGTGGGACCGGGACCTGGCGTCCTACCTGCGGCACGTGGAACTGGAACAGGGCCGGAGCGCCCACACGGTCAGGGCCTACAGTGCAGATATCAGGTCCCTCCTCTCGTTGGTCGACGCGCAGGGCCTCCGCCGCCTGGAACAGATCAAGCTGCCGCACCTGCGCGCCTGGCTGGCTGAAATGCACGAGCGCGGTCAAGCGCCCGCAACGATGGCCCGCCGGGCCGCGTCCATCCGCTCGTACTTCGCGTGGGCGCGGCGGACAGCGCTGATCAACGAGGACCCGGCATCACGTCTCCAGGCGCCCAAGCAGGGCAAGACGCTGCCGGCTGTTCTGCAGAAACAACAAGTCGGGCGCCTGCTCGACTCCCCGCCGTCTGACCGCCGCGCGGTTCCCGCCGGGACGGAAAGCGGCGACAGTCTCGCATCGCGGAACGCAGCCATTCTCGAACTTCTCTACGCCACGGGCCTGCGCGTCGGCGAACTCGTCGGTCTGGGCCTGGGCGATCTCGACTTCGAACGGCGCATGGTCCGGGTGCGGGGCAAAGGCGACAAGGAGCGGAACGTCCCCTTCGGGGCTCCCGCGGCACAGGCGTTGGAGCAGTGGCTGGAGCAGGGGCGGCCCGTTCTTCTGGCGGATGCCCGCGAGCATCAGCGGCCGGTGACCGCGGAAGCGGTCTTCCTCGGCAGGCGGGGACGTCGAATCGACCCCCGACAGGTTCGCGACGTCGTGGCCCGCTGCCTGCGGGACCTCGGTGACACGTCCGCCTCGGGTCCGCACGCACTCCGCCACACGGCCGCGACGCACATGCTCGACGGCGGGGCCGACCTGCGTGCCGTGCAGGAGCTGCTCGGGCATTCATCACTCGCCACGACCCAGCTCTACACCCACGTCTCGATCGAAAAACTGCGGGCCAACTATCAACGCGCCCATCCACGCGCCTGAATCCTCCCCGGTCAGGAGCCACGTTCACACTCTTGCGGGGAAATAGTGGCATAAAGGTTCAAGTTGGGGCAGAATGTTCAATGGGTTCGGAAGAAGAGCTTTCACAGTCACCGTCGGTCGTAGGGGAAGACGTACCAACGGAAACTGGAGGATGGCATGTCTGCACCCACGACACGGGGCGTTCTGTACGTACATTCAGCCCCCACTGCGTTGTGCCCGCACATCGAATGGGCCATCGGTTCCGTCGTCGATCAGCGGACGGACCTGAGCTGGACGGCGCAAGCTGCCGCGCCCGGAATGTATCGCGCCCAAATCGAATGGATCGGGCCGCAGGGCACCGGCGCCAAACTCGCGTCGGCGCTGCGGGGCTGGGCGCATCTGCGCTACGAAGTGACTGAGGATCCCAGCCTGGGCGCCGATGGCAGCCGGTGGTCCCACACCCCCGAGCTCGGGATTTTCCACGCGGCCACCGACACGTCGGGAAACATCGTGGTCGGCGAGGACCGCATCCGCTTCGCCTACGAGCAGGGGAGCGGCGACCCCGCAGCCGTCTACCACGAGCTCTCACTGGCGCTCGGTGAAGCCTGGGATGAAGAGCTGGAGCCTTTCCGGCACGCGTCCGAAGGCGCCCCCGTCCGCTGGCTCCACCAGGTGGGCTGACGCTTCGTCCGGCCTGCCATCACGGCGCGCCCGGCGAGTAGTCGATTAGTCGCCACCTCGACCGGGTCGGCCATGGCCAACCCGGTCGACTTTTCAGCCGGACTCCCGTCTGCTGGCTATGCGCGCAGAAGGCCCCCGCGGTCGCGCGCAAGTTCGACCAGCAGGCGCTCCTCCCGCGCCTGCTGTCGCTGCACGTCGTGTCCAACACAGATCCGGTGACGCACCTCGGCCAGTCGAACGGCCGTCCTCGTCAGCTGTCTCAGCTGCGGGGCCGCCCCGCGGGCCCGCGCCCACCTGACCGCCTGGCGGCGTCCGGTCGGCGTCCCGAACAGCTGGGCTTCATCGGAGGTCAACCATCCGGCCTCGCTGTACTCGAGAAGGTGTCCGTGGATACGTCGCCGCTCAGCGCGGCGCAGCCACATCACGCCACCGACTGCGGCCGCGAACAACGGCAACTGGAGCGTGACATAGAAGGACAGGAAGCTGTCGAAGAGGAGCGTCAGTCCCCCGTTCCACAGGAAGTGCCCCAGCACGGCGACGATGTATCCGGGCACCGCGAACCACAAGGCGGAGCGCCTGCGGCCCTTGACGGCGGAAAGCCCCAGGAAGAACCCCAGGCAGCTCGTGAACATGACGTGGGCGAACGGGCTGAACAGGCCGCGCATCACGAACATTCCGGCGAGCTCCGAGGGAGCCGTCGACCACGCCGAGCTGAAGTAGAGGATGTTCTCGGTGAAGGCGAATCCGGCGCCGACCAGCCCGCCGTAGACGATGCCGTCGACTGGCCCGTCGAAATGCCACCGGGCGACGTAGAAGACCAGCAGGACGCCGATCCCCTTGAAGGCCTCCTCCAGGATCGGGGCCTGGACGACGGCGCCGAAGACCTCCGGGTCGCTGAAAACGGACATGGGCATGACCAGGCGGGCGAAGGGCTCCCCGAAGAGCAGTGTCCCGAGAACCGATGCTCCGGCGCCCCAGAAGGCGGCGAAGAGGACGGCCGGTGCCGGTTCGGGGTCCCATCGGTCGATCCAGCGCAGCCCGAGCAGGCAGATGCCCAGGGGGACGAGTGCCAGGAGGCCGACGACGAACATCGTGGACTGCCCGATGTACTGGGCGAGCCAGAAGACTGCGCCGACGAACACCGCAAGAGCGAGCAGCAGCAGCCCCATGACGCGCAGGTGGTGCCGCCGCCGCTCGCGGAACGGCGGGAGTTCCAGATGCGGCGGGGGAGCAACCGAGCGGGGGACGGGAGGGGCACTTGCACTCATACCGCCAGCATAGTTGTGTTGGGGTGTGCCCAACCTTGAATTCCTGAAGATCGATGCGTCGAGCGACGTCCACCCGTACGACCAGATTCGACGTCAGATCGTCGACGCCGTCGGGCAGGGTCGGCTGGTGGCGGGCGAGCGCCTTCTTCCCGTCCGGAAACTTGCCGACACACTCGGTGTCGCTGCGAACACGGTGGCGCGGGCCTACAAGGAGCTGGAAGCCGCGGGCGTCGTCGCAACGAAGGGTCGCGCGGGAACGGTGGTGCAAGCGGCCCGGGGATCGGCCGATGCGCAGGTCAGCAAGGCCGCGGAGGACTACGCGCGGGTCGCCCGGCAGTGGGGCGTGGCAGACCGCGAGGCGATCGAATTCGTACGAGCCGCCCTGGACAAGAACCGAGACTGACGATGCCGACGGAAGCCGCGTCGGGCTCGAAGGCGTCTTCGAATGAGTTTTCGATTAGGATGTGCTCGTGGCTATTGACGCAACGACACTGAACAAAGATCACGACCGGTCCCGACTCGTCGTCAAGGGAGCGCGGGAACACAACCTGCGCAACGTAGACGTCGATCTGCCGCGGGATTCGCTGATCGTCTTCACCGGCCTGTCCGGTTCGGGCAAGTCGTCCCTCGCTTTCGACACGATCTTCGCCGAGGGGCAACGGCGGTACGTCGAATCCCTGTCCGCCTACGCCCGCATGTTCCTGGGCCAGGTCGACAAGCCCGACGTGGACTTCATCGAGGGCCTCTCGCCCGCCGTGTCCATCGACCAGAAGTCGACGTCGAAGAATCCTCGTTCGACCGTCGGGACGATCACGGAGATCTACGACTACATGCGCCTGCTCTGGGCGCGCGTAGGCCAGATGTACTGCCCGGTGTGCAACGAACCCGTCACGAAGCAGACGCCGCAGCAGATCGTGGACCAGCTGCTGGAGCTTCCCGATCGGACCCGCTTCCAGATCCTGGCTCCCGTCGTCCGCTCCCGCAAGGGCGAATTCGTCGACCTCTTCAAGGATCTCGCGGCGAAGGGCTACTCGAGGGCGATCGTCGACGGCGAGGTCGAGCAGTTGTCGAACCCGCCCAAGCTGGGCAAGCAGATCAAGCACACGATCGAGGTCGTCGTCGACCGGCTCGTCATCAAGGAGGGGATTCGCCAGCGCCTGACGGATTCGATCGAGACGGCGCTCGGACTCGCCGAGGGCCGCGTCCTCGCCGACTTCGTCGATCTGGACGAGGACGCCGAGGAGCGCAGGCGGGCGTTCTCCGAGAACCTCGCGTGCCCCAACGAGCACCCGCTCGCCATCGACGAGATCGAGCCGCGCTCGTTCTCCTTCAACAACCCCTATGGTGCATGCACCGCCTGTTCGGGCATCGGCAGCCGGCTCGAAGTCGACGAGCAGCTCGTCATTCCCGACGGCGCACTGTCCATCCGCGAGGGCGCCATCGCCCCGTGGTCACTGGGCAAGGCGACCACCGAGTACTGGAACCGACTGATCGACGGCCTGTCCAACGACCTGGACTTCTCGCTCGACGACGAGTGGGACCAGCTGTCCGCCAAAGCACGGCAGGCGATTCTCCACGGCAAGGACCACAAGGTCGTCGTCCAGTATCGGAACCGGTTCGGGCGCGAGCGCAAGTACAGCACCGGGTTCGAGGGCGTCATCCAGTACATCCACCGCAAGCACACCGAGACGGAGTCCGACCACGCCCGGGACCGGTACGAGCAGTACATGCGCCAGACGCCGTGCCCGGAGTGCAACGGCGCGCGCCTGAACCCCGCGTCGCTCTCGGTGCGCGTGAACGAGAAGTCCATCGCAGACGTCTGCCGTCTGCCGATGCGCGATGCCGAGGCCTTCTTCAACGACCTGCCCCTGAACAAGCGCGACCAGCAGATCGCGGAGCAGGTGCTGAAGGAGATCGTCGGCAGGCTGCAGTTCCTGCTCGACGTCGGCCTCGAATACCTGAACCTCGAACGCCCGGCGGCCACGCTCTCGGGCGGTGAGGCCCAGCGCATCCGTCTGGCGACCCAGATCGGCTCGGGCCTCGTCGGCGTGCTCTACGTCCTGGACGAGCCGTCGATCGGACTGCACCAGCGCGACAACCGTCGCCTGATCGAGACCCTGGTCCGCCTGCGCGATCTCGGCAACACCCTGATCGTCGTCGAGCACGATGAAGACACCATCGCCGAGGCCGACTGGATCGTCGACATCGGTCCCGGCGCCGGCGAGCACGGCGGCAACGTCGTCCACTCGGGTCCCCTGGCGGGACTGCTCGAGAACCGCGAGTCCATGACCGGGGACTACCTCTCGCGCCGGCGCGAGCTCGCGATCCCGACCGAGCGGCGGGCCATAGACCCGGAGCGGCAGGTCACAGTGGTCGGAGCCCGGGAGAACAACCTGTGCGACCTGACGGTGGACTTCCCCCTGGGAGTCCTGACTGCGGTCACCGGCGTCTCGGGTTCCGGCAAGTCGACTCTTGTCAACGACATCCTCTACAAGGTGCTCGCGAACAAGCTCAACGGCGCCAAGCAGGTCGCCGGGAGGCACACGCGCGTCAAGGGCGTGGACCTGCTGGACAAGGTGATCCACGTCGACCAGAGCCCGATCGGCCGTACCCCGCGCTCGAACCCCGCAACGTACACGGGCGTCTTCGACCGGATCCGCAAGCTCTTCGCCGAGACGAACGAGGCCAAGGTGCGCGGTTACCAGGCCGGACGCTTCTCGTTCAACGTCAAGGGCGGCCGGTGCGAGTCCTGCTCCGGCGACGGGACACTCAAGATCGAGATGAACTTCCTCCCGGACGTCTACGTCCCGTGCGAGGTCTGCAACGGGGACCGGTACAACCGCGAAACGCTCGAAGTCCACTACAAGGGCAAGAACATCGCCGAGGTCCTCGCCATGCCCATCGAGGAGGCCGCGACGTTCTTCGAGGCGTTCGCGCCCATCGCGCGGCACCTCGACACCCTGGTCGAGGTCGGCCTCGGCTACGTGCGGCTCGGTCAGCCCGCGACGACGCTCTCGGGCGGCGAGGCCCAGCGGGTCAAACTCTCCGCGGAACTGCAGAAGCGGAGCAAGGGCCGGGCCATCTACGTCCTGGACGAACCGACGACCGGACTGCACTTCGAGGACATCCGCAAGCTCCTCGGGGTCCTCCAGGGCCTGGTGAGCAAGGGGAACACCGTCATCACCATCGAGCACAACCTCGACGTCATCAAGAGCGCCGACTGGATCATCGACCTCGGCCCGGAGGGCGGATCGGGCGGCGGTCAGGTCATCGCCGAAGGCACACCGGAACAGGTGGCCGGCATCGCCGCCAGCCACACGGGCGGATTCCTCGCCGAGATCCTGCCGGCGGCCGCCAAGGCCTGAACGCGGAGCCGCTCGCCGGCACCGCCGGACGCCGCAACCCGGGTGTCCATGCCGTGTCAGGCATGGACACCCGGGTTGCGGGGCTCTCATGGCAGAATGTCCCGGTGATGATTCGTCCGACGACCCGAAGACGCGCCGTTCTGTTCGACCTGGACGGCACGCTTGTCGACCCCCGGACAGCCATCTCGGGCGGGATCGGTGCTGCACTGGCAGCCCACGGTCTCCCCGTGCCCGCAGACGAGCAACTCGACGCGATGATCGGCCCGCCGCTGGCGGCGAGTCTGCAATCGGTCCCGGGCATGACCGATGAGCTTCTTCCGCTGGTCGTCGAGCACTACCGGGTCGGCTATCGTGCGCACGGCATGTCCTCGAGCGTGGTCTACCCCGGTATCGCCGATCTGCTGCGGGAACTCGGCGAAGCCGGTGTGCTCTGCGCCGTTGCGACTTCGAAGCCCGAACCGCTCGCGCGCGAGCTTCTCGACATCCAGGGCCTGACCAGTCGATTCGACGCCATCTGCGGTTCCAACCCGGACGAGAGCGCGCCGCACGAGGGCAAGGCCGCCATCGTCGCCGCAGCCCTCGAGTCGCTGAGCGAGGCGGACGCCGGGAGCCGGGGGCTGGATGCCGTCATGGTCGGCGACCGTTTCTACGACGTCGACGGGGCCCGCGCGAACGGCATCCCGTGCATCGGCGTCTCGTGGGGCTATGCCGGAACCGGCGAACTGGAGGAGGCCGGCGCCGCCGCAGTCGTCGACGATGCCGCCGGTCTCGCCCGCGCGTTGGCTGCGCTCTCCAGCGACGACGAGATGAAAGAGGCACACTGATGGGCGTCTTCAACGGAGTCCGCTCGACAGTGGCGCACAGCGTGCGCGGGCTGTGCCGGCCCACGGTGACCGGTGTCGAGAACATCCCGGACGGCGGCCCGTTCATCGTCGCCTCGAACCACCTCTCCTTCCTGGACAGCGTGATCATCCAGGCCCTGATGCCCCGCCCGGTGGCCTTCTTCGCGAAAGCGGAGTACTTCACGACGCCGGGGTTGAAGGGCCGTGTCATGAAGGCGTTCTTCGAATCGGTCGGCTCCATCCCCGTCGAGCGCGGCGAGCAGGCGGCCTCGGTGGCGGCCCTCGACCAGCTGGTCGAGATCCTCGAGTCCGGTGGTGGCATCGGCATCTATCCCGAGGGCACGCGGTCCCGCGATGGCCGCCTGTACCGTGGGCGCACGGGCGTCGGCTGGCTGGCGCTGAGCACGGGTGCCCCGGTGCTCCCCGTCGGCCTCATCGGCACGGAGAAACTCCAACCGGCCGACACGAACAAGTTCAGGCCGCAGCATTTCACGTTGAAGGTCGGGGAACCCCTGATGTTCGACCACGTGGGACCGAAGCACCCGCTGCCCGCCCGCCGGGAGGCCACCGACCGCGTGGTCGAGGCCATCGCCGAGTTGACCGGTCAGGAACGCAGCGATCACTACAACCAAGCTCCCACCGTCAAGTAGACCGAGGCTGCAGAGCTGAGATGGCCGACCCACAGAGCTACCGCCCCCGCACCCAGGACATCCCCACCCGTCCCGGCGTCTACCGTTTCCGCGATCCGAACGGACGCGTGATCTACGTCGGCAAGGCCAAGAACCTGCGCTCCCGGCTGAGCTCGTACTTCGTCAGTCCCGGGCAGCTGAACCCGAAGACGCACGCCATGGTCCACACGGCCGCCAGCGTCGAATGGACCGTCGTCGGCAGCGAGCTCGAGGCCCTGCAGCTCGAGTACACGTGGATCAAGGAGTTCACGCCGCGCTTCAACATCGTCTTCCGCGACGACAAGTCCTACCCCTACCTCGCGATCACGATGGGGGAGAAGTTCCCCCGCGCCCAGGTCATGCGCGGAGACCGGCGCAAGGACGTGAAGTACTTCGGGCCGTTCTACCCGGCCAAGGCCATCCGGGAGACGCTCGATACGCTGCTCCGCGTCTTCCCCGTGAGGACGTGCAGCTCGGGTGTCCTGCGCCGGGCTGAGCAGACGGGGCGTCCGTGCCTGCTGGGCTATATCGACAAGTGCTCGGCACCCTGCGTGGGCCGCATCAGCGAGGAAGACCACCGGGCCCTGGCCGACGAACTCTGCCAGTTCATGGGCGGCGAGGGGACGAAGTTCATCCGCCAGCTCGAGCGGCAGATGGCCGATGCGGCGGCCGGCATGGAGTACGAGAAGGCCGCCCGTCTGCGCGACGACGTCCAGGCGCTCAGGCGCGTCTTCGAGCGCAACGCCGTCGTCCTGGCCGAGGAGACGGAGGCCGACGTCTTCGCCGTCGCCGAGGACGAGCTGGAAGCCGCGGTGCAGGTGTTCCACGTCCGCAACGGCCGTATCCGCGGCCAGCGCGGCTGGGTCGTGGAGAAGGTGGAGGATTCGACGCCGGCCGAGTTCGTCGCCCACCTGCTCCAGCAGGTCTACGGCAACGACGACGGCGGCGACCGGTTGCCGCGCGAGGTCCTCGTGCCCGTCGAGCCCGACGACGCCCCGAAGCTGGGGGAGTGGCTGGGCTCGCTGCGCGGCTCCAATGTGAGCCTGCGCGTGCCCAAACGCGGCGAGAAGGCCACGCTCCTGGAGACGGTTCGAGAGAACGCCGAGCAGGCGCTGCGCCTGCACAAGTCCAGGCGCGCCGGCGACATCACCACGCGCTCGGCGGCCCTTCAGGAGCTGCAGGAGTCCCTGGGGGTCCCGGTGCCGTTGATGCGGATCGAGTGCTTCGACATCTCGCACGTGTCGGGCACGAACGTGGTCGCCTCGATGGTGGTCGTCGAGGACGGACTGCCCAAGAAGTCTGACTACCGCAAATTCTCGATCACGGGCCAGGCGGCACGGGACGACACCTCGGCCATGTACGACGTGATCACCCGCCGCTTCAAGCGCTACCTCCAGGAGCAGGAGAACTCCGGCCCCCTCATCTCGGGGGAGGTCGCGCCGGAGGACGCGACCGAGACCCGGAGGTTCGCGTACCCGCCCGCTCTCGTCGTGGTCGACGGCGGCCCGCCCCAGGTGGCGGCCGCGAGCCGGGCGCTCGGCGACCTGGGGATCGACGACGTGTACGTCGTGGGCCTCGCCAAGCGCTTGGAGGAGGTCTGGCTTCCCGACGACGAGTTCCCCGTGATCCTGCCGCGGGCCTCCGAGTCCCTGTACCTGCTGCAGCGGGTTCGCGACGAGGCGCACCGGTTCGCAATCTCCTTCCACCGCAAGAAACGCTCAACATCGATGATGGAGAGCATTCTCGACGACGTTCCAGGGCTGGGGCCGGCGAAACGCAGCGCGCTGCTGAAGAAGTTCGGCTCCCTCAAGCGCATGCGCGCGGCCGGCCGCGAGGAACTGCTCGAGGTTCCGGGGGTCGGGCCGGCGCTGGCGGACCACCTGCTGGCGGCGCTGAAATCGGCCGAGGCCGAGTGAGGCGGCACGAGTCTGACGAGGCGGCTCCCACCGGCTTAGACTGATCGGTATGGAAAGCCAGTTGGAGACCGTAAAACCGGCAGAGTCGGAGCTGCTGATCATCACCGGGATGTCCGGTGCGGGCCGCACGACGGTTGCGCACGCGCTCGAGGACCACGGCTGGTACGTGGTCGAGAACCTCCCGCCGCAGTTGCTCCGGCGCCTGACGGAGCTCGAGACGCCCGCGACGGCGATCTTCGACAAGCTGGCGGTCGTGATGGACGTGCGCAGCAGCACTTTCAACCCGCAACTCAGCGAGGCCCTGGCGGACCTGACCGCGGCCGGGGTCCACTACCGCGTGCTGTTCGTCGACGCGGACGACGCCGCGCTGGTCCGCCGCTTCGAGCAGGGCAGGCGTCCCCACCCGCTCCAGGGGGAGGGGACCATACTCGACGGCCTCCGCGCCGAGCGGGAACTGCTCAGCGAGCTGCGCAACCGGGCCGAGGTCGTTCTCGACACCACCGACCGGAACGTGCACAAGCTGTCGACGGAGATCACCCAGCTCTTCAGCGAGGACGGCCCGATCGTCCTGCGCCTGAACGTGATGAGCTTCGGATTCAAGTACGGCCTGCCGGCGGACGCCAACTACGTCGCCGACGTCCGCTTCATCCCCAACCCGCACTGGGTCTCCGAACTGCGCCCGAAGACAGGGAAGGACAAGGAGGTCCAGGACTTCGTGTTCTCAGCGGAGGGCACCCAGGACTTCATCGGTTCGTACCTGGAGGCCCTCAAACCCGTCCTCGAGGGGTACCGCCGCGAGAACAAGCACTACGCCACCATTGCGATCGGCTGCACCGGAGGCAAGCACCGATCCGTCGCGGTCTCCGAAGAGCTCGCGCACCGGCTGGACCAGCTGCCCAGCGTGACGGTCAACGTCAGCCATCGTGATCTCGGGCGGGAGTAGCCGATGTCCTTCGTGACGGGTCAGATCCCGCTCGTACCGCCCCGTGCGGCCGACAGCCCCGGCGAACGGATCAAGGTGGCCGCCCTCGGGGGAGGGCACGGGCTCTCCGCCTCGTTGGCCGCGCTGCGCCGGCTGACCCCGGACATCACCGCCATCGTCACGGTTGCGGACGACGGCGGCTCCTCCGGCCGCCTGCGCGCCGAGTACGACGTGCTGCCCCCGGGCGATCTGCGGATGGCGCTGGCGGCGCTCTGCGACGATTCCGACTGGGGGCGCACCTGGCGCGATGTGATGCAGCACCGCTTCCAGGGGACCGGGCCGGTTCCGAGCTCGCTGGAGAACCACGCTCTCGGGAATCTGCTGATCGTGACCCTCTGGGAACTGCTGGGGAACCCGGTCGACGGCCTCAAATGGGCGGGAGCCCTGCTGGGCGCCCGGGGTACTGTCCTGCCCATGAGCACGACGCCGCTGACGATTCGGGGGTCCGTCCTGGACGAGGTCGAGGGAGACGGCCTGACGGTGCGCCAGGTGGACGGCCAGGCGAATCTCGCACACGCCTCCCGCATCGGCGCCATCCAGTCGGTCTCGATCGAGCCCTCCGATGCTCCCGCATGCCGCGAAGCGGTCGAGGCCATCGAGCTGTCCGACTGGGTCATCCTCGGACCCGGATCGTGGTACACCTCGGTGCTTCCCCACGTTCTGCTGCCGGAGCTGCGCCGGGCCCTCGAGGCGACGCCGGCGAATCGCCTGCTGACCATGAATTTGCGCACACAGACGCGGGAGACGCCCGGCATGTCGGCGGCCGATCACCTCAAGGTGTTCCACCGCTACGCCCCTGATCTGCGCATAGACGCGGTGCTGGTCGACCCGTCGGTCGTCGAGGACATGGACGAGTTCCGTGCTGCAGCCTCGCGGCTCGGGGCGACCTGCTTCTTCGATAAGGTGGGTGCCGCGACAGGTCGCGCGGTGCATTCACCGCTGCGCCTTGCAAATGCTTACCACGACGTCTTCACGTCGTTCTGTAGTCGAGACACCGGCAGTGAGGAATCCTGAACATGGCATTGACCGCATCGGTCAAGGACGAGCTGGCACGGCTCGATATCAAGAAGTCCTCGGAACGCAAGGCCGAGGTGTCTTCCACGTTGCGCTTTGCCGGGGGCCTGCACATCATCTCCGGGCGCATCGTCATCGAAGCCGAGCTGGATCTTGCTGCTTCGGCTCGGCGCCTCCGCCAGAACATCGCCGAGGTCTACGGCCACCAGGCGGAGATCATCGTGGTCTCCGGCGGCGGCCTGCGGCGGGGCAACCGCTATGTGGTGCGCGTCGTCCGGGAGGGCGAGGCCCTCGCGCGCCAGACCGGCTTGCTCGACGGCCGCGGCCGTCCGGTGCGGGGCCTGCCGTCCGTCATCGTGAACGGATCCGCGGCGGATGCCGAAGCCGTCTGGCGCGGGGCCTTCCTCGCGCACGGTTCGCTGACGGAGCCGGGCCGCTCCTCGGCACTGGAGATCACCTGCCCCGGCCCCGAGGCGGCACTTGCCCTCGTGGGCGCCGCCCGCCGGCTGGGGATCGTCGCCAAGGCGCGCGAGGTCCGCGGCGTCGACCGCGTCGTCATCCGGGACGGCGACGCCATCGCGGCGCTGCTCACCCGCACGGGAGCGCACGAGACGCTGCTGACCTGGGAGGAGCGGCGGATGCGCAAGGAGGTCCGGGCGACCGCCAACCGCCTGGCCAACTTCGACGATGCGAACCTCCGCCGTTCGGCCCAGGCGGCCGTCGCAGCGGGGGCGCGCGTCGAGCGCGCGCTGGAGATCCTCGACGACGACGTACCCGAGCATCTGCGGTATGCGGGGTCCCTGCGCGTTGCCCACAAGCAGGCCAGCCTCGACGAGCTGGGGCGTCTGGCCGATCCGCCGATGACGAAGGACGCGATCGCCGGCCGGATTCGGCGGCTTCTGGCCATGGCGGACAAACGCGCCGTGGAACTCGGGATACCGGGTACCGAAGACAGCGTCACAGCCGATATGTTGGAGAACTGAGGGCGGAAGCTCGTCGTGCACGCGGGGAGTCCATCCTCCAGGCATCGCATCACGCAGGAATCGACCACCTCCCGGGTGCTTCGGGCACCCGGGGAAATGGAGGAGACCATGTCTCAGTACGTACTGCCCGAGCTGAACTACGATTACGCGGCGCTGGAGCCGAGCATCTCCGCTCGGATCATGGAGCTGCACCACTCGAAGCACCACGCGACGTACGTCGCCGGTGCCAACACTGCACTGGAGCAGCTGGCCGAGGCGCGTGAGAAGGGCGAGTTCGGTGCGATTCCGAAGCTCTCCAAGGATCTGGCGTTCCACCTGGGTGGCCACACGAACCACTCGATCTTCTGGCAGAACCTCTCGCCCGAGGGCGGGGACAAGCCGGAGGGCGAGCTGGCGGCCGCGATCGACGACGCGTTCGGCTCGTTCGACGCGTTCCGGGGCCACTTCACCGCGGCTGCGATGAGCCTGCAGGGTTCGGGCTGGGCGCTGCTGTCGTTCGAGGGCCTGGGCGGGAACCTGGTGATCGAGCAGCTCTACGATCAGCAGGGCAATGTGCCGGTGGCGTCGACGCCGCTGCTGATGCTGGACATGTGGGAGCACGCGTTCTACCTGGATTACGTGAACGTGAAGGCCGACTACGTGAAGGCGTTCTGGAACATCGTGAACTGGTCCGATGTGTCCAAGCGGTTCGAGGCGGCCCGTGCCGGCGCCAAGGGCCTGATCACCCCGGCCTAGGGGTCGGTGGTTGTTCTCCTGCCGGCGGGTTCGTGCCGGTGGCGGGGGAGTTGTGGAGGGCGGTCGCGTCCCGGGGAACGTCCCGGGACGCGGCCGCCCTTTCCGTCCGGGCGCTCCGTCTTCGCGCCCGGCATGGCCCCCGCTGCAACGTGGACGCGGCCGGCACCCGAGGGGACACATTGCGCCATTCCCGGGCCCTGTGATGCGTTCGGGGCCGGAGAGGGATAGGCTTGTCCTTCGTGAGCCGTCAACAGCGACGCCTCCCAAGAGGTTCTGATCGACAATGTCGACCCTCTTGTTGCCTGGATCACACAGATGCTGCTTCGTGCAGTAGGATGTGGTCCAAGGTTAAACGGTCACAGCACTTCTCAGTGGGTGACTGGACCGCCTAGCCAGCGCGAGCTGGCGGCACAACGGAGTGTCCAATCTGTCCGCTGGTTACTCCGTTCATCCTTCACGACACGGATTTCGAAGTGACCGCACATTCCGGCAAGGAGAAATCACGTGACAACCCGTGTAGGTATCAACGGCTTCGGACGCATCGGACGCAACTTCCTGCGTGCTGCACACGCTGCAGAGGCGAACTTCGAAATCGTTGCAGTCAACGACCTCGGCTCGATCGACGCCCTGGCAAACCTCCTGAAATTCGACTCCACCCTCGGCCGGTTCCCGGGTGAGGTGACGGTCGAGGACAACCAGATCGTCATCGCCGGCAAGCCCGTCAAGGTGCTCTCCGAGCGCGATCCGGCCAACCTCGGCTGGGGCGATCTCGGCGTGGACATCGTGATCGAGTCCACGGGCTTCTTCACCAAGGGCGAAGCAGCCAAGAAGCACATCGAAGCCGGCGCCAAGAAGGTCATCATCTCCGCCCCGGCCGCCGACGAGGACATCACGATCGTGATGGGCGTGAACGACGACAAGTACGATCCGGCGTCGCACAACATCATCTCCAACGCGTCGTGCACCACCAACTGCCTCGGCCCGATCGCCAAGGTCCTGAACGACGAGTTCGGCATCGAGCAGGGCCTGATGACCACGGTTCACGCGTACACCGCTGATCAGAACCTGCAGGACGGCCCGCACAGCGATCCGCGCCGCGCCCGCGCCGCTGCGCTGAACATGGTCCCGACCTCCACCGGTGCAGCGAAGGCCATCGGCCTGGTCCTGCCGGAGCTCAAGGGCAAGCTCGACGGCTTCGCCGTCCGCGTCCCCACGCCGACCGGTTCCCTGACCGACCTGACCGTGACCGTCTCCCGCGAGACCACCGTCGAGGAGATCAACGCCGCCTTCAAGAAGGCGGCCGAGGAGGGCCCGTTGAAGGGCCTGCTCAAGTACTCCGAGGATCCCCTCGTGTCGACGGACATCACGACCGATCCGCACTCCGCGATCTTCGATGCTCCGCTGACGAAGGTCATCGGCAACACGGTCAAGGTTCTCGGCTGGTACGACAACGAGTGGGGCTACTCGAACCGCCTGGTCGACTTGACGGTATTCGTCGCGGCGAAGCTCGATCAGCAGAGCTGATCGGATAGCCTTCTCATATGACTTCTCACACTCTCAACGAACTTCTCGCTGATGGTGTCCGTGGGCGGCACGTTCTGGTTCGCAGCGACCTGAACGTGCCGCTTGACGGTTCTACCGTGACCGACGACGGCCGCATCCGGGCCTCACTGCCCGTTCTCTCCCAGCTGACCGAGGCCGGCGCCCGCGTCATCGTGATGGCCCACCTCGGCCGCCCCAAGGGAGCCGTCGATCCCGAGTTCTCCATCGCGCCGGCAGGAGACCGCCTGCGCGAGCTGGCCGACTTCCCGGTCGCGATCGCGGCGGACACGGTGGGCGGCGACGCGCAGAACCGCGCCGCAGCCCTGGCCGACGGCGAACTGCTCCTCATCGAGAACGTCCGCTTCGACGCGCGGGAGACCAGCAAGGACGACGGCGAACGTTCCGCCTTCGCCCGCGAGCTGGTCGCGCTGACGGGGGCCAACGGTGCCTACGTGAACGATGCCTTCGGCGCCGTGCACCGCAAGCACGCGTCGGTCTTCGACGTGGCCGGCCTGCTGCCGGCCTACCAGGGCGATCTGGTGCACACGGAGGTGGAGGTCCTCAAGACCCTCACCGAGTCTCCCAAGCGGCCCTACGTCGTCGTTCTCGGCGGCTCCAAGGTCTCCGACAAACTCGCCGTCATCGAGAACCTGATGGGGCGAGCCGATCACCTGCTGATCGGCGGCGGAATGGTCTTCACGTTCCTGAAGGCGCTCGGGCACAACGTCGGTTCCAGCCTTCTGGAAGAGGACAAGCTCGACGTCGTCAAGGGGTACCTGCAGCGGGCCAAGGAGCTCGGCTGCGAGATCGTCCTGCCGACCGACATCGTGATGGCCAGCAAGTTCGGTGCCGACGCCGAGCACGAGGTGGTGGCGGCGGAGTCCATGGAGAGCGGCGCCTTCGGCGCCAGCGGCCTCGGACTCGACATCGGACCGGCTTCCGGCGAGGCCTTCGCCAGCTTCATCCGCAGCGCCAACACCGTCTTCTGGAACGGCCCCATGGGCGTGTTCGAGATCGAGGCCTTCGCGGGCGGCACGCGTGCCGTTGCGCAGGCACTGGCCGATTCCGAGGCGTTCAGCGTCGTCGGCGGCGGCGACTCTGCAGCGGCCGTCCGCGGGCTCGGATTCGACGAGGCCGACTTCGGACACATCTCCACCGGTGGTGGCGCCAGCCTCGAGTACCTCGAGGGCAAGGAACTGCCGGGCCTGACGGCCCTGGAAGGCAACTGACATGACAACGAGCAAGAACGGCGAGTTCGTTCGCCGCCCACTGATCGCGGGCAACTGGAAGATGAACATGGACCACGTCCAGGGCATCACCCTCCTCCAGAAACTCGCGTGGACCCTGGATGACGCGAATCACGACCACAGCCGGGTCGAGGTAGCGGTCTTCCCGCCGTTCACCGACCTCCGCGGCGTGCAGACGCTGGTGGCCGGCGACGACCTCGACGTCGTCTACGGGGCTCAGGACCTCTCGCAGTACGATTCCGGCGCCTACACGGGCGACATCTCGGGTCAGTTCCTGAACAAGCTCGGCTGCCGCTACGTCCTCGTCGGACACTCCGAGCGCCGCAGCGTCCACCAGGAATCCGACGAGACCCTGCGTGCCAAGGTCGAGGCCGCCTACCGTCACGATCTCGTCCCGGTGCTCTGCGTCGGCGAGGGCCTCGACGTCCGCCAGGCGGGACGCCACGTCGAGCACACGCTGGACCAGCTGCGAGCCGACCTCGAAGGGCTGGACGCCGCAAAGGTGTCCACGCTCGTCGTCGCCTACGAACCGGTGTGGGCGATCGGCACGGGAGAGGTTGCCGGCCCCGGGGACGCGCAGGAGATGTGCGCCGCGATCCGTGCCGAACTCGTCAAGCTCTACGACGAGGGGACGGCCGAGAAGGTCCGCCTGCTCTACGGCGGGTCGGTGAAGGGCCAGAACGCGGCCGCCATCCTGCGCGAACGCGACGTGGACGGCGTGCTCGTCGGAGGAGCAAGCCTCGACGTGGGTGAGTTTGCTAGCATTGTCAGGTTCGAGAACCACCTGGTGACCGACTAGTCGTTTGCAAGCGACGCATACTGAAAGGCCGACGTGGACGTACTGAAGATCATCCTGCAGGTGCTGCTGGGCATTACAAGCCTGCTGCTCATCATGCTCGTGCTGCTGCACAAGGGGCGTGGCGGCGGCATGTCCGACATGTTCGGCGGCGGCATGACCAGCAACCTGAGCGCCTCCGGCGTGGCTGAGCGAAATCTGAACCGCATCACGGTCGCCATGGGCATCTCCTGGGGCGTCATCATCATCACTCTCGGTCTGATCATGCGTTTCAACGTCGAGGCCTGACGGCCCGACGCAGGCAGCAATACACAAGGGGCGGCCCCCACCGGAAGGTGGGGGCCGCCCCTTGTGCGTTCAGCGGAACCGTGCTCGGAGCCGCTACCGCTCGGAGGAGGTCACGCTGCGGAGGTTCGTCCGCGACAAGCCCACGGAGATGACTTCGCCGAAGACCTCGTCGGGGTCCAGACGGCGCAGCTCCTCGGCGAGGCAGTCCGAGAGCGGGCGACGTGCCATGGAGATCCGCTGGACCGGCTGGTCCTGCTGGTAGAGCTCGGCCACGTGCCCGTGCGGACGTGTCAGGACGACATCCCCGTCGGGGCGCGTCAGGCGGACGCTCCTCACCCCGGTCCCGGGCGTGGTGGAGGCGATGGTGACGGGCACGTTCAGGGCCAGTGTGAGCCACGCGGCGAGGAGGTCCGTACTGGATGAATCGCTGGCACCCTTGACCGTCACTGCGGAGATGGTGGCGGGATCCACCTGGTCGAGAACCGAGGCGAGCTGGGCCCTCCACAGGGTGATGCGCGTCCAGGCCAGATCCGTGTCACCGGCCGCGTACTGGCTCGCAATACGCTCCAGGGCCGCACGTGGCGCGGCCTCCGCCTGCGAGTCGGTGATGCGTCGATGCGCGATCCTGCCGATCGGCGTCCTGCTCGCATTCTCCGGCACTCCGTGCGGCCACCAGGCCACGATCGGCGCATCGGGGAGGAGCAGTCCGGCCACGAGGGCCTCGTTGGTGGCCGCGAGCTCGCCCTGGCCTTTCAACACGATGACCTCGGAGGCACCCGCGTCGCCGCCGACGCGGATCTGGGCGTCGAGACGCGTGTCCTGCGCCGAGGAGCCCTCGACGAAGACGATGATCCGGCAGGGGTGCTCCCGGCTCGCCAGGTTGGCCGCTTCAATCGCCGGCTCTTCGAAGCCCTCGGTCGTCAGCACGACGAGTGTGAGCACCCGGCTGAGTGCGACGACGCCGCCCGCCTCGCGCAGCTTCTGCAGCTCCTTGGCCACCTTCGAGGTGGTGGTCTGTTCAAGATCGACGATCATGGGCGACGCCACGTCCTTCCGTCACGGGCCATCAGTTCATCTGCGCCGGCCGGCCCCCAGCTGCCCGGTTCGTAGGGCTCGGGTTGTGCGTCGAGCCCGGCCCAGTGGTCCTCGAACGGGTCGAGGATCTTCCAGGAGAGCTCGACCTCCTCATGACGGGGGAACAGCGGTGGCTCGCCCAGCAGGACATCGAGGATGAGTCGCTCGTAGGCCTCGGGACTGGACTCCGTGAACGAATGACCGTACCCGAAGTCCATCGTCACGTCGCGGACCTCCATCTGCGTGCCGGGGACCTTGGAGCCGAAGCGGATCGTGGCCCCCTCGTCGGGCTGGACGCGGATCACGACCGCGTTCTGACCGATGCTCGCCTCGTTGTTGTCCCGGAAGAGCATGTTCGGCGCCCGCTTGAAGACCACGGCGATCTCGGTGACGCGGCGTCCGAGCCGCTTGCCGGCACGGAGATAGAAGGGGACACCGGCCCAGCGGCGGGTCTTGATGTCCAGGCGGATCGCCGCGTAGGTCTCCGTCTTCGAGTCTGGGTTGAAGCCCTCCTCGTCGAGGAACCCGACAACGTCCTCGCCACCCTGCCAGCCACTCGTGTACTGACCACGCGCCGACGCTGTGGAGAGGTCCTCCGGCAGGTCGACGGCCGCGAGCACCTTCTCCTTCTCCGCACGCAGGTGGTCGGCATCGAAGCTGATGGGCTCCTCCATCGCTGTGAGGGCCAGCAGCTGCAGGAGGTGGTTCTGGATCACGTCACGGGCCGCTCCGACGCCGTCGTAGTAGCTCGCGCGACCGCCGATGCCGATGTCCTCGGCCATCGTGATCTGGACGTGGTCCACGTGGTTGGCGTTCCACAACGGCTCGAAGAGCTGGTTGGCGAAGCGCAGGGCCAGGAGGTTCTGGACCGTTTCCTTGCCCAGGTAGTGGTCGATGCGGAAGACCGAGTCCGGCGGGAAGACCTTCTCCACGATCGCGTTCAACTCGCGAGCCGAAGCGAGGTTGTGGCCGAAGGGCTTCTCGATGACGACGCGGCGCCATGCCTCGGTGTCCTGCTCGACCGATTCCTTCGTCGCCAGGCCGTGGCGGGAGAGCTGTTCGCAGACCTGCTCGAACGAGTTCGGGGGAATGGAGAGGTAGAACGCGTGGTTCCCGCGGGTGCCGCGCGACCGCTCGAGTTCCTGCAGGGTCTCGCCGAGCTGGATGAACGCGTCGTCGTCGCCGAAACCGCCCGTGACGAAGCGGAAGCCGGAGGACAGCTGCTGCCACACGGTCTCGTCGAACTCGGTACGCGCATTGGACTCGACCCAGGAGCGGACCTCCTGGACGAACTGCTCGTTGGTCCAGTCGCGCCGACCGAACCCGACGACGGCGAAGCTCGGCGGAAGCAGACCACGGTTCGCAAGGTCGTACACGGCCGGGAGGAGTTTCTTGCGCGCCAGGTCGCCCGTCACGCCGAAGAAGACGAGCGCCGACGGGCCGGCGATGCGGTTCAGTCGGCGATCGCGTCGGTCACGCAGTGGGTTTTGCGTGCTGTATGCCATGAAGTGCTTTCCTGACGGAGGCGGGCCCCGCAGTGGCGCCCGCCTCCGTCATATGTGAAAGGGAGGATGTACCCGGACTAGCGCGCGGCGAGAGCCGCCAGAGCGGCCTCGAGCTGCTCGAGTCCCGCCGCACGGTCCGCCAGATGCAGGCGGAGGACGGGGCGGCCGAGCTCGGCGAGGACGGCGGAGTCTCCCGCAGCCTGTGCTGAGATCAGCTGGGCGAAGGTGAAGGGCCGTTCAGGGATCTCCACATCCGTATCGTTCGCGCCGGTGATCTGCAGGTAGACACCCACCCGCGGACCGCCCTTGTGGAACTGCCCGGTGGAGTGGAGGAACCGCGGCCCCCATCCGAACGTCACGGGCCGCGCCGCTGCCGTGGAAAGCCGGGCGCGCATGCCCGAAAGGTCCGCGGAACCGAGACGGTCGAGGTACGCCTGGATGCTGAGGTAGCCTTCGGGGCCGAGCTCGGCGAGCAACCGCTGAAGTCCATCGGACAGCGTGGTTGCACCGTCGAGGAGCCCCTCCGTGCCGCGCAACTCGACGGCGCCGTCGACGAGTTCCGCCGGCACCGGTTCCGGCTGCTCGTCCAGCAGGCCGCGGGCGGCCACCTTGGCGGCCTCCACGTCCGGCTGGTCGAAGGGGTTGATGCCCAGGAGACGGCCGGCGACGACCGTCGCGACCTCCCACAGGAGCATCTGGCTGCCCAGCGAGCCGGACACGCGTGCCTCGTGCCCGCTCTCCGACGCCGGCGAGTCGTCTTCGCCGCTCGTCAGCCGGACGACGAGGACGTCATCCGCGCCGTCGAGCTCGGGGGAGCCCGGTTCCACGACCACGGGTAGAACACCCGTGCCGAGTTTCCCGGTGGATTCCGCGATGAGCTGTTCGATCCAGTCGGCGAATCCGGCGATCCCGGAGCCCTCGTCCACGAACACGATCTTGTCGCGCAAGGGAGCAGTGCCGCCGAGCGCGGCGCCGAGCGCGAGACCGATGTTGTCCACGTCGTCGTCCCGGAGGAACTCGGCCGCCTCCTCGGCGTCGGCGAGGAGCGTCTCGATATCGACTCCGGCCAGCCCCGACGGCACGAGTCCGAACGCGGTCAGGGCGGAGTAGCGCCCGCCGACGTTCGGATCGGCGTTGAAGACCGCGCGGTAGCCCGCCTGGCGGGACGCTTCATCCATGGGCGAGCCCGGATCCGTGACGACCACGATTCGCTGGGCCGCGTCGAGGCCGGCGTCTCCGAATGCCTTCTCGAAGACTCGGCGCTGCGAATCGGTCTCGACCGTGGAACCCGACTTGGAGGAGACGACCAGCACCGAGGACTCGAGACGGTCGGCCAGAGCTCCGGCGACCATGTCGGGGTCCGTGCTGTCGAGCACGACCAGCTCGACGCCCGCCGTGGCCGTTATGACCTCGGGCGCGAGCGACGAGCCGCCCATCCCCGCCAGGACGACCCGGTCCACACCCTCTGCCCGCAGCTCGTCGCGGAGCGCGATGATCGGCTCGATCAGTGCTCGCGAGTCCTCGAACAGGTCGACCCAGCCGAGGCGGATCGACGCCTCGGACTCGGCCTCGGCGCCCCACAGGGTCGCATCCTTCGAGAACAGCCGCGACGCGACGCGGTCGGCGACGAGCTGTTCCACATGCGCATCAGCCGCAGCGCGGGCCGCGCCCGTCGCCCGGAACTCCAAGGCACTCATGCCCTAGGCTCCCTTGGCCGACTCGAGCGCCTGACGAACATCCTCCAGCAGCTCGTCCCAGGCGACAGCGAACTTCTCGACGCCCTCGGTCTCCAGCTGGGCGACGACGTCGTTGTAGCTGATGCCCTGAGCGGCGAGCGCGTCCAGCACGTCGTTCGACGCGGTGTAGGTGCTGGTGACGGTGTCGCCGGTGACCTCTGCGTGATCAGCCGTGGCGTTGAGCGTCTTCTCCGGCATGGTGTTCACGACGCCCTCTGCCGCCAGTTCCGTCACGTACAGGGTGTCCGGGAGGTTGGGGTCCTTGACGCCGGTCGACGCCCACAGCGGGCGCTGGCGGTTGGCCCCGGCTGCTTCGAGCGTCGACCACCGCTCCGAGCCGAACTGCTCCTCGTAGACCTGGTACGCCAAGCGTGCATTCGCGAGCCCGGCCTTGCCCTTGAGCGCCGTGGCCTCCTCGGTGCCGACGGCTTCCAGACGCTTGTCGATCTCGGAATCGACGCGCGAGACGAAGAACGAGGCCACGGAGTGGATCTT
This sequence comes from Zhihengliuella salsuginis, assembly GCF_014651715.1. Taxonomy (GTDB): domain Bacteria; phylum Actinomycetota; class Actinomycetes; order Actinomycetales; family Micrococcaceae; genus Zhihengliuella; species Zhihengliuella salsuginis. The sequence continues at coordinate 104,932 of NZ_BMXK01000012.1, forward strand.
GGACAGGTCGTGCCCGTTCTCGCGCGCCTTCTCGAGGCCCTCCATGAAGGCGTTGATGACGGCGCGGTAGCGGTCGAGCGAGAAGATGAGGGTCACGTTCACGCTGATGCCCTCGGCGATCGTCGCGGTGATCGCCTCGAGACCCTCGAACGTCGCCGGGATCTTGATCATGACGTTCTCGCGGCCGACCTTGGCGTGGAGCTTCTTGGCTTCCTCCGCGGTCGCGGCGGTCTCGGCCGCCAGGCGCGGATCGACCTCGAGTGAAACTCGTCCGTCGTAGCCGTTGGTCGACGCGTAGACGTCGGCGAACACGTCGCAGGCGGCGGCGACGTCGGCCGTGGTGATCTCGAAGATCGCCTCCTCGACGTCGGCTCCGGCTGCTGCCAACTCCTTGATCTGTGCGTCGTAGGCGTCGTCACCGCCAGCGACCGCCGCAGCGAAGATGGACGGGTTCGTCGTGACACCGACAACGTTCTTCTCGTTGATCAGCTCCTGCAGGGAACCGCTGTTGAGTCGTTCACGGGACAGGTCGTCGAGCCAGATGGAGACGCCTGCATCGGAGAGTGCGGAAGTATTCGGATTGCTCATGATGAATTCCTTTTCTTGTTCGCTGATGCGAATCGGGACGATTACTTCGTTGCAGCGATGGAACCCTTGGCGGCTTCGACGACCGCCTCGGGAGTCAGACCGAACTCGCGGTAGAGCGTCTGGTAGTCGGCGGAAGCGCCGAAGTGGTCCAGACCGATCGTGCGCCCGGCATCGCCGACGAGTTCACGCCAGCCGAGCGTCGAACCTGCTTCGATCGAAACGCGGGCTTTCACGGCCGACGGCAGCACCGACTCGCGGTAGGCGTCGTCCTGCTTGTTGAACCATTCGACCGAGGGGATCGACACGACGCGGGCTGCGACACCGTCGGCCGCCAGCGTCTCACGTGCGTCGACGGCGATTTCGACTTCCGAGCCCGTGGCCAGCAGGAGCACGTCGGGGGTGGTTGCCTTCCCGTCGGCGTCGAGGGCGTCGGCCAGGACGTAGGCGCCCTTGGCCACACCCGAGACGTCGCCGAATCCGGCGGCGGTACGGTCGAACACCGGCAGGTTCTGACGGGTCAGCACGATGCCGGCCGGGTTCTCGTTGTTCTCGAGGATCGTCTTCCAGGCCCAGGCGACCTCGTTGGCGTCTCCTGGGCGCACGACGTCGAGGTTCGGGATGGCGCGCAGACTCGCGAGCTGCTCGACGGGCTGGTGCGTCGGGCCGTCCTCACCGAGGCCGATGGAGTCGTGGGTCCAGACGAAGATGGCCGGCACGCCCATGAGCGCCGCCAGGCGGATCGCCGGGCGCTGGTAGTCGGAGAAGATGAGGAACGTGCCCGAGAAGGCGCGCGTCTTCGAGCTCAGGACGATGCCGTTCACGATCGACGCGGCCGCGTGCTCGCGGATGCCGAAGTGGAGGACTCGGCCGTACGGGTCTCCCGACCACTTGTCCGTCGAGCGGCTGGCGGGAATGAACGACTTGGCGCTCGTGATCGTCGTGTTGTTGGACCCGGCGAGGTCGGCCGAGCCGCCCCAGAGCTCCGGAAGCCGGTCGGCGATCGCATTGATCACCTTGCCGGAGGCCGCGCGGGTTGCGATCGACTCGCCGGCTTCGAAGACCGGAAGGTCGGCTTCCCACCCCGCGGGCAGCTCCTGCTTCTGGAGGCGTTCGAGCAGCTGCTCGCCCTCGGGGTTCGTTGCAGCCCAGGCCTTGAACTGCTGGTCCCAGGCCTCGTGCGCCGTCCGGCCGCGCTCGACGACCTGACGGGCGTGGTCGAGAACCTCGTCTTCGATGGCGAACGACTGCTCCGGCTCGAAGTCCAGGATCTTCTTCAGGGCGGCCAGCTCCTCGCCGCCGAGTTTGGAACCGTGGATGCCGCCGGTGTTCTGCTTGGTCGGCGCCGGGAACCCGATGACGGTCCGGAGGGAGATGATCGACGGGCGGCCGGTCTCCGCCTTGGCGGCAGTCAGGGCCGCATCGAGACCGGCGACATCCTCCACGTATTCGCCCGACTCGGTCCAGTCGACGCGCTGAGTGTGCCACCCGTAGGCCTCGTAGCGCTTCAGCACGTCCTCGGTGAACGCCACATCGGTGTCGTCCTCGATGGAGATCTTGTTGTCGTCGTAGATGACGACGAGGTTGCCGAGCTCCTGGTGGCCCGCCAGCGAGGATGCCTCGGACGTGACGCCTTCCTGGAGATCGCCATCGGAGGCGATGACCCAGACCGTGTGGTCGAACGGGCTCTCACCCGCGGGCGCCTCGGGATCGAGGAGGCCGCGGAGACGGCGCTGGCCGTAGGCGAAGCCGACGGCCGAGGCCAGGCCCTGCCCGAGCGGGCCGGTGGTGATCTCGACGCCGTCCGTGTGGCCGTACTCCGGGTGGCCCGGGGTCTTGGCGCCCCAGGTACGCAGTGCTTCGAGGTCCTCTATCTCGAGGCCGTAGCCGGAGAGGAAGAGCTGCAGGTAGAGGGTCAGCGACGTGTGGCCGGGGGAGAGCACGAAGCGGTCGCGTCCCACCCAGTCGGGATCCTTGGGATCGTGGCGCATGTGCTTCTGGAACAGCAGGTACGCGGCTGGAGCCAGGCTCATCGCGGTTCCCGGGTGGCCGCTGCCGACCTTCTCTACGGCATCCGCTGCCAGTACGCGGATCGTGTCAACTGCACGCTCGTCCGTCTGCGTCCAGGACAACTCGACGACTTCCGTCTGTGGCGCCACGATGTAGTTCCTCTCTTGAGAGCTTCAGATGTCTCGCCGGAGGAACACGGCGACTCGGCATCGCCCACCCTAGACAGGGCCTTCGTTGGCTCCGGCGCGTGCAACCACCTTAGCCCGTCCACGTCACACCTGCCGCCATGTGACCGACCGTGTAGCACCCTCGTCAGCTCAGAGCGAAGCCTCCGCTCGAGCACTGGAATCCTGCCGGGTTTTCTGTGGTCTGATTTCTACAAGCCGTAAAAGGGTATGATGGTCGTGTCTGTCCGTTACCCCGCATAGAACTGAGTGGCATGTCCGTGAAGTCCGTTGTCAGCGACGATAGGCTCGTTGAACGAGCGCATCGTCAATCGAACGAGACGTTCGGTGAGTTCACGAAGCGCAAGTCGGGCGCCTACCTGGCCCTGACGAAACCGCGCGTGATCGAGCTGCTGCTCGTCACCACGCTGCCCACGATGATCTTCGCCGAGCGCGGGTTCCCGGGCGTGGGCCTGATCCTGGTTACTCTCGTCGGCGGCGCCATGGCCGCCGGCGCCTCCGGCGCTTTCAATTGTTACATCGACCGCGAAGCAGACAAGCTCATGCGGCGCACCCAGGGCCGCCCCCTCGTGACAGGGGATGTGACTCCGCGCGAGGCCCTCGTCTTCGCCTGGATGCTCGCCGTCGCATCGATCGCCATCCTCTGGGCCGGAGCCAACCTGCTCACGGCCGCCCTGGGCGTGGCCGCCATCCTCCTCTACGTCGTCTTCTACACGCTGATCCTCAAGCGCCGCACGTCGCAGAACATCGTCTGGGGAGGCATCGCGGGGTGCATGCCCGTGCCGATCGCCTGGGCCGCCGTGACCAACACCCTCGACTGGCCCGTTCTGGTGCTGTTCCTCATCATCTTCCTCTGGACCCCGCCACACTACTGGCCGTTGTCGATGAAGTACTCGGAGGACTACCTGGCCGCGCGGATCCCGATGCTGGGCGCCATCGCGGGCGCCCGCACCGTCTCGGTGCAGGTCGTGCTCTACGCGTGGGCGACAGTGGTCTGCTCGCTGCTGCTCGCCCCTATGGGCTACGCGGGCATCGTGTACACGGTTCTCGCCGCAGTGGCAGGTGCCTGGTTCATCTACGAATCGCACGTGCTCTACCGCGAGGCGCAGCGTGAGCACGAGCCGGCCGACATGAACAAGAAGGCCATGAAGGTCTTCCACATCTCCATCACCTATCTGACGATCGTCTTCGTCGCCCTCGCCGTGGATCCGTTCGTCGGGCAGCCGATCTTCGGCTAGTCCACCTGTTTCGGGTGCGGCCGGACGCAGGGCCTCCGGTCTCTGAGTTCGGCGCCGTCGCAATGCGCCTCCCTTCCGGGGCCCTGCTGGTCCGCCGGCATGATTCGATCTGTCCGCCACTCACGCGTTAAGCTGGCTGTCGGCTGGCTGTGGTCAACGTATGCCGCAAGTCATGAAGCCCCACAACGAAATTTGAGGAGACCGATCGTGTCGGAACAGATCACCTTGACGGTTGACGGCGAAACGCAAGAGGTGAGTGCCGGTACCACGGGCGCGGAGTTCTTCCGCGATCAGAAGAACGTCGTCGTCATGCGGGTCGACGGCACGTTGCAGGACCTCAGCAGGATGCTGCCGGCCGGTTCGGCGATCGAGTCCGTCACCGTCGACTCCGAGGACGGCCTGAATGTCCTGCGGCACTCCACCGCGCACGTCATGGCGCAAGCCGTGCAGGAACTGCGCCCCGAGGCGAAGCTGGGCATCGGCCCCTACATCAAGGACGGCTTCTACTTCGATTTCGACGTCGACGAGCCGTTCACGCCGGACGACTTGAAAACGCTCGAGAAGATGATGCTCAAGATCGTCAACAAGAACCAGCAGTTCGCCCGCCGGGTGGTCTCCGAGTCGGAGGCCCGCGAGGCCATGGCCGAGGAGCCCTACAAGCTCAAGCTGCTGGACAAGGCCAGCGAGGCCGACGAGGCGGGCGAGGGCGTCAACGTCGAGGTCGGTGGCGGCGACATCACCATCTACGACAACGTCGACCGGAAAACAGGCGACACCGTCTGGTGCGACCTGTGCCGCGGGCCCCACCTGCCCAACACCAAGCTGATCTCCAACGCGTTCGCCCTGACCCGTTCTGCCGCGGCCTACTGGTTGGGCAGCGAGAACAACAAGCAGCTGCAGCGAATCTACGGAACCGCGTGGCCGAGCAAGGCGGAACTCAAGGCCTACCAGGAGAGGATCGCCGAGGCGGAGCGCCGCGACCACCGGAAGCTGGGAGCCGAACTCGACCTCTTCTCGTTCCCGGACGAGCTGGGCTCAGGCCTGCCGGTCTTCCACCCCAAGGGCGGGGTCATCCGCAAGGCGATGGAGGACTATTCGCGCCAACGCCACACGGAGGCCGGCTACGAGTTCGTCTACACGCCGCACATCACGAAGGGTCACCTCTACGAGGTCTCCGGCCACCTGGACTGGTACCGGGACGGAATGTTCCCGGCCATGCACATCGACGAGACCCGCAACGAGGCCGGCGAGATCGTCAAGCCCGGTCAGGACTACTACCTCAAGCCGATGAACTGCCCGATGCACAACCTGATCTTCGGGTCCAGGGGCCGTTCGTACCGCGAGCTCCCGCTGAGGCTGTTCGAATTCGGCCAGGTGTACCGCTACGAGAAGTCCGGCGTGGTCCACGGCCTGACACGCGTGCGCGGCATGACCCAGGACGACGCCCACATCTACTGCACCCGTGAACAGATGAAGGACGAGCTCACCACGACGCTGAACTTCGTCCTGGGGCTCCTGAAGGACTACGGCCTGGACGACTTCTACTTGGAGCTGTCCACGAAGAATCCCGACAAGTACGTCGGATCGGACGAAGTCTGGGACGAGGCGACGCGCACCCTCGCTGAAGTCGCGGAGGCCTCCGGACTCGAGCTCGTTCCCGACCCGGGTGGAGCAGCCTTCTACGGGCCCAAGATCTCCGTTCAGGCGAAGGACGCCATCGGCCGCACCTGGCAGATGTCGACCATCCAGCTCGACTTCAACCTTCCGGAGCGCTTCGAGCTCGAATACCAGGCAGCCGACGGCTCCCGTCAGCGCCCGGTGATGATCCACCGCGCGCTCTTCGGGTCGATCGAGCGCTTCCTGGGCGTGCTGACCGAGCACTACGCCGGCGCGTTCCCGGCCTGGCTTGCTCCCGTGCAGGTGCGCGCCATTCCTGTGGCGGATGCTTTCGACGACTACGTCTGGGACGTCGTCGAGAAGCTCCGTGCTCGCGGGATCCGGGCCGAAGCCGACCTCTCCTCGGACCGCTTCCCGAAGAAGATCCGCAATGCGTCCAAGGACAAGGTTCCCTTCACACTCATCGCCGGTGGAGAGGACGCCGAGGCCGGGGCCGTGTCCTTCCGTTTCCGCGACGGGAGCCAGGACAACGGCATCGCGATCGAGGAAGCCATCGACCGAATCGTAGAGGCTGTCGAAAACAGGGAGGCTTGATCCTTGAGTGACCGTTCTGCTGGGCCCGGCGGCCCGGAGGCCTCCGGGCCGCCGGGCTATTCCGGCGATGCGGAGGTGACCGACGACTTCGAGCTGGCAGGCGTACCGGACAGCTTCCAACGCCTGTGGACGCCGTACCGGATGGCGTACATCAAGGGCGGTCAGGGCCAGGTCAAGGACGAGGAGACCTGCCCGTTCTGCCGGGGACCGCAGCGGAGCGACGAGGATTCACTCATCGTCCACAGGGGCGAGACGGCGTTCGTGGTCCTGAATCTGTTTCCCTACAACCCCGGCCATCTCCTGGTGTGCCCGTACAGGCACGTGCCGGACTACACGGACATCACGGTCGAGGAGACCGCCGAGATCGCATCGCTCAGCCAGCGTGCGATGAAGGCGCTCACCGCGACGGCCAACCCGACCGGATTCAACCTCGGCATGAATCAGGGGGTGTCCGGCGGAGCCGGCATCGCCGCACACCTGCACCAGCATGTGGTCCCGCGGTGGGGCGGCGACGGGAACTTCTTCCCGATCATCGCCCAGACCAAGGCCGTCCCGGCCACGCTTTCGGACGTGCGGCAGCAGCTGGCCGAAGCCTGGGACTCGGTGTAGCGCCGCCCATGCTGAATACGTACGCCCGCGGGCTGTTCACCCGGATGTTCACGCCTCTCGCCCGATGGCTGCTGTCCCGTTCCGTAACTCCGGACATGGTGACGGTCGTGGGTACGATCGGGGTGATGGCGAGCGCCCTCATCCTGTATCCGCTGGGACACCTCTTCATCGGGACCCTCGTCATCGCGGCCTTCGTCTTCGCCGACCTGCTGGACGGCACCATGGCCAGGCTGCCGCAATGGGCCTCGCGCAGCGCTGGAAGGCCCGACGCCGGCCGGTGGGGGAGTTTCCTCGATTCCTCGCTCGACAGGCTGGCCGATGGCGCGATCTTCAGCGGCGTCGCCGTCTGGTTCTTCACAGCCGGCGACCACACGGGCATCGGCATCGCCTCGTTGGTCTGCATGTTCCTCGGCAGCGTTGTCTCGTACGTCCGGGCCAAGGCGGAATCCCTCGGTTTCGATGCTGAAGTCGGCATCGCGGAACGCGCCGAACGGCTCGTCCTCACGTTGACTTTCGTCGGACTGACCGGCCTCGGACTTCCCGACGTCGTATTGCTGAGCGTGCTCATTCTGCTGGCCGCGGCCAGCGCCGTGACCGTGGCCCAGCGCATGATGCGCGTGCATTCGCAGCTGGGTTGAATCAATACGGCCGGCTCCTGCGCAAAGTGCGACGCGGCCTGCCAGTATCTTGTATGGTTCTCGTGTCACGGATCGTTATGTGACCACCTCATTCCCCGGGCAGGCTACGTATGCTTGGGGGAACCCATCACTCACCCCTTGTGAAAGGACGTCGTTCGTGTCCAACAACGAAGCCACGCAGGCGCCGGTAACCGGCAGCAATCGCGTGAAGCGCGGCATGGCCGAAATGCTGAAGGGCGGCGTCATCATGGACGTCGTCACGGCCGAACAGGCTCGCATCGCCGAAGACGCCGGTGCAGTCGCAGTCATGGCCCTGGAGCGGGTTCCGGCCGATATCCGGGCACAGGGCGGCGTCTCGCGCATGTCGGATCCGGACATGATCCAGTCGATCATCGAGACCGTCTCCATCCCGGTCATGGCCAAGGCGCGCATCGGTCACTTCGTGGAGGCCCAGGTCATCGAGTCGTTGGGCGTCGACTACATCGACGAGTCCGAGGTACTCACCCCGGCCGACTACGCGAACCACATCGACAAGTGGGACTTCAAGGCCCCGTTCGTCTGCGGTGCGACCAACCTCGGCGAGGCACTTCGTCGCATCAACGAGGGCGCCGCGATGATTCGCTCGAAGGGCGAAGCGGGCACCGGAGACGTCTCCAACGCGACCACGCACATGCGGCAGATCCGTGCAGACATCCGCCGGTTGAGCTCGCTGCCGAAGGACGAGCTCTACGTGGCCGCGAAGGAGCTCCAGGCACCTTACGAGCTGGTCCGCGAGGTCGCCGAGACCGGCAAGCTGCCCGTTGTCCTCTTCACCGCCGGTGGCATCGCCACGCCGGCGGATGCTGCCATGATGATGCAGCTCGGCGCCGACGGCGTCTTCGTCGGATCGGGCATCTTCAAGTCCGGGAATCCGGCGCAGCGCGCCAATGCGATCGTCAAGGCCACGACCTTCTACGACGACGCCAAGACCATCGCCGATGCCTCCCGTGGGCTCGGCGAGGCAATGGTCGGATTGAACGTGGACGAGATCCCGGAGCCGCACCGGCTCTCCGAGCGCGGCTGGTAACAGCGCTCCGCACCCGTCGGGCTGGCCCGTGGCAACCGCCACCGGCCAGCCCGACGTCGTCGGGGTCCCGGCCGGCGCCTAGGCCGACAGGCGCAGCCTGCGGCCGCGTCCGAGATGCTCGAGCCCGCAGGCCGTCAGGAACTCCGCGGAGGCCGGCGCTGCCGCAGCCAGCACCGGCGGGCTGGGCCGTTCCTCATCGGATCCGTCGTCGACGGGCAGCAACGGGGCCGTCATCGCACCGAGCAGTCCGGCCACGAGTTGCGTCCCGACACCTTGGCGTCGTGCAGAGCCCGCGACGGCCAATCCGTGCAGCGACACCGCCCCGTCGGCTGTGAACTGGGCGAATCCACGTCCGGATACCGAACCATCAGCCGCCCGGGCGACGACGTGTTCGATGCGTCGGTGGGCGGCCGGATGGCGCCGCCCGGTCTGGTGCCCCGGCGGGCGACGCCACGCCCGGGCCACCTCCAGCTCCCGCGCGTCGACACCATGGGCCTCGGGAACATCGGCGCTCACCCGGACCCGTCCTTCCCACTCCGCAGGGCGGCTGCGCAGGTTCGCATAGCTGGGACGCCCGACGAACCAGAGGATCTGGGCCACATCGCGAAATCCCGCCACGCGCAGCTCGTCATCTGCAGCCGCGGCGTTCAGCCACGCATCGATCCGTCGGGCTCCGAGCCGCGCGCCCTCCGCGAGGCCCGGCCTGATGCCGGCGGCCCCTGCGGCCTCCGGGAACAGCAGGACGAGTCTCGACCGAGTCGGCTGCCATGCCCAATCGCATCCGTGTGTCGTGAACACCTTGCCGCCGGTGGCCAATGCCAGGGCCCGGTCCCAATCTGCCTGTGCTGCCTGAGCTGTCTGGATCCCACTCACGGTATTGTCCCTTCGTCGTACACGAAGTGCTGAAGTCTAATCGGACAGTCCGCGGCGTGCGAGCAGAGGTTCGATCTGCGGGTCGCGGCCCCGGAAGGCGCGGAAGGAGTCGAGGGGATCACGGGTATTTCCACGCGACAACAGCTCGGCCCTGAACCGTTGTCCGTTCTCGGGCAGGAGTCCACCGTTCTCGCGGAACCACTCCACAGTGTCCGCGTCGAGGATCTGGCTCCAGATATACGAGTAGTACCCCGCCGAGTAGCCCCCGTCGAAGATGTGCTTGAAGTATCCGGTCCGGTAGCGCGGCGGTACGAGGTCGGGATCCAACCCGGCGTCGCGCAGGGCGCGATCCTCGAACTCGAGGACATCCTCCACCTCATCGCCCGGGGCCAGCAGGTGCCACGCAAGGTCGAGCACGGCGGCGGCCAGATACTCGGTTGTAGCGAAACCTTCGCCCCAGAGGGAAGCCGCTTCGATCCGCGGGAGAGTCTCGGGCGGAAGCGGTTCGCCGGTCTCGAAATGCCGAGCGTAGCTCTCCACGATCTCCGGCCACAGCGCCCACATCTCGTTGACCTGCGACGGGTACTCGACGAAGTCGCGCGGCACCTTCGTGCCGGCCAGCCGGGGGTAGATCGCCTCGGAGAAGAGGCCGTGGAGAGCATGCCCGAACTCGTGGAACAGCGTATTCACCTCGTCCAAGGAGAGCAGCGCCGGACCGTCTCCGGGGGACGAGAAGTTGAAGGTGTTGGTGACGACCGGCAGCTCACCGTGCGCCCGCGCTCCGTCACGGATCGAATTCATCCATGCGCCGCCGGCCTTCGTCGGCCGCGCGAAGAAGTCCCCGAGGTAGAGCCCCAGGGCGGTTCCGTCGGAGTTGCGCACTTCCCAGACCCGGATCTCTTGATGGTAGACCGGGAGGTCGAACCGCTCATGGCATGTCACTCCGTAGAGTCGCCGCGCCGCCTCGAAGACGCCGTGTTCGAGGACGGAGTCCAGCTCGAACCAGGGGCGCAGTGCGGAAGCGTCCAGATCGAACTCGTCCCGCTTGACCAGATTCGAGTAATAGGCCCAGTCCCACGGGTTGACCGGCAGCGCCGCATACTCTTCCAGCCTTGCATGCTCCTCGCGGGCGTTGGCCATGGCCCGTTCCGCCAAGCCGCGCAGGCGCTCCTGGACCGCGTCGAGCGACGGCGCCGTCTGCGCCTCGATGACGTATTCGGCATGGTTGGAGAAACCCATCAGGCCGGCGCGTTCGGCACGAAGCAGCGACATCTGGCGTGCCAATTCGAGGGTGCCGTGGACTCCGTCCTGCCCTCGCGTGACGCTGGCTTCGTAGATCCGCTTGCGTGAGGCGGCCTGGGTCAGGCGCTCGAGAGCGGGCTGCCCGGTGGGCAGGACGAGTGTGATGAGGTAGCCGCCGTCGTACCCGGCCGCGCTCGCGGCCTGCGCAGCGGATCCGACGTCCGATTCGCTCAGACCGCTGAGGTCCACGAGGTCTTCGAAGTACACGGCGGCAGCGTTCCGGCCGGCGAGGAGCCGGCGCGAGTACTCGGACCCCAGCCGCGCCAGCTCGGCGTTGATCTCGCGCAGCCGCGGGGCGTCCGCGACGGGAACCTCCGCGCCGGCGTGGCGGAAATCGCGGAGGACCTCCTCGCGCAGGCGCGCGTCCTCGCCCTCGAGGCCCTCGCCGTCGGATTCGCTCAGGCGGGCGTAGAGGTCGCGGTCGAGATGGACCTCGTCGTGATGGGCGGAGACGAATTGCCGAATCCGGGCGCCGGCCTCGAGGATCTCCTCCGTCCCGTGGGCGGGCTTGACGCTGTGGAAGGCCTGCAGGGCCCGGCGGAGGGTCTCGCCGGTGAGCGCGAACGCCTGGATGGTGTTCTCGAAGGTCGCGGGCTCCTCGACCCGCAGCAGGTGCTGAAGCTCCGCGTTCTGCTCCCCGATTCCGGCCAGCACCGCTTCGACGTAGTCATCGGCCGTGAGGACCGAGTAGTCGGGCATGCCGAACGGCAGGATGCTGGGGTGAAGCAACGGATTACTCATGCGGCAAGCTTTTCACAGCATGTCCTACGGGGCATCTACGCGCGCCGGACGACTCGCTATTGGGCAGCCGGAGAGTGCACGCCGTATTGTAGGGCGGGCTGTCAGGTGGCGAGAAAGCGACAAGTGAGAACATGACCGAGATGACCAGGGTGGCAACAGAAGCCCCCGCCGCGCGGCGGAGCCGCATGCCCAATCCGCGCATCGGCGTCCTCGCACTGCAGGGTGACGTCCGCGAACACGAGCTGGCACTGCACGACGGCGGCGCCGACGTCGTCAAAGTTCGTCGCCCGAGCGAACTGGACGACGTGGACGGCCTGGTGATCCCCGGTGGCGAGTCCACTGCCATCGACAAGCTGGCGCGGGCCTTCGGGATGATGGATCCTCTGCGCGCGAAGATCGCGCAGGGGTTCCCGGTGTACGGCTCCTGCGCCGGCATGATCCTGCTGGCCGACCGGGTGGCCGATCCGGCCCGCGACGGGCTCGGACAGCCGCAGCAGACTTTCGGCGGCATCGACATGACCGTGCGCCGGAATGCGTTCGGACGCCAGGTCGACTCCTTCGAGACCGAGGTTCCGATGCCGGTCCTGTCCCGCATCTCGGGCCAGTCCTCGGCGGGCGACGCGGATGCCGTGCGTGCGGTCTTCATCCGGGCTCCCTGGGTGGAGAGCATCGGCGAGGGCGTCGAGATCCTGGCCTCCGTTCCCGAGCCGCACCACGAAGGACCCGGTTCGGACGCCGGTGTCGCTAGAATCGTTGCAGTGCGTTCGGGGAACCTGCTCGCCACCAGCTTCCATCCGGAGGTCACAGGCGAGCGCAGGATCCACCGACTATTCATCGACATGATCAGAGGAGAAGCTTAGGTATGTCAGGCCACTCTAAATGGGCAACAACGAAGCACAAGAAGGCGGCTATCGATGCCAAGCGCGCCAAGGCATTCGCCAAGCTGACCAAGAACATCGAGGTTGCCGCACGCGCCGGCGGGGCCGACATGGACGGGAACCCGGCCCTCGAGCTGGCCGTCCAGAAGGCCAAGAAGAACTCGGTGCCCAACGACAACATCGACCGCGCCATCAAGCGCGGCGCGGGCCTGACGGGTGAGGCGGTCGAGTACGCCGAGATCATCTACGAGGCGCGTGGCCCGCAGGGTTCGGCGCTCCTGGTCGAGTGCCTCACCGACAACAAGAACCGCGCCGCCTCGGAGACCCGGCTGGCGATCACCCGCAGCGGCGGCACCGTCGCCGATCCCGGTTCGGTGAGCTACCTCTTCGCACGCAAGGGCGTCGTCTCCCTGCCCAAGAACGGACTGACAGAGGACGATCTCCTCGTCGCGGTCCTCGACGCCGGCGCCGACGAGGTCCAGGAGGCCGGCGGCAGCTTCGAGATCGTCTCCGAGCCCACCGATCTGCGGGCCGTCGTCTCCGCCCTCGAGGAAGCCGGCATCGAGTACGAGAACGACGAGATCGAGTTCGTGCCGTCGATGAAGGTGGAGCTCGAGGCGGACGCCGCGCGCAAGTTCCTGAAACTGGCTGATGCCCTCGAGGAGCTCGACGACGTGCAGAACGTCTACTCGAACGTCGACATCACCGCCGAGGTCATGGCCGAACTCGAGCAGGACTAGCCGGATGGCCCTGCGCGTCGTCGGCGTCGACCCCGGCCTGACCCGTTGCGGTCTCGCCGTCGTCGACGTCGAGAACACGCGCCGGGCCACGCTGGTGGACGTGACTGTCGTCGGGACGAGCTCCGATACCTCCCTCGACGAGCGACTGCTGGCGATTTCGCGGGGAATCGACGCGTGGCTGGACCAGCATCGCCCCGATGCACTCGCCGTCGAGCGGGTGTTCAGCCACACCAACGTCAGCACGGTGATGGGTACTGCGCAGGCCTCCGGCATCGTGATCGCGGCGGCTGCCGCGAGGGGCATCCCCGTCGCTCTCCACACGCCCACCGAGGTGAAGGCGGCTGTCACCGGGAGCGGCCGGGCAGACAAGGCCGCAGTCGGACGGATGGTCGCCAAGATTCTGCGGCTGGAGGCGCCGCCGAAACCGGCGGACGCCGCGGACGCCGCGGCGTTGGCGATCACGCACGGCTGGCGGGGCGCGGCCCCCGGCTCGCAGGCCTCCGGCACCAAGGCCGGGGGCTCGAGCGGTCTGACCCCGGCCCAACGGGCCTGGGCTCAGGCGGAAACGGCCGCCCGCAAAACCGGCCCCAGACGGTAGACCGCCTGTTCCGGCACGCCGAAGGCGCATTCTGCGGCTCTCGGACGATAGGCTATTCGTAAATATGTTCGGATGCCAGAGGTGAGGCAGTGAATGATTAGTTCTCTTAGCGGTGACGTCCAGGCCGTCGGCCTGAACTCTGCTGTGATCAACGTGGGCGGCTTCGGGATGCTGGTGCAGGCGACGCCGCAGACGCTGGGACAGCTGCGGGTCGGCGAGTCCGCCGAGGTCCAGACCACCATGGTGGTTCGCGAGGACTCGATGACGCTCTTCGGGTTCGCGGACACCAGCGCGCGCGAGGTGTTCGAGATCCTCCAGTCGGTATCCGGAATCGGCCCCCGGCTCGCCCTCGCCGTCCTGGCCGTGCTGTCACCGGAGGAAGTGCGCGTTGCCGTGACCTCCGCCGACACGAAGGCCCTGACGCGTGTTCCAGGCGTCGGGCCCAAGGTCGCTCAGCGCATGGCGCTCGAGCTGGCCGGGAAGTTGGCGCCGACGGGTCGGGACGAGGCAGCCGCCCCGGACGCGTCCGACGACGCCTGGCGAGCCGCCGTTCTCGATGCCTTGACGGGCCTGGGTTGGAAAGAAAAGGACGCGACCAAAGCGATCGATGCCTTCGCCGACGACGAACCGGAGCTCGTGCGCCAAGGCGACATGCCGCAGATCCTGCGCGCCGTCCTCGCAGATATCGGGCGCGACCGCAGCCGCGGCGGGAGGTAGCCGGTGAGTGAGAACCCGCTGGTCGCCAGCACGAGCGAACCGGAGGAGCGAGTCCTGGAAGCCGCACTCCGGCCGAAGAACCTGCATGATTTCGTCGGCCAGCAGCGTGTCCGCGAACAGCTCTCGCTCGTTCTGGAAGCCGCCCGGATCCGCGAGCGGACATCCGACCACGTCCTGCTCTCCGGCCCGCCGGGGCTCGGCAAGACCACTCTCGCGATGATCGTGGCCGCGGAGATGAACGCCCCGTTGCGGATCAGTTCGGGACCGGCAATCCAACACGCCGGTGATCTCGCAGCCATCCTCTCGTCACTGTCCGAGGGCGAGGTCCTGTTCCTCGACGAGATCCACCGGATGAGCCGGCCGGCGGAGGAAATGCTGTACATGGCCATGGAGGACTTCCGCGTCGACATCGTCGTCGGCAAGGGGGCCGGCGCGACCGCCATTCCGCTCGAACTGCCGCCCTTCACCCTGGTCGGTGCAACCACCAGGGCCGGCCTCCTTCCGGGGCCTCTCCGCGACCGTTTCGGGTTCACCGGGCATCTGGAGTTCTATTCGATCTCCGAGCTCGAACTGGTTCTGCGGCGCTCCGCCATGCTCATGGACCTCAAAGTCAATTCGGCCGGCTTCACGGAAGTCGCCTCACGCTCCCGCGGAACCCCGCGAATCGCCAACCGCCTGCTCCGCCGAGTTAGAGACTGGGCCCTGGTCCACCAGAAGGAGCAGATCGACGCGCAGCTCGCATCCCGGGCGCTCGACATGTACGAAGTCGACACCCGCGGCCTGGACCGCCTCGATCGAGCGGTACTCCAAGCCCTCTGCACCAAATTCGGCGGGGGACCGGTAGGGCTCTCAACCCTTGCGATCGCCGTCGGCGAGGAAACGGAGACCGTAGAGACCGTGGCCGAGCCCTTCCTCGTTCGCGAGGGCCTCCTGGGCCGTACGCCGCGCGGTCGCATCGCCATGCCCGAAGCCTGGGCCCACCTCGGGCTGACGCCGCCGGAGACCAGTCCCATCCAGCCGGGAACCCGCCAGGCCCCGCCGTCGTTCGGGGGAGGGGGAGAAGACGGCTAGACGGGTGCATTCCACGGACAGCGAAGAGACCCCCGCGGGGAGCCGACTTCTGCTAGGTTGGCCCGATGCGCGGGTCTCGGCTGTCGCCGGCGTCACAGCACCGGGGGTTAGAATGGCATCCGGCCGCCGCGACCGATCTTTTCCGGCGGTTCCACGATCCCGCGAATCCGGATGGACACCAAACTGCCGGGCTGGACTGTAGCCCGGTGCAACGAATCAACCGCAGAACAGGTACATACTCTTGACTTCGATCTCAACGGCCGTCGCCGAAGGCTCCAACACCGCTTCGGAAGCCGGCGCCTTCAATCCGATGAACCTCATCCTCCTCGCCGCCTTCGCCCTCCTCATCTTCATGATGTTCCGCGGCCGCCAGAAGCAGAAGAAGGCCCAGGCGGAGCTGCAGTCCAAGATGCAGGACGGCGCCCGCATCATGACCAACTTCGGCCTGTTCGGCACGGTCGTGACCCAGAAGCCCGAAGACAACCAGATCGTGTTGGAAATCGCCCCCGGGACCAACGTGACCATCCACTCCGGTTCCGTCGCGCGCGTCGTCGACTCCAATGATGCTCCGGCCGAACCGATCGACGAGCCCGCTGCGGCCGACGCTGCTCCGGTTGCGGAGGAGACGCCGGAGGAGACCACTCGTCGACTGAACGACGAAGGCAAGAACTAGCCGCATGACGACGTCAGGACCACTTCGGCACGCCAGACGTGCCCTCATCTGGCTGTGCATTCTCGTCGTCGGTCTTCTCGGTGTTCTTGTATCGGGCGTAGCGACCGGCCAGACCGGAGCCGGCCCCAAGCTAGCGCTCGACCTCGAGGGCGGTACGCAGATGATCCTCGCTCCGCGCGTCGACGGCGGGGAATCCATCAGCCAGGAACAGCTCCAGCAGGCCGTGGAGATCATCCGTCAGCGCGTCGACGGCTCCGGAGTTGCAGAGGCCGAGATCTCGACGCAGTCCGGCAGCAACGTGGTCGTCTCGATGCCGGGCACCCCCGACTCCAAGACCCGCGAGCTGATCCAGGCCTCCGCCAACATGGAGTTCCGGCCGGTCATCATGGCGGGTTCCTTCGGCGCCACCCCGGAGGACCAGCGGCTCTCCGACGACGAACTGCCGGAGCCGACGGCCGAACCCGAGAACGCGTCCGACACGAACTGGATCACGGCAGATCTCTACCGCGAATTCGAGGCGTACGACTGCGAGGCCGCCCTCGAGGAACGCAGCATCGAATCGTCCGACCCCGATGCGCCGGCGATCGCCTGCGATCCGTCCACGATGGTGAAGTACATCCTCGGCCCCGTCGAAGTCGACGGCGATCACATCTCCGACGCAACGCACGGGCCCGCCCGCAACTCGCAGGGGTTCCAGACCGGGGGCTGGGCGGTCCAGCTGTCCTTCGACTCGGTCGGCTCCGAAGAGTTCAGCGAGGTCACCTCGCGCCTGGTCACCATGCAGGGCGCGCAGAACCAGTTCGCGATCGTCCTCGACGGCCAGATCGTCTCGGCACCGACCGCCAACGTCCCGATCGCGGACGGCAACGCCGAGATCACCGGCAATTTCACCGAGTTGAGCGCCCAGCAGCTCGCCGAACAGCTGAAGTACGGCGCCCTGCCGATCAGCTTCGACATCCAGAGCGAGCAGCAGATCTCGGCAACGCTCGGTGCGAACCAGCTCCAGATGGGTCTCATCGCGGGCATCATCGGCCTCGCGCTCGTTGCGGTGTACTCACTCTTCCAGTACCGGACCCTCGGCTTCCTGACGCTGGCGTCCCTGGTGGTGGCGGGAATCCTCACCTATCTTGCCCTCGTCCTGCTCGGCTGGTCCGCGAACTACCGGCTGTCCCTGGCCGGTATCGCGGGCATCATCGTGGCGATCGGCCTGACCGCGGACTCGTTCATCGTCTACTTCGAACGCATCCGCGACGAGCTCCGCGACGGCCGCAACCTCACGACCGCGGTCGAGACCGGTTGGATGCGCGCCCGACGCACCATCATCGCTTCGAAGGCGGTCAACCTGCTGGCCTCGATCGTGCTCTACATCATGGCCGTCGGCAATGTCCGCGGGTTCGCGTTCACCTTGGGCCTGACGGCCATCGCGGACCTCATCGTGGTCTTCCTGTTCACGCACCCGCTGCTGCAGCTGCTGGCGCGGACGCGCTTCTTCGCCTCCGGACACCGGCTGTCCGGTCTGGACCCCTCGCTACTGGGCGTGGAGCCGCTCTACAAGGGTGCCGGCAAGGTCCGCCAGTTCAGCCCCACCGCTCCGGCGGCCCGGGGCAAGAAGAACTCGGTCTCCTCCGGCGAGGCCGGACGTCGGCTGACGATCGCCGAGAGGCGACGCGCCGAGGAGCTGAAGGAAGCCGAAACCGATAACGACAAGTCCGGCGTTGCCACGAAGGAGGACGACAATGCGTAAGGTCGCGTTGTGGGGCAACGAGCTCTACACGGGTAAACGTTCCTACCCCTTCATCGAGAAGCGCAAGCTCTGGTTCATCGTCGCAGCGGTGCTCCTCGCCGCCTCGGTGCTCGTCCCGGTCGCCAAGGGCGGCTTCAACCTCGGCATCGAATTCCGCGGTGGCTCCGAATTCACGATCTCCGACGTTCAGAACACCGACATCGCCATCGGGGAGAGCGCCGTGAACGACGTCGTGGAGGCCGAAGGCCTCCGCGTCACCACGATCACCTCCGACACGGTCCGCGTACAGACGGACCGGATGACCGACGACGAGACCCTGGCCGTGGCTGATGCCCTGGCGGAGGGCTACGGCGTCACCGGCGAGCAGGTGACCAGCACGTTCATCGGCCCGACGTGGGGACAGGACGTCTCCCGGCAGGCACTGATCGGCCTCGTGGTCTTCATCGTCCTCGTCGCGGTCCTCATGGCGTTCTACTTCAGGACGTGGAAGATGTCGCTCGCCGCGATCGTCGGTCTCGCCACCGTTGTCGTCGTGACGGCTGGTATCTACGCGGCAACCGGGTTCGAAGTCACACCGAGCGCCATCATCGGATTCCTCACGATCCTCAGCTACGCGCTGTACGACACCGTGGTCGTGTTCGACAAGATTCGCGAGAACACGGAGAACTATCTCGAGCAGCACCGCCGCACCTTCGGCGAACTGATCAACCTGGCCATCAACCAGACCCTGGTGCGGTCCATCAACACCTCGGTCGTCGCCATTCTGCCGATCGGATCGATCCTGTTCATCGGCGCCCTGCTGCTCGGCGCCGGCACGCTGCGCGACCTCGCCCTGGCGTTGTTCGTCGGAGTCATCGTCGGCACGTTGGCGACGTTGTTCGTCCAGGCGCCGCTCTTCGCGCAGTTCCGGCTGAAGGATCCGGACGTGGTCGAACACGACGCGGACATCGTCGAACGGCGGCAGTCGGTCCCGGCCAGCTAGGACTGCGCGACCCCGTTTGCTTCGACAGCGGTGCGGCCTTCCCCGATTCCGGGGGAGGCCGCACGTCTGTTTAAGCGACAAGTATGTTGAGGCCCATTCTTGGTTCCGAAACGGGACGACGGGTACGGTGCAGTAATCTTGGTGTACTGCCTCCGATGTGACTTGCATCGACGGGTGGGCAGCGGACGGAAAGGAGTCGCTCGTGGCTGAGCAACGTGCAGGTGCTTCTGCCGGACAGGGGCGTCGAGGGCGTCCCCTGTCGCGCCTCGCCCGCCTCGCGGGCCGGACTCCCTCGGGACAACCTCCGATCCTTGAACCGCTGCTGCGGACCGTGCGGGCCAACAGTCCGCGCGAAGATCTGGACCTGATCACCCGCGCATTCACCGTTGCCGAGCGCCAGCACGAGGGGCAGAAGCGCAAGAGCGGCGACCCGTACATCACCCACCCCGTCGCCGTGGCCACCATCCTGGCGGAGATGGGCATGACCGGCACCACGCTCGCTGCCGCCCTGCTCCACGACACGGTCGAGGACACGGACTACTCGCTCGATCAGCTCACGCGGGAGTTCGGTCCGGAAGTCGCCATGCTCGTCGACGGCGTCACCAAGCTGGACAAGGTGAAGTTCGGCGACGCGGCACAGGCCGAAACCGTCAGGAAGATGGTCATCGCGATGGCCCGGGACATCCGGGTCCTCCTGATCAAATTGGCCGACAGGCTCCACAATGCGCGAACGTGGCGCTACGTCTCGCCGAAATCGAGTGCCCGGAAAGCGCGCGAGACCCTCGAGATCTTCGCTCCGCTCGCGCACCGGCTCGGCATGAACACCATCAAGTGGGAGCTCGAGGACCTGTCCTTCGCAGCGCTGCACCCGAAGGTCTACGAAGAGATCGTCCGTCTCGTGGGAGACCGCACGCCCGAACGCGAGAAGTACCTGTCGACGGTCCGCACGCGCATCGGCGACGATCTCCACCAGGCCAAGATCAAGGCGACCGTCACCGGCCGCCCGAAGCACTACTACTCGATCTATCAGAAGATGGTCGTCCGCGGCAAAGAGTTCAACGACATCCACGACCTGATGGGTGTCCGCGTGCTCGTCGATTCCGTCCGCGACTGCTACGCGGCTCTGGGCACCCTGCATGCTCGCTGGAACCCGCTCCCGGGCCGGTTCAAGGACTACATCGCGATGCCGAAGTTCAACATGTACCAGTCGTTGCACACGACGGTGATCGGCCCCGGGGGCAAGCCGGTGGAGATCCAGATCCGAACCCACGACATGCACCGCCGCGCCGAGTACGGTGTGGCCGCCCACTGGAAGTACAAGCAGGGCGCCGCGCCGGCCGAAGCTCCGGGCGATGGCGAGGACATGGGCTGGCTCAAGAGCCTGATGGACTGGCAGCAGGAGACGCGCGATCCGGGCGAGTTCCTCGACAGCCTGCGATTCGAGATCAATGCGGCGGAAGTCTTCGTCTTCACGCCCAAGGGCGAGGTCATGGCGCTTCCCGCGGGTTCGACGCCGGTCGACTTCGCCTACTCTGTCCACACTGAAGTCGGCCACCGCACGATCGGCGCGCGCGTCAACGGCAAGCTCGTGCCACTGACCAGCGAACTCCACCACGGCGACTGGGTCGAGATCTTCACATCCAAAGCCGAGGGAGCCGGCCCGAGCCAGGACTGGCAGGGATTCGTCAAGAGCGCCCGGGCCCGCAGCAAGATCCGCCAGTGGTTCAGCAAGGAACGCCGCGAAGAGGCGATCGACAAGGGCAAGGAGCTCCTGACGCGGGAGCTGCGCAAGAACAACCTGCCGCTGCAGAAGCTGATGACGCACGATACGCTCTCCGCCGTGGCCCACGAAATGCGCCACCACGACATCGCGGCCCTCTACGCGGCCGTCGGGGACGGCCACACGTCGGCGCAGAACGTCATCGAGCACTTGCAGGCGATGACCGTGGAGGCCCACGAGGACGAATCCGAATTCGACGCGGCCTCGATCGCCGCGAACGCCAAACCACGGTCGTCGACCAGCGACTCCGGTGTCATCGTCAAGGGCGCCGGGGACGTCATGGCCAAGCTCGCGCGGTGCTGCACCCCCGTCCCGCCGGACGAGATCTCGGGATTCGTGACCCGGGGCGCCGGCGTCTCCGTGCACCGCAAGGACTGCACGAACTTCCAGGCGCTCTCAGCCGAGGGCGAGCGCATCGTCGAGGTCGAATGGGCACCCACCAAGACCAGCGTCTTCCTCGTAGAGATCCAGGTGGAGGCGCTGGACCGCAAGTCGCTGCTCTCCGACGTGACGCGGATCCTGTCCGAGAACCACGTCAACATCCTCTCCGCGAGCGTCAACACCAGTCGCGACCGGGTCGCGATGAGCCGCTTCTCCTTCGAGATGGGCGACCCGAAGTACCTCAGCCACGTCCTCAACGCGGTACGCCGCATCGACGGGGTCTACGACGTCTACCGCACCACGGCCAGCGGCATCCGCCGGTAGGGGTCTGTGGCGCGGAGCCTCAGCCCGCACGGTCCAGAACCACGGGCTGGTGCGGCAGCCCCCTGGCCGCATCGTCGACGCGGGCCAGGGCACGGAGTTTGCCGGGCCGGCGCTTGACCTCGTTGATCTTTGCCACGAGGCTCTCGACATCCACGGCAAGGTGCCCGGACCGCAGGAACCGGCGCACGACGCGGACCGCATCCCTGTCGTCTCCGAAGTGGACGGCCGCGTCGAAAGCCGTCCGCAAGGGTGTCGTCAGCGGGACACCGCTCATCGTCAGCACATCGGAAGGCCCCACGCCCAGACTGACGATGCGCAACGGGGGGCCTGGCGCATTCCGGGGGCTGCGCAGGAACCGCTTCACTACCGTGTCGATGGCGCGCGGGCTCTCGGCGACCCCGTACAGCCAGGCAGCCGTCTCACCGCACACGGCGACTGCATCGATGCCGGAGAGGACAAGCGCCACGGCTCTGGCCCGCGACTGCGCCGTATCGACGAAGGGCGCCGGCGCCCAGAGCCCCGGCAGGACCCGCTCGAGGGTGCCCTCGCGTTCCATGGCCGTGAGCTCCCCGGCCCGGAACGGGCTCCCCTCGACGAAGAATTCTCGACCGCCACCGGCTCCACCCCTGTTGTCCATGCCTGCAAATCTCTCAGGCCCTGGAGGACACGAGAAGGGGCGTCGCCCATTCTGTGGACAACGCCCCTTGCTCACCGCGGGGTGTGGATGACAGGCCCGCCGGGCCCGTCCGCTAGTTCAATTCCCTGGCGGAGGCTTCCACGGTCTGGAGCCAGGTGCGACGAGCCTCCAGCGCCTCCTCAGCCTGCTTGATGGTCCGCTGGTTGCCGCCCGCCTTGGCCGCTTCGAGTTCCGATTCCAACTGGGCGATCGAATCCTGGAGCTGCTCCAGCATGCTGTTCGAGCGCGCCTTCGTCTCGGGGTTGGAGCGCCGCCACTCGTGGTCCTCGGCGTCCTTGACCGCGTCCTCGACCTGGCGCAGGGATGCCTCGATGCGGTGCATCGCGGAGCGCGGCACCTTACCTGCGGCGTCCCACTGCTCCCGGATCGAATCGAGCGACTTCTTGGCCGCCGCGAGGTCCTTGGCCGGGTCGATCGCCCGCGCCTTCTCGAGCAGCGCCTCCTTGACCTTGAGGTTCTCCTCGAATTCGGCGTCGAGGGCGGCGTTCGTCTCGTTGCGGGCCGCGAAGAAGACGTCCTGTGCGGCACGGAAGCGCGCCCACAGGGCGTCATCGTCCTTGCGGGCCGCCCGCTTCGACGCCTTCCATTCAGACATGAGCTTGCGGTACTCGCCCGCGGTGTGGCCCCAGTCGGTCGACGTGGACAGCTCCTCCGCCCGGGCGATGAGAGCCTCCTTGGCGCGCTTGGCCTCCGAGTGGTCCGCATCCAGCTGGCTGAAGAACGCGCGACGGTGCCGGTCGAACGTGGTCCGTGCGCTCCGGAACCGCTTCCACAGGGAGTCCTCGGTGCCGCGTCCCAGACGCATACCGGACTTCTGCGCCGCCTTCCACAGGTCGAACAGCTCGTTCATGCGCTGGCTGGACTGCTTCCACTGGACCTTCTCCGGGTCACGGCCCGCAAGCTCTTCGGCCTCGGCAACGATCTGCTCGCGCTCGGCCAGGTGGACCTCCCGCGCCTCGTCGTGGGCCTTCTTCTCGGCGGCGTGCAGCTGGGCGACGTCGGCCCGGGCCTTCTCGATGCGCTCCTCGACGGCCGGGAGGTCCCCGACCATCCCCTTGGCGGCCACGGTCTCCGCCAGGTGGTCGAGCGTCTTGTTCATGTCCGTCGTCGGCGCCTTCGCGGCGACGCGGTGCTCGAGCAGGAGCAGCTGGTTGACGACGTCGTCGTACTTGCGGACGAAGTAGGCGAGCGCCTCGTCGGCGCTGGCATCCGGGTACTGGCCGACCGGGTGCTCCTCGCCGTTCACGAGGACGAAGACGTGGCCGTCCTCGGCCACGCGCGCGAACCGGCGGGCCTCCTCCAGATCCGTCGAGTACGACGGCGGCGGGGTCACGGAGTGCGCGGAGGACTCCGTCGTCTGGGACGTAGCGTCTGCCGGGCGCCCCGCGCTCGGGGCGGCGGGACGGATGCTGCTCGGCTTGACCGCACCCGGCTTCACGGAAGCCGGCGTCGGCTTTCCGGGGGTGGCGGGCTTGGGAGCCTCTTCGGGGGTCGGAACCGCCTCGTTCGGCGTGTTCTGGTCGTCGGATTCTTGACTGTGGGTCACCGCTGGAACTCTTTCGCTCGTTCCGTCCAACCCGGCCGGGCCGAACGGTCTCGTGTTTCATCCGTCACTCTACCGATTCGAGCGCATCGTCCCAACCGACAACCGCCCGTGGCGCTAGACTGGTGCGGTCTCTGGCGCGCGGACCGCGTCTGTCGAATACCTATGAGGAGCAATCTCACCCATGGCACGCAAGGCCTCCCTGTCCGGCTTCCCCGAATGGCTTCCGAACGAGCGTCTGGTGGAATTGCACGTTCTGGACACCCTGCGGAGGACCTTCGAGCTGCACGGTTTCAGCAACGTTGAGACCCGTGCCGTGGAAACGGTGGGTCAGCTGCTGCGCAAGGGCGACATCGACAAGGAGGTCTACGGGATCTCCCGCCTGCAGGCAGGGGAGTCGACCGGGGACGATCCGAATGCTCTGGCACTCCACTTCGACCTGACGGTACCGTTCGCCCGTTACGTGGTGGAGAACGCCGGGCACCTCTCCTTCCCGTTCCGCCGCTACCAGATCCAGAAGGTCTGGCGCGGCGAGCGCCCGCAGGACGGCCGCTTCCGCGAGTTCACCCAGGCGGACATCGACGTCGTCGGCGACGGCACCCTGCCGTTCAAGTACGACGTCGAGCTGGCGCTCGTCATCGCCGAAGCGCTCGAAGCCCTGCCGATCGGCGACTTCAAGCTGCGCGTGAACAACCGCAAGCTCGCCGAGGGTTTCTACCTCGGCCTCGGCCTGAGCGACACCGCGGGCGTACTGCGCAACATCGACAAGCTCGAGAAGATCGGTGCCCCCCGGGTCAAGGACCTGCTGCTCGACGAGGTGGGCGCGAGCAGCGACCAGGCCGACGCCGCTCTGGCGCTGGCGCAGATCCGCACCGAGGACATGTCCTTCATCGAGAAGGTCCGGGCGCTCGGCGTCGAGCACGAGCTCCTCGAGCAGGGCCTGGCCGAACTGGGGGAGGTTGTCGAGATGGCCGTCCGCCGAGCGCCCGGCCGCGTCGTCGCGGATCTCAGCATCGCCCGCGGACTCGACTACTACACGGGCACCGTCTACGAGACCGTCCTGGTGGGCAACGAGAAGCTCGGCTCCATCTGCTCCGGCGGCCGCTACGAGTCGCTGGCGACCAAGGGGAACCGCACCTTCCCCGGCGTCGGGCTGTCGATCGGTGTGACCCGCCTCGTCTCCCGCATGCTCGCCGACGAGTCGGCGGTGGCCTCACGCCACGTGCCGACGGCGGTCTATGTGACGCTCGCTCAGAATGACTCCTGGTCGGATGCGCAGGATGTCGCTGCGCAGCTGCGCGCCCGGGGTATCAGTGCCGAGGTCGCCGCAAGCGCGGAGAAGTTCGGCAAGCAGATCAAGTTCGCCGACAAGCGGGGCATCCCGTTCGTCTGGTTCACCCAGGAGGACGGCACGCACGAGGTCAAGGACATCCGCTCGGGCGAGCAGCTCGTGGCGGACCCTGCCACGTGGATGCCCGCAGCCGAAGATCTGACGCCCCGGATCGCCGCGGCAACGGCTTAGGTTCTCCCGCCTGCACGGTGACCGGCCCTTGGATGAGAAGGGGTAAACTCGTGCGGGATTGACTTCACCCCTTTAGAAAGGACCGCAGTGCTGCGCACCCACGACCTGGGATCTCTCAGGGCAGAGCACATTGGCCAGACCGTGACCCTGGCGGGCTGGGTTGGCCGCCGTCGCGACCACGGAGGCGTGGCCTTCATCGACCTGCGCGACGCTTCCGGCATCGCCCAGATCGTCGTCCGCGACGAGGAGGACTTCCACTCGCTGCGCAACGAGTTCGTGCTGCAGGTGACCGGGGCCGTGGAGCGCCGTCCGGAGGGCAACGAGAACCCGGCCCTCGGCACGGGCGAGATCGAGGTGCTGGCCGAGGACGTCGTCGTGCTCAACACGTCGGCGCCGCTGCCGTTCCAGATCGACGAGCACGTCGAGGTCGGCGAGGAGGCGCGCCTGCGCCACCGCTACCTGGACCTGCGCCGCCCGGGCCCCAACGCCAACATCCGCCTGCGCTCCGAGGCGAACCGGATCGCCCGCGACATTCTGCACGTCGACGGGTACACGGAGATCGAGACGCCCACGCTGACGCGCTCCACGCCGGAGGGCGCCCGCGACTTCCTGGTGCCCGCGCGCCTGGCCCCGGGCTCCTGGTACGCGCTGCCGCAGTCGCCCCAGCTGTTCAAGCAGCTGCTGCAGGTCGGCGGGTTCGAGAAGTACTACCAGATCGCCCGCTGCTACCGCGACGAGGACTTCCGCGCGGACCGACAGCCCGAGTTCACGCAGCTGGACATCGAGGCCTCCTTCGTCGAGCAGGACGACGTCATCGAGCTGGGCGAGCGCCTCGTGAAGGCCCTCTGGCAGCTCATCGACGTCGAGATCCCGACCCCGATCCAGCGCATCACGTACGCCGACGCGATGGCCCGGTTCGGTTCGGACAAGCCGGACATGCGCTTCGGCCTCGAGCTGACCGAGATGACCGAGTTCTTCAAGGACACCGGATTCGGCGTGTTCAAGGCGCCGTACGTCGGCGCCGTCGTCATGCCCGGCGGCGCCTCGCAGCCGCGCCGCACCCTCGACGGCTGGCAGGAGTTCGCCAAGCAGCGCGGCCACAAGGGCCTGGCCTACGTCCTCTTCAAGGAGGACGGCGAGCTCGCCGGCCCGGTGGCGAAGAACCTCAACGATTTCGAACGCGAGAACCTGGCCGAGGCGACCGGCGCGAAGCCGGGCGACTGCATCTTCTTCGCCGCCGGCGAGAAGAACGCCGCCCGCAGCCTGCTCGGTGCCGCGCGCATCGAGATCGGCCACCGCACCGGCCTGATCGAGGACGGCGACTGGGCGTTCGTATGGGTCGTCGACGCGCCGATGTTCGAGGCGGCCGCCGACGCGGTCGCCGCGGGCGACGTCGCCGTCGGCGAAGGCAAGTGGACAGCGGTCCACCACGCGTTCACGTCGCCCAAGCCGGAGCACCTGGACACCTTCGACCAGGACCCGGCCAACGCCCTGTCCTACGCCTACGACATCGTCTGCAACGGCAACGAGATCGGCGGCGGCTCGATCCGTATCCACGACCGCGCCGTGCAGGAGCGGGTCTTCCGCCTCATGGGACTCGACGAGGAGGAGGCGCAGACGAAGTTCGGCTTCCTGCTCGAGGGCTTCAAGTACGGCGCCCCGCCGCACGGCGGCATCGCGTTCGGCTGGGACCGCGTCGTCTCGCTGCTGGCGGGGGAGGACTCGATCCGCGAGGTCATCGCCTTCCCGAAGACCGGCGGCGGCTACGACCCGCTGACCGCGGCCCCGGCTCCGATCACGCCGGAGCAGCGCAAGGAGGCCGGGGTCGACGCCAAGCCCGAGCCGAAGCAGGGCGACGCAGAGAAGGCCTAGTCACCCGCAGGAGGAAGCCCCCGTCGTGTTCACCGCGACGGGGGCTTCCGCGTGCCCGGTGTCAGGGGAGATCGGCGGTGTCCACGATGAGGGTGAAGGGGCCCGAGTTGGTCGAGGCCACGTCCATCATCGCCCCGAAACGCCCCGTCTCCACGTGGGCGCCCAGCTCGCGGAGTCCGGCGACGAGCGCTTCGTACATCGGTTCGGAGTGATCGCGTCCGGACGCCCTGGACCAGGACGGCCGCCGCCCTTTGCGGACGTCGCCGTAGAGGGTGAACTGGCTGACCACGAGCAGGGGAGCGGACGCCGACTCGCACGACTCCTCGTCGTCGAGCATGCGCAACCGCCACAGTTTGGCCGCCAGTTTGCGCGCGTCCTCTTCGGTGTCCTCGTGGGTCACCCCCGCCAGGACCAGCAGTCCTGTTCCGATCTCGCCGACGGTCTGCCCGTCCACGGTCACCCGTGCCCCGCTCACGCGCTGCGCGATGGCCTTCACCGACGCCTCCCACCGATTGCCTGCTGTTGGATTCCCCACGCACTCTACCGCCGGCGCCGGCGTGAGGTGGGGCCGCGACATGAGTAGGCTGGGGTGGTGAGTGACTTGTTCAGTGGGCTGGGTGCGGACGATCTCGGCAACGCGAACGGGGACGACCCGTTCGCCGACCAGCACGAAGACGACGGCGGACGGCCCCTGCCCCCGCTCGCCGTCCGCATGCGCCCCCGCAGCCTCGAAGAGCTCGTCGGCCAGAAGCACCTGCTCGGATCCGGTTCGCCGCTGCACCAGCTGGCCCAGGGCGCCAAGGCGGGCCCGGCGGGGCTCTCGAGCGTCATCCTGTGGGGGCCTCCGGGCACCGGGAAGACCACCCTGGCGCACGTCATCGCCCGCGGTCCCGGGCGCCAGTTCGTCGAGCTCTCGGCGATCACCGCCGGCGTCAAAGACGTCCGCCGGGTCATGGACCAGGCTCTCTCCGACCGGGACCTGCGGGGGATGACGACCGTCCTGTTCCTCGACGAGATCCACCGGTTCAACAAGGCGCAGCAGGACGCCCTGCTGCCGGGTGTCGAGAACGGATGGGTCGTCCTCGTCGCGGCCACGACCGAGAACCCGTCGTTCTCGGTGGTCTCGCCCCTGCTCTCCCGGTCGCTGCTGATGACCCTGAAACCGCTCGACGATGCCGACGTCCGGGACCTGCTCGAGCGCGCCGTCCACGAGGAGCGGGGACTGAACGACGTCGTCGAACTCACCGACGAAGCGCTCGAACACCTCATCAAGCTCTCCGGCGGGGACGCCCGGCGCTCCCTGACGGCGCTGGAGGCGGCGGCCGCCGTCGCGCTCGGATCCGCACTCGGATCGGCCCCGGGGCGGGCCGGCGCCGACGAGGACCCGGTCGCCGAGAAGGCGGACGGCGGCGCGGACGCCGAGGAGACGGTCAGGGTCACGCTGGAGGACGCCGAACGGGCCATGGACGTGGCCGTGCAGCGCTACGACAAGGCCGGGGACCAGCACTACGACGTCATCAGCGCGTTCATCAAGTCCATCCGCGGTTCGGATGTCGACGCGGCCCTGCACTACCTGGCGAAGATGCTCGAGGCGGGGGAAGACCCCCGCTTCATCGCCCGCCGCATCATCATCAGCGCCTCCGAGGACGTCGGCATGGCCGATCCGACGGCGCTGCAGACTGCGGTCGCCGCCAGTCAGGCCGTGCAGATGATCGGCATGCCGGAGGGGCGGATCATCCTCGGGCAGGCCGTGGTCCATCTGGCCACCGCCCCGAAGTCGAACGCGGCCTACAACGGCATCAACGAGGCGATCGCGGACGTCCGGGCGGGCAAGGGGCGCGGGATTCCGCTGCACCTTCGCGACGCCCACTACAAGGGCGCCCAGCAGCTCGGGCACGGCAAGGGGTACCAGTACTCCCACGACGCCCCGCACTCGATCGCCACCCAGCAGTACGCGCCGGACGACCTGGTCGGCCGCGACTACTACCAGCCGACGGGCAACGGGACGGAGCGGGGCATCGGGGAGCGGCTCGAGAGGCTCCGCCAGATCGTCCGCGGCCGCTCGAAGTAGGCTCCGGCACGGGTGACCGACGCCGCCGCCCGGCGGGCGTGCACACGACGGGCGCGCGGCGGCGTCGTGCTAGGATTGTTCGTTGGCTGGCAAGCCGCCGATCACGCGTGCCCGGAGACGGGTTCGGATCGTGCGCGCTGCAGGACTTGCGGGGTGCGGCTCCCCGAGACTCTCCATCATGGAGGCCAGACCAGAAAGCAGCCGCCGAACGAAAGTAGGAGACACGTGGCAAACAACACCCGTGCCCGCCGCAAGGTCCGCATTTCGCGTGCCCTCGGCATCGCTCTGACCCCCAAGGCAGAGAAGTACATGGAGCGTCGCCCGTATGGCCCCGGCCAGCACGGACGCGCCCGCAAGAAGCAGGATTCCGACTACGCAGTGCGTCTGCGCGAGAAGCAGCGTCTTCGCGCCCAGTACGGCATCCGCGAGGCGCAGATGACCCGCGTCTTCGAGGAGGCCCGTCGCACCGCCGGTCTGACCGGTGAGAACCTGGTCGAGCTGCTCGAGTCGCGCCTCGACTCCCTTGTCCTGCGCGCCGGCTTCGCTCGCACCATCGCTCAGGCCCGTCAGCTCGTGGTTCACCGCCACATCACCGTTGACGGCGCCCGCGTCGACCGTCCGTCCTTCCGCGTGAAGGAGGGTCAGACCATCGCCGTGCACCAGCGCTCGGAGACCATGGTTCCCTTCCAGCTGGCTGCCGCCGGTGCCCACCGCGACGTTCTGCCGACCGTCCCGGGCTACCTGAACGTCAAGCTGGAGTCGCTGCAGGCGAGCCTCGTGCGTCGCCCGAAGCGCTCCGAGGTCCCCGTGACCTGCGAAGAGAACCTCGTCGTCGAGTACTACGCACGCTAAACCCGCAAGGGTTCTGGCTGCGGCCGACGAAGAGACGGGAGAGCCCGCGGCACTGCGCCGCGGGCTCTTCCGCGTTAAGCGAACGGCCCGCGGCGCCCTCTGCGCGCGGCCGGATGTCGCGCACCGGCGCACGATCGTTAGGTAGGGTTGGGTAGCGGTGCTGCGTCCGCGCACCGTGCACGATGCTTTCAAGGAGCTATACATGACGTGGTCCGATGTCGCCGGGTTGATCGCGGCGCTCGCGTTCGTGGTGCTGGTGGGGTTCCTCGCGGTGCCCATCATCAAGCTTGGACGATCGTTCGATCAGCTCACCGGTTTCATCCGCGACTCGCGCGGAACACTGGACGAGATCACGACGACGGTCGCGTCCACCAACCAGCAGATCACCAAGGTCGACGGCATCACGAGCAACGTCTCCGACGCGTCCGCGAACGTCACCGCCATCACCTCGCTGGCCGCCGCGGTGGTCGGCAAGCCGCTGATCAAGGTCGCCGCCTTCAGCGAGGGCGTCCGCGCCGCGTTCAACAAGCCCGCGACCCGCGCCAAGCGCAGCCGCTAGCGCCGGTTCGAAAGGCAGATGAATTCTATGTTGAAGAAGATTTTCTGGGTCGGCGTCGGCATCGGCGTCGGAGCCCTCGCATACCGCAAGGTCTCCGAAGCGCGGAACTTCGCCGGCCCCGACGGCCTGAACCGCGTCGTCGGCCGGCTCGCCGACGAGGTCGCCGACACCCTGGCAGCGTTCCGGGACGGCATGCAGTCGAAGGAGAGCGAGCTGCGCGATTCGCTCGGCCTGGACCAGGCACCGGAGTCGGCGCGTGGACGCCACGCTGCCGGCGAGACCGTCAACTAACCCACCGAGCTCCCGAAGGGACCGTACAAGGACTATGAAGTCGCAGGACATCGCCCGCACCTGGGTTGATTTCTTTTCAGAACGCGGACACACCCCCGTGCCGAGCGCATCGCTGGTGTCTCCGGACCCGTCGCTGCTCTTCACCGTGGCCGGCATGGTGCCGTTCATCCCCTACTTCACCGCACAGCAGGAAGCGCCCTACGACCGCGCGGTGAGCATCCAGAAGTGCATCCGCACGGCCGACATCGAAGAGGTCGGCCAGACCGCCCGCCACGGCACCTTCTTCCAGATGGCCGGCAACTTCTCCTTCGGCGACTACTTCAAGGACCAGGTCATCCCGTGGGCCTGGGAGCTGTTGACCTCGCCGCAGGGCGACGGCGGCTTCGGGCTCGATCCCGAGCGCTTGTGGATCACCGTCTACGAGGACGGCGACGAGCGCGACGACGAGGCCCGGCGCATCTGGGAAGACGTCGTGGGCGTCCCGCGCGAGCGCGTCGTGGGCACCGGCAAGGCCGACAACTACTGGAACACCGGTCAGCCCGGCCCGGGCGGGCCCTGCTCGGAGATCTACTACGACCGTGGTCCCGCATACGGCCCCGAAGGCGGCCCCGCCGTCGACGAGACGCGCTACATCGAGATCTGGAATCTGGTCTTCATGCAGTACCGGCTCTCCGAGGTCCGGTCCAAGACCGACTTCGACGTCGCCGGCGAACTGCCGAAGAAGAACATCGATACCGGACTCGGTCTCGAGCGCCTGGCGATGCTCCTGCAGGGCGTCGAGAACATGTACGAGACCGACCAGGTGCGCCCGGTGCTCGACAAGGCGTCGGAGATCTCCGGCAAGCCCTACACCTCCACGGAGGACCCGGCGGATCCGAACCATGCGAACGATGTCCGGCTGCGCATGATCGCCGATCACATCCGCAGCTCGCTCATGCTGATCTCCGACGGCGTCGTACCGGGCAACGAGGGCCGCGGCTACGTTCTGCGCCGCCTGATCCGCCGCGCCGTGCGCGCGATGCGCCTGATGGGCGTAGAGGTCGCCGTGCTGCCGGACCTGCTGCCGGTCTCCCGGGACGCCATGAAGGGCGTCTACCCCGAGGTCGAGGCCGACTTCGCCCGCATCTCGCGGGTCGCCTACGCCGAAGAGCGCGCCTTCCTGCGCACGATCGCCTCCGGTACCACGCGACTCGAGGAGGCCCTCGGGGAGGCGAAGACGGGCACGGGCAAGCTCTCCGGAGACGTCGCCTTCCAGCTGCACGACACCTACGGATTCCCGATCGACCTGACGCTGGAGATCGCAGGCGAAGCCGGCCTCGCCGTCGACGAGCCAACGTTCCGGGAGCTCATGCTCGAGCAGCGCCAACGTGCCCAGCAGGATGCACGGGCGAAGAAGGCCGGCCACGCCGACCTGACGGTGTTCTCGCAGCTGCACGACGCCGGCGACGTGAATTTCACCGGCTACGAGACCCTGACCGGAGAGTCGAGCATCCGCGGCATCGTCAGCGGCGGAAGCCTGGTCGACATGGCCGAGCAGGGCCAGGAGATCGAGCTGGTGCTCGACGAGACCCCGTTCTACGCCGAAGCCGGCGGACAGGCCGGCGACGTCGGCCTGATCACCGGTGACGGCTTCGTGGTCGAGGTGCTGGACGTGCAGGCGCCGATCAGGGGTCTGAACGTGCACAAGGCCGTCGTCCGCGAGGGCGAACTGCCGGCCTCCTCCACGGTCCTGGCGCAGGTCGACGAGCAGCGACGCCTCTCCGGCGAGCAGGCCCACTCCGCGACGCACCTCGTGCACGCGGCCCTCCACGAGATCCTCGGACCGGACGCCGTCCAGTCCGGATCGTTCAACAAGGCCGGCTACCTCCGCTTCGACTTCACCTGGGCGGACGCCATGTCCGTCGCCGCCCGGGCCGAGGTCGAGGAACTGGCCAACCTGAAGATCCGCAACAACCACGAGGTCGTCACCCGGGTCATGGGGCTCGACGATGCCAAATCCATGGGCGCGATGAGCCTCTTCGGCGAGAAGTACGGCAGCACCGTGCGGATGGTCGAGATGGACGGCGCCTGGTCGCGGGAGCTCTGCGGCGGCACGCACGTCGGCGCGACCAGCCAGATCGGATCGCTCACCCTGCTCGGGGAACAGTCCGTCGGGTCGGGCAACCGCCGCGTCGAGGCCCTGGTCGGCATGGAGGCTTTCCGGCACGGCGCCGCCGAGCGCGCGCTCGTCGCCGACCTGTCGGAGATGTTCCGCGTCCCGAGCAGCGAGTTGTCGGAGCGCATCCAGTCGACGGTCGCCAAACTCCGCTCGGCCGAGAAGGAGATCGAGCGGCTGCGCAGGGAACAGCTCGCCGCCCAGGCCGGCGCTCTGGTCGCGAAGGCCCGCGACGTCGGCTCGGTGCGCCTCTTGGCGCACGACGCCGGCGACGTGGCCTCCGCCGACGACCTGCGTTCGCTCGCGCTCGACCTGCGCGGACGGCTCGGGGCCGACGCGGCCGCCGTCGCCCTCACCGGCGTTTCCAATTCCCGCCCGCTCGTGCTCGTCGCCACCAACGAGGCGGCGCGCGCAGCCGGGGTGAAAGCCGGCGCGCTCGTCCGCACCGCCGCCCAGATCCTCGGGGGAGGCGGCGGCGGCAAAGACGATGTCGCCCAGGGCGGCGGCCAGGATCCGGCCAAGCGCCCGGAGGCGCTGTCCGCCATCGAGTCGACGCTGAGCGACCTGGCCTAGGCGGCGGACTGATGTCGCGAGGCGTACGCATCGGAGTCGACGTCGGATTGGCGCGCGTCGGAGTCGCCCACAGCGACCCCGACGCGCTCCTGGCGTCGCCTTGGAAGACGCTCAAGCGCGACACCAAGAAGGATTCCGACCTGAGAGTCCTGGTCAACTACATCCAGGAACTGCAGGCGGTGACCGCCTACGTCGGGCTGCCGCGCTCGATGAAGGGCGGGGAGACCGCCTCGACGACGATGGCCCGCGAGTACGCCACCGTCCTGCAGCGTCGGCTGCAGGACGCGGGGGCCGCCACCGAGGTGCGTCTCGTCGACGAGAGGCTCACGACCGTATCGGCCCACAAGGACCTCCACGCCGCCGGCGTCGACATTCGTGATCACCGTCGCGTGGTGGACCAGGTCGCGGCGGTTGCTATCCTTCAGCAGGCGATCGATATGGAAAAATCTCTCCAACGAGACGTCGGAGCGGTCGTGGAGACCCCGAACGACCGTCAGACAGACCAGGATTGAAGGACGTTTATCCGGTGAACGATCAGCAAGATAGCCCGCGGCGCCGCAGGGCCGCCGTGCGGCCTGCGGTCACCGAAAGCGAGGGCGCGCCCTTCCGGCGGTTGCGCTCCGGCCGTCGTCGAAGCGAGCCCACGGCCCCCCACGACCCGCTGACGTCCGAACCGGCTGCAGCCGGCCACGATCCGGCCGACGACTACCCGGTGTCCGCCGGCGAGGAGCCGCAGACGACCGGGCCGGACACCACTGCAGCGGGCCCCGAAGAACCGTCGGAACACGAGGACCAGCACGACGACACCGCACCGGAGGCCGGCCGGCCGGAGCATCCCGAAGGCACGGAGGACGCCGCCCCCGCTGCGGTGAGCGCCGAAGACGCCCCGGTGCGCCCGCCCGAGCTCGAGGCCGCCCTGGCCATGCGCAGGAAGCGCCGCCGGCGCCGGAACGCCATCATGGTCTCGGTCTTCGCCGTCTTCGTCGTAGCCGTCACGGTTGCCGGCCTCTACGTCAACGGACTCCTCAACGTCGAACCGGAGGACTTCGACGGTCCCGGCCAGGGCGAGGTCGATTTCGTGGTGGCCCAAGGCTGGGGCCCGAACCGTGTCGGCGACGAGCTGGTTGCGCAGGGCGTCGTCGCCTCGCGGGACGCCTTCCTCGAGGCGCTCTCGGCCGCCGAGGGCGACAGCAAAGAAGTCCATCCCGGCGAGTATCCGCTGCAGACGAACCTGCCGGCCCGCGAGGCAGTCGACGTGCTGCTCGGAGTCGGCAGTGCGCCCGTCCACTACATCGCGATCGACCAGAACTCGCGTCTGCCTGCCGCCCTGGAGAACATCGCCGAGTCGACCGATCTGGACCTCGGGGAACTTCAAGAACTCGCGGCCGAACCCGAGACGTTCGGGCTCGACGCGTCCTACGAGAACATCGAAGGGTTCCTGCATCCGGGGGAGTACCGCTTCCCCGTCGAGGACACAGCGCAAGAGGTCCTCCAGATGCTGGTGGATGCAACCACGGAGAAGCTGGCGGAGCTCGGCGCGACCGACCCGCAGGAGGCCTACCGCGCGTTGACGATCGCCAGCATCCTGCAGGGCGAGGCTCGCACGGAGGACTACGCCGTCGTCGCCGGGGCCATCGAGAACCGCCTCAACCCCGACAACAGCGAGACGGGCGGTCTCCTGCAGGTCGACTCGTCCGTCATCTACGGGCTGGACCGGTACACGCTCGAGTTCACCGCCGAGGAGAAGGCCGACGCCTCCAATCCCTACAACACCTACCAGCACCAGGGGCTGCCGCCGACGCCGATCGGCTCGCCGGGAGATGCCGCCATCGAAGCGGCGGTGAACCCCGACGACAACGGCTACTACTACTGGGTGACGGTGAACATCGAGACCGGCGAAACCAAATTCGCCGAGACGTACGCGGAACACCGCGGGAATCAGCAGGAGTACCGCGACTACTGCGCAGCGAACCCGGAGGTCTGCAGCTAGTGTCCGACGGCAACGCGCGGCGGGCCGCCGTGATCGGGAACCCCATCGGCCATTCGAAGTCGCCCGCCCTGCATGCCGCCGCCTACGCGGCCCTGGGCGTCGACATCACCTACGGTTCGATCGTGGCCGACCCCGAGGACGCCCCCGAGCTGGCCGAGCGGCTGCGCCGGGAGGAGTCCTGGGTGGGGCTCTCCTGCACGATGCCCATGAAATCCGCGCTCGTGCCGGAGATGGACGCGGTCTCGGAGCGCGTCGCCCGCCTGGGTTTCCTCAACACCGTCGTCGTGCGGCACCAGGACGGGTTCGCCCGCCTCTTCGGCGAGAACACCGACATCGCCGGCATTGTCAGGGCCCTCGGCCTGCCCGCGGGCGCCGTCCGCCAACGGCTCTGCATCCTGGGTGCCGGCGGGACGGCGGCAGCTGCCGTGGCGGCCGCAGCTCAGCTCGGCTTCGAGTCGGTCGACCTCGTCGTGCGCGACGCCGGCCGGGCCGAGTCGGCCCTGAACCTCGCCGCCGATCTCGGCTTGGCGGGTCGCGCGGTCGACGCGGCCACCGCCGGAGGGGAGCTGGGCGGCTACGAGGCCGTCGTCTCGACGCTTCCGCCCCGTGCCGCCGACAGCCTCGTCGACAGCCTCCTCGCCTCCCCGCCGCGCGCCGGCGCGCCGCTCCTCGACGCCGCCTACGACCCGTGGCCGAGCCGGATCGGCACCGCATGGGACGCCGCGGGAGGCCGCGTCGTCGACGGACTGTCGATGCTGGTGCACCAGGCCGTCGAGCAGGCGCTGCTCTTCAGCGGCCGGCCGGAAGATGACCGTGGACTGGTCACAAACGTGATGTGTGACGCAGTGGGGCTGCCTCGTCGGTTGGGTTAGCCCCGATTCGTGGCAGTATTGACGACATGTTGCGTTGGTTGACCGCGGGCGAATCACATGGCCCGTCCCT
Source organism: Zhihengliuella salsuginis (assembly GCF_014651715.1). GTDB lineage: Bacteria > Actinomycetota > Actinomycetes > Actinomycetales > Micrococcaceae > Zhihengliuella > Zhihengliuella salsuginis. The sequence goes on from NZ_BMXK01000012.1 coordinate 141,345, forward strand.
CGTTGGAATTCTCGAAGGCCTCCCGGCAGGCGTCCCGCTCACGACGGATGACGTCAAGGCGGCCCTGGCCCGACGCCGCCTCGGCTACGGCCGCGGGGCCCGGATGAAGTTCGAGCAGGACGAAGTGACCTTCACCGGCGGCGTCCGCCACGGCTCCACCCAGGGCGGCCCCGTCGCCATCGAGGTCGGCAACACCGAATGGCCGAAGTGGCAGAAGGTCATGAGCGCCGACCCGGTGCCCGACGACGAGCTCGACGGGCTCGCCCGCAACGCGCCGCTCACCCGGCCGCGCCCCGGCCACGCCGACTTCACCGGCATGCAGAAGTACGGCTTCGACGACGCCCGCCCCGTCCTGGAGCGCGCCAGCGCCCGCGAGACGGCGGCACGCGTGGCACTCGGCACCGCCGCGTCCAACTTCCTGGCCGAGCTCGGCATCGAAATGGTCAGCCACACGGTGGCGGTCGGCACAGTGGCCGTCCCCGAGGGCAGTGCCGTGCCACGCGCCTCGGACGTCGTCGCGCTCGACGCCGACCCGCTGCGCTGCTTCGACCGCGCCACCTCGGACGCCATGGTGGCCGAGGTCGACGCCGCCCACAAGGAGGGCGAGACCCTCGGCGGCGTCGTCGAGGTCCTGGCCTACAACCTCCCCCCGGGCATCGGCTCCTACGTCCACTGGGACCGGCGGCTCGACGCCCGGCTGTCGGCCGCGCTCATGGGCATCCAGGCCATCAAGGGCGTGGAGATCGGCGATGGATTCCTCACCGCCGCCCGCCGCGGGTCGGCCGCCCACGACGAGATCCTGCGCGACGGCGACTCGAAGGCCGTTCGCCACACAAATCGCGCCGGCGGCATCGAGGGCGGCATGAGCATCGGGGGACCGGTCCGCGTGCGCGCCGCCATGAAGCCGATCGCAACGGTGCCGCGGGCCCTGCGCACGATCGACATCGCCAGCGGCGAGGAGGCGAAGGCCCACCACCAGCGTTCGGACGTCTGCGCGGTGCCGGCCGCGGGAGTCGTCGCCGAAGCCATGGTGGCGCTGGTCCTCGCCCAGGCCGTCCTCGAGAAGTTCGGCGGCGACTCCGTCAAGGAGACGCACCGGAACATCCAGGAGTACCTGGCGGCGATCCCCGAGTCCCTGGCCTCGTCGAACTAGGCGCGGGTCGAGGCCTCAAACACGTGACTGATCCTTCCAGTGTTCCACCGCGCCGCCGCCACACCGGTCTGACGCCCGGCAGTCCGGACGTCCTCTGTCTGATCGGGCCGATGGCCTCGGGCAAGACCACGCTCGGGCGTGCGGTGGCGCGGCATCTGGGTGTACCGTTCATCGATACGGACGCCCAGGTCGTCGCCCACCACGGTCCCATCGCGGACATCTTCGCCGAGTCCGGCGAGGCCGGGTTCCGCCGCCTGGAGTCGGAGGCGCTGAAGCAGGCTCTCGAGACGGCCGACATCCAAGGTGGTGTCGTCGCCACCGGGGGCGGCGCCGTCGTCCGCGCGGAGAACCGGCAGACCCTCCGCGAGCGGTTCACGGTGTACCTCGAGATCGACGAGGAGACCGTCGCTCCGCGCATCGAGCGCGACCGGCACCGGCCGCTGCTCAGCCGGCAAGAGGACGAGGGAGCCATGGACAAGTGGCGCCGCATCCTGTCAGAGCGTGCGGGTCTCTACCGCGAGACCGCACGCCACATCGTCGACGTCCGCAGCGGCACGCCCGCCGCGAACGCCGAACGCATCGTCGACGCCTACCGGCGTTTCCGCTCTTCAAGGGGAGGCAACTAGGACATGACCAACACCACCATCCAGGTCACCGGCAGCACGCCCGGCAGCGACTACGACGTCGTCGTCGGCACGGGGCTGCTGGGGCGCCTCGCGCACGTGCTGGGCGAGCGCGTCCGCAAGGTCCTGATCATCCACCCGCGTGCCCTGCGGGCGACGGGCGACGCGGTCAAGGCGGAGCTCGACGGCGCCGGCTACACCGGGCTCACCGCCGAGATCCCGGACGCCGAGGAGGGCAAGCACATCCAGGTGGCGTCCTTCTGCTGGCAGGTCCTCGGCCAGAACGACTTCACCCGGTCCGACGCCATCGTGGCCGTCGGCGGGGGCGCCGTCACGGACGTCGCCGGCTTCGTCGCGGCCACCTGGCTGCGCGGAGTGAAGGTCGTCCACGTCCCGACGACCCTGCTCGGCATGGTCGATGCCGCCGTCGGCGGAAAGACCGGCATCAACACGTCCGAGGGCAAGAACCTGGTGGGCGCGTTCCACCCTCCGGCCGCGGTCCTGGCGGACCTGGACTCGCTGCAGACGCTGCCGAAGAACGAGCTCGTCACGGGGCTGGCGGAGGTCGTCAAGTGCGGATTCATCGCCGACCCGAGGATCCTCGACATCATCGAGTCCTCGCCGGAGCGGGTCTCCGAGGCCGGCACGGACGAGCTGCGCGAGGTGATCGAGCGGTCGATCCGCGTCAAAGCCGAGGTGGTCTCCGAGGACCTCAAGGAGTCCGGACGCCGCGAGATCCTCAACTACGGGCACACGCTGGCCCACGCGATCGAGCTCGCGGAGCGCTACCAGATGCGCCACGGCGCTGCGGTTTCGATCGGCCTGACATTCGCCGCGGAGCTGGCGCGCTCCGTCGGCCGGATCGACGACGACCTCGCGGACCGGCACAAGAACATCCTCGACTCGCTCGGCCTGCCGACGACCTACCGGCGGGACCGCTGGGCGGCCCTGCTCGACGGCATGCGCCGGGACAAGAAGGCCCGCGGCGACCTCCTGCGGTTCGTGGTCCTTGAGGATCTCGCCAAGCCCGGTATCCTCGATGTACCCGATACGTCGCTACTATTCGCCGCCTACCAGGAGATTGCCGAGTAATCATGGGGCTGCAGTGGATACGAACTGGAATGCCGGGGATCAACCGCGATCCCGAAACCCTGCTGCCCGTCATCGTCGACGAGCAGCAGGCCGACCTGCTGGTCGCGGGCGACGACCCGTGTGACGCCGTCGTCGTGCTGATCGCCCGTGGCGAGTACCGCGAGGCCGCGGAACTGGTCGCGGACGTCCGCCTGACCGACCCGCAGAACATCCGCATGCGCATGCTGGACACCGATCTGCAACGCGCCATGGGCAAGACCGACGCGGCCATCACCCGGCTGCGCGCCCTGCTCGAGGAGTTCAAGGGCAGCAGCCACGAAGCGATGATGCACCAGTACCTCGGGATCCTCTACTACACCGAGGGCGACCTCACCGCCGCCGAGCACCGGTTCGAGCTGGCCCACCGGCTCCACTCCGAATCCGGAGCCCCCGAGCGTCGCGTGGAACTGGCGCGTCGATCGCTGGAGGCCGTGAAGCGCCGCGAGGCACTTGTACGTTAGAATCGAGTCTGGATTTTTGACAAACGCCCGAGGTGACGTCGTCACTCCTCGTCCCCAAGGGGTCGGCGGGCACCCATACAGGAAGAGTAATTCGTGGCAGATACCACCGACATCAAAAACGGCGTAGTCCTGAAGATCGACGGCCAGCTGTGGCAGATCACCGATTTCCAGCACGTCAAGCCGGGCAAGGGCGGCGCCTTCGTCCGCACGAAGATGAAGAACGTGCTGACCGGCAAGGTGGTCGACAAGACGTACAACGCGGGCGCCAAGATCGAAACCGCGACGGTCGATCGCCGCGATTACCAGTACCTGTACCAGGACGGCGACGACTACGTGTTCATGGATCTGTCGGACTACGACCAGATCATGGTCCCGGGTGCCGTCGTCGGCGATTCCGCCGGCTACATGCTCGAGAACCAGAACATCACCGTCGCCATGCACGACGGCGCACCGCTCTACGTGGAGCTGCCGCCGTCCGTCGTCCTGGAGATCTCCTACACCGAGCCGGGCCTGCAGGGCGACCGCTCGTCGGGCGGCACCAAGCCGGCCACGCTGGAGACCGGCCGCGAGATCCAGGTCCCGCTCTTCGTCGAGCAGAACACCCGCGTCAAGGTCGACACCCGCACGGGCGACTACTTGGGGCGTGTCACCGAGTGAGTACCCGCAGCAAGGCCCGGAAGCGGGCTCTTGAGGTCCTCTTCGAAGCAGAGCAGCGCGAAGTGAGCCCGGTGGCGGCGCTTCGTCAGCGCCGTGAGGCCGTCGCCCAGATCGTGAACCCCTACACGGTCACGCTCGTCGAGGGCGTCCTGGCGCAGCAGGAGCGCCTCGACGAGATCCTGGGCACCTACGCGAAGGGCTGGACCCTGGACCGCATGCCCTCCGTGGACCGGTCCGTGCTCCGGATCGGCGCCTGGGAGATCCTCTTCAACGACGAGGTGCCCGACGGCGTAGCCGTCGCCGAGGCGGTCGCCCTCGTCCGCGACCTGTCGACCGACGAGTCGCCGGAATTCGTCAACGGGCTGCTCGGCCGCATCCAGCAGCTCAAGCCGACGCTGCTGGCCTGACGGCCGGCGGCGCCGCCCGCGCACGTGAGGGCCCCGCTTCCGGTCCCGCAGTCACTGGACTGCTGGACCGGAAGC
>NZ_BMXK01000013.1 GCF_014651715.1 Zhihengliuella salsuginis
ACGAAGACCCTTTGAACGCGAGGTTCCAGTCCTACGAAATGGACCGGCCCTACTACATACCGTCTAGACCGCGTTTGCCGGGGCAGAAACGAACGGCTGCCCCGGCAAACGCCCCTTTTTACTCCAAACACGCTGTGTTTTGACGGTAGGCTCGTGTCATGGACCACCAACCCGCGCGCGGCACCGCCGAATCGGTGCGGGTGAGCTTCGCCGAGCTGACGGAACGACGGCGCGGGCCCGCCCGCCGCTACCTGCACCGGCACCCGCGTGTCGGCGACGGCCTGGTCGTGGCCGCCTACCTGCTGTCGAACGCGATCGCGCTGGTCATGGTCGCCGACTCCCACTCGGCCTGGCCGGTCGCCGTGATCCTCGGCATCGCCGTGGTCCTCTGGTTCCGCCGGCGGGCCCCCTTCGCGGTCCTGTCCATCATCGGCGTCACGACGCTCCTCTTCATGATCGTGGACCCCTTCCACGGGGTGATGAGCACCGGACTCTGGTTCGCGCTCTACACGGCGGCCACCAAGTACTCCTCGCGCCGCATGCTCTCACTGGCCGTCCTGATGAGCGCCGCGCAGGTGCTCATGATGGGGCTCTGGGTGGTCCCGCACCTGCAGGGCGTCCCCCACGAGCCCCACGCGGGCGTCAGCGTCGGCGACGGGACGGCCGCGATCGTCGTCGCGTCCATCCTGCTGCTGGCCGCGAACCTGATCTCCACGGGCATCGGCTCGGCCGTCCGCAGCAACCGCCTGCACCAGGCCGAACTGGCGAACTGGGGGCTGCGCGTCTCGCGCCTGGCCCAGACCGAGGAGCGCAACCGGATCGCCCGCGAGATGCACGACGTCGTCGCGCACTCCCTCTCCGTCATGATCGCCCTGTCCGACGGCGCCGGCGTCGTCATGCAGCGGGACCCGGACCGCGCCCGGGGCGTCCTGGGCGAGCTCTCGACGACCGGGCGGGCCGCCCTGCGCGACATGCGGCGCGTGATCGGCGTCTTGCGCGACGGATCGGACGCGCCGCTGGCGCCCCAGCCGGCGCATTCGTCGCTGACCGAGCTGCTGGAGGGGTTCCGGGTCGCCGGCCTGCCCCTGACCTACACCCACACGGGGGCGGCGCTGCCCGAGGACGCCGGCCTGCGCCTGACCGTCTACCGGATCATCCAGGAGTCGCTGACCAACGTGCTGCGCTACGGGCGCGAGGTGCGCCGGGTGGACGTAGACTGCACGGTCGCGGCCGGCGAGGTCGCCGTCCGCATCGCCGACGACGGCCGGGGCACCGGGGCATCCGGAGCCCCGGTGGGCAGCGGGCAGGGGCTCAAGGGCATCGCCGAGCGCGTGGCGATCTACGACGGCGAGCTCTCCGTCGGCCCCCTGCCGACGGGCGGGTGGGTCGTCGACGCGCGGCTGAGCATCAACGGCCGGACCTGCCCGGCGGGGGAGGCCGGCGCAACGGCGTCCTCCGCGCCGGAGGCGGCCGGGAGTGGGAAGATCGAGAAGGAGACGGGGGAGGGGACCGGATGACCGGGAAGATATCCGTACTGCTGGTGGACGACCAGCCGCTGCTGCGCATGGGGTTCTCGCTGATCCTCGAGGCCGAGGAGTCCATGGAGGTCGCCGGCGAGGCGTCCGACGGGATCGAGGCGATCGAGCAGGTCGAGCGGCTGCAGCCCGACGTCGTGCTGATGGACGTGCGCATGCCGCGCATGGACGGGATCGCGGCGACCCGCCGGATCGCGGAGGAGCACCCGGACACCCGCGTGATCATCCTGACCACGTTCGACCTGGACGAGTACGCGTTCGACGGCCTGCGCGCCGGCGCCTCCGCGTTCCTGCTCAAGGACGTCGCGCCGGAGGAGCTCGTGCACGCCGTGCAGCTGGTGGCCAGCGGCGACGCCGTCGTCGCACCGCGCGTCACCCAGCGCCTCCTGGAGACCTACGTGCGCACCGGGGACGGCGGGCCGTCGGCGCCGGGCGGGGCGCCGCCGTCGTCCGGGGGCGAGAAGGCGGAGGATCCGCTGCTGCAGGACCTGACGCCGCGCGAGCGCGAGGTGCTGGGCGCGATGGCCGAGGGGCTCTCGAACGCGGAGATCGCGCACAGGTTCTTCCTGTCCGAGGCGACCGTGAAGACGCACGTGCGCCGCATCCTGACGAAGCTGCACCTGCGCGACCGCGTGCAGGCGGTCGTGTACGCGTACGAGACGGGCCTCGTCATCCCCAGCCAGGGGCTGGACTACTGATGGGATGGTGCGGATGAACATCGAATTCCTGCGCAGCCCGTGGTTCATGATCGCGGTTCTGCTGCTCGTCGCCGGCGCGTTCCTGCTGGCCGTGCCGCAGTGGCCGGTGCCCGGCTGGGGTTCGATCGTGCTGGGCCTCGCGTTCATGGGGTACGCCCGCTATCGGCAGGGTGCCTGAACGCCGCTAGGATCGTTACCGAAGCACACCAACAGCGTCCGCACCGGGCGGACACCACGACGACGGAGGCCGGGTTGGCAGAGATGAGCACCTCGCGTGCGGCGCAGGAGATCACGGACGAGGCGCGCGAGCACGCGCGCGATCTGGGGGCGTTCGTCTCGGCCTCGCCGTCGAGCTACCACGCCGCAGCGGAGGCCGCCCGCCGCCTGGAGGAGGCCGGCTTCACCGGCCTCGACGAGGGTGCCGACTGGGCGTCGGGCCCCGGGGCCTACTACGTGGTCCGCGACGGCGCGGTCATCGCGTGGGTCGTGCCGGAGGGCGCCGGCGCGCAGACCGGGTTCCACATGCTCGGATCGCACACGGATTCGCCGTCGTTCAAGCTCAAGCCGAAGCCGACCACCGGCGCCCACGGCTGGCTGCAGGCCGGCGTCGAGGTGTACGGCGGGCCGCTGCTGAACTCGTGGCTGGACCGCGAACTGCTGCTGGCCGGCCGCCTGGTGCTGCGCGACGGCACCGAGGTGCTCACCCGCACCGACCCGCTGCTGCGCTTCCCGCAGCTGGCCATCCACCTGGACCGCCAGGTGAACGAGGGCCTGGCGCTGGACAAGCAGCGCCACATGAACCCGGTGTGGGGCACCGGGGTGCCGGCGCAGGAGGACCTGCTGGGCGTGCTCGCCGAGGCGGCCGGCGTGGAGGCGGGACGGATCGGCGGCTACGACGTCGTCGTCGCGGACGCCCAGGCGCCGGCGGAGTTCGGGCACCACGGCGCGTTCTTCGCCTCGGGGCGCCTCGACAACCTCTCCTCGATGCACGCCTCGCTGGTGGCTCTGATCGAGCACGCCGGCGCGGGCGGGGGCGAGCACATCGCGATGCTGACGGCCTTCGACCACGAGGAGGTCGGCTCCGGCTCGCGCTCCGGCGCTGCGGGCCCGTTCCTGCAGGAGGTCCTCGAACGGATCTCCGCCGGCCTCGGCGCGGGCGACGTGGACCGCTACCGCGCGTACGCGGACTCGGTGTGCGTCTCGGCGGATGCCGGGCACGCGATCCACCCGAACTACCCGGAGCGCCACGACCCGGCGAACCAGCCGCTGCTCGGCGCGGGTCCGCTGCTGAAGATCAACGCGAACCAGCGCTACGCGACCGACGGCGTGGGCGCGGCCCTGTGGGCGCAGCTGTGCGAGAGCGCCGGCGTGCCCTACCAGGAGTTCGTCTCCAACAACGTCATGCCCTGCGGCTCGACGATCGGCCCGCTGACCGCGACCCGGCTCGGCGTGCGCACGGTCGATGTGGGCATCCCGCTGCTGTCGATGCACTCCGCCCGCGAGATGTGCGGCGTGGCCGACCCGTGGCGCCTGGCCCGGGTGGGCGTCCAGCTCTTCGCCAGTTGACGCGGGGCGGCGTCCCGGCCCGTTCCCACCCGCCTGTGCGCAGGCTATGCCGCCGGTGGCGAAGTGCTGGCGAAGTCCTGTGAATCACCGATCGGGGTTGCGCCCGCACCCGGTCGTTGCCTTATCGTGATTAAGTCACGTTTTGGTAACGACCCGTTATGGGCCGTGCCGAACTCCGGAGCAGCCCGCATCCTTCGACCGTCCGCGCGGCTCTCCGGCATGAACTCGAAATCGATGTCGGACGGTCGCGCGCAAGAAGGTCGGGGACGGCCTGAGCGTTCGGATGGCACCACGGGAGATCCATGATCCGCAAGCACAAGAACACCAAGCACTTCACCCGCGCCGGCATCGCCGGTTCCGCAGCCGCCTTCGTTCTCGCCGGCGCCGCAGTCGGAGTGGCCGCGGCACCGGCAAGCGCCGCCTCGACCTCCACCTGGGAAGCGCTGGCCGAGTGCGAGTCCGGCGGAGACTGGTCGATCAACACGGGCAACGGCTACTACGGCGGCCTGCAGTTCAGCATGAGCACCTGGCAGGGCTTCGGCGGCACGGGCAACCCGGCCGACGCCTCCAAGTCGCAGCAGATCGCCGTCGCCGAGCAGGTTCTGGCCACGCAGGGCTGGGGCGCATGGCCCGCCTGCTCGGCCGAGCTGGGACTCTCCGGCACCGCCGACGCGGAGCCGGCGCCGCAGACGGAGGCCACGGCCGAGGCCGAGGCCCAGGTCGAGGCGCCTGCCGAGACCAGTACGCAGTCCACCGGGGCGGCCGAGCAGGCTCCCGCCGAGCAGGCCGCGCCGCAGGCCCAGGAGGCTCCGAAGGCCGCCGACGCGTCGCAGGGAATCGGCCAGAAGGTGGCCGAGGTCGCCGCCGAGGATTCCGGTGAGGACCACACCGTCGCCGCCGGCGAGACGCTCGCCGTCATCGCCGAGGAGCACGGCATCGACGACTGGCGCGCGGTCTTCGCCGTCAACCAGGACGTCGTCGACGATCCCAACCTGATCTTCGTCGGCGAGGAGCTCGACCTGCCGGTCAAGTAGGCCGGTGGCGCGGACCCCGCGCCACCACCGGGAACATCCATCGAGGGTGCGCCGGGCGTACGGATCTCCGTGATCCGCCCGCCCGGCGCACCCTCTTTGCGCTGCCGGTGAGGGTGGGCGATGCCTCACCGGGGGTGTGCAGACCGGGTGGGGGCATCGGGTAGGATGGATGAGGTTGTCTTCAGCCTGCCCGAAAACCGGGACGGCGTGACGACCAACGCAAAGAACCTCCTGTTACGGAAAGACCGTGACCGCTTAGCCCAAAGGAGGTGGGTTCACATGCGTGCTTACGAACTCATGGTGCTGCTCGACCCCGAGGTCGATGAGCGTACCGTCGAGCCGACTCTCGGCAAGTTCCTGGACGTCGTCCGCAACGATGGCGGGACCATCGAAAACGTCGACATCTGGGGCCGCCGCCGTCTGGCTTACGAAATCCAGAAGAAGGCCGAGGCGATCTACGCCGTCGTCAACTTCACTGCAACCCCGGCTACCTCTGCCGAGCTTGATCGCCAGCTGTCTCTGAACGAGACGATCCTGCGCACCAAGATCACCCGCCCGGAGGACCAGAAGGTTTCCGACAAGTAGTTCTCGCGAACTGCTTGCACATCAATCGAACCGACTCGTCAGGAGACGAACATGGCAGGAGAGACCGTCATCACGGTCGTCGGAAATCTTACCGGCGACCCGGAATTGCGTTTCACGCCGTCGGGATCAGCGGTGGCGAACTTCACCATCGCCTCGACTCCGCGGACGTTTGATCGCCAGACCAACGAGTGGAAGGACGGCGAAACGCTGTTCCTGCGCTCCTCGGTGTGGCGTGACGCTGCCGAGAACGTCGCCGAGACGCTGACCAAGGGCATGCGCGTCGTCGCCCAGGGCCGGTTGAAGTCGCGTTCGTTTGATACCAAGGAAGGCGAGCGGCGTACCGTCATGGAGCTGGATGTCGACGAGGTCGGCCCCTCCCTGCGCTACGCCTCCGCGAAGGTCACCCGCACCCAGCGCAACAACGCTGGTGGCAATCAGGGCGGCTTCGGCGGCGGCAACGCCGGTGCACCCGCCGGCGGCGGCAACAACGCTGCACCCGCTGGCGGCGGCAACAACGCCGGCGGCGGCTGGGGTGCCCCGGCCGCAGATCCCTGGTCCACTCCGTCCACCGCTGGCAACAACGGTGGCGGCTGGGGAGCCGGGAACGACGAACCGCCTTTCTAACAATATTTCTATTCACCATCCCGCAGAATATTCTGCGGGCTCCAAAGACTAAGGAGCTCCACGATGGCTAAGGCTGATATCCGCAAGCCCAAACCAAAGTCCAACCCCTTGAAGGCCGCTGACATCACTGTCATCGACTACAAGGACGTCGCCCTGCTGCGCAAGTTCATCTCCGACCGCGGAAAGATCCGCGCCCGTCGTGTGACCGGCGTGTCCGTGCAGGAGCAGCGCAAGATCGCGCTCGCGATCAAGAACGCGCGCGAAGTTGCCCTGCTGCCCTACTCCGGCGCTGGCCGCGGTTAAGGGAAGGGAATAACAACATGGCAAAGCTCATTCTGACCCACGAAGTGACCGGTCTCGGTGCCGCTGGCGACATCGTCGAGGTGAAGAACGGTTACGCCCGTAACTACCTTCTTCCCCGCGGATTCGCCATCACCTGGTCCAAGGGTGGCGAGAAGCAGGTCGAGTCCATCCAGGCCGCGCGTGCTGCACGCGCCGTCGCCTCGCTGGAAGAGGCCAAGGAACTGGCTGCGAAGCTGTCCTCCAAGCCGGTGAAGGTGCAGGTGAAGACCGGTGAGTCCGGTCGCCTGTTCGGCACCGTCAAGGTCGACGACATCGCGAAGTCCGTCGAGGCCGCAGGCCTCGGCACCGTCGACAAGCGCAAGGTCGAACTGCCGGAGCACATCAAGACCACCGGCAACTACGAGGCCACCGTGCGTCTGCACGAGGACGTCTCCGCAACCATCACGTTGCAGGTCGTCGCGGCCGCCAAGAAGAAGTAGTCGTACGCGGCGTCAGCCGCACGCATTCTTCGCGCGAAGCGAGGCCCCCACCCGCACGGGTGGGGGCCTCGCGTCGTTAACGCACGCGCCGACGTCGTGCCGAGCAGAAGACCGGGCACGACGCCGGCGCCGGCCCGCGCGCTCCCACCTTGCGAAATGTTTCGTCTCACCTTGTGCGGAGGACGCCACGGTTCGTAACGTGGAGAAGGAATCAAGAGATTCAACGCGAAGCCCTGGCTCGTTGAACGGCAACCCTCTCACGGTAGTGGGGTGCTCCAGGTGACGATTCGGTCCGCCGGACAACCCGGCTGGACAAGTACCGCGCGCGGTCCGCCCCCAACAGGCGAATCGGGCGCCCTTGAGACAGGTGGTGGCCATGACCGCATCGGAATCGCAACTCTCCCGGGACCTCTCGACCGACGCCCTCCGCGGGGCCTTCGCCCAGCATCCGTCCGGACTCGCGGCACTGTGCACGATCGTCGACGGGCAGCCCGAGGGCATCGTCGCGTCCTCGTTCACGGTGGGCGTCTCCCTGGACCCGCCCCTGGTGATGTTCGCCGTGCAGAAGACGTCGCGGACCTGGCCGAAGGTGAAGCGGGGCGGGCGGATCGGCGTCTCGATCCTCGCCGAGGCACACCAGAGCGTGTGCCGGCAGATCGCCTCGCGCGACGGGGACCGCTTCGCGGGGCTGCGCCTGGACTCGACCGATGCGGGGGCCCTGTTCCTCCAGGACGCCGCCCTGTGGCTGGAGACCAGTGTCGAGAACGAGGTCGAGGCCGGCGACCACTACGTGGTGCTGCTGCGCGTTCACGCGCATGCGACGCACGGCGGGGCCAACGACCCGCTCGTCTTCCACAACTCCACGTTCGCGACGCTCTCGGCGCCGGAGCTCGTCTAGCGCCGGCCGGCCATCTGGTCGATGAACTTCTTCGCGTCGGCGAGCCCGATGCCCGTGTCCTGGCGGACCTTCCGGACCGCTTGGACGACCTTTCCCTGCTGCACCAGGGCGAGGACCGCCTGGTAGTCGGGATCGGCCTCCGCGGCGCCCCGCGCCGTTCCGGACGGGTTCATCATCGACGGGCCGGCGGACGCCGTGGGGTCGCTGACGGTCGCGATCGGCGTGCTGCCGCTCGTGGGCAGGCGCTGCTCCGTCTCGCGGCGGATCCGCTCGGCCTTCTGCGTTTCCTCGTGCCGCTGCTTCGCCCACTGCGCGTTGAGGCGCTCGATGTACTGCTCCTCGACGCTGACGGCCGTCTTGGGGCGGGAGACGAAGATGGCCCAGAGGACGCCGACGACGATGCCGACGACGGCCAGGAAGATGATCGCTTCGACGACCGTGATTCCGAACATGCCAACCGTTCCCTTCCGCGTGCCCGTGCACGGACGCGCACCGCGCCCGTGCATCCAATCTACGTCCCGGACACGGTCCGGCGCATCAGCCTGAGGTATCACGTTGGCGGGACGCGGGCTTTGTCGGGAGCGGCATCCGCCACGACCCGAACGCCAGCACGGCGCCGACGGTCCCGACCACGGCCAGGGCCGCGGCGGCGGCCGCCAGGCCGTGCACTGCGCCGATCACCCCGGCCGCCGGATAGGTCAGCAGGAAGCAGGCGTGGGACAGGGAGAACTGGGCGGCGAAGACCGGCGCCCGCGTGTCCGGGCCGCTGTTGCGCGTCAGTAGCCGGGCCGACGGCGTGAGGACGGCCGACGCTGCAGCGCCTGCGGCGAACCACAGTCCCAGCAGCCCGGCCCACTGAGCCGGTCCGGAACCCCAGGCGATGACGGCCGCAGCGGCGGCGAGTGCGACCGGCAGGGCGGTCGCACCGGCGAGCATGGGGAACCGGTCCGGGACGGAGTCGAGCAGGCGTGGCATGGCGAGGGCGACGACCATCGACCCGGCTCCGGTGGCGGCCAGCAGCAGCGCGACGTCGGGTTGTGAACGGTCGAGGTCGCCCCGGACGAGGACCACGGTGTTCACCACGACCATGGCCGTGCCGCTCGCGACGACCAGATCGAGGGCCAGGAGGCTCCGCAACTCGCGGCGCGCGACGAATTCGCGCGCACCCCGGCTCACGCGGTCGAGGAAGCCCGAACCGCCCGCCGGGGCGATAGTCGGGAACCGGGTCGCCGCAACAAGGAGGGCCGAGCCCGCGAACCCCGCGACGGTGCCCAGGAACAGGTCGTTGTAGCTCGTCACCGTCAACAGGAGGGCTGCGATCACGGGGCTGAGCAGGGACTCCAGATCGTAGGCGAGCCGGGAGAGCGAGAGCGCCCGCGTGTAGTGGCGTTCGTCCGGCAGGACGGAGGGGATGACCGCCTGGAACGCGGGGGTGAAGGTCGCCGAAGCCGACTGCAGCAGGAAGATCAGGACGTAGATCTGCCACGCCTCGCCCACCAACGGCAGGCAGAGCGCGATGAGCGCGCGGACGACGTCGGCGCAGATCAGCAGGCGTTTGCGGGCCACCCGGGCGGTCAGGGCGCCGATGACGGGCGCGACGGCGACGTAGGCGACCATCTTGATCGTCATGGCCGTGCCCAGGACGACGCCGGCGCTCCCTCCGGCCACGTCGAAGGCCAGCAGGCCCAGGGCGACCGTCAGCAGGCCCGTTCCGAGCAGCGCGATGAGCTGGGCGCCGAAGAGCCGTGCGTAGACGCCGTTGCCCAGGACCGCGAGCATGGCGTCAGCCTTGAGGCCCGTGGTGGTGGCGAGGGGTCTGCCCGCCGGCAACCGAGTGCTCGGCCTGCTTGATGGCCTCGGAAACGAGGGCCGACGCGTGCTCGTCGGCCAGTCGGTAGAGGACCCGGGTGCCCTCTTGGCGGGTCGTGACCATGCGCGCCATGCGCAGTCGTGCCAGATGCTGGGAGACCCCCGACGGGCTCTTGCCCACGGCGTCCGCGATCGCGTTGACCGAGAGCTCGGACGCGGCCCGCAGGGCCAGGACGATCCGGATGCGCGTCGGGTCCGAGAGGATCCCGAAGACCTCGGCGGCGAGGTGGACGAACTCGGACGACGGGTCCAGTCCGCAAATCGTCTTATCTGCATTCATACGCGGACTCTAACAGTTCAACTGTGGTCTCGACAGGCTCTGACCTCGGACGTCGCGACGCCCCTTGCGGAGGCGTCCTCCGGCCATGTCGGGCGTGTCTGTGGGTAAGTGCCCCAAACCTGTGGATAAGTTTCCCCTCACCCCCGCGCCCGCTGCCCCGAACCCGCAGTGAGTGGTTGAAGGTTGGGGGCAAAAAACTTTTCGTCCACACCCGTGAACCAATATCGTTCCTAGTCAGAGCCAAATAACTCTCAAAAATAATCCCCCGTCCACAGCGCTGTCCCCAGCATGTGCACAATCGCCCACAACTTCTCCACAGTACCTGTGGATAACTTGATAGGAGTGGGGATAAACAGGGTCTATGGTTTCAACATCCCCCCTGTGGCGATCCGTACGCGCGCGCATGCCGCGCGAAGCCCAATCTGCGGGTGCGACGGCGGATCATGGGTGGATGGCGGCGCCATACGGCGTTCGGTGGCGAAAGGAATGCAGTGACTCTGACTCACTCGGATATCGACCGGTCCAGCTCCTCCGACGTGGGGCGCACCCCGCCGCAGGACGTCGTGGCCGAGCAGTCCGTCCTGGGCGGGATGATGCTCTCCAAGGACGCCATCGCCGACTGCGTGGAGGTCCTGCGCGGTCCGGACTTCTACCGCCCGTCGCACGAGCTCGTCTACGAGGCGATCATCGACCTCTACGGCCGCGGCGAACCCGCCGACGCCGTGACGGTGGCCGACCTGCTGACCAAGCGCGGCGACATCTCCCGCGTCGGCGGCCCCGCCTACCTGCACACCCTGATCCAGTCGGTCCCGACGGCCGCGAACGCCGGCTTCTACGCCGAGATCGTGCGCGAGCGCGGCGTGCTCCGCCGCCTCGTGGACGCCGGAACCAAGATCGTCCAGCTCGGCTACTCGCAGGACGGCGAGGTCGACGACATCGTCAACACCGCGCAGGCGGAGGTCATGACGGTGGCCGAGCGCCGCGGCGGCGAGGACTACGTGGCCCTGCGCGACATCATCGAGGGCACGGTCGACGAGATCGAGTCGGCCGGCAGCCGCGGCGAGGGCATCATCGGCGTCCCCACCGGCTTCTACGAGTTCGACGAGCTCACGCAGGGCCTGCACGGCGGCCAGATGGTCGTCATCGCCGCCCGTCCCGCGGTCGGCAAGTCGACGTTCGCCCTGGACTTCGCCCGGTCAGCGGCGATCGCGAACAACATGACCACGGTCTTCTTCTCCCTGGAAATGGGCCGCAACGAGATCGCGATGCGCCTCCTCTCGGCCGAGGCGTCGATCGGCCTGCAGGACCTGCGCAAGGGAACCGTGAAGGACGACCAGTGGGGAAAGATCGCCACCACGATGGGCCGCCTGAACGACGCGCCGCTCTACATCGACGATTCGCCGAACATGTCGCTCATGGAGATCCGCGCCAAGTGCCGCCGCCTGAAGCAGAAGCACGACCTGAAGATGGTGGTCCTCGACTACCTGCAGCTGATGAGCTCCGGCAAGCGCGTCGAGTCCCGCCAGCAGGAGGTCTCCGAGTTCTCCCGTGCCCTCAAGCTGCTCGCCAAGGAGCTCGACGTCCCCGTGATCGCACTCTCGCAGCTGAACCGCGGCTCGGAGCAGCGCACGGACAAGAAGCCGATGGTCTCGGACCTCCGCGAGTCCGGCTCGATCGAGCAGGACGCCGACATGGTCATCCTCCTGCACCGCGAGGACATCTACGACAAGGAGTCCCCGCGCGCCGGCGAGGCCGACGTCATCGTCGCCAAACACCGTAACGGTCCCACCAAGACCATCACCGTGGCCTTCCAGGGCCACTACTCGAGGTTCTCGAACATGGCCGCCGAAGGCGGGATGTAGTGCCCGCCCCGGGAGCGGGCGACATCCGACTCGTCGTCACCGACATGGATGGGACGCTGCTGGACGCGGACGGCGCCGTGCCGGCGTCGTTCTGGCCGGTCCTGGAGCGGATGCGCGCCGCCTCCGTGACGTTCGTTCCGGCCTCGGGGCGCCAGTACGCGACCCTGGCCCGCGACTTCGCGGGCGAGGGGCTCGCGATCATCGCCGAGAACGGGGGCCTGGTCATGCGCGACGGCGTCGAGGTCGCCTCCCGCACGCTGGACGCCGGCTCGGCCCGCGGCATCATCGGGCAGATCCGGGCCCTGCCGCCGGAGGAGTACGATCTCGGGATCGTGCTGTGCGGGAAGTCCTCGGCCTACATCGAGCGGATCGAGCCGGTCTTCGTCGACCAGGCGAACACGTACTACGCGCAGCTGAGCGAGGTCCCCGACCTGCTGGCGGTCGAGGACGAGATCCTGAAGATCGCCGTCTTCGACCTGAAGCGTCACGCCCAGCGCGTGGCCCCCGCGCTGGAGGCGATCGCCCCCGGGAACCGGGTGGTGGTCTCCGGTCCCCAGTGGGTCGACATCATGCGGCCCGACGTGAACAAGGGTCTCGCTCTCGACGACCTGCAGGCCGCGCTCGGCGTCACGCCGGCCCAGACCGTGGTCTTCGGCGACTACCTCAACGACCTCGAGATGATGAGCCGGGCGGAGCACTCCTACGCCATGGCCAACGCCCACCCGGACATCCTGGCGGCCGCCCGGCACTGGGCGCCCTCGAACGCGGAGAACGGCGTGGTCAGCACGCTGGAGCGGCTGCTGGGCTGACCGGAGGCCTCGGCTACCCGCCGCGGGCCCGGTGGCGGCGGACCGCGGCCCGGTTGGCGCAGCGCACCGAGCAGTAGCGCTGACGGCCGTTGCGGGTGACGTCGACGACGACGTTCGCGCACCCGTCGCCCGGAGTCTCGCCGGCCGCGCAGCGCGAGAGCCGGTTCATCCCGCGCGTCGTCAGGTGCAGGGCCGTGCCGACGCCGATCACCGCGCGCAGCACGTGCGGCAGCGACTGCTCCTCGTCCCGGTAGTGCAGGTGCCAGCCCTCGCCGTCGTGGTCCGTGAGCCGCGGGTACGCCGTCGCGGCGGCCATCTGGGCGTTGAGCAGCCGCGCCCGCGTCGGGTCGTCCGGCGCGTCGACGACCTCGAGCCACGCGCCGATCACCTCGAGAGTGCGCGCATGGTCGTCGGCGCCGACGGGGAACTCCATGGTCATCCCGAACTCGCGGGCGCGCGCCTCGATGCCCGCCCGGTCCGCGGGCCAGTCGTTCGCCAGCGACGCCGCGAGCAGTACCGCGTACTCGCCGTAAGGGTTGAGATGCATAAGGGCATTACATCATGGTGGTTGCATGAGAACCAGAGAACAGCGCACCGTCCGCCCAGCCCCAGCCCCAGCCCCAGCCCCAGCCCCAGCCCCAGCCCCAGTCCCGGCCGTTGCCGCGCACGAGCACGGCTGGCGCGTCGAATCGAGCCACGCGACGTCGTCGGGACGGGTGCTCTACGTCGTCTGCGTCGAGTGCGGGACCCGCCGCGTCGACGTGCAGGACGCGGCGCACCGGCCGCCGACCGCGCTCAGTCGCGAGCTGCGCCCGGCGCTCCGGTCCGCTCAGAGCAGGACGGCCGGGTCGATCAGGTCGGTTCGCGGGTCCAGCGGGTAGTCGCTGTCCTTGTGGCGGTGGACCGCGGGCATGCCGATCGCGATCGAGTCCGCGGGCACGTCCCGCACGACGACGGCGTTCGCACCGATCGCGGTGTCGTCGCCGATCGTCAGCGGCCCGATGATGCGGCAGCCGGCGCCGAGCATGACCCGGTCGCCGATGATCGCGTGCCGCCGCTCCTCCCGGTGGAACGGGACCTGCAGCGTGCGCCCGCCGACCGTGGTGCCCTGGTACATCATGATGTCGTCGCCCATCACGGTGGTCTCGCCGATGACGATCTCCGAGCCGTGGTCGATGAACGGGCGCCGGCCGATCCTCGCACCCGGGTGGATCTCCACCCCGGTGACGAAGCGGGCCAGCTGGCTGAGCAGGCGGGCGGCCGGCCGGAACGGGGGCCGCTGCCACAGCGCGTGGGCGATCCGGTAGGCCCAGATCGCGTGCACGCCCGAGTAGGCCAGCGCCACCTCGAGGTCGTTCCGTGCGGCCGGGTCCTGGGCGCGCGCCGCCTTCAGGTCCTCGCGCAGCAGGCGCAGCAGTGCGCTCATGCGGCCGGATCGTTCTTGGCGACGGGCACGAACAGGTCCGTCCGCATGGCGTCCGGGTCCGCGTCAGGGCTGGGCTCGGTCACGTACACCTCCCAGAAGGGCAGCTGCGGGGCGTAGCCCTGCGACTCGATCCAGGCCATGAATGTTCCCCACGCGTCGCCGAGGGCGTCGTAGGCCCCCAGGTGGGAGGCGGCCGCCGTCGTGCCCTCGGGCAGCGAGGACGGTTCGACGACGACGCCGGAGCCCGCCGTGCGCTTCCCGTCCAGCGGGTGGTCGATCGCGAACCCGACCTCGAGGTCCATGGTCTCGGTCGGCTGGCGCGTCATCAGGCCGAAGGCCGGGCCGACGGGCGTCAGGTTCTGGTCCGCCAGAACCTCGGACAGGGCGTCGAAGGCGGCGTCGTAGAACGGGGACAGGTCGGCGAACGGCACGTCCCGGCCCCGCACGACGGCCGTGCGGGCCTCCGAGATCTGGACGATCACCGGTTCGGTATGCGGTTCTGGATGGATCACGGCGGCCTCCTGCCCCTCGCGGCCTCTAGGTGGCGGCGTTGCGTACCTTGAACTCTGCGGCGTGGCATGCGCGCGTGTCAAGGAGGGTGTCAGCCGCCGGCGACCGACTGCATGATCATGACCCGCACTCCGTCGGGGACCGGGGTGTCCTGGCCGGCCAGATCGCGGATGTTGTCCTGCCCGACGAACACGTTCGCGTACCGCCGCACCTCGCCCAGCTCGTTCCGGATCTTCCGGCCGAACCGCGGGTGGTCCCGGGCGAGGACGTCGAGCACCTCGCGCACCGCGGCGCCCCCGCCGGGCACCTCGACGCGCAGTTCGCGGGCACCGTCCACGGACGGCGCGAGCACCTGCGGGATGTCGACGAGGACCTCTGCCACGGCCCTACTCCTCGGGGAACTGCGGGACGTACTGCTCGGAGCCCTGCGGCAGGTCCGTCTTCGGCACGACGGCGGCGCGTACGCTCAGCACGTCCGGCAGCCGCTGCGCCACCTGCGTGAAGGTCGCGCCCTCGTCCGCGCTCGCGTAGACCTCGCCGGCGCGGGTGCCGAAGTAGACGCCCGTGGAGTCCGGGTGGTCGTCGACCGCGGAGGCGTCGCGCAGGATGGTGTTGAAGTCCTGGTCCGGCAGGCCGGTGTGGTTCTCGGTCCAGGTGTCGCCGCCGTCGGCCGTCTTGTAGACGGAGACGCGCGCGCCGGACGGGATGCGCTCGATGTCGGCGATCATCGGGATGACCCAGCCGGTGCCGCCGATGCGCGGGTGCGTGAGGAAGGTGAAGCCGAAGTCGCCCGGCAGCCCGTCGGCGATCGAGACCCACTTCCGGCCGGCGTCGTCCGAGCGGTACACGCCCCCGTGGTTCTGCGCGTACAGGCGTCCGGGCTGCTCCGCGTCGCGGGCGATCCGGTGCACGCACTGGCCGTACTCGGGCTCCTCGCCGGGCAGGAAGCCGGCCGAGATGCCGCGGTTCGCGGCCTCCCAGGTGGCGCCGCCGTCGTCGGAGCGGTAGACGCCCGCCGCGGACGCGGCGATGTGGATCTGCTCGCTGTCCGGATCCGGGTCGACCGTGTGCAGGCAGGGCCCGCCGCCGCCGGGCTGCCAGCTCTTCCGCTGCGGGTGGTCCCACAGGCCGCGGTTGAGCTCGAACGTGGAGCCGCCGTCCTCCGATCGCCACAGCGAGTGCGGTTCGGCGCCCGCCCACACGACGCCGGGCCGGGAGGCCGCGTCGGGCCGCAGGTGCCAGACGCGCTCGAGCGCGGCGCCGGTGTCCTCCGGGAACTTGATCGCGCCCTGCTCCGGGTCGGACCAGGTGGCGCCGAGGTCGTCGCTCGTCACGACGGTCGGGCCCCAGTGCCAGTCCAGCAGGCCGGCGAGGACGCGGGGTGCGCCGTTGCGGGTGTCGATCGCGACGGAGGAGGCCTCGAGGATGAGGAAGTGCGGATCGGACAGGGTCCAGTTGACGCGGTCCTCGCTCGCCGCGAGGAACAGGCCCTTCTTCGTCCCGATCGCCAGCAGAACCATGGTGTCGGCGGTAGCCGTTTCCGGTGTGCTCATGGTCACAGTTCAGCACCACGGCTGGGGCGTGGCAAGGGTTACCAGCCGGTAGTGCGGCAGGGTGTCAGCTGCGCGCGAGGAGGCCCGTCAGACGGCCCCACAGCGACCGGCGCGGCGCGCCGGCCGAGTGCGCCCGCGGGACGAAGTCCGGGTCCAGCCCCACCGGCGCGTAGAACGACGTCGGCGCGCCGGCGCCCGCCCTCTTCGCCGCCGGGTGCGCGGTGCCGGGCGCGGAGTGGTCGGGGGTGCGGGGTCCGGTGCTGGCGGTCATGGTGACTCCTCGAGGTCGAAAGCGGCTCCTGCATTCCATGATGTGGAATTAGATTTCTGAATCTTGAAAACAGTATGCGGGCCCGGCGGCCATGCTGGCAAGGGGTCGCGTGGGATCGAAGGACTTCCGCGGAATTTCCACCAGGGGGTTGACAGGCCGGATGTGAGCGGCGTTACATTAGTGGCGGAAGAGAAGTTCCACCATACAGAAACATCGAATCAAGTTGGTGCGGGTCCGCCCGCCGGGTCCCGGCCCCGCCAATGGTCAAGGGTGTTCAGCGCTGAGGTGGACGTTGTCTAGACGACGAAAGAAGCTGAACCCCCGATGGATCTGAGCATCTTCAATTCGCTGCCGGCCGACGAGGCACGCACGGCATTGCGCCCGTGCCTCGACATCGACCGCTGGATCGACGACCTGACGGCCGGCCGCCCCTACGCCGACCAGGCCGCGCTCACCGCCGCCGCCGAGGCGGCCGCAAACCCCTTCACGAACGCAGAGGTCACCGCCGCCCTGGCCCACCATCCGAGGATCGGCGAACGCGCCGAGGGGCCGGGAGCCGAAGCGGAACTCAGCCGCGGCGAGCAGGCCGGCCTCGACCCGGCCGCCGACACCGCCGCGCGGCTCGTCGACGCGAACCGGGCCTACGAGCAGCGCTTCGGGCGCGTCTTCCTGATCCGCGCCGCCGGGCGCAGCGCCGAGGAGATCCTGTCCGAGGCGACCCGCCGCCTGGAGAACACCGCGGCCCGGGAGGCAGACGAGACCGCCGGCCAGCTCCGGCAGATCGCCCTGCTGCGCCTGCGCGACGCCGTCGCCGCGCCCGCCGCGGCCCCCGCCAAGCACCCCTGACGAACCGCAGGCCGCACCGGGTGCGGCGGCCGCCGTCGTCGTACCCGCACCAGAGCCCCCGCCCGAGTACGGGGTCCCCACCAGAAGCGCAGAGGAGACATTCGATGAACGCCAGTGGACACACCAGCCACATCACCACCCACGTCCTCGACACCGCCGCCGGCCGGCCGGCCGCCGGGATCGCCGCGACACTCGAGGCGCACGCGCCCGACGGGTGGCGGCAGATCGGCACCGGCACCACCGACGACGACGGCCGGATCTCCGACCTGAGCCCGCCCGCCGTGGAGCCCGGGACCTACCGCATCACCTTCACCACCGGCGACTACTTCGCCGCGCAGGGGAGCGACTCCTTCTTCCCGGAGGTCGTCATCGCCTTCCGCGTCTCGGACCCCGGATCCCACTACCACGTCCCCCTTCTCATCAGCCCATTCGCCTATTCAACCTACCGAGGGAGCTAGACATGACCCTGACAGCACCGGAGACCGCCAAGGCCACGAAGATCGTGCTGGGCCGCAACCAGTACGGCAAGGCCGAGGTCCGCCTCGTCAAGATCACCCGCGACACCGCGCGCCACCAGATCGAGGACCTGAGCATCACCTCGCAGCTGCACGGCGACTTCACCGCCGCGCACACCGACGGCGACAACGCCGCCGTCGTCGCCACGGACACCCAGAAGAACACCGTGTACTCGTTCGCCCGCGACGGCGTCGGCACCCTGGAGGGCTTCCTCGCCCGGCTCGGAGACCACTTCACCTCCGACTTCGACTGGGTCACGGGCGGCCGCTGGGCCGGCCAGCAGTACTTCTGGGACCGGATCGAGGACCACGACCACGCGTTCTCGGCCAACAAGTCCGAGATCCGCACGGCCATCCTGGAGATCGCCGACGGGAAGAAGAGCATCGTCGCCGGCATCGAGGGCCTCACCGTCCTCAAATCCACGGGCAGCGAATTCCACGGCTTTCCGCGCGATCAGTACACCACCCTGCAGGAGACCACCGACCGGATCCTCGCCACCGACGTCACCGCCCGCTGGCGGTACAGCGCCGACGCGATCGCCTCCGGGGGCATCGACTTCGACGCCGTCTACACCTCGGCGCGGCGGCTGCTGCTCGGCGCCTTCGCGACGACCCACTCGCTCGCGCTGCAGCAGTCGATGTTCCAGATGGGCCAGGCCGTGCTCGAGGCCCACCCGGAGATCGACGAGATCCGCATGAGCCTGCCGAACAACCACCACTTCCTCGTGGACCTCGCGCCGTTCGGGCAGGACAACCCCAACGAGGTCTTCTTCGCCGCCGACCGTCCCTACGGGCTGATCGAGGCCGCCATCAAGCGGGACGGTGTCCCGGACACGCACCCGATCTGGGAGAACTCGTCCGGGTTCTGCTGAGCATGCGCCCCGGAAAAAGTCTGACAAGGAGGTCAGCTGTGGCAGGTCCACGCACCACGAAAACACTGCGGCCGGAGGACGAGCGCCTCCCGATCGGGCGGACGTTCGCCTACGGGCTGCAGCACGTCCTCACCATGTACGGCGGCATCATCGCGCCGCCGCTGATCATCGGTGCGGCCGCCGGGCTGGGCGTCGCCGAGCAGGCGGTCCTGGTCTCCTGCTGCCTGTTCGTCGGCGGTCTGGCCACGATCCTGCAGACAGTCGGCGTCCCGTTCTTCGGGGCCCAGCTGCCGCTCGTGCAGGGAACGTCCTTCGCGTCCGTCGCCACGCTCGTGGCCATTTCCCAGGACGGCGGGGGCATCCAGGCGGTGTTCGGCGCGGTCCTGGTGGCGGCCGTCATCGGCTTCCTGATCGCCCCGTTCTTCGCCCGCGTCATCCGGTTCTTCCCGCCCGTCGTGACGGGCGTGGTGATCACGATGATCGGCCTGTCGCTGACGCCCGTGGCGGCGGACTGGTCCATGGGCGGCGACGAGTCGGCCGCGGACTACGCGAGCCTGGAGAACATCGGGCTCGCCGCCATGACGCTCGTGATCGTGCTCGCGCTGAGCAAGGTCGGCAACGCGGCGATCTCGCGCCTGTCGATCCTGCTTGCGATCGTCATCGGGACGCTGGTCGCGTGGGCGCTCGGCATCGCGGACTTCTCCCAGGTGGGCGACGGGGCGATCTTCGCCCTGCCGCAGCCGTTCGCGTTCGGGGCGCCGACCTTCCAGGCCGGCGCGATCATCTCGATGGTCATCGTCGTGCTGGTCATCCTGACGGAGACGACGGCGGACATCCTGGCCGTCGGCGAGATCGCCAAGACCCGCGTCGACTCCAAGCGCATCGCCAACGGCCTGCGCGCGGACATGATCTCCTCGATCGCGGCGCCCGTCTTCAACACGTTCACCCAGAGCGCGTTCGCGCAGAACGTGGGTCTCGTGGCCATCACGGGCGTGAAGAGCCGGTTCGTGGTCACGGCCGGCGGCGGCATCCTGCTGGTCCTCGGCCTGCTGCCGATCCTGGGCCGCGTCGTCGCGGCCATCCCGCTGCCCGTCCTGGGCGGTGCCGGTATCGTGCTCTTCGGCACGGTGGCCGCCTCCGGGATCCGGACGCTCTCCAAGGTCCAGTACAGCGGGCAGAACCTGATCATCGTCGCGGCGTCCATCGCCTTCGGCATGATCCCCGTGGTGGCGGAGGGCTTCTACGAGAACTTCCCCGCGTGGATCGGGACGATCTTCCACTCGGGCATCAGTTCGGCGGCCGTCATGGCCGTGGCCCTGAACATCGTCTTCAACGAGATCAAGGCCGGCAACTCCAAGGGCGGATCGGTTTTCCACGCGGCACCGCCGCGCATGGTCAAGACCGAGGAGGTGCGCAGCCTGCGCGAGGGCGACCACTACGAGGCCGGCAAGCTGATCGACGCCAAGGGCGACGAGGTGCCGGTGGTAACCGCCGAGCAGTTCACGGTGGCGCTGGCCGAGCACCTCAAGGCCTGCGACAAGGCGGGGGTCGAGCCGGAGCTGCCCGAGGGCGTCGACCGCCGCGAGGTCCTCGAGGCAGTCGACGACCACGCCGGACCGGCCCCCGGCCGGCGGGCGTGACCGGCTGAGACGGTGACCGTGCCGTTGGTGGACGGCCCGGCCCTCCACGTGGAGGGCCGGGCCATCCGTGCGTCAGCCGGGCTGGTGCCGGTCCGCTGCGGGCCGGGCGGCGCGCAGCCGGACGCGTCAGGCGGTAGTGCCCGTCAGGGCCTCGGAGATCGTCCCCGTGGCGCGCTTGAGCGCGGCGACGGCCTGGACGGCGAAGTCCTCGCCGACGCGGGAGACCGGACCGGAGATGGAGAGGGCCATGGGCGTCGGGGCGCCGGGCACCGACATCGCGAAGCAGCGGACGCCGATCTCCTGCTCCTCCTCGTCCACGGCGTAGCCCTGCTCGCGGATGCGCTCCACCTCCGCCATCAGGTCGGGCAGCGTGGCGATCGAGTGCTCCGTGGCGGCCGGCATCCCGGCCTGCAGGACCAGGCGGGTGATCCGCTCGTCGTCGAGGACGGCGAGGATGGCCTTTCCGACGCCGGAGTCGTGCAGGTTGGCGCGGCGGCCGACCTCCGTGTTCATGCGCATGCTGTGCGGCGAGGGGACCTGGCCCGTGTAGGTGACCATGTCGCCGTCGAGCACCGCGAGGTTCGCGGATTCCCCGAGCTCCTCGACGAGCGAGCGCAGCACGGGGCCCGCGAGGGCGCCGAGCTGGCGGTTTGCGACCTCGCCGAGGCGGATGAGCCGCGGGCCCAGCGCGTAGCGGCGGTTGGGCAGCTGGCGCACGTGGCCGATGCCGACGAGCGTGCGCAGCAGGCGGTGGATCGTCGGAAGCGGCAGCGGGGTCTGCTCCGCCAGCTCGCTCAGCGTGCACTCGCCGCCGGCGCGCGCGATGAGCTCGAGCAGGTCGAAGGCGCGCTCGACGGACTGGACGCCGGAACTGGTCTTGGCGGTCATGTGCACTCCTCGCGCGGTGGTGGCGTTCTCGATCTCGCGGGGCCGGTGGGCCCATCGTCAGGCTATCGCATCGCCGAACGGTTTTTCCGCCCAACGAAATTTAATCGCAGGAAATTGAGGGCAGGCCCTTGAACTTCCATGATGTAAATCATAGTATCCACTATACGGAAAGAATTTCTCGGCAATCGAAGCATTGCCACCCGTCGCCTTGCACGACGAGGCCTACAAGGAGGTACGGAACATGGGAGCACCCAGCCCCGGCTACTCGCTGACGATCCGCGTCGAAGCCCCAGCCACCATCACCGCCACGAGCGAGCTCGCGGCCGCAGTCGGCGCCGCCGGCGGCTCGGTCACGGCCCTCGACGTCGTCGAGTCCGGCCACGAGAACGTCGTCGTGGACGTCAGCTGCAACACCACGGACACCTCCCATGCCGAGCAGATCCACGGAGCCCTCGACGACCTCGAAGGCGTCACCGTCCGCAAGGTCTCCGACCGCACCTTCCTGATGCACCTCGGCGGCAAGCTCGAGATCAACCCCAAGGTGGCGCTGCGCAACCGCGACGACCTCTCCCGCGCCTACACGCCGGGCGTCGCCCGCGTCTGCCAGGCCATCGCCGCGAACAAGGACGACGCGCGCCGCCTGACCGTCAAGCGCAACACCATCGCCGTCGTCTCCGACGGCTCGGCCGTGCTCGGGCTCGGCAACATCGGCCCCGAGGCCTCGCTGCCGGTCATGGAGGGCAAGGCCGCCCTCTTCAAGCAGTTCGCCGACGTCGACGCGTGGCCCGTCTGCCTCGACACCCAGGACACCGAGGAGATCATCGCCGTCGTCAAGGCGATCGCGCCCGTCTACGGGGGAGTGAACCTCGAGGACATCGCCGCGCCGCGCTGCTTCGAGATCGAGCGCCGCCTCCGCGACGAGCTCGACATCCCCGTATTCCACGACGACCAGCACGGCACGGCGATCGTCACGCTCGCCGCCCTCGTCAACGCGCTCAAGGTCGTCGAGAAGAAGATCGAGGACGTGAAGATCGTCGTCTCCGGCGTCGGTGCAGCCGGCCACGCCATCATCGGCCTGCTGCAGGCCAGCGGCGCAACCAACATCGTCGCGTGCGGCCGCAACGGCGCGATCGCCCGCGGGACGGAGTACACCGACGCGCACCGCGTCTGGATCGCCGAGAACACCAACCCGGACGGCTTCACCGGCAGCCTGCACGAGGCCCTGGTCGGAGCGGACGTCTTCATCGGCGTCTCCGGCCCTGACATCCTGGGCGAGGAGCACGTGGCCTCCATGGCGGAGAAGTCGATCGTCTTCGCGATGGCGAACCCGGACCCGGAGGTCGACCCCGTCGCCGCGGGCCGGCACGCCGCGGTCGTCGCCACGGGCCGCTCCGACTTCCCGAACCAGATCAACAACGTCCTGGCGTTCCCCGGCGTCTTCCGCGGCCTGCTGGACGCCCAGACGTCCGACATCACCGACGAGATGCTGGTCGCCGCCGCCGAGGCCATCGCCTCCCGCGTCAGCGACGCCGAACTGAACCCCGGCTTCATCATTCCGAGCGTGTTCGACCCGAAGGTCGCCGCCGACGTGGCCGCCGCGATCGTCGCCGTCGCTCCGGCCGCCGTCACCGCGCCAGCCAACTAACCCACCGTCGACGAAGGAGCACCCGTCATGACCACCACCGCCCAGCCCGCCCCCACCGTCCCCGGTGCCGAGGAGATCCTCACCCCGGAGGCCCTCGAGTTCGTCGAGAAGCTGCACGCCCGCTTCGCCGGCACCCGCGACGAGCTGCTGGCCGCCCGCGTCTCGGCCCGCGACACCGCGGCCGCGACGGGAACCCTCGACTTCCCGGCCGAGACGGCCGACGTCCGCAGCGGCGACTGGACGGTCGCCGAGGCGCCCGCCGCCCTGCGCGACCGCCGCGTGGAGATCACCGGCCCCGCCAGCCCCGTCAAGATGGCCATCAACGCCCTCAACTCCGGGGCCAGGATCTGGCTCGCCGACCTCGAGGACGCCTCGACGCCGACGTGGCACAACGTGGTCGACGCCCTGAAGAACCTCACCGACGCCGCCCGCGGCACCCTGTCCTTCACCTCGCCCGGGGGCAAGACGTACACGCTCGCCCCCGAGGGCGAGCGGGCCGTCGTCGTGATGCGCCCGCGCGGCTGGCACCTGCCGGAGGCGCACGTGCAGGTCGACGGTTCCGACGCCGTGGGCGCGCTCGTGGACTTCGGGCTGCACTTCTTCCACAACGCCCGCCACCTCGCCGAGACCGGCCAGGGGCCGTTCTACTACCTGCCGAAGCTCGAGTCCTACCTCGAGGCGCGCCTGTGGAACGACGTGTTCACGTTCGCCGAGGCCGAGCTCGGCCTGGAGCACGGCACCGTCCGCGCCACCGTGCTGATCGAGACGATCCCGGCCGCGTTCCAGATGGACGAGATCCTCTACGAGCTGCGCGAGCACGCCTCCGGCCTCAACGCGGGCCGCTGGGACTACCTGTTCAGCATCATCAAGTACTTCCGCACGGCCGGCGAGGCGTTCGTCATGCCGGACCGCGCCGACGTCGCGATGACCGCCCCGATGATGCGCGCCTACACGGAGCTGCTGGTCGCCACGTGCCACAGGCGCGGCGCGTTCGCGATGGGCGGCATGGCCGCGGTCATCCCGAACCGGCGCGAGCCGGACGTCACCGCGGCCGCGTTCGACAAGGTCCGCGCCGACAAGACCCGCGAGGCCGGCGACGGCTTCGACGGCTCCTGGGTGGCCCACCCCGACCTGGTGCCCATCTGCCGCGAGGTCTTCGACGGCGCGCTCGGCGAGAACCCGAACCAGGTCCACCGCCGGCGCGACGACGTCGTCGTGACGCCCGCGCAGCTGCTCGACGTGGCCTCCGCGCCGGGGTCCGTGACCGAGGCCGGCGTGCACGCGAACCTCTACGTCGCCGTCGCCTACACGGCCGTGTGGCTCTCGGGCAACGGCGCGGTGGCGATCCACAACCTCATGGAGGACGCCGCCACCGCGGAGATCTCCCGCTCGCAGGTCTGGCAGCAGATCCGCACGGGGGTGGTCGCCGCGGACACCGGCAACACGATCACCGCCGAGCTGGTGGCCGAGATCCTCGCCGAGGAGACCGGGCGCCTGCGTGGCGAGGTCGCCGACGACGAGCGGTTCGAGGCCTACTACCGGCCGGCCTCCGAGCTCATCGGCCGCCTGGTCACCGGGCGCGACGAGGACTTCGAGGACTTCCTGACGCTGCCGGCCTACCGCCAGCTGACCGGCGAGGCGGTGACGGCATGACCGTCCAGCCGGCCCTCGACGCCGCCGCGCTCGCGGCCTGCGACCGCCGGCTCGCCGCCGCCGACGAGCTCCTGGCCGCCGGCTACCCGGGCGACGACGGCCGCCGCCAGCCGGTCCACACCGTCTACGTGCCGGCGGACGCCTACCGCCCATCGCTCGCGGGCGAGTGGGGCCGCAGCGCGCTCGAGGCCGCTGACGCCGCGGGCGGGCTCGAGGCGCTGGCCCGCCGCATCGGCGTCGGGGACCAGCACGACGACGGCGGCTCCCGCACCGCGGTGCTCGCCGGCCTGGTCGAGGCGAAGCTGCGCGACGAGCCGATCGAGGATCTCCGGATCGATTTCGAGGACGGATTCGGGGACCGCGGGGACGAGGCCGAGGACGCGGCGGCCGTCGCCGCCGGGCAGGCCGTCTCGGCCGACGTCGCCGCCGGCACCGCGCCGCCCTTCATCGGGATCCGCTTCAAGTCGCTCGAGGCGCCGACCCGCCGCCGCGGGCTGCGCACCCTGGACCTGTTCCTGGCCGCGCTGCTCGAGTCCGGTCCGCTGCCGCAGCAGCTGGTGCTGACGCTGCCCAAGGTCACCTCGGTAGACCAGGTGGAGGCGATGGCCGACGTCGTCGAACGCCTCGAGACGGCGCACGCGCTGGCGCCGGGAACCCTCGGTTTCGAGGTGCAGATGGAGACCCCGCAGCTGATCCTGGCCGACGACGGCACGGTGCCGAGCGCCCGGCTGCTGCACGCCGGCCGCGGCCGCGTGACGAGCCTGCACTACGGCACGTACGACTACTCGGCCTCGCTCGGCATCGCCGCGGCGTACCAGTCCATGGAGCACCCGGCCGCCGACCACGCGAAGAACGTCCTGCAGGTGGCCGTGGCCGGCACCGGGGTGCACCTCTCCGACGGCTCGACCAACATCCTGCCCGTGGGCGACTCGGAGAACGCCGACGCGGCCTGGCGGCTGCACGCGCGGCTGGTCCGCCGGCACCTGGAGCGCGGCATCTACCAGGGGTGGGACCTGCACGCGGCGCAGCTGCCCACCCGCTTCCTCGCGACCTACGCGTTCTACCGGGACGGGTTCGCGGCCGCCGCGACCCGGCTGCGGAACTACGTGCACCGGATCGAGTCGTCCGTCATGGACGAGCCGGCCACGGCCCGCGCGCTGGCGGACTTCATCCGCCGCGGCCGCACGTGCGGCGCGCTGACGGCCGGCGAGATCGAGCAGGCCGCCGGCGTCGACGCGGCCACCCTCGACGCGCTCGCGCTCAACCGACCCATCAATGCAGAAGAAGGTACCCATGTCTGAGCTAGCCACCGCCCGCACGTCGGCGCCCGCCTACCAGGGCGCGATCGGCGGCCTGCCGCCGCAGTCGAACCTGCTGAGCGACCGCGCCGTCGTCACCGAGGCCTACACCGTCATCCCGCGCGGTGTGCTGCGGGACATCGTCACCTCCGTCTTCCCGGAGTGGCAGGGCGCGCGCGCCTGGGTGCTGAACCGTCCGGTCTCCGGTGGTCCGACGACGTTCGCCCAGTCGATCGTCGAGGTCGCCCCGGGCGGAGGGGCCAAGCGTCCTGAGCCGCAGGCCGAGGTCGAGGGGTTCGTGTTCGTGCTCTCCGGCGCCCTCAGCGTCACGGTCGACGGCGCGGAGCACGTGCTCACCGAGGGCGGGTTCGCGTTCCTGCCGGCGGGCACCGACTGGAGCGCCGCGAACAACGGGGTCGAGCCGACCCAGTTCCAGTGGCTGCGCAAGCGCTACGCGCCGCTGGCCGGGCACGCGCCGCGCGTCGTGGTCGGCAACGAACGGGACATCGAGCCGACCCCGATGCCGGAGACCGACGGCGCCTGGCGCACGACGCGCATGCTGGACCCGGAGGACCTGGCGTTCGACATGCACGTGAACGTCGTGACCTTCGATCCCGGCGCGTCGATCCCGTTCGCCGAGACGCACGTGATGGAGCACGGCCTGTACGTCCTCGAGGGCAAGGCGGTCTACCGCCTCAACGACGACTGGGTCGAGGTCGAGGCCGGCGACTACATGGCGCTGAGGGCGTTCTGCCCGCAGGCCTGCTACGCCGGCGGCCCGTCGCGCTTCCGCTACCTGCTGTACAAGGACGTGAACCGGCAGATCGCGCTGTAGGTCCCCGCAGACCCGCACAAACGAAGGCCCCCAGCCACTGGCTGGGGGCCTTCGCCTCATCACTCGCACCTTCAAGAGGTGACTACGACACTACAGACGAAGGCTGGGACCACGGTGAACGTCACCTGCTGATTCCCTGTCGGCGTCCGCTGTCGCTAGTAGTCGATCCGCGTCTCCAGTTCGTTCCACGTGGTGAAGGGCTGGAGGATATCCGGAGAGCCCGCCGGCGGAAGCGCCAGCTTCCGCGCGGGCAGGACGCTGTTGCGGCCCGGGTTCTCGAAGTACTCGTAGAACGCGGCGTCGTCGAAGCCGACCGAGGCGGCGTCGTGGCGGTCCGCGGCGTAGAAGACCTGGTCGACGCGCGCCCACAGGGCGGCGCCGAGGCACATCGGACACGGCTCGCAACTGGTGTACAACGTGGCGCCGGTGAGGTGGAACGTCTCCCGTGCCGCGCAGGCGGCCCGAATCGCGGTGATTTCCGCATGGGCGGTGGGGTCGTTGGTGGCGGTCACCCGGTTGACGCCCTCGAAGACCCGGCCGTCCGCGGTGACGACGACGGCGCCGAAGGGGCCGCCGTGATTCAAGACGTTGGACGTTGCCAGTTCGAGGGCAGTCCTGAGAAACGAAGCGGCTGCGGTGGCGCTATTCATGATGCGACGTCCTTGCTGCTGAGGAAGCCCAGTAGACCGGGCCTCGGCTGAACGGAGGCTGATGCCCATGATAGGCGGTGCCCGGCACTTGCTAGCGTGATGGAGAGGATCGCAGCGGGAGGCTGATCATGCAGGAGCAACGGGCTCGGGAGACCGCCAAGAGGCTGCTGCTGCAGACGTGGTGGGTCGTCCAGTCGCTGGCCGCAGGCTATGCGATTTTTGTTGCAGGGGCCGGCGCAGGGTTGGGCGGTGCGCCGCCGGCGGCGATTCCGGAGGGCGTGCCAGCAGGGTTCGACAGTTTCAGCCCAGCCCATGCTCCGGAGTGGTGGCCCTACCTTCTGATCGTTCCGCTGGCTTTCGCGTTGACGGTGCTCCCTGCTTATGACAGGGTCTTCCGCGGCGCGGGGCAGTTGACGGGAGCAGGGTTCCTGCTGGTCATCCTGTGGTTCTGGTCGGCTGTCAATGTCGAGGGGTGGAGCCCTGAGGGCAGCCCTTGCGGCGGGGAGAGTTGTACGCCGTTGGCTGTGGAGCAGCTGCTCCACGTCTCGCCGGTTCTGGCGGGGATCGTGGCGATGATCGTGGTGGCGTTGCGTGCCGGGACGCTCCACTGGGTTGTCCGAATGGTGGTGCCGCCCGTGGTCTTCTTCACCGCCACGGGAATCCAGGTCTTGATCTGGGATCCGGTGATCGTCCCCTGGCTGGTAGGGCAGCGGGCCTGACAGGCTCTTGGTCGGAGATGGGTAGAGGCGAACGAAGGCCCCCAGCCAATGGCTGGGGGCCTCCGCCTGATCACTCGCACCTTGATGAGGTGCCTACGACACTACCGATGGAGGCTGGGACGGGGCTGGACGCGCCCTGCCGGTTTCCTGTCCGAACCGGCCCGGGCGCCCGGTCCCGGCCCGGATAGGGTGGGCGCATGAACACCACGACGCCGCCGCCGACGAGCGCCGTCCTGCTCTCCGCCGGCGCGGGCACCCGGCTCGGGCGCGGGCCCAAGGCGCTCCTGCCGTTCCGCGGCCGGACGCTCGTCGAGGTCCTCGCCGGCGAGCTCCTGGCGGGCGGCTGCGCGGAGGTGACGGTGGTGCTCGGCGCCGGCGCGGACGACGCGCGCGCACTGCCCGGACTGTCGGGGTGCACGGTGGTCGAGAACCCGCAGTGGCAGGACGGTATGGCGGGCTCCTTCCGGGCCGGACTCGGCGCCGCTCTCGCGGGCCACCACGTGATGGTCGCCCTGGTGGACCAGCCCGGGATGAGTGCCGACGTCGTCGACCGTCTCATCCGCGAGCACCGCGCCGGCCGGGTCACCGCGGCCGCATACTCCGGACCGTCGGGGCCTCGCCGGGGACACCCGCTGATCATCGACGCCGCCCTCCGGCGCGCGGCCGCCGATTCGGCGACGGGCGACGCCGGGGCGCGCGGCTTCCTGCGGGACCACCCGGAGTTGATCGACCTCGTCGACTGCTCCGACCTGGGCGACGGCGGCGACGTGGACACCGCCGCTGACCTCCGTCTGCTCGAATGAACGATCGCCCTACCGCCGCGCTTCAGCCGACTCCTCCGGCCAGCGCAGTGGATACCGCTGGCTCGGCGTGGTACATTTTGGGTATCACGATCAGCCCGCTCGCCTAACGGCTCGGGCTGATTTTCTTTAAGTCCCTTGGGGGTCCCGTGACGGAGTACGCCAAGCAGTGGTTATCGGTTGACGACCAGCTCGCCAAGCTCATAGCCCGGGGTGTCGACGTGGCTGACTCGCGCGCCGCCCTCAGTTTGCTTCGTTCGGTGGGGTACTACCGTTTGACTGGATATCTTTATCCCTTCCGTCAGTCCGAGACTTACCAGGACGACTCCGGCCGTGTACGAGTGCGGGTCCTCAGCGACTACCGCAGTGGTACGTCTCTAAGTGACGCTGGAGCGCTCATCGAGTTCGACCGTCGACTCAGGATGCTCATCCTTGACGGAATCGAGCGGATTGAGATCTCGCTTCGCATGCAGGTTGGTTACTTACTGGGCCGCCGTTCGGCCTATTCCCATCTCGATCCGGGCACCTTCGTTCAAACCTTCACCGATCCGCAAATCGACCCCGACTCGGGCGGGCCGAGGGCAAGCAAGCACGAACAATGGATTGCGCGGGTCCGTGAGCGCCAAGACGGCTCGGATGAGGCCTTTGTCGCTCACTTCCGCGACAAGTATGACGGCCAGATGCCGATCTGGGCGCTGACGGAGATCATGGAGCTGGGACACCTCAACCGCTTGTACGGCGGCCTAGTCAACAATCTCGCCACCGACATCGCGAATGCCTATGAAGTTCCATCCAAACGTCTGATGACCAGCTGGATTGCGAGCATTAACTACGTCCGGAATGTCGCCGCCCACCATGCCCGAATTTTCAACCGAAAACTGGTCACCGCGCCCAAGCGCCCGCCCAAAGGACAGGTCCCGCTCCTTGATCACCTAAGGGATGAGGATTCTGCGAAGGAAGTGTTCGGTCTATACAACGCTCTGGCGGTCATGGCCTATCTGATTCGGGCCATCGATCCTCATTGCGGGTGGCAGAGGCGAGTCGTAGAGCTTGTCGAGTGTTTTCCCGAAACGGAGTACGTGTCCAAGCGAGCCATTGGCGGTCCTGATAATTGGTCTCAGCTGAACCTTTGGCGAGGCTAAAGCACGGCTCGTGACCTGGGCTAACTTCTTAGCCAGCGGCACTGATTTAGTCCGAGGACGCTGCCTGCAGTGCCAGGTAAATCTGGTCCCGCGTGATGGGCATCGCCGCCGTCTTCGTGGGCGGGGCCTACCTCATGGCGGGCGGCGGTCTCGGGCTCTGGTTCTACCTCTTGGTCGGCCTCTGGTCGCTGTTCGCCTGGGCGCGGAGCCCGGCCATGCAGGCGAGCATCATCGCCGTGGACCCGAAGCGCGCCATGCTCTCGGCCGCCCTGGGCATCAGCGGCTTCTACGGCGGCGTGGGCATCGGCGCAGCCGTCGGCGGACCGCTCCTCGACAACCTGGGAGCGGCAGCTCTGCCACTGGCAGGCTTCGTGTTCGTTGCCGGCGCATGGATCTTCGCCGCACGGCACGAACGTGTCATCGACTTGTCCGTTTCGTCTAGTGCCAGCTCGCTCTGACAGGTGTAGCGCTGGATTCGCGGGCGATGGTGGCGGACGCGACACCAGGGTCGATCACTGGCGGGCGCGCTGACTCGCGTGTTACCCGAATGTCGATTGTCAGGATGCGAAGGAAGTACCTCGGACTTGTGTGTCGAACAGTGGCAAGTTGCAACGGTTCCACGTCTGCCTATGTACTTCCGGGGATGGCTGTGGATTCGAAGAGATGGCCTCGGAGGCTTGTGGTCGGTGAGCAGCGAAGCGACGGCAAGAGGCGAGAAACGGCTGGGTGACCAAGACGGCGATTCTGATCCGAGTGTGCCTGTGTTCACGGTGGGACTTCACCTCCCACGTATGTGCGTATGTGTCGGTGCCGCTTCGGCAGGCGCTGGGTGCTACCGGCTGTAAATGGACCACTTTGGACCTGAGAGCAACACAGACGCAGCTGTGGATGCCATCTTGAAAGTTGCCTTCGTTGACCGTCTCGGTGACGGCGAGCTGTTGAACAATCCTATTTTGTCTGTGGGAAGGGGAACGAACGCTTTCGATGCCGGACTGAAGGATTAGCCAACGATCCCTGCAGGTTGCACGGCTGCATGATCTCATTAGACGTTTCGCTGCGCGACATTCAATTACTGTCTCGTGCGCTGATGGCCGTGTGGAGCGCCGCCAAGGTCGATGGGCAGGTCTTTACCATCCCAGGCAATGAAAAACAAGACTTGCGAAATAAGTATTTCGCAGTAGAGTGACAACACCAGTTTCCCCAACGGAAGGAAATCAAATGTCACTAATCCGCAAGTTTACCGTTGCAAGGTTGAACAAGCATGTGACGCGCGGGGCCTACAGGAACCAGTACGCAGCGTAGCGACATTCAGAATCGCAATGGGGTCCGACTGGTGTCGGATCCCATTGTCATGTATTAGAAGTAGGTGAGTCGTTGAGGCGGTTCCATCCAAATTTGTATAGGGTTATTCAAGAGTGGGAACATGCCAAGGGTGAGCCCCTCCGCGAGATATCTCCCAACGTAATACTGATTCGATCGGCTGACTTGGCAGTTAAATTCCTGCGTAACCAGAATGAATTGACGATTGAAGAGCAATCTGGATTCTACCGTTCAGCAAATTTCAATCCGTATCCCAAGGGCGTGCGCGAGGAATTGTCTGGGGGCATTCGTTCTTTGTTGCGTAAGTATGATCCCGCCGATTTGTGGCTGGAGTCCTTTTCCGCAATGAGGGCCGAAACCAGAGGGTGGGGGATTGAGGTTGTTGGAAGTTACTTTTCAGAAATAATGGTGCGTGCGGGAGTGCGTGAGGAGAAGTCGTCTGTCGGTGCCCTTCGTGCACTTCTGCGGGGGTACATTCGAGTAGTAGTCATTGAGGATGCAGTCAACCGCAGATATCCGCTCCGGACTGCCGAATTGAATATGAACTACTATGCAACTCGAGTGGGAAGAATTCTGCGTCTTCTTGATGATGGGTGGACCGAATCTCCGCGAGATATTATTGATTTGGTCTGTCAAGCTACGGGTGGCTTGTGTGTCAGTGAAGAGGATCTCGGGGAACTCTATCTTCGATTAATTCTATCTCTCGTGGGATTTACGGGAATTACTCTCGAATGGCTTCTCATTTGTCATCATGAGGCCCTGGGGAAATTGGTCGATGGCTATCCGAGTGGAGGGAAAGGTGACGTGATGCGGCTCATAGCTGAGACGCTTCGCGAACATCCTACAGCTTGGCGCTTAGTCCGGACCAGTATTTCGACAACTACTATCGCGAACAAAGTATTCCCTGCTGGGACAGACTTTGTGGTGCCCACGAGCCCAAAAGCCTTCGAGTACGGGTCGGGGAGACTCCCGATGAATTGGGGTTTGGCCTTTGGTGTCGGCGAGTCGGCATGTCCTGGCCGAAGCGGGGCACTGGATGCCCTCGCCGAGATCGCGTTCGAAGTCGTGCGCAGAGGCTATCAGCAGGAGAGTGCTCGTTTGTCGCGCCCTTATGCGGCCTCGCTCCTTGCGCCACCTAGGATGGCGGTGCGTCTTGGATAGCACGGCGAATACGGCGGCCGGCAGCCAAACGGGCCCGTCACTTCGCAGGCGTCTCTACCTCTCCAACGGTGCGGACATTGCCGGGAGGTCGCTCGCTGACTACGTCGTCGACGTCGTGGCAGTCACCGCACTCGGGGCGACTGCGATGCAGATGGGTGCCCTGAACATCCTGCAGACGCTGCCCATGATGTTGCTGGCGGTGCCGATCGGTGTCCTGATCGACCGTCGACCGACAATCGGTCCACTCATCGGTTCTCAGATGCTCAGGGCGATCCTCGTCGCAGTTCTGGTAGTCGTCGCCAGTGCTGATGCCCTCACACTGTTGTGGATTGCGGCGTTCGTTCTGCTGTCGAGCCTGCTGGCGACATTCGCGGAGGCGGGGCAGGCAAAAGCCGTCTTGCGCGCGTCTGCCCGCGGTCATGTTGGCGGGGCTTACGGCGTGCTTCAGGCCAGCGACTCTGCTGCCGGCATCATCGTTCCCGCGGGGGCGGGCATTCTGCTGACGCAAGCGGGTGCACCGACCGCGCTGGCTGTCTCCGCAGCGTTGGCGCTCGTCGGTGGACTGTCGCTGTTGACGCGCGCTTGGCAGTCGAAGCCCCACGGCGGGGAGGCGGCTGTCGACGAGCCCTCGATGACCGGCGTGGCGGCGTTTGCTCGCGAGGCCGGAGAGGGGTTTGCCGTCATCTGGAAAAACCGCCGCCTGCGATATCTGACGGCGGCCTCGTTTCTCCTCGGCGGCGGGCTCGCTGCATACTCGGCGATCGAAGCGATCTATGTTCTTCGAGACCTCGGCGTCGCCGTCGTCGAGTTCGGCGTGATCGTCTCGGCAGGTGCCGCCGGCGGCCTGATCGGCAGCGTTGCTTCCGGCCCGTTTGCCCGCCGCTTCGGACGGTTGCGACTGACCCGCGTCACCTTCATCTTCACGATACTGTGCGCGCTACTGCTCTTCGTCCCTCTGATGTACCCCCGCGTCGCCGTGCCGGTGCTGGCGCTGCAGTTCTTCCTGTGGGGTGTCTTCGTCGTCGCAAACAACGTTCAGGTGGCCGCTCTGGTCGTCGAGACCGTGCCCGAGTCCGCCGTTGGCCGCGTCATTGCGACGCGGCGAACAGTCACCATGGCCTCGATTCTCTTGGGCAGCCTGCTTGGAGGTGCACTCGCGGGGGCGGTCGGGACGACCTGGGTTCTGGTGCTGTTCGTCGCGCTGCTGACCGGTGCCGCCATCTGCGCCTTCAGGGCCGACTAGGGCGGCCTCTTCACCACTGCCGACCTCTACCGGCTGGGTTGACCCGCCCGTGCCGGTTCCGTTGCGGCGTTCCCGTGCGCTTCGGCGGCCGCCTTCTCCTTCAGGCCCAGGTAGATCCGGTCCCGGGCGATCGGCAGCTCGCCGAACCGCACGCCGGTGGCGTTGCGGATCGCGTTGGCCAGCGCCGGGGCCACCGGGTTGAACGGGCTCTCGCTCATGGACTTGGCGCCCAGCGGACCCAGCTCGTCGTTGGTGTCGGCGAAGCACACCTCGCTGCGCGGCACGTCCGCGAAGGAGGGGACGTGGTACTGCCGCAGGATGTCCGTGGTGACCCGCCCGGCGTCGTCGATCCGCACCTCCTCGTAGAGGGCGGCGCCGAGCGCCTGCGCGATCCCGCCCTCGATCTGGCCGCGGCACTGGCGCGGGTTCACCACCACGCCGGCGTCGGCGGCCTGCACGCTCTGCAGGATGCGCAGCTCGCCGGTCCCGGTGTTCACGGCCACCCGGAAGCCGTGGACGTTGAACGCGACCGAGCGCGGCGTCCCGCCCCAGCGCCCCTCGGCGGCGAGATCCACGCCGAGCCGGGCGGCGGCGTCGTACACCTCGGCCAGCGGCAGGCGGCGGGTCCCCGCGCAGACGACGGCGTCGGCCTCGAGCACGCAGTCCTCCTCGGCGGCACCGTTCACCGCGGCAGCCGCGGCACGGATCCGGCGGGCCAGCTCCTGCGCGGCGAGCAGCGTGGCCTGCCCCGCGACGACGGTCCCGGTGGAGCCGAACGCGCCGGTGTCGTGGTCCACCAGGTCGGTGTCCGACTGCCGCACCGCGACGCGCGACGCGGCGGTCCCGAGCGCCGTCGCCGCGAGCTGGGCGTGCACCGTGGTGGTGCCGTTGCCGAACTCGGCGGTGCCGACGGCGGCGTCGTACCCGCCGTCGGGCCGCAGCCGCAGCCGCGTGTGCGAGTAGTGCCCCCGCGGCGGGACGGTGTCGATCATGGACAGCGCCGTGCCGGTGCCGGCGACCCACTCGGGGCCGAGGTCGTCGAGCCCCGCGGCCCGGAGGCGCTCGGCGCCGCGGCCCAGCGCGTCGCGGACCAGGGAGATGCACTGGTCCAGGCCGTAGCTGCCGTAGCGGACGTCCTCCTCCGGCTCCGGCTGGGTGGAGAGCATGTCGTCGCCGGGCCGGACCATGTTGCGGGCGCGGAACTCCAGCGGGTCCATGCCGATGCCGGCGGCGAGCTCGTCGACGGCCGACTCGATCGCGAAGATCATCTGGCTCAGCCCGTACCCGCGGAACGCGCCGGACGGCACGGTGTTCGTGTAGACCGCCTGCGCGTCAACCCGCTTGTTCGCGCAGTTGTAGACGGCCAGCGACTCCCCGCAGCCGTGGAACATGACGCCGGGGGAGTGGTTGCCGTAGGCGCCGGCGTCCGTGGTGACGTCCAGCTGCAGCGCGGTGAGCGACCCGTCGCGGCTCGCGCCGGCCTTGAGCCGGATCTCGAAAGGGTGCCGCGTGGTGGTGGCCGCGAACTGCTCGGTCCGGGTCAGCTCCAGCTGCACCGGGCGGCCCAGCTTGAGCGCGGCCAGGGCCACGAGGTCCTCCGTCAGGACCTCTTGCTTGCCGCCGAACCCGCCGCCCACGCGGCCGGTGAGCACGCGCACGCGCTCCTCGGACAGCCCGAAGATCCTGGCCAGGGTGCGTTTGGCCAGGAAGGGCACCTGGGTGGAGCTGCGCACCACCAGCCGGTCGCCGCCGTCGGGCCCTGCGCCGGAGGCGGGCTCGAGCCAGGCGATCGCGGCGTGGGTCTCCAGGGCCACGTGCTGGACCCGCTGGGTCCGGTAGGTCTTCTCGTGGATCACGTCCGCTGCGGCGAGCCCCGCGTCGACGTCACCTAGCTCGGAGTGCACCTCGGCCACCACGTTCCGCTCCGGCCGCGCGATGCGCGAGGCTTCCGCGTCCTTGTCCCCGTGGATCGCGGGCGCGCCGGGGCGCAGCGCGTCCCCGGGGGTGAGGACCGGCTCCAGCAGTTCGTAGTCGACGACGACGGCGC
Source organism: Zhihengliuella salsuginis (assembly GCF_014651715.1). Lineage (GTDB taxonomy): Bacteria > Actinomycetota > Actinomycetes > Actinomycetales > Micrococcaceae > Zhihengliuella > Zhihengliuella salsuginis. The sequence continues at coordinate 35,577 of NZ_BMXK01000013.1, forward strand.
GCGCGCCGGCCTCCGCCGCGGCCACGGACTCGGCGACGACGGCGGCCACCCGCTGGCCGGCGAACCGCACGACGTCGTCCAGCACCCGGGTGTCGTCCGGGTCGTCGGTGTGGATCTCGTGCTGGGCGGTCGAGAAGAGCTGCGCCGGCGCGTCCTCGTGGGTGAGAACGGCCACGACGCCCGGGATCGCCAGGGCCGCCGAGGCGTCGATCGAGCGGATCCGGGCGCGGGCGTGCGCCGAGCGCAGCACCTTCAGGTGCAGGAGGCCGGGCAGCTCCTCGGGCGGGACGTCCAGGGTGTAGCGGGCGGCGCCCGTAACGACGGCGTTCCCGGCCGGCGCCGGGACGTCGTCGCCCAGCCGGCCCGGGCAGCCGTCCCGGACGGATTCCGCGGCCTCGTCCGCCGCGCCGTGCGGCTCCGCCCCGACGGCGTCGGCGATGGACCGGTAGCCGGTGCAGCGGCAGAGGTTCCCCTTGAGGCTGCGCGGCAGGTTGGCCTTCTGCTCCTCGTCGAGCGCGGACGCCGTCATCATCATGCCGGCGGTGCAGAAGCCGCACTGGAAGCCCTGCTCGGCGAGGAACTGCTCCTGCACCGGGTGGAGCCCGTCGCCGTTGTCCGTCGCGGCCCCCAGGCCCTCGATCGTGGTGACGGCGGTCCCGTCGGCGCGGACGGCAGGGAAGAGGCAGCTGTGCACCGGGGTCCCGTCGACGTGGACGGTGCAGGCGCCGCAGTCGCCGGCGTCGCACCCCTTCTTGACGCCGAAGTTCCCCTGCTCGCGCACGAACGTCCGCAGGCACTGGCCCGGCCGGGGCTCTCCCGCGGCAGGTGTTCCGTTGATCTCGATGGCCATGTCAGGCCTCCTTCCGCTGGGAGGGATCGGCGGCGCCCCGGGAGGCGCCGGGGCGCTGGGTGCTCGGCTGGGCGGACACCGCGTGGCCGCGGCCCGCCCCGTCCCAGAAGTCGCCGGAGACCGCCACGCTCCCGTCGGGGCGGCGCTCGCCGAGCAGCTCGGCGCGGATCTCCTCCGCGAGCCGGCCGGTCATGTCGCGCCGCCACGCGGGCAGGCCGTGCTGGTCGTCGTGGTAGAGCTCCGCGGGGATGGACTGCCCGACGGCGGCGGCGAGCCGCTCGGCGTCGGGCGGGGAGTCCGCGGGGAAGCTCAGCCGCACCGGCCGCTTGGTGGACGCGGTGACCGTGAGGGCCAGGCCGTCCCGGGGATCGAGCCGGCCGATCAGGAGCACGCCGGAGCGGCCCAGGTTGCTCAGCGAGAGCCTCCGGAATGCGACCCTCGACGCGAGTGCCGACGCGGGGATCCGGACGCTGCGCAGCAGCTCGCCCGGGGCCAGGGCGTTGGTTCCGTCCCCGGTGACGAGCTCCGCGACGGGCACGGTCCGCGTGGCCCCGCCGGCGCCGATCACGGTGGCCACGGCGTCGAGCCCCGCGCACAGCGACGTCATGGGGCCCGCCGGCAGCGAGGTGCAGATGTTCCCGCCCACCGTGGACACGTTCCAGATCTTGAACGAGGCGACGAACGAGTCGCAGCACGGCCGGATCAGCTCGAGCCCGGGCCAGCCGCGGCCCGTGACTGCCGGCGAGCCCGGCAGGGCGTAGAGCTCGGCGATGGTGCAGGTCGCGGCCAGCTCGAGGCCGTCGTCGTGCACCGTCACCGCCGGCCACCCGGCGCGGGAGAGGTCCAGAAGGCGCCGGAGCGGGCGCGGCCCGAAGGCGTAGGAGCCGTAGGAGAAGAGGACGGTGCCGCCGGCGAGCCAGGCGTCGCCGTCGCGGAAGTCCGCGGGATCCGCGGTGGGGACCACCGCCTCGATCGTGTTCAGGTCCATGGTGCTGCCTCTCGGTCGGCTCCGCGGGTGGAGGGGGCGTTCGGAGGAGCGGGCGCCGCCGGGAGCGGGGCCCGGGACGGCGTTCCGGGCGCTTCCGGGGTGGTGGCGCCCGCGTGGATCGGCCCGGAACCGGCCCGCAGCTCGGTCGCCGGGGCGGCCGTCCGGACGGCGATGATCTCCGCCGCGATCGAGACCGCCACCTCGGCCGGGGTGACGGCGCCGAGGTCCAGGCCGATCGGGGAGTGCAGGCGCTGCAGGGATTCCGGAGCGGTCTGCTCGGCCAGCAGCGCGTCGATGCGCTGGCGGTGGCTGCGCCGCGAGCCCATGGCCCCGACGTAGGCCAGTTTCAGGGCCAGCGCGGTGCGCAGCAGCGGGATGTCGAATTTCGGGTCGTGGCCCAGCACGCAGACCGCGGTCCGGTGGTCGATCCTCCCGGCGGCCGCCTCGGCGGCCAGGTAGCGGTGCGGCCAGTCCGTGGACACGTGGTCCGCCGCCCGGAACCGGGCCTGCCCCGCGAACGCCTCCCGGGCATCGCAGAGCGTGACGTGGTACCCCAGCAGCTTCCCGGCCGGCAGCAGGGCGGCCCCGAAGTCGTTGGCGCCGAAGACCAGCAGGCGCGGGGCCGGAAGCCGGCTCTCGACGAACAGGGCCGCCGGCTCCGCGGCCCCGGAACCCGCGCAGCCGGCGGGGGAGGCGAGCCGGAGCAGGCCGGACCGGCCGCCCCGCAGCAGCGACTCGAGCTGCGCGGCGGCCGAGTCCACGAGGGTCGCGTCGCCGCCCAGGAGCCCGGCGAGCTCCGCCGACCCGGCGGCGCGGAACCCGGCCGGGTCGCGCACGACGACGCTCCCGCCGGGCGCGTCGAGCCGGCGGATCAGGGCCAGCGGCGCCGCCGCGTCCCCGGACCCCGGGAGCCCGCCGAGGGCGGCGAGCTCGCCGTCCGCGGCCGGCCCGATGTGGACCTCCAGCTCCCCGCCGCAGGTCAGGCCCGCGGCGAAGGCGTCGTCGGCGCTGTAGCCGAAGTGCTCGAGGCGGCTGCCGCCGTCGTGCAGGGACTCCAGGGCCGCCTCGACGACGGCGCCCTCGACGCAGCCTCCGGAGAGGCTGCCGAGGAGCTCGCCGTCCTCCGAGACGAGCATGGACGTCCCCGGCGGCCGGGGCACGGAGCCGCCGGAGGCGACGATCGTGGCGACGGCGCACCGCCGTCCGCGCTGTGCCGGAAGCCAGCCGCCGAGGGCGGTCAACAGGTCGAGCATCGGAGACACCTCCTGTGTGTTCTCCCGAGCGGGCTCAGGAGCCGAGCAGGGCGTTGATCGGGCCGCGCGCGAAGTAGACCACGAAGCCCGCGGCGACCACCCACATCAGGGGGTGGACCTTGCGGGACCGGCCGCAGGCGGCGTTGATGACGGCGAAGGAGATGAAGCCGACGCCGATGCCGTTGGCGATCGAGTAGCTCAGCGGCATGGTGATGATGGTCAGGAAGGCCGGCAGGGCCACGGAGAACTTCTTGAAGCTGATCTCCTTGATCTGGGCCATCATCATCGCGCCCACCACCACGAGGGCCGCGGCGGCCACCTCGATCGGGACCACCGAGGTCAGCGGCGTGAAGAACATCGAGCCGAGGAAGAGGACGCCCGTGACCACGGACGCGAGCCCGGTCCGGGCGCCCTCGCCGATCCCGGCCGCCGAGTCGATGTAGACGGTGTTCGACGAGCCCGACGTCGCGCCGCCCGCCACGGCCCCCAGGCCCTCGATGACGAATGCCGGCTTCAGGCGCGGGAACGTGCCGTCCTTGTGGGCGAGGCCGGAGCTCTTGGCGAGCCCGGTCATGGTGCCCATGGCATCGAAGAAGTTGGTGAACACGAGCGTGAACACCAGCATCACCGCGGCCAGCCCGCCGATCCGGGAGAACGACCCGAGGAGGTCGAACTCGCCCACCAGCGTCAGGTCGGGCAGGGACACCGCCTGCCCGGAGAGCACCGGCGTGTTCAGGTGCCAGCCGCCCGGGTTGTCCGCCCCGCCCGGGCCCAGGCGCAGGACGGCCTCCACCATGACGGCCAGGAGGGTGGTGGCGACGATCCCGATCAGCAGGCCGCCCTGGACCTTCCGGGCCACGAGCACGCCCATGAGGAGCAGGCCGGCGACGAAGACGAGGGTGGGCACGGCCGTGATGGATCCGTTGGTGCCGAGCACCACCGGCGGGCCGGCGGTGGTGGCGGTGACGAACCCGGAGTCCACGAAGCCGATGAAGGCTATGAAGAGCCCGATCCCGACCGTGATCGCCGCCTTCAGCTCCTTGGGGACGGCCCGGAAGATCGCGGTGCGGGCGCCGGTGGCGCCGAACAGGACGATCAGGAGGCCGTTGATGACCACCAGGCCCATGGCTTCGGGCCACGTGACGTCCTGGATGACGGAGACCGCCAGGAACGAGTTGATGCCGAGGCCGGCCGCGAGGCCGAACGGCAGGTTGGCGACCACGCCGAAGGCGATGGTCATCACGCCGGCGGTCAGGCCGGTCACCGCGCCCACCTGCGCGGCGGGCAGCCAGCCGCCCGCGACGTCGAGGGGCGCGTTCTCCGCGGAGAAGCCGCCCATGATGAGCGGGTTGAGGATGACGATGTACGCCATGGTGAAGAACGTGACGGTGCCGCCGCGGAATTCGCGGGTCAGCGTGGATCCGCGCCTGCTGATCTCGAAGAAGGAGTCCAGGACGCGCAGCGGGCCGGGAGGCGGAGGCGCCGTGGTACTGCCACCCGTCGTGGCGGCGGCCTTCGTACCGGCCGCCGCGCTCCCTCCGTCAGCTTTCTTTCCCGAGGATTTGTCGAGGAGAGTCATGTCGGCCACCGGTTCCTAGTAGTCGATCCGCGTCTCGAGCGAGTTCCAGGTGTTGAAGGGCTGGAGGACGTCCAGCGTGCCGGTCGCCGGTCGCTCCAGCTTCCGGACCGGCATGAGGCGGTCGCGGTCGGCGTTCTCGAAGTAGTCGTAGAAGACGGCGTCGTCGAAGCCGACCGAGGCGGCGTCGTGGTGGTCCGCGGCGAACACCACGTCGCCGACGCGGGCCCACAGGGCCGAGGCCAGGCACATCGGGCACGGCTCGCAGCTCGTGTAGAGGGTCGCGCCGGAAAGGTCGAAGGTGCCCAGCGCGGCGCAGGCGGTGCGGATGGCGGTGACCTCCGCGTGGGCGGTGGGGTCGTGGTTCGCGGTGACCCGGTTGACGCCCTCGAAGGCCTGGCCGTCGGCGGTGACGACGACGGCGCCGAAGGGGCCGCCCTGCTTCAGGACGTTGGCCGTGGCCAGCTCGATGGCGGTGGTGAGGAAGGTTTCTGCCGTGACGGTGGTACTCATTGTGCGACTTCCTTAGTGCTGAGGAAGCCCTGGCCGCCGGAACGGTGTTCGCGGGAGTGGAACTCTGCTGCGGCTACCAGGCTTCAGCTTTTGGGATGGACGTTGAGTTGCCTGGTAGATAGCGCCCCGCGATGCGGGAGCCCGCCGTGGGCATTTTTGAGATTAGCACCGGAATGTGAGATGCGCCATAGTTTTTTGGAAGTCGCTTCTCGCGATGTGAAACTCGCGGTTTTCCGCGGAGCTCGCGGCGGGGGACCGGGCACCCTCGCCCCACCCCTTGGCAGCGCGCCGTCCCGCACCCTAGGCTGAGCCCACCGGAGGCGCCCTCGAGGCGCGACCGGCCCGCACCCGACAGGTGCCCCCTGGATCAGCAGACAGGGTCTAACTGAGCTGGATCGTCGATCGTCGAACCGCCGCAGGAGGCCCGCATGACCCCCGCCCCGTCCAGGCTCTGGATCAAGAACCCGCTCGCCGTCTTCACCGCCAACGACCTCGACGCGGGAGGCGGCCTCGTGGTCGCCGGCGGCAGGATCGCCGAGCTCGTCCCCACCGGCGGGCGCCCCTCCGAGCCGTGCGACGCGACCTACGACGCCGGCGGCCACGTCCTGCTGCCGGGCCTGGTCAACACGCACCACCACTTCTACCAGACGCTCACCCGGGCCTGGGGGCCGGTGGCCGACGCACCCCTGTTCCCCTGGCTGCAGAAGCTCTACCCGGTCTGGGCCCGGCTGACCCCCGAGGCCCTGGAGGCGGCCGTCGAAGTGGCGCTCGCCGAGCTCCTGCTCTCCGGTTGCACCACGGCCGCCGACCACCACTACCTGTTCCCGGACGGCCTGCGGGAGGCCGTCGACATCGAGGCCGCCGTCGTGCAGCGGATGGGGATGCGCGCCACGCTCACCCGGGGATCCATGTCGCTGGGCGAGGACGACGGCGGCCTCCCGCCGCGCTCGACCGTCCAGGGGGCAGAGGAGATCCTCGCCGACAGCGAGCGGCTCATCCGCCAGTACCACGAGCCCGGCGACGGCGCCGTCGTCCAGATCGCCCTGGCCCCCTGCTCCCCGTTCTCCGTCACCAGCGAGATCATGGTGGAGAGCGCGGGGCTCGCCGAGCGGCACGGCGTCCGGCTCCACACCCACCTCGCGGAGACGCTGGACGAGGAGGAGTTCTGCCGGGAGCGCTTCGGGCTGCGCACGGTCGACTACCTGGAGAGCGTCGGCTGGCTCGGCGACCGCACGTGGCTCGGCCACGGCATCCACTTCGACGACGGCGAGATCGCCCGGCTGGGGGCCGCGGGGACGGCGGTGGCCCACTGCCCGACGTCGAACATGCGGCTCGCGTCGGGGACGGCGCGCGTCCTGGAGCTGGAGGATGCCGGCGTCCCCGTGGGGCTGGGGGTCGACGGCTCGGCCTCGAACGACGCCTCGAACATGATCCTCGAGGCCCGGCAGGCGCTCTACCTGCAGCGGCTGCGCTACGGGGCGGGCGTCCCCGTGGAGCGGGCGCTCGGCTGGGCGACCCGGGGCTCCGCCGCGGTGCTGGGCCGCTCCGACATCGGCCAGCTGGCCCCGGGGCTGCAGGCGGACCTGGCGATGTTCACCCTCGACGAGCTGCGGTTCTCCGGCAGCCACGACCCCCTCGCCGCGCTCCTGCTCTGCGCGGCGGACCGCGCCGACCGGGTGATGGTCGGCGGGGTGTGGCGCGTCGTCGACGGCGCCATCCCGGGGCTCGACGTCCCCGCGCTGGCGGCGCGGCACTCGGCGGCCGCCCGGAGGCTGGTCGATTCCGAAAAGCGGAAATAAATTCTCGAAAAGAGTTCCATTCGCCGCGGACGTGGTCTAGCGTGGACCTCACCGCGTGATGCAGATCACGCAACCTGGGAGCAGCGGGCAGGGTCGTAATGAGCTGGCATCGATCGATGCCGGCTCATTTTTTGTGCCGTCCGACGCACGTCGCCACGAACCAGGAAGACTGCCATGTTCACCAAGAAGAAGAACCGTCCCGCGGCATCCCGCCCCGAGGACGAGCGCCTGCCCCTCGGCAGCACCTTCGCCTACGGGTTCCAGCACGTCCTCACGATGTACGGGGGCATCATCGCCCCGCCGCTCATCATCGGCGCTGCGGCCGGGATGAGCGCCCAGGAGATCGGGCTGCTGATCGCCGCCTGCCTCTTCGTCGGCGGGCTCGCGACCATCCTGCAGACCGTCGGCGTCCCGTTCTTCGGGTCGCAGCTGCCGCTGGTCCAGGGAGTCTCCTTCGCCGGGGTGTCCACCATGGTGGCGATCGTCCACGGAGGCGGGGGCATCCAGTCGGTCTTCGGCTCGGTGATGGTCGCGTCCCTGATCGGGCTGGCCATCACGCCCCTGTTCTCGAGGATCATCAAATTCTTCCCGCCGGTCGTCACCGGGACCGTCATCACCACCATCGGCCTGACGCTCATGCCGGTCGCGGCGAACTGGGCCATGGGCGGCAATTCTCAGGCCGAGGACTACGGAAGCGTGGCCAACATCGGACTGGCGGCCGCCACCACCGCGGTGGTCCTGCTGCTGAGCAAGGTCGGCAGCTCGGCGATTTCGCGCCTGTCGATCCTGCTCGCGATGGTGGCCGGCACCGTCATCGCCGTCTTCGCCGGGATGGCCGACTTCTCCGCGGTCGGCGAGGGCGACATCGTCGCCTTCCCGACGCCCCTGGCGTTCGGCGCACCCACCTTCGAGGTCGCCGCCATCATCTCGATGCTGATCGTCATCCTCGTGACGCTGACGGAGACCTCCGCCGACATCATCGCTGTCGGCGAGATCACCGGGTCCAAGGTGGACTCGAGGCGAATCGGAGACGGCCTGCGCGCGGACATGCTCTCGAGCGCGATCTCGCCGGTCTTCAACTCCTTCACGCAGAGCGCCTTCGCCCAGAACGTCGGCCTGGTCGCCATCACGGGCATCAGGAGCCGCTTCGTGGTCAGCGCCGGCGGCGTGATCCTGGTGGTGCTGGGGCTGCTGCCCGTGCTCGGCCGGGTGGTCGCCGCGGTGCCGACGCCCGTGCTCGGCGGTGCCGGCGTCGTCCTCTTCGGCACGGTGGCGGCCAGCGGCATCCGCACCCTGGCGAAGGTCGAGTACCGCAACAACATGAACCTGATCATCGTGGCAGCGTCCCTCGGGTTCGGCATGATCCCGATCGCTGCGCCGGACTTCTACGACCGCTTCCCGTCCTGGTTCTCCACGATCTTCCACTCGGGCATCAGCTCGGCGGCGGTCGCGGCGATCCTGCTGAACGTCCTGTTCAACCACGTGAAGAAGGGCAATTCGGAGAACCAGTCGGTGTTCGTCGCCGGTACGGACCGCTCGGTCACCCGGCGGGACATCGCCTGCCTGACCGAGGGCGACCACTTCGAGGGCGGCAAGCTGATCGACGGCGACGGCCGGGAGATCCCCATCAAGTCGTCTGCGGGGCACTAGCCGTGGCGGGCCGGCTCCAGGGCAAACGAAAACCCCCGACCGTGGGCCGGGGGCCTTCGCCTCATCACTCGCACCTTCATGAGGTGCTTTCAACACTAGACATCAAATCTGGGAGGACGCTGTGATATTCGTGAACACCGTCTGCCAGTATTCAGTCCGCGACCGTGGAGAGAGCCGCGGCGCTCTCGGGGAGGGGCCAGCCGGTGATCCGCTTGGGGCGGGGCGGGGCGTACGTGCGGACCTTGGAGGTCGACAGGCCGAGGCGCACGAGCCCCTCCGCGACCGCCACCGCCGCGCGCACGCCGTCGACGATCGGGACCCCCGTTGCGGCCGAGACGGCCTCTTCGAGCTCGGCCATGCCGCCGCAGCCCAGGCAGATGACCTCCGCCTTGTCCTGCTCGACGGCGGCCCTCGCCTGGGTGACGATCGCCTCCACGGCGCGCTCCGGTTCGGATTCGAGCTCGAGGACCCCGAGCCCGCTGGCCCGCACCGACGCGCAGCGGTCGAGCAGGCCGGCGACCTTGAGCCGGTCCTCGATCAGCGGGACGGTGCGGTCCAGGGTGGTGACGACGGAGTACTTGTGGCCCAGGTACATCGCGGTCGACGCGGCGGCCTCGGTGATGTCCACGACCGGGACGTCGAGCAGTTCCTGCAGGCCCTCGCGCCCGTGCTCGCCGTATCCGGCCTGGATCACGGCGTCGAAGGGCTCCGGGTAGGAGGTGACGGCGTCCATGACGCCCAGGGCGGCGAGGTAGGACTCGAAGTTCCCCTCGCAGGAGTCGGCGCCGAAGCGCGGGGTGAGTCCGACGATCTCGGTTCCCGGTGCGGCGACCGCGCGCGCCGAGGCCGCGATGGCCGCGGTCATGGATTCGGTGGTGTTGACGTTGACGACGAGGATGCGCATGGAGTGCTCCTAGTGGGTGCTGGCGACGGCGATGGGCTCGCCGGAGACGTCGGTGAACTGCGGACGGCGGTCCGCCACGAGCAGGTAGAGGCCCGCGCCGAGACCCGCCCCGAGGAACCAGGAGAGGGCTGCGACGGAGGCGAAGACCGGGATGAAGGCGAGCAGCAGGGCGACGGCGGCGGACGGCGCGAACGCCGCGACCGCGCGGGTGTTGACGCCCCGCCGGTAGTAGTAGTCGGTCTCCGGCCGGTTGCGGTAGAGGTCCGGGACGTTGATGCGGGTCCGGCGGATCAGCCAGTAGTCGGCCATGATGATGCCGAAAAGCGGACCGAGCAGGGCGCCGAGGCCGCCGAGGAAGTACGTGATGACGACCGGGGAGTTGTAGAGGTTCCACGGCAGGATCAGCAGGCCGAGGATTCCGGAGACGATGCCCGCGCGCTTGAAGTCCAGGATCTTCGGGAAGAGGTTGGACAGGGTGTAGATCGGGGCGACGAAGTTCGCCATGAGGTTCACGGCGATCGTCAGCACCAGCAGGGCGAGGCAGGCCATGACCAGGAAGAACGTGTTGGGCACGGTCTGGACGATGTCGGCCGGCGATTCGATGACGGTGCCGTTGATCTTGAACTGGGAGCCGGCGAGGACGATCACGATGGCGCCGAAGAGGAGCATGTTGATCGGGATGCCGTAGAAGTTCCCCCGCACGATCGAGCGCTTCGAGTGGGCGCCGCGGGTGAAGTCGCAGAAGTTCAACACGAACGTGCCGTAGATCGTGACCCAGAGGCCTGCTCCGCCGAGGATCGCGAGCCACATGTCCAGGCCCGTCTTCGAATCGGGGGTGGTCCAGGCGATGGCGCCGCCGGCTTCGATGAACATCCACACGGCCAGCGCGGCCATGGTCACGAGGATGACAGGGCCGGCGAACGCCTCGTACTTGCGGATCATCTCCATGCCGTAGCTGACGATGACGAGCTGCAGGGCCCAGAGCAGCAGGAAGGAGATCCAGCCCAGCGTCGACAGCCCCAGGAAGGAGTTCGCGTCGAGCGCTGCGGCCGGGGGGATCACGGCGACGATCATGATCCGGAAGACCACGGAGGCCAGGTAAGTCTGGATGCCGAACCAGGCGATGGCGACGACGCCGCGCACGATGGCCGGGATCTGGGCGCCGCGGATGCCGAAGGCGATGCGGCTCATCACCGGGAACGGGATGCCCGTCTTCTCGCCCATGAACCCGGAGAGGTTCAGGAGCAGGAACAGGAGGGCGCCGCCGAGTCCCAGGGCCAGCAGGATCTGCCAGCCGCCGAGCCCGAGTGCGAAGAGGCCGATGGCGAAGGCGTAGTTGCCGAGGCTGTGGACGTCGTTGGCCCACAGGGTGAAGATGCTGTAGGCCCGCCAGGGCCGGCCCGACCTCTTCGTCGGGGCGAGATCCTGGTTGTAGAGGGTCGGGCTCAGGTCGTAGGGATTGCTCGCGTCGGTGCCGCGGACGGGTTCGGGGGCCTCGGCGATCACGGGCGGAGCAGTCGTTTCGTGGGTTGTGCTCATGAGGGAGTCTTTCGTTCGTGGCCCGGGGGCCTCGGAAAGGGGAGCTGCAAATTCCACTTAGCGGAAGTTTGATTCCATAGCAGTCCGCTTAAGTAATGCCCATCACAATCTGGTCTGTCAAGAGGCTATCTCGCATCGCGGTAGTTGTCGTCCGAAAAACGGAAAAGCGTCTTGACAGGTGTGACCCGGCGCACCTAGTGTTCTCATAAAGCAAGAGTTAACTTCCAGATTGTGGAAACTATCGACGAGGAGGACCCGATGTCCTACACAGTGAACTGCTCGATTCTCCTGACGGAACTGCCGCTGCTCGAGCGCCCGGCCGCCGCCAAGGCCGCCGGCTTCGACAAGGTGGAGTTCTGGTGGCCGTTCGCGGAGGCCGTGCCGGCCGATGCCGACGTCGACCGCTTCGTCGCCGCCCTGGACGACGCCGGCGTGGCCCTGACCGGGCTGAACTTCCTCGCCGGCGACATGCCGGCCGGCGACCGCGGCCTGGTCTCCTGGACCGGCCGCGAGGCCGAGTTCCGCGACAACGTCGATGTCGTCGCCGGAATCGGCCAGGCCACGGGCTGCCGCCACTTCAACGCCCTCTACGGCAACCGGCTGGAGTCCTCGACCCCGGCCGCGCAGGACGAGCTGGCCGTGGAGAACCTCGTCGCCGCCGCGAAGGGCGTCGAGCGGATCGACGGGACGGTCCTCCTCGAGCCGGTCTCCGGAACTCCCGCCTACCCGCTGAAGACCGCCGCCGACGCGCTCGGCGTCATCGACCGCGTCGCGGCGGCCGGCGCCGGGAACGTGAAGCTCCTGGCCGACTTCTACCACCTGGCGGTCAACGGGGACGACGTCGCCGCCGTCATCGAGGCGCACGCCGCGAACTTCGGCCACATCCAGATCGCCGACAACCCCGGCCGCGGCGCACCCGGCACGGGCGGGCTGCCGCTCGGCGAGTGGGTCACCCGGTCCCGCGAGCTCGGCTACACGGGCCCCGTCGGCCTCGAGTACAAGGCGGCCCGCGACGACGCCTTCGCGTGGCTCATCCGCCAGCCCGCCTGAACCGACGACGTAGAGCACCTCCACCGAAACCCCACTGAGGAGAACCCACCATGGCACAGCAGAAAATCGCCTTCATCGGACTCGGCATCATGGGCCTTCCCATGGCCAAGAACCTCGTCTCCGCCGGATTCTCCGTCGCCGGCTACAACCGCAGCCCGCAGAAGACGGCGGACCTCGTCGCCGCCGGCGGCACCGCGGCCGGCACCATCGGCGAGGCCGTGGCCGACGCCGACGTCATCATCACGATGGTTCCCGACTCCCCGGACGTCGAGGGCGTCGTGACGGGGGAGAACGGCGCCTTCGCCCAGGCGAAGGAGGGCGCGCTCTGGATCGACAACTCCACGATCCGTCCCGACGTCGCCGTCACCCTCGCCGAGGAGGCGCGGGCCGCGGGGCTGCGCGCCCTCGACGCCCCGGTCTCCGGCGGCGAGGCCGGTGCGGTCGCCGGCGCCCTGTCGATCATGGTCGGCGGCGACGCCGCCGATTTCGACGCCGCAGCGGACGTCTTCGCCGCCGTCGGCAAGACCATCGTGCACGTCGGACCGGCCGGATCCGGCCAGACCGTCAAGGCCGCCAACCAGCTCATCGTGGCCGCCAACATCCAGGCCCTGGCCGAGGGCGTGTCCTTCCTCGAGGCCTACGGCGTCGACACCACCGCCGCGCTGGAGGTCCTCGGCGGCGGCCTCGCCGGCTCGAAGGTGCTGGACCAGAAGGGGCAGAAGATGCTGGACCGCGACTTCGCCCCCGGCTTCCGCCTGGCCCTGCACCACAAGGACATGGGCATCGTGACCGCGGCGGCCCGCGAGGCCGGCGTCGTGCTCCCGCTCGGCGGGCTCGTCGCGCAGCTCGTCGCCTCGACCGTCGCCACGGGCGACGGCGGCCTGGACCACTCGGGCCTGTTCCGCGGCGTGGAGCGCCTCAGCGGCGCCGAGCAGGCCGCGGAGTCCACCGCACCCACCTCGGCCTGACGGCCACGGGCGGATCCCCGCCCCACCATGACTTCGAAGGAGCAATCATGACCCGCATGCGCACGGTCGACGCGATCGCGTTGATCCTCGAGAAGGAAGGCGCCACGGAGGCCTTCGGCCTGCCCGGCGCCGCCATCAACCCCCTGTACTCGGCGATGAAGGCCCACGGCGGCATCCGCCACACCCTGCACCGCCACGTCGAGGGCGCCTCCCACGCCGCCGACGGCTACTCCCGGGCGACCGGCGGGATCGGCATCTGCATCGGCACCTCCGGGCCGGCCGGCACGGACATGATCACCGGCCTCTACGCCGCGATCGCCGACTCGATCCCGATGCTGTGCATCACCGGCCAGGCGCCGACGCACGTGCTGCACAAGGAGGACTTCCAGGCCGTCGACATCGAGTCGATCGCCAAGCCGGTCACCAAGTTCGCCTCCACGATCCTCGAGCCGGGCCAGGTGCCGGGCACGTTCGCGAAGGCCTTCCAGATCATGCGCTCGGCCCGCCCGGGCCCCGTGCTGCTGGACCTGCCGATCAACGTGCAGATGGCCGAGATCGAGTTCGACATCGACGCCTACGAGCCGCTGCCCGCGGACCGCCCGGCCGCCACGCGCGCCCAGGCCGAGAAGGTCCTGGACCTGCTCGTCGCCTCCGAGAACCCGCTGATCATCGCCGGCGGCGGCGTCATCAACGCCGAGGCCTCCGAGCAGCTGGTCGAGCTGGCCGAGCTGCTGAACATCCCGGTCTCGCCCACGCTCATGGGCTGGGGCGCGATCCCCGACGACCACCGCCTGCAGGCCGGCATGATCGGCATCCAGACGCACACCCGGTACGGCAACGAGACCTTCCTGGCCTCCGACTTCGTCCTGGGGCTCGGCAACCGCTGGGCCAACCGCCACACCGGCGACCTCGACACGTACCGGGACGGGCGCACGTTCGTCCACATCGACATCGAGGCGACGCAGATCGGGCGCGTGTTCAGCCCGGACCTGGGCATCACCTCCGACGCCGGCGCCGCCCTCGAGCAGCTGATCGCCGCGGCCCGTGCCCGCAAGGCGGCCGCGACGCTCCCCGACTACTCCGCCTGGGCGGACGAGTGCACCGCCCGCAAGGGGACCGGCCACCGCAAGACGAACTTCGCCAACATCCCGGTCAAGCCGCAGCGCGTCTACCAGGAGATGAACGCGGCGTTCGGCCAGGACACCACGTACGTCTCCACGATCGGCCTCTCGCAGATCGCCGGGGCGCAGATGCTGCACGTCTTCGGCCCGCGCCGGTGGATCAACGCCGGTCAGGCCGGCCCCCTGGGCTGGACCGGCCCGGCCGCGCTCGGCGTCGTCCGCGGCAAGCCGGGGGAGCGCGTCGTCGCCCTCTCCGGCGACTACGACTTCCAGTTCATGATCGAGGAGCTCGCCGTCGGCGCGCAGTTCAAGCTCCCGTACATCCACGTGGTGGTGAACAACTCCTACCTGGGCCTGATTCGCCAGGCGCAGCGCGGGTTCGACATGGATTACCACGTGTCCCTGGGCTTCGAGAACATCAACTCCCCGGAGACGAACGGCTACGGCGTCGACCACGTCAAGGTCGCCGAGGGCCTGGGCTGCAAGGCCGTCCGCGTCGAGGACCCGGAGCGCCTCGGCGACGCGTTCGCCGAGGCCGGCCGCCTGGCCGCCGAGCACCAGGTGCCCGTGGTGGTCGAGGTGATCCTGGAGCGCGTCACCAACATCTCCATGGGCGCCTCGCTGGGCGCGGTCAACGAGTTCGAGGAGCTGGCCGCGACCCCCGAGGACGCGCCGACCGCGCTGACCCCCCTGGCCACCGCTCGCGCGGCGGAGCCGGCGGGCGCGGGAGTCTAGGGCCGCCATGAAGGTGGTGGTGGCACCCGACAAGTTCAAGGGCTCGCTCACGGGCGCCCAGGCGGCCGACGCGATCGCCGCCGGCGTGCGCGACGTCCTCGCCGACGCCGAGATCGTCGAAGTCCCCGTCGCCGACGGCGGGGAGGGGACGGTCGCCGCGGCCGTGGCGGCGGGCTTCGAGCTGCGCACGGCCGCGGTCGCCGGGCCCACGGGCGCCGATCACCAGGCGGCGTTCGCGCTGCGGGGGAGCACGGCCGTGGTCGAGCTGGCCTCCGCGTCCGGACTCGACGCACTGCCGGGCGGTCCCGACCCGCTGGGCGCGACGAGCCGCGGCACCGGCGACGCGATCCGCGCCGCCCTCGACGCCGGGGCGCGCGAGATCGTGCTCGGGCTCGGCGGCAGCGCCTCGACCGACGGCGGCGCCGGCCTGCTGGTCGGGCTCGGCGCCCGCCTGCTGGACGAGTCCGGGGCGGGGCTGCCCGACGGCGGCGCCTCCCTGGCGCGGCTGGCCTGCGTGGACCTGTCCGGACTCGACCCGCGCCTGGTCACCACCCGCTTCACCCTCGCCGCCGACGTCGACAACCCGCTGCTCGGCGTCCGCGGGGCGGCCGCCGTGTTCGGGCCCCAGAAGGGTGCGACGCCGGCGCAGGTCTCCCAGCTCGACGCGGCCCTCGCGCGGTTCGTCGAGGTCCTCGACCGGGTCGCCGGCGCCGACTGCTCCGGCCTCGCCGGTCAGCCCGGGGCCGGCGCGGCCGGCGGCGTCGGCTTCGCGGCCCTCGCCCTGCTCGGGGCGCGCCGCCGCAGCGGCTTCCAGGTCGTGGCCGAGCTCGTGGGCCTCGACGCGGCGCTCGCCGGTGCGGACGCCGCCATCACGGGGGAGGGCAGCCTCGACGAGCAGACGCTCGGCGGCAAGACGCCGGCCGGGGTGGCCGCCGCCGCAACCGACGCGGGCGTGCCCGCCCACGCGGTCTGCGGGCGCAGCCTGCTGGACGACGGCGCCCGCGCCGCCGCCGGGTTCGCCTCCGTGGTGGCCCTGACCGACTACGAACCCGACCCGGCGGTCTGCATGCGCGACGCCGCCGGCCTCGCCCGGCGTGCCGGGCGCGAGATCGCACAGCACCTCGCCGAGCGCCCCGCCGGAGGCGGCGGTACCATCGGCTCACCGAGACGAGCGAAGGAGCTCACGCCATGACCACCACCAGCGCCGAGAACGCACCCGGCACCACCACCGCGGCGGAGTCCGTCGCCTACGACCTCGTGCTGCGCGGGCCCCGCGTCCTCGTCGACGGCACCACCGCCCCCCGCCAGGTGGGCGTCAGGGATGGCCGTGTGGCCGCCGTCGTGCCCTACGACGAGCCGCTGGAAGGCGCCCGGACCGTGGAGCTCGGCGACCAGCAGGTGCTGCTGCCGGGACTGGTCGACACGCACGTGCACGTGAACGAGCCGGGACGCACCGAGTGGGAGGGGTTCGACTCGGCGACCCGCGCGGCCGCCGCCGGCGGCGTGACCACCCTGATCGACATGCCGCTGAACTCCATCCCGCCGACCGTCGACGTCGCCGCGCTCGAGGAGAAGCAGGCCGTCGCGGCCGCCAAGGCGCACATCGACGTCGGCTTCTGGGGCGGGGCCGTGCCCGGCAACGAGTCCGACCTGAAGCCGCTGCACGACGCCGGCGTGTTCGGCTTCAAGTGCTTTCTGCTGCACTCGGGCGTGGACGAGTTCGCGCCGCTGACGCCGGAGGCGATGGAGGCGGACATGGGTGAGCTGGCGGAGTTCGACTCGCTCATGATCGTGCACGCCGAGGACGCGACGACCATCGAGTCGGCGCCCGTCCCGGCCGGCCCCGGCTACGCCGGATTCCTCGCCTCGCGCCCCCGGGCCGCGGAGAACGCGGCCATCCAGGCCGTCATCGAGGCCGCCCGGCGCACCGGCGCGCGGGCGCACATCCTGCACCTGTCGTCGTCGGACGCCCTGGACGCGATCCGCGCCGCGAAGGCCAACGGCGTCCGGATCACCGTGGAGACCTGCCCGCACTACCTGACGCTGGAGGCCGAGGCGATCCCGGACGGCGCCACCGCCTACAAGTGCTGCCCGCCGATCCGCGAGCGCGCCAACCGCGACCTGCTCTGGGAGGCGCTGCTCGACGGGACGATCGACTGCATCGTCTCCGACCACTCGCCGTCGACCGTGGAGCTCAAGCTCGCCGGCGGCGGAGACTTCGGCGAGGCCTGGGGCGGCGTGTCCTCCCTGCAACTGGGGCTCTCGCTCATCTGGGACGAGGCGAAGCGGCGCGGCATCGCGCTCGAGCGTGTCGTCGACTGGATGGCGACCAACACGTCGCGCCTCGTGGGGCTGGAGCGCAAGGGGCGGATCGCCGTCGGCGCCGACGCCGACTTCGCGGTCTTCGAGCCGGAGACCGCGCTGCGGGTCGACGCCGCACACCTGCACCACCGCAACCCGGTGACCCCCTACGACGGGCGCGAGCTCACCGGCGTCGTCGCCGGCGCCTGGGTGCGCGGCGAGCCGGTGGACTTCGAGACGCCTCGCGGGGAGCTCATCCGCCGCGGGGAGGCCTGAGGGCCCTCTAGATTCCCGGGGGCGGGACGGAGGCGGCGAGTCTAGTGGCGATTCGCGCCGCTGCCGCCCCGGCCCCGGGTCACCCGTGCGGTGCGCTGAGAGTGGCACCGCCCGCCGGCACCCGACCTGCGCGGAATAAGTACGGCCACGCGACCGTTCTCCTTGTGTGACGTGAATCACGGGGGTGCGATGAACGACGACCAGAAACGACCCATCGTCCGGGACACCACCGGGCTGAGTCCAGGCTACCGATTCCGGTGGTGGTCCAAATATGTGGGCTACACGTTCTTCGGGCCGGCGGACGTGCAGCCGCACCTGAACCCCATCGAAAAGCTCAAGCACGAGCGCGCCGTCCGCGTCCTCCGCGCGCACGAGTCCGAGGGGACCCCGGCGCCCCAGGACGTCATCGACGCTGCGAGGGAGCTCTAGTCCGCGCGGTCGCCCCGCCCGTCTGCGGCTCCTGATGCCATTCACGGAATGACGACTTTCAGGGTCGGAATCATCCCTGAGGCGGATCTATTTGCGGGTGGCGGGGAGTAGGGTGCATTCTGCCTCGTTCGCAGCCGGCGTTCGGGGTGCCCCGCAAAGGATCACCGCCCCCATGCTCTTGCGTCTGTTCGCGCAGTATTCCAAACCGTACAAATGGTGGATCGCCGCTGTTCTCCTCCTCCAGCTCGCCACCACGATGGCCACGCTGTACCTGCCCAGCCTCAATGCGAGCATCATCGACGAGGGCGTGGTCAACGGGGACATCGACTACATCTGGAGCACCGGCGGCGTCATGCTCGCCGTCGCCCTGATCCAGGTGGTCACCGCCGTCGGCGCCGTCTACTTCGGCGCCCGCACCTCCATGGCGATCGGCCGCGACATCCGCCGGTCCGTCTTCCATTCGGTCGCCGGCTTCTCCGCCCGCGAGGTCAACCAGTTCGGTGCGCCGACGCTGATCACGCGCGGCACCAACGACGTCCAGCAGGTCCAGATGCTCGCACTGATGGGCCTGAACTTCATGGTGACCGCCCCGATCATGTGCGTCGGCGGCGTCATCATGGCGCTCCAGGAGGACGCGGGGCTGTCCTGGCTCGTGTGGGTGTCCGTGCCGATCCTCCTCGTCGTCGTCGGCTTCCTCGTGGTGAAGCTGATGCCGCTCTTCCGCACCATGCAGGACCGGATCGACGGCATCAATTCGGTGCTCCGCGAGCAGATCACGGGCATCCGGGTCATCCGGGCGTTCGTCCGCGAGCCCTACGAGACCGAGCGCTTCCGCGAGGCCAACGAGAAGCTGACGGAAACGGGCGTGAAGGTCGGCCAGCTGTTCGTCCTCATGTTCCCCGTGATCGGCCTCATCCTGCACCTGGCCACGGCCGCCGTGATGTGGTTCGGCGGCCAGCGCGTCGACGCCGGCGAGATGCAGCCGGGCGCGCTCACCGCGTTCCTGCAGTACCTGCTGCAGATCCTCATGGCCGTCATGATGGGCACGTTCATGGCCATGATGGTTCCGCGGGCCATGGTGTGCGCGGACCGCATCTCCGAGGTACTCGACGTCGAACCGTCGCTGCACGAACCCGCGGCCGGCCCCGAGCTGCCCACCGGCGAGGACGGTGCGCCCCGCGGGAAGGTCGAGTTCAAGAACGTCACCTTCGGGTACCCGGGCGCCGAGGAGCCCGTGCTCAAGGGACTCTCCTTCACGGCCGAGCCGGGCAAGACGACGGCCATCATCGGCTCCACCGGCGCCGGCAAATCGACCCTGCTGAACCTCATCCCGCGCCTGTACGACGCCGGCGGCGGCGAGGTGCTGATCGACGGCGTGAACGTCCAGGCGCTCGACCGGAACACCCTGTCGAAGGCCGCGGTCGCCGTTCCCCAGAAGCCCTACCTGTTCTCCGGGACGGTCGCCTCGAACCTCCGCTACGGCAAGGACGAGGCGAGCGACGCGGAGTTGTGGGACGCCCTCGCGATCGCCCAGGCCGCCGACTTCGTCCGCGACACGGACGGCGCCCTCGACATGCCCATCTCCCAGGGCGGCACGAACGTCTCCGGCGGACAGCGCCAGCGGCTCTGCATCGCCCGCGCGCTCGTGGCCCGTCCGTCCGTCTACCTGTTCGACGACTCGTTCTCCGCGCTCGACGTCACGACCGACGCCAACCTGCGCACGGCCCTGGCCGAGAACATCGCCGACGCGACGATCATCCTGGTCGCCCAGCGCGTCGCCACCATCACGGAGGCCGACCAGATCCTCGTGCTCGACGACGGCGAGATCATCGGCCGCGGCACCCATGAGCAGCTGCTCGAGGGCAACGAGACCTACCAGCAGATCGTGGAATCGCAGATGGCAGCGGAGGAGGTGGCCTAGATGGCGTTCAAGACCAAGAAGGAGCAGGAGCCCGAGGTCGAGCTGACCGAGGACGAGCTCAACATGAAGCTGGACGACGGCTTCGGCGACATGGCCCCGCCCCGCAAAGCCCAGCACTTCTGGCCCTCGGCCAAGCGCCTGCTGTCCCTGCTGGCGCCCGAGAAGGTGCTGCTGTCGGTCGTGTTCGGCTTCGTGGCGGTCGCCGTCGTGCTGAACGTGATCGCGCCCAAGATCCTCGGCATGGCGATGGACGTCATCTTCGCCGGGTTCGTGGGTGCACAGATGCCCGAGGGGGTCCCCCAGGACCAGATGGTCGCCGGCCTGCGGGCCGACGGCCAGGACGATCTCGCCGAGATGATCTCCGGCATGGAGCTCGTCCCCGGTGCCGGGGTCGACTTCCAGCAGCTCGGCCTGATCATCGCGATCGTGCTCGCCATGTACTTCGTCGCCAACGCGTTCATGTGGGGGCAGGGCTACCTGCTGAACAAGCTCGTCATGCGGGTCGTCTACAACCTGCGCAAGGCGGTCGAGGACAAGCTCAACCGGCTCCCGCTGAACTACTTCGACACGCGCCAGCGCGGCGACGTGCTCTCCCGCGTGACGAACGACGTCGACAACATCCAGACCGCCCTGCAGCAGGCCTTCGCGCAGCTGGTGCAGTCCGCGCTGACCGTGATCGGCATCGTCATCATGATGTTCGTGGTGTCGTGGCAGCTCGCCCTCATCGCGCTGGTCGCCCTGCCGCTCTCCGCGGTCGCCGCCGGCATCATCGGCGTGCGTTCGCAGAAGCTCTTCAAGCACCAGTGGAAGGCGACGGGCACGCTCAACGGGCAGATCGAGGAGGCGTTCTCCGGCCATGATCTGATGAAGGTCTTCGGTCGCGAGGACGATGCGCTCAAGCAGTTCGATGCCAAGAACGAGGACCTCTACAAGGCGTCCTTCGGGGCGCAGTTCATGTCCGGGACCATCTTCCCGGTCATGAACTTCATCTCCTACCTCGCCTACGTGGGCATCGCCGTCGTCGGCGGCCTGCGCGTCGCCTCCGGGCAGATGAGTCTGGGCGACGCGACGGCGTTCATCCAGTACTCGCGCGAGTTCACGCAGCCGCTGGGCCAGATCGCCGGCATGGCGAACCAGCTGCAGTCCGGCGTGGCCTCGGCCGAGCGCACGTTCGAGCTGCTCGATGCCGACGAACAGGACCCGGAGACGGCCGACGCGCACCTGCCGGAACGCGCGGACGGACACGTCGAGTTCCACCACGTGTCCTTCTCGTACTCCGCCGAGACCTCCCTCATCGAGGACCTGTCCTTCGATGCGGACCCCGGCCACACGGTGGCGATCGTGGGCCCGACCGGGGCCGGCAAGACCACGCTGGTCAACCTGGTCATGCGGTTCTACGAGCTCGACTCCGGCCGGATCACCCTCGACGGCGTCGACATCACCGACCTGTCGCGGTCCGAGCTGCGTTCCAAGGCGGGCATGGTCCTGCAGGATGCATGGCTGTTCAACGGGTCCATCATGGACAACATCCGCTACGGGCGCCTCGACGCCACCGACGAGGAGGTGTACGCGGCGGCGGACGCGACCTACGTCGACCGCTTCGTCCGCGCCCTGCCGGACGGCTACGACACCGTGATCGACGACGGCGGGACCAACGTCTCCGCCGGTGAACGCCAGCTCATCACGATCGCCCGGGCCTTCCTCGCGAATCCCTCGCTGCTGATCCTCGACGAGGCGACGTCCTCCGTGGACACCCGCACGGAGGTGCTCGTTCAGCAGGCGATGAACGCGTTGCGCACCGATCGGACGTCGTTCGTGATCGCCCACCGCCTCTCCACGATCCGCGACGCCGACACGATTCTGGTGATGGAGGCGGGCCGCATCGTGGAGCAGGGCAACCACGAGGAGCTCATCGAGGGCCAGGGGGCCTATTACCGGCTGTACCAGAGCCAGTTCGCCGGCCCGGCCGAGGATCCGGACGCGGTCACCGACTCGATTCCGGCCGTGTAGGCCACGCGGTCTATCGTGGCCCGTATGCACAACGCCACCACCCCGCCCCCGCCGTACCCGTTGCCGCCGAAGGCCAGGCAGCCGGTGTACGACGCCGGCCCCTTCCGGCGCGCGGATGCGGTGGTGCTGGTGCTCTACGGGCTCCTGCTGGGACTGGGCGTGGCCGGTCTGCTGCTGCTCGTCCCCGCCTACATGGGCCTGTTCCCCACCGAGAACCAGGCGATGTTCTCGGTGAACCTGATCTCCTATGCCGTCCTGTTCAGCGCCGCCATGGTCGTCGCGGCGCCCCACCTGTTCCGCACCTTCGGCACCTTCGTGCACAACCCGTGGGCGAAGTTCGGGCTCGTCCCCGGGCTGTGGCTCGCGTCGATCCTGACGACGACGGGCATCCTCGTCGCCTCGGGTGCGGACCCGACCAAGAGCGAGAACCAGCTCGCGATCGAGGCCATGACGCGCGACGTGCCGTTCGCGACCATGTTCGCCACCGCCGTCGTGATGGGGCCGCTCGTGGAGGAGTACGTGTTCCGGCACCTGCTGATCGGCAAGATGAGCCGCAAGGTGCCGGTGTGGATCTGCGTGCCCGTCTCGGTGGTCGCGTTCGCGGGCCTGCACTTCATCGGCTCGGGCACGTTCGACCCGGTCTCCGCGATCCCGTACCTGGTGCTCGGCGTGGCGATCAGCCTCGCCTACGTCTTCACGGGCAAGTCGCTGGCGTACGCGTACGTGCTCCACTTCTTCAACAACGCCGTCTCGCTGACGCTGGCGTACTCGCTCGGCCCCGAGCTGGGACTCTAGCCGCGGGTCGGCGCGCGCCGGTCCGTCTCGAGCACCGGCGCGAGTGCCTACGGGACTTCCTGCCCGGCGTGGGGCTGCCGGTTCAGATCCACGTGACCACGGACAGGTATTTCGCCACCTACAACCCGGCCGACTACGGCCGTGGTGTCCTCGACTTCGTGGAGGAAGGGCAGGAGGAGGAGCTGGCCGACGTCGTCTCCTGGGTGGCCGTCGGATTCCACCACGTGCCGCGCGACGAGGACCAGTCGCCGATGGAGATGCACTGGCAGGGCTTCTCCCTGCTGCCGCGGGACCTCAACGCCCAGCGGCCGGGCGTCCCCGAGGGGCGCGAGCACCTCAACGGGCGGCCCGACGAATGGCAGGGCGAGGACGTCGACGACCTGATCGAGCGCGACGGCGGCTCGTCGGGTCGCTAGGACCGGGTCAGCTCCGGCGCGGTTCCCAGTCCACCAGCCCGGTATCGAGGTCGTAGACGGCGGCGATCACGCGCGTGCGGCCCGCCTCGACGGCGTCGCGGATGATCTGCGACCGCTCGACCAGCGCCTCCGCGACGGCGAGGGTGTTCGCGGCCACGACGGCGTCGATGAACGCCTTCTGGTCCTCGACCGGATCGGCGGCGCGGACGACGGGTGCGATCTCGTCGACGATATCTGCGACTTCTCCGGGCGCCCGGGGGTTGTCGGGCGCGGCGGCCACCGCCTCGACCGTGGCCGTGACCGCGCCGCAGCCCGTGTGCCCGAGGATGACGAGCACCGGGACCTCGTAGGGGCTGCCGGCCGCGAACTCCATGCTTCCGACGAGGGTGTCGTCGAGGACGGCGCCTGCGGTCCGCGTGGTGAAGATGTCGCCGATCCCCTGGTCGAAGACGAGCTCGGGGGCGACACGCGAATCGACGCAGCCGTGGACGAGTGCCCAGGGGGCCTGATGTTCGGCCGTGCCGGCGCGTGCATCCGCTCCCTGGTTCGGGTGCTTCGCCGCGCTGGCGGCGAAGCGCTCGTTGCCCGTCTTGAGCCGCTCCAGGGCCTCCTCCGGCGTGCCCGGCACGGGCGTGCTCGGCGTCGGGGTGCTCTCCGGCGCTGCCGCCGGCGCGCAGGCGGCCAGGCCGGAAAGCGCCGCCAGAGCGCCGACGCCGGCCAGCAGGTTCCGGCGGCTTGTGGCGCCGGACGAGCCTGCGGCAGTGCGGACCGTGGGGACGTGGGCGGTGTCGTTCATCAGCATTCCTCCCGGGCGTGGGCGCCGGCGCCGGCGCCCGGACAGTGGGTCTAAAGTCCGAAGCTAGTAGACGCCGCTGTCCGGATCCACTTCGCGTCGCAGATGACGCTCCGCGGGGTGTCCTGCCTAGTCAAGCGGCATGGGGCCGATCTCGTCGATCGCCTCGCCCGGGCCCGGGTTCTCCGGGTGGCTGGTGCCGCCCAGGTGGTCCACGACGCCCCACACGGCGTTCAAGCCCGTGGTCACCGCGCCTTCGGCCCAGCCGGCGGTGAAGGACACGTCGTCGCCGGCGAGGAAGATGCCGCGCTGGTGGGCGGGAAGCTCGTCCTGCTTGAAATGCGTGAAAAGGCGCTGCTGGTAGCGGTAGTGGCCCGGCAGGTTGGCCTTGAACGCGCCCATGAAGTTCGGGTCCGCCTCCCAGGACACGGTGATCGGCTCGCCGACGATGTGCGAGGCGATGTCGACGTCGGGGTAGATCTGCGCCAGCGAGTGCAGCATGAGGCGCACGCGCTCGTCGGCGTCGAGCGAGAGCCACTTCAGGGCGTCGTCGTTCCACGTGTAGGACAGGAGGATCACTGCGGGCTGGTCCGGCCCGTTGTCGAGCAGGTAGGTGGCGCGGGGCAGCCGGTCCGTGAGCGTCATCGAGAGGGTGTCGCGGCCGGTCTGCGGGTCGCGCTCCTTCCAGAACGGGCGGTCCACCATGACGAACGTCTTCGAGGACTGCATGTAGTGGTTGCGCTCGATCGCCGTCCACATGCCCGGGGCGAAGAGGGTCTCCTCCGTGTGGATGCGCGTGGAGAGCAGCCAGGTCTGGCACGTGACGACGGCGGTCGCGTAGCTGGCCGTGTGGCCCCACTTGTCCGTGATCTGCAGGTCGCCCTCGGGGCGCTCGTCCGTCGCCGGGCCGCGGGAGATGCTGGCGACGGCGCCGCGCGTGCTGCCGTGGTGCAGGCTCGCGAGCGACGTGCCGGCCGGCCAGAACTCCAGGTCGTCCGGGGCGTGGTTCCAGAGGGCCTCGGGCAGTTTCTGGGCGCCGCCGACGATGCCGCGGTGCTCGTCGTCCGCGTTGGTGTAGACGATGCGCAGGATCTCGAGGATCGAGTTCGGGAAGTCGGTGTCCCAGCCGCCCGAGCCGAAGCCGACCTGGCCGAACGCCTCGCGGTGCTCGAATCCGGCCTCCTTGAAGGAGCGGCTCGCCGCGATGAAGCCGTAGAACGTCTGCTCGTCGAAGGTGGGGATCATGGCGTTCCAGATCTCCTTGATGCGCGGCACGTCGCGGGACCGCAGCGCCACCTGCATCTCCGCGAACATCGCGTGCTCCGCCAGCGCCGCGCTCCACGCGTCGGAGACCTCGTGGAAGAACGCCGGCAGGTCCGCGTCCGTCTCGGCGTAGTGCTTGACGCCGGCGAGCTCGATCACGGTGCTGGGGGAGGCCGGGGACAGCGGGTTCGGGAAGTCCTCGGTCTCCAGACCCAGCATCTCGACGTAGTGGTAGAACGACTTGCCGGAGACCGGGAAGCGCATGCCGCCCAGGTCCACCGTGACGCCCGGGGCGCCGTCGAACGCGGCCGTCTTCAGGCGGCCGCCGATGTGGCCTCCCTCGTAGAGGACGGGCTTGAGGCCGAGCTTCATGAGCTCGTACGCGGCGACGAGGCCGGACAGCCCCGCGCCGACGACGGCGACCTCGGTCCCGTACTGCTCGGTCGGGACCGACCCGAGCCCGGCCGGGTGCTGCAGGTAGTGGTCGTAGCTGAAGGGGAAGTCCGGGTTCAGCATGGTGACAGGGGGCAGGTCCTGCGCGGCGGCGAGGTCCTCGCCGGTGAGGGCCGGTGTGCTGGCGTACGGGGTCGACATGGGTCGGTTCCTTCGGGAGGTCGGGGGTGTTCGGGAGATCAGGCGCGGGGGTCGGGCTGGCCGGCGCCGGTGCGGGCGGCGAGGCTCGCCACCGAGTGGCGGCGCCCGTAGCCCAGGTAGACGAGGGCGCCGACGACCATCCAGGCGAGGAAGACCCACCAGGTCGTGAGCCCCAGGTTGACCATGAGGTAGACGCACATGCCCGCGCCGAGGAGCGGGACCACCGGGAAGAACGGCACCCGGAACGTGCGCTTCATGTCAGGGCGGCTGCGGCGGAGGTAGATGACCGACAGGTTGACCAGCATGAACGCGAACAAGGTGCCGATGCTCGTGGCGTCCGCGAGCTGGCCCAGCGGGATCAGGCCGGCGATGACGGCGATGACGCTGCCGCAGATGAGTGTGCCGGCGGCCGGGGTGCCTGTGCGCTTGGACACGCGGCCCAGGATGCGCGGGACCATGCCGTCGCGGGCCATGGTCATCAGGATGCGGGTCTGCCCGTAGAGCACCGTGAGGACCACGGAGGCGATGGCGACGACGGCGCCGACCGCGAAGATCAGCGAGATCCACTTGGCGCCGGTCAGCTCCTGCAGGATGACCAACAGGGCCGCCTCGGTGCCGTCGAACCAGCTCCATTCGCGGGCGCCGACCGCGGCGATGGCGACGAGGATGTAGAGGCCCGTCACGATCGCCATGGAGGCGATGATGGCCCGCGGCAGGTCGCGCTGGGGGTCCTTGGCCTCCTCGCCGGCCGTGGAGGCGGCGTCGAAGCCGATGTAGGAGAAGAACAGGCGGGAGGCGGCGGCCGACATGCCGGCTGCGCCCATCGGCAGCAGGGTCTCGTAGTGGGCGGCCTGGAAGGCGGAGAAGGCGATGCCGATGAACAGCAGCAGCACGCCGATCTTGATGACCACCATGACGGTGTTGACCCAGGCGGCCTCGGAGATGCCGCGGATCAGCAGGAGCATCGCGAGCAGGACCAGGATGATCGCGGGCAGGTTGATCATGGAGCCGTCGGCCCCGCCGGGCGGGGCGGACAGCGCCGCGGGCAGGCCGAGGCCGAAGATGCTCAGCGTCTCGTTGACGTACTCGGCGGAGCCGACGGCCACGGCGGCGACGGAGACGCCGTACTCGAGGACCAGGCACCAGCCGCAGACCCAGGCCAGGCCCTCGCCCATGGTCGCGTACGTGTAGGAGTAGCTGGATCCGGAGACCGGCACGGCGCCGGCCATCTCCGCGTAGGACACGGCGGAGAGCAGCGCGGCGACGCCGGCGATCAGGAAGGAGATCCAGACGGCGGGGCCGGCCATCGGCACCGAGGAGCCGAGGACGACGAAGATGCCGGTGCCGAGCGTGGCGCCGACGCTGATCATGGTCAGCTGCCACATGCCCAGCGAGCGTTTGAGCCGGCCGCTGTTCGCGGTGCCGTCGGTACCGGCGCCGGCGACCATCTGCTCGATGGGTTTGCGGCGGGCCAGCTGTCGCGCCAAGGGTTCGCGCGGCGGCGCTGACGCGTGGGTGTCGATCATGGTGAGTCCTTTTCCAGCGGGTGGGAACCTCGTCCGTTCGCACCCCAGCGTCGCATGTGAGCTGGCTTACAGAATGGGCGGTTCTATCCTAGGATGTGCCTTTATGAGTCTATTCGCACCAACTGTGGGCACCGAGGCGGACGGCGGCGGCCTCGCGAGCGTCCCGCTGGAACGCTTCCTGTCGGGTCTGCCCGAGGGGACCCGGAGGGTGTACGACGCGGGTGCCGACGGCGGCCCGCCGATCGCCGTCCGCTGGGCCGAGCCGAGCGAGCTGGAGGACCCGACCCCGTACCTGCTCGAGCACGAGGTGGTCCTCACGGCGGGGCTGCCGTTCGTGGGCGACGGGGGAGCGCCCGACGCCGTCGACCGGTACGTGGAGCGGCTGACGAGGGTCAGCGTCTCGGCGCTCGTCTTCGGGCTGGACCCCTACTTCGACGAGGTCCCCGCGGCCCTCCTCGCGGCCTGCCGCCGGCACCGGCTGACTCTCGTGTCGGCGCCGGCCGAGATTCCGTTCGCCGCGCTCGGCCTGCAGTTCGCACGCCTCCTGGAGGCCGAGAACGTGCGTGTCATGCGCCAGATGGCGGAGGGGAACCGGCGCCTGATGCGGGCCGCCCTGGCGCCCCGGCCCGAGGCCGACCTGCTGGAGGCGCTGATGCGGACCGTGCCCGGCTGGGCACTGGTGGTGGGGGCGAACCGCCGCACGCGCGCTCGGGCCGTCGCCGCCAAGTCGCGGGTCGGCGTGCCCGCGCAGGAGGTGCTCGACGACGTCGTCGGCCGCCTCTTCGCGGGGCGGGGGCCGCGCGTCGAGACCCGTCAGCTGGCGCCGGAGGGCGGCGGGTGGATCGTGGCGCACCCGTTGCGCGGTGCGCGCGACGAGACCCTCGGGGCCCTCGTGCTCGGGGCCGAGGCGCCCCTCGATGCCGCCGGGCAGTCGGTGGTCGGGACGGCGGTCGGCCTGCTGGAGGCGCTGCTGCGGCAGCGCACGGAGGGGGCGCTCGCGCCGAGCCAGCTGGCGACGGGCCTGCTCCTGCGACCGGATCATCCCGGGGCCGCCGAGCGGCGCGAGGTCGTGGACCTGGCGGCGCAGAGCGCGTCGGCACCGAGCGGGTCCCGCCTGCGGGTGGTGCACGGGTTCCGTGCGGACGGGCGGCCCGGCCCGACCGCCCGCCGCGACCGGTCGGGCGCGATCCTGCAGTGGCGGCGCATTTTCGACACCAAGCTGGTGGAGCTGACCGACTTCGGCTTCACCGCCATCACCCGCCTGAACGTCGAGCCGGCGGTCGTGAACGAGGTCGAGGCGCTCGGCTGGCGGCTCGCCGTCTCGGATCCCGTCGAGGTGCCGGAGCTGCCCGAGGAGCACCGGCGGCTCGCCGTGCTGCGCGCCCGCGCGTTCGAGGCCGGACGCACGCTGCGGGCCTCGGGCGACCCCGTCTCGGTGCCGTCGCTGCTCGGCCGGCAGGCGGGTGAGCTGCTCTTCGAGCACGCGTTCGGCCCGCTGGGCGGGCTCGAGTCCGACCGCGCCGCCGCGCTGCTCGACGTCCTCGAAGCGTGGCTCCGCGCGCACGGCGGGTGGGACGCGACCGCGAAGGCGACCGGCCTGCACCGCAACAGCGTGCGCCGCCAGATCGCCCAGGTGGGCGAGCTGATCGGGCGCGACCTGAGCGACGCCGGCACCCGGGCCGAGCTGCTCATCGCGCTGCGCTACCGGCCGTCGTCGTACGTGGGCGTGCCGGGCGGCGCCGCGGGCCGCTAGGCCCGCTCCGGCCAGCTGCGGTAGAGCTCGGGGCGGAGTTCGCGCAGGTAGGGGACGCGGTCGCGGGCCGCGGCCGCGTCCGCGGCGCTCACATCGGCCGCGATCAGGGCGGCCGGCGCCGTCCCGGAGTCGACGCGCGGCGCGTCGGCGAGATGGTTGCCCGTGGGCCCCAGGATCATGCTGCCGCCGCCCAGCTGGATCCCGCCGTCGGCGCTCGGGGCCGGTCCCGCGTGGTTGGCGTACGCGATCGCCACCTGCGACTCGAGGGCCCGGGCCGGCAGCAGGATGTCCTGCACCTCGGTGAACTCGGCGGTCAGGGCGGTGGGCACGGCGACGACGTCGGCCCCGGCGGTCGCCGCCGCGCGCACCATCTCGGGGAATTCGACGTCGTAGCAGACCAGGAGGCCCACGCCGACGCCGTTCACGTCGACCACGGGCGGCGCCGCCGTCCCGGCGGTGAACACCTCCTGCTCCTCGTCGCCGAAGAGGTGCACCTTGGTGTGTGTCGCGAGGCGCTCGCCGGCCGGGGACACGAGGGCGGCGGTGATCGTCCAGCCGTTCCCCGCGCGCCGCGGGGCGCTGTAGACGATGTGGATGCGGTGGGCGCGGGCGGTGGCCGCGACGTCGTCGTCGATCCGGCGCACGACGTCGTCGCCCAGGTGGGGTGCCACCGCGGCGGGCGCGTAGCCGCACGTGAAGAGCTCGGGCGTGACGAGCAGTTCCACCCCGTCCGCGGCGGCGCGTTCGGCGGCGGCGGCGATCTGCGCGAGGTTGCGGGCGACGGCATCGTCACCGGCACCTCCGGCGCGCGGGGTCGAGGCCGAGGCCTGCATGACGGCTATCCGCATGGTTGCTCCTCCGGGTCGGTGCGTGGGCGGGGTCCGCCCTCCAGTGCCAGCCTAGCCATACGAGGTTTGCGGCACGAGGGGCCGATTCATCTCCGGAGGCCGGTTTCCGGGTCGATCCGTCCTGCCCGGGGTTCGGGTCGCCCGGTGCGGGCCGAGGCGCGACCGCAGCGCGTATTCCGAAATTGTTCAACAACCTCTTGCGCAGATTGTTGAACAACCAGTAGAGTCCCATGCAACAACGCGATGTGGCCACCATCACTTTCAGTCCGCATCCGCACTCGCACCCGCACCACCACCGGAAGGCCCATCATGACGACTGCGCCCGCGCCGAAAGCCCAGTTGAGTCCCGCCGCCCGCCGCACCGCCCTCCTGGGGGCCATGTTCCTCATGGCCACCAGCGCGATCGGGCCCGGATTCATCACCCAGACCACCGTCTTCACCGTCCAGCTCGGCGCCGCCTTCGCGTTCGCGATCATGATCTCGATCGTCGTCGACATCGCCGTGCAGCTGAACGTGTGGCGCGTCATCGGCGTCTCCGGCATGCGCGCCCAGGAGCTCGGCAACAAGGTCCTCCCGGGCGTCGGCTGGTTCCTCGCCGGGCTCGTCTTCCTCGGCGGCATGGTCTTCAACATCGGCAACATCGCCGGCGCGGGCCTCGGCATGAACGCCATGCTGGGGCTCGACCCCAAGATCGGCGGCGCGATCTCCGCCGTCATCGCGATCCTCATCTTCGTCTCCAAGCGCGCGGGCATGGCGCTGGACCGCATCGTCGTGCTCCTCGGCGCCATGATGATCCTGCTGATGCTCTACGTTGCGATCGTCGCCGCGCCCCCGGTCGGCGAGGCGCTCAAGAACACCGTCATGCCGGCCGAGGTCGACTTCCTGACGATCACCACGCTCATCGGCGGAACGGTCGGCGGCTACATCACGTACGCCGGCGCGCACCGCATGATCGACACCGGCACCTCCGGCCCCGAGCACGTCAAGGAGGTCAGCCGCAGCTCGGTGCTGAGCATCATCGTCACCGGCATCATGCGCATCCTGCTGTTCCTCGCGATCTTCGGCGTCGTCGCCGGCGGTGTGGCGCTGACCAGCGACAACATGGCGGCCGAGGCATTCGGAGCCGCCGCCGGCGAGATCGGCATGCGCCTCTTCGGCGTCATCCTCTGGTCCGCTGCGCTGACCTCCGTGATCGGAGCGGCCTACACGTCGGTCTCGTTCGTCACCCGTTCGACGACGGCCGTCCGCACCCGCAACCTCGTCACCATCGCGTTCATCCTGGTCTGCCTGACGGCCTTCCTGCTGCTGGGGCAGGCGCCGCAGACACTGCTGATCTTCGCCGGCGCGTTCAACGGCCTGATCCTGCCGGTCGGCTTCGGCGTCCTCTTGTGGGTCGCCTGGCGGCGCCGCGACCTGCTCCAGGGGTACGAATACCCCAAGTGGCTGCTCGTCATCGGCGCCGTCACGTGGCTGCTGACGGTGTACCTCGGCTGGAACTCGCTCGCCGGCCTGGCCGCGCTCTGGGCGTGATCATGGGGCACCGAGACCACGGTATCGACCGGCGCGAGGCCGCCGGACTGGGCCCCCGCGAGGCGCGAGAGCGCTTCCGCGCGGGGCTGAGCGTCCCGACCTCCGGCTTCTCCCGCGGCTACACGCAGGCGAACCTGATCATCGTCCCGAAGGAGCAGGCGTTCGACGTCCTGCTCTTCGCCCAGCGCAATCCGAAGTCCTGCCCCGTGCTCGGCGTGCTCGACGCCGGCGAGACCAGCGGCCCGCTGCTCGCGGGCGGTGACATCCGCACGGACGTCCCTGCGTACACCGTGTACGAGAACGGCGTCCGGGTCGCCGAGCCGGCCGACATCACCGGCTACTGGCGCGAGGATCTGGTGACGTTCATCGTCGGCTGCTCCTTCACCTTCGAGACGGCGCTCATGGACGGCGGCATTGCCATGGCGCACCTCGAGCAGGGGGTGAACGTGCCGATGTACCGCACGAGCATCCGCAGCGCCCCCGCGGGGTCGATGTCCGGGCCCATGGTCGTGTCGATGCGGCCGATCCCGGCGTCCCGGGTCGCGGACGCGGTCCGCATCACCTCGCGCTATCCGGCCGTCCACGGTGCGCCGGTCCACGTCGGCAACCCGGCCGAGATCGGCATCGAGGACCTCGCGCGGCCGGACTTCGGCGACGCCGTCGAGATCCCGGAGGGGCACCTCCCGGTGTTCTGGGCCTGCGGCGTCACGCCGCAGGCGGCGGTGATGGAGTCGCGTCCGGCGCTGGCCATCGGCCACGCGCCCGGGCACATGCTCATCACCGACGCCCGCGACAGCGAGTACCAGGTCCCGTAGGCGTCTCATTCCGGGCGTCGTCGCCGCGATGCCCGCCCTGAGGTCGGCGAGAAGAAAGTACTCGAGGAGGTACTTTCGTACGAGCCAAAATGTGGGTGGCACTTCATAGAGTAGTGGCATGGACTCACCACCGGAGCGGAACGAAGAATCGGGAGGG
>NZ_BMXK01000014.1 GCF_014651715.1 Zhihengliuella salsuginis
GAGGCGGGCGCCGTCGTCGTGCCGTGTCTGCAGCGCAGACGTGGGAAGTTTGGGATAATCGGCAGATGCCCCGCTCCAGTTTCGCGTCCAAGTCGTATCGCACGCCTGCGATCGTCCTGCGCACCCACAAACTGGGCGAGGCCGATCGGATCGTGGTGCTGCTGA
Source organism: Zhihengliuella salsuginis (assembly GCF_014651715.1). Taxonomy (GTDB): domain Bacteria; phylum Actinomycetota; class Actinomycetes; order Actinomycetales; family Micrococcaceae; genus Zhihengliuella; species Zhihengliuella salsuginis. The sequence continues at coordinate 166 of NZ_BMXK01000014.1, forward strand.
CGCCCAGCCACGGGCAGGTCCGCGCCGTCGCCAAGGGCGTCCGCCGGACGAGCTCCCGACTCGGTGCCACACTGGAGCCGTTCATGCTGGTAGACGCCCAGCTCTCCACCGGGCGCAGCCTGCACGTCGTCACGCAGGCCCAGATCCGCGCGCCGTACGGGCAGCGGCTGGCCGCGGACTACCGGTCCTACACGGCCGCGCACGCCATGGCCGAGACGGCGGAACGCCTGACCGAGGACGACGTCGACGCCGCCGCGCAGTACCGCCTCCTGCACGGGGCGTTCGCGGCGCTGGCGCGCGGCGAGCAGGACCCCTCGCTGATCCTGGACTCGTTCCTCCTGCGCTCCGTCGCGACGGCCGGCTGGACGCCGAGCTTCTCCGGATGCGTGCGCTGCGGGGCGCCCGGTCCCCACGTCGCGGTCAACGTCCCCCTCGGCGGCGTGGTCTGCGCCGCCTGCCGGCCGGCCGGGTCGCTGTCGCCCGCGCCGGAGTCGATCGACCTGCTCGACGCCCTGCTCACGGGCGACTGGGCGCGCGCCGCCTCGTCCGAAGCGGCCGCGAGGCGGGAGGCCGCCAACATCGTCTCGGGGTACCTGCAGTGGCACCTCGAGCGGGTAGTCAAGTCACTCAAACACGTGGAAAGAGCATGATGGCCGGACCGACTCACCGCACCCCGGAGCCGCCGCAGCGGGATCCGCACCCGGGCCGTCCGGCCCCGCACCCCAGCGGAGCCCGACCGCCGGAGATCCCCGCCCGGTTCGTCCCGCGCCACGTCGCCATCGTCATGGACGGCAACGGGCGGTGGGCCAACCAGCGGGGTCTGCCGCGCACGGAGGGCCACCGCGCCGGCGAGGCGGCGCTGCTCGACGTCGTGGCCGGGGCCATCGAGATCGGCGTCGAGTACGTGTCCGTGTACGCGTTCTCTACCGAGAACTGGCGGCGCAGCCCGGACGAGGTCCGGTTCCTCATGGGTTTCTCCCGCGACGTCCTGCGCTCCCGGCGCGATCAGCTCGACGCCTGGGGTGTGCGCGTGCGGTGGGCCGGACGCGAGCCCCGGCTCTGGAAGAGCGTCGTGAACGAGCTGAAGGCGGCCGAGGAGCTGACGCGGGAGAACCGCGTCTGCCAGCTGACGATGTGCGTGAACTACGGCGGCCGTGCCGAGATCGTCGACGCGATGCAGGACATGGCGGCGGACGTCTCGGCCGGCCGGCTCAAGCCGAAGGGCATCACGGAGCGGACACTGGGGAAGTACCTGTACGCGCCCGAGCTGCCCGACGTCGACCTGTTCCTGCGAAGCTCCGGCGAGCAGCGCACCTCCAACTTCATGCTGTGGCAGGCGGCCTACGCCGAGATGGTATTCATGGATGTGCTCTGGCCCGACGTGGACCGGCGGACGCTCTGGGATGCGATCGAGATCTACGCCCAGCGGGACCGCCGGTACGGGGGAGCGGTGGACGAACCGGCGGCCGAGGGGACGGCGCCGGACGGTCAGTCGGGTGCGGAGAGCCCGCTGACGTAGCCGGTGGCCCAGCGGCGGATGGCTGAATAGGCCGCCGCCCGGGGAGCCGGCTTCGAGGCGAAGAGGTCGTGCGTCGCGTCGGGGACGGACACCACGGTGACCTCCGGGCCGAGCCGCAGGGCGCGCTGCCGGGTGACGTCCACCTCGATCACGGAGTCTCCCTGCAGGTGCTCGGGGGTGAAATGCGTGCTGATCACGGTGTGATCGCTCGTCAGCACGAGGATCGGGACGTCGATGTGCAGGCCGGCGGCGACGCGCGCGTGCCCCTCGAGGATCGCGGCCATCCATCCGGCCCGGATGGGGAACGCGTAGCGGGGGCGCCACAGCGGGTGCAGGTCCCACTGGCCTGACGCCTGTCTGCTGAGCGACTGCCAGTAGAAGTCGACATCGGGCAGCGGGACGAGTGCCTTGGGCCGCCGCCGGGCGACCCTGTCCACGATGCCGGCGGCGGCGAGCCGCACCACCCAGCTGCCGTGCGTCTCGAGCCAGGGCGAGTTCAGTACCAGTGCATCGACGCGACCGGGGTTCCGGTCGACCCAGAGGCTCGCGATCAGGCCCCCGGTGGAGTGTCCGGCCAGGATGATCCGTTCGACGTCGGCGAGGTCTTCGCGGATGGTGCGGAGGGCCGATTCGAGGTCGCTGTCGTACTCCGCGAGGTCCGTGGTGAATCCGGGCGTCTGCCACGGCCGGAGGCTGCGGCCGTAGCGGCGGAAGTCCAAGGCATAGAACCGGGCGCCGAGCCCGTCCCAGAAGTCGGCGATTTCCGTGTTGTAGAAGTAGTCGCTCCATCCGTGCACGTAGAGCACGGCCGTCCGGGGACGACGGCGGGCGAAAGGCCAGCGCGGCAGTTCGAAGAGCTCGGGCTCGGGACGGTACCGCACCAGCGTGGCCACCAGGTCGGCCGGGCCGTCGACGTCGACCCCGGGCTCGTCGGCCTCGGGATCGCGCCCGTGGTGGAGGCTCGTGTAGGAGTACCCGCGCCCGAGGTGGTCCGCCACCCACGTTCCCTCGGGAACGGTCCGAGCGTAGTCCGCCGGCTCGTGGTGGGCGCTCTCGGTATCGCGGATCGGCATGACGCGAGCATATCGACTGCCCGGTGCGAAGCCGAGGCGAGCGACCCGGCGTGCCGGAAGCATCGACGTGTCGAAGTTGGTTGCCGGCGCCCCGCCGGGGGAAACTTGTCTGCATGCGCATCTATCCCGCCGTCTTCCGTCTCGTCTTCTCCCGCATGGATCCCGAGAAGGCGCACCACCTGGCCTTCGGAGCGATCCGGGCCGCCGAGCGCGTCGGGGCCTCCGGCGTGCTGCGCCGGCTGACCCGTCCCGCGCCGCAGCTGGCGCGCACGGTCATGGGGATCGAGTTCCCCTCGCCATTCGGACTGGCTGCCGGCTTCGACAAGCAGGGGCACGGCGTCTCCGCGCTGGCGGACCTCGGCTTCGGCCACGTGGAAGTCGGTACGATCACGGGGCGCGCCCAGCCCGGCAACCCGCAGCCGCGGCTCTTCCGCCTGATCGAGGACCGCGCGGTCGTCAACCGCATGGGATTCAACAACGACGGCGCCGCAGCGGTGGCGCCGCGCATCGAAGCGGTCCGCCCGGTGCTCGGGAAGCGCTTCGGCGGCACCCGCCCGGTCGTCGGCGTCAACATCGGCAAGACCAAGGCCGTCGAACTCGAGGACGCGGTCGACGACTACCGGGCCAGCACCCGCCAGCTCGCCCCGCACGCCGACTATCTCGTCGTCAACGTGAGCTCGCCCAACACCCCGGGCCTGCGCCTGCTGCAGAGCGTCGAGACCCTGCGGCCGCTGCTGGAGGCCGTGCGCGCCGAGGCGGACTCCGTGACGCAGCGTCACGTGCCGCTGCTGGTCAAGATCGCGCCGGATCTCAGCGACGACGACGTCCGCGACGTGGCCGGCCTCGTCAAGGACCTCGGGCTCGACGGGGTCATAGCGACCAATACGACCATCTCCCGCGAGGGCCTGCGCTCCGAGGCGGCGCAGGTCGAGGGGATCGGCGCGGGCGGCCTCTCCGGCGCCCCGCTGAAGACACGGTCGCTGCAGGTCCTGCGGAAGCTGCGCGCCGAGCTGGGGGAGGGCACCGCGATCATCTCGGTCGGCGGCGTCGAGACCGGTCAGGAGGTCCACGCCCGGCTGCGCGCCGGGGCGGACCTGGTCCAGGGCTACACGGCGTTCCTCTACGAGGGTCCGCTGTGGGCCTCCCACGTCAACCGGTACCTGTCGAAGCACCTCGCGTAGAGGGAACCGTCTACGGCGGCTCAACGCGAAGGCGGCCCGTCACCGGTTGGTGACGGGCCGCCGTCGTGCTGCGGAGCGGGAACGGGGAGGACTCAGTCCCGGGGCCCCTCGCCGCGCTTGACCTGCGGCTTCGGCAGGCGCATCTTGCGGAACTGCAGGCCGCGCATGGACGCGTACCAGAGGACGCCGCGCTCGGACTCGCCGAACCTGGCGACGAGGCGCTTCTTCAGCATGCGGGTCATGATGAAGGCGTCGATGATGGTGATCAGGAGAATCGCCCAGAGGGCGATCGTGATGTTGGCCTGGACGACGAGGTTGTTCGCCATCGTGAACGAGACGATGAGGAACGCGAAGATGATGATCATCAGGAACTCGCCGATCATCCAGCGTGAGTCGACGAAATCGCGCGCGAACCGCTTCTGCGGGCCCTGGTCGCGCGGCATCATGTAGCGCTCGTCGCCGGTCTCGTTGGCCAGCCGCAGACGCTCCTGGGACTCGATGCGGCGCTTGCGCTCGGCCTCCTTGCGGGCCTTCTTGTCCGACGAGACGAGCGGGCGCTTGTTGAGTGCCTCCTGCTCGCTGCGCTTCGGCGTCGGGCCCTTCTTGCCCTCGGGGGGCGCCTCAGTCGATTCGTATGGGTTGTCTACGGCCGCATCTTCGGCGGCGGCTTCATCCTTCTTGCGTCCAAACACCAGAGCAGTCTATCCGGCCCGGACGTCAGGACCGAATGCGGCCGTGGGGTCCGACACGTTCGGGCGGCGGGCGTTCATGTTCGCCTGCGGCGCCCGGCGTTAGGGTGAAGGCATGACTACACCAGTTGACAGCATCGACGTGGAGGCCATCGCAACCCGCGTCCGCCAGGAGTTCTCCCGCACACTGGGCGAGCTCAAGGACCTCGTGACGATCCCGAGCGTCGCGTGGGAGGCCTTCGACCCTGCGGAACTGGCCCGCAGCGCCGAGGCCGTGGGCGAGCTGGTCAGGAGCACGGGCGTCGACGACGTGCGGATCCTGACCGCCGAGACGGACTCGGGCAGCCAGGGTAGCCCCGCCGTCGTCGCCCGCCGCCCTGCCGCACCGGGCAAGCCGACGATCCTCCTCTACGCGCACCATGACGTGCAGCCGCCGGGGGACGAGGCGCTGTGGGACACGCCCCCGTTCGTGGCCACCGAGATCGGTGAACGCCTCTACGGCCGCGGCGCCGCGGACGACAAGGCGGGCATCATGGTCCACATCGCCGCCCTGCGAGCGGTGCTGGACGCCGTCGAGGACTTCGGGGTCGGCGTGACATTCTTCTTCGAGGGGGAGGAGGAGGCCGGCTCGCCGAGCTTCCGCAACTTCCTGGAAAAGTACCGCGACCTGCTGGCGGCGGACGTCATCGTCGTGGCGGACTCCAGCAACTGGAAGGTTGGCACGCCCGCGCTGACCACGAGCCTCCGCGGCGTCTGCGCCGCCGAGGTCGAGATCCGCGTCCTGGAGCACGCCGTCCACTCCGGCATGTTCGGCGGTCCCGTGCTCGACGCCCCGACGGTCGCGGCACGCCTGATCTCCACGTTCCACGACGACGACGGCGCCGTCGCCATCGAGGGGCTGGTTGCGCGCGAGGTCGCGGAGGTCGACTACCCGGAGGAGGATTTCCGGCGGGATTCGTCCGTCGTCGACGGCTACCGGCTCGCCGGGTCCGGCCCCTTGGCGGACCGGCTGTGGAATAAACCGGCCCTCTCCATCATTGGGATGGATGTACCGACGGTGGGCATGTCGTCCAACACCCTCGTGCCGGCAACACGCTTCAAGGTGAGCATCAGGCTGGCGCCGGGCCAGGACGCCGAGTCCGCCGGCGAGGCGCTGCGCGCCCATATCGCGAAGCAGGACGTCTTCGGGGCGGAGGTGGAGGTGGCGGTCACGGAATCCGGAAGCCCGTTCGCCGCCGACACCGGCAGGCCCGCGGCGCAGGCGAGCCTGTGGGCGATGGAGCAGGCCTGGGGCGTCGTGCCGGTGGAGACCGGTATCGGGGGATCGATCCCGTTCATCGCGGATCTCATGGAGGTGTTCGACGGGGTGCAGATCCTCGTCACGGGCGTCGAGGACCCCGACTCGAGAGCCCACAGCGCGAACGAGTCGCTGCACATCGGCGATTTCGAGCGGGCGATCACCGCCGAGGCGCTCCTGTTGGCGCGGCTCGATTCACACGGGATGTAATGGGCGCCAGCGCACGTAGAATAGACGACAGAGGGGCCTGCAGTTCCACCAGCAGGTCTCGACACCAGTAATTGGAGGAAAACGATGACCGCAACGACCAACGAGTCCATCGCTGACGCCACGGAGCTCCCGGCCCACGAGGTTCAGCTGTCCGACGTCGCCGCTGAGAAGGTGCGCAGCCTGCTCGAGCAGGAGGGGCGCACCGACCTCCGCCTGCGCGTCGCCGTCCAGCCCGGCGGCTGCTCGGGTCTGATCTACCAGCTGTACTTCGACGAGCGCATCCTCGACGGGGACGCGGTCCGCGACTTCCAGGGTGTGGAGGTCGTCGTCGACAAGATGAGCGTCCCCTACCTGGGCGGCGCCTCGATCGACTTCGAAGACACGATCTCTAAGCAGGGCTTCACGATCGACAATCCGAACGCCGGCGGCTCCTGCGCCTGCGGCGATTCGTTCCACTAGACCGACTCACGACTCGCGAAACCCCGGTGGACCCACCCGCTCAACAAAGTGGGCCCACCGGAGTTTCAGTCGGCAAAGATCGCCGTCACAAGGTAAGCTCTACAGCGGGTAGTAAAACTATGCTTGCTTCAGCGAGGCCGGAGGTGTGTCCGAATGGCGAATGAGCCGCACGGCGCCGGGGCCGGACTGAAGAGTCATTCAGCACTAGAAGAAGAGGAAGGGCCGTCTGTGAGTTCGCAAGACCGAACCAGCAGCCGCCGCGGGACAAGGGCCAGAGTCGTTGCCCTCGGTGCTGCGGGAGCGTTGTTGTTGACGGGTTGTTCGGAGCAAGTTCAGCGTGGCTGGCTCCCGAATGAAGTTCGAGACACCACCAATCACACGGGGATGCTGCAGGACCTATGGGTCAACTCGTGGATTGCCGCTCTCGCCATCGGGATCCTGACGTGGGGTCTGCTCATCTGGTGCATCGTCGCCTACCGTCGTCGCAAGAACGACACGGGCTACCCGCGCCAGCTCAGCTACAACCTCCCGCTGGAGATCTTCTACACGGCCGTTCCCCTGATGCTTGTCGTGACGCTGTTCGTCTTCTCGGACGCCACGCAGCGCGACATGGACGAGCCGGTCGATTCCCCGCTCGTGGTCGACGTCCGCGCCAAGCAGTGGTCGTGGGACTTCAACTACTCCTATGAGGGCCAGGAGGCCTACTACTCGGGCGTCCAGGCCCACCTGACCGGTGAGGAGGGTGTCGAGGAGGATCTCCCGACCCTGTACCTGCCGGTTGATGTCCCCGTCACCTTCGAGCTCAACAGCCGCGACGTCATCCACTCGTTCTGGATCCCGGCGTTCCTGCAGAAGCTCGACATGATCCCGGGCAAGACGAACCACATCTACCTCACCCCGCAGGTCGAGGGCACCTTCCAGGGGAAGTGCACGGAGCTCTGCGGCGAGTACCATTCGGAAATGCTCTTCAACGTCGAGGTCGTCTCCGAAGCCGAATTCCGGGCACACCTGGATTCGCTGCCCGAGGGCCACCTCGGCGAGGAATACGACCGCAAGCCGGGCCAGGTCGCCCAGCTGTCCAGCCACGGCGAAGGGGAGTAGGACGCATGACCACCTACGAGTACGCCACGGATGAGGCGAAGGCCGTCGCGCCGAGCGTGGTCCCGGTCTCCAAGGGGCGCATCGTCGTCAACTGGATCACCTCCACCGACCACAAGACGATCGGTTACATGTACCTGATCGCCTCGTTCATTTTCTTCTGCATCGGCGGCGTCATGGCGCTGCTGATCCGTGCCGAGCTCTTCGAGCCGGGCATGAACATCCTGCAGTCCAAGGAGCAGTACAACCAGCTGTTCACGATGCACGGCACCGTGATGCTCCTGATGTTCGCGACGCCGCTGTTCGCCGGTTTCGCCAACGTGATCATGCCGCTCCAGATCGGTTCGCCCGATGTGGTGTTCCCGCGCCTGAACGCGCTGGCTCTGTGGCTGTTCATCTTCGGCTCGACCATTGCCGTCGCCGGCTATCTCACCCCGCAGGGTGCGGCCTCCTTCGGCTGGTTCGCCTATGCGCCGCTGTCGAACACCACGTTCAGTCCGGGCGTCGGTGGAGACCTCTGGGTCTTCGGCCTCGCGCTCTCCGGTTTCGGTACGATCCTCGGCGCCGTCAACTTCATCACCACCATCATCTGCCTGCGCGCACCGGGCATGACCATGTGGCGGATGCCGATCTTCAGCTGGAATGTCCTCATCACGGCCATCCTGGTCCTGATGGCGTTCCCGCCGCTGGCAGCCGCCCTGTTCGCACTGGGCGCCGACCGCCGCTTCGGCGCGCACATCTTCGACCCCGAGGCCGGCGGTCCGATCCTGTGGCAGCACCTCTTCTGGTTCTTCGGCCACCCCGAGGTCTACATCATCGCGCTGCCGTTCTTCGGCATCGTCTCGGAGATCTTCCCGGTCTTCAGCCGCAAGCCGATCTTCGGCTACAAGGGCCTGGTCTACGCGACCATCGGCATCGCCGCGCTGTCGGTGGCCGTGTGGGCGCACCACATGTACGTCACCGGCTCGGTCCTGCTGCCGTTCTTCGGCTTCATGACGATGCTGATCGCGGTGCCGACGGGCGTGAAGTTCTTCAACTGGATCGGCACGCTCTGGCGCGGCTCGATCACGTTCGAGACGCCCATGCTGTGGAGCATCGGCTTCCTGGCGACCTTCCTCTTCGGTGGGCTGACCGGCATCATCCTGTCGGCGCCGCCGTTGGACTTCCACCTGTCGGACACCTACTTCGTTGTCGCCCACTTCCACTACGTGGTCTTCGGCACCGTGGTGTTCGCGATGTTCGCCGGCTTCTACTTCTGGTGGCCGAAGTGGACCGGGAAGATGCTCAACGAGCGTCTCGGCAAGATCCACTTCTGGATGCTGTTCATCGGCTTCCACGGCACGTTCCTCATCCAGCACTGGCTGGGCGTCATGGGCATGCCGCGTCGCTACGCGGACTACCTGGTCGAGGACGGTTTCACCACGATGAACCAGTTCTCCACGGTGTTCGCGTTCATCCTCGGTCTGTCCATGGTGCCGTTCTTCTGGAACGTCTGGGTCACCCACCGCAACGGCCGCAAGGTCGAGGTCGATGACCCGTGGGGCTTCGGTGCCTCGCTCGAGTGGGCGACGTCCTGCCCGCCGCCGCGCCACAACTTCCACTCGATTCCGCGCATCCGTTCCGAGCGTCCGGCCCTCGACCTCCACCACCCGGAGCTCTCCGGACGCACGACGCCGGGGAATCTCGTGGGCAAGGTGTTCGGCCCGGCTGACCAGAAGGACAAGTAACCATGAAGATTGAATCCTGGCTGTTCCTCGGTGGGACGCTCTTCTTCCTCCCGATCGCCATCGTCTACGGCTTCATGACCGGCTGGAGCGAGTGGGTGGGCATCCCGGCGCTGTTCATGCTCGTGGCACTCGCCCTCATGCTCGGCGGCTACCTGATGTTCACCGCCAAGCGCGTCGGCCCCCGTCCCGAGGACCGCAACGACGGGGAGATCCACGAGAACGCCGGCGTCGTCGGCGCCTTCTCGCCGTGGAGCTGGTGGCCCATCGTCGTCGCCGGTTCGGCCGCCATCGGCTTCCTCGGGATGGCGATCGGCTGGTGGATCCTGTACATCGGAGCCGGCCTCTCCGTCATCGCCATCATCGGCTGGACCTACGAGTACAGCCGCGGCGACCACGCGCACTAGGCGGAAGGGCGCCCGCCCGCAACGCGGGAAGGTGCTCACCGCGGCGGGTGGGACGGTACACATTGCGTGTACCGTCCCACCCGCCTTTTCACGTTGAGGCGCGGCCCGTAGCCGCCTGGCCCGCGCAGCCGCCCGGGCCGCGCGGGCGGGGGCCTATGCTGGGGTACGGAAGAATTCGCCTCGACGCCGGCCGGCAAAGGAGCCCCGTGGCCACGAAGAACGCACATCAGATCGAGGGTCGGCTCGACGATTCCTCGGCAGTGCCGAAACACGCGCAGCTCCGCGAAATCCTGCGGCACCATGCGAAGAGCGCCTGCAGGCCGGGGGAGGGACTCCCCTCGGAGCGGGATCTCACGACCCGATTCGGCGTTGCCCGGATGACACTGCGCCAGGCCATCGACGCGCTGGTCGAGGACGGGACCCTCGAACGCGTTGTCGGCCTGGGAACGTTTGTCGCACGGCCCAAGATGGACCTCCAGGTCAAGCTCACCTCCTACAGCGAGGAGATGCAGCGCCGCGGCATGGTGCCCGCGGCGCGAGTGCTCAGGTTCGACGAGGTCCCGGCCGTAGGAAACCTCGCCCGCGAGATGGAACTGGCCGACGGGACGCCCGTCGTGCGGTTCCGCCGGCTGCTCCTGGCCGACGGCATGCCGATGAGCCTCGACGAGAACTTTCTGCCGGCGCACCAGGTGCCCGGATTCCTCGACGAACCCGCCCCCAGCAGCCTCTACAGCAGCCTCGAGGAGCGGTACGGGCTCGTGATGCAGTGGGGAGAGGACCAGATCGAGGCGACGGCCGCCAAACCCGAGTACGCACAGCTGCTCGCCGTCGACGCCGGAGCGCCACTCCTCCGCATCCAGCGGCACGCCTACGTGCGCCGCGAACTCGTCGACTACTCCATCTCCTACTACCGGGCGGACCGCTACAAGCTCTGGGTGCCGCTGCAACGTCCGGGGACGCGGAGGTCGAGCTCCCGTGACTACAACCGCTGAAAACGCTGTCAGGGGGCCTGTAGGGGCTTCCAGAAGGCCATAGACGCAAACGAGGGCCGCGGCACCGAATCGAATCGGTGCCGCGGCCCTCGTTCTAGAGTGAAACGCTCGCGGTCAGGCTACTGCTCGAGTTCCTTGTCGTCGTGTCCCTCGACGGCGTGGTGGCCGTGGTGGGAACGAGCTTCCTCGAGTTCGGACTTCGTGACCGGGGCGACGCGGTCCTCGAAGAAGAACTTCGAGACGGAGCCGCGCAGCTTCTCCGAGCGTGTGACGTGTCCCGCGCGATCGGCCTGGGCCGGCAGGACCTCGGGCGACTCGAACGCGGTCAGCTTGTACAGCTTGTACTCGTCGACCTGCTCGTGGCGCTCGGTGAACGCACCCTCCGGCGACATCTCGATGATGCCCGCTTCGCGGCCATGAAGGACGATGTCGCGGTCCTTGCGCTGGAGCGCCAGGGCGATGCGGCGGGCGATGATGAAGCCGAGGATCGGGCCGAGGAAGAACAGCGCCCGCAGCCAGTAGGTGACATCGTTCAGCGCGACATGGAAGTGCGTCGCAATCAGGTCGGAGGATGCCGCCGCCCAGAGGACGCAGTAGAAGACGACGCCGGCTACGCCGACTGCGGTACGGAACGGCGCATTACGCGGACGGTCTAGCAGGTGGTGTTCGCGATCGTCCTTGGTGATCCAGCGCTCGACCCATGGCCAGACGAACATGCCGCCGAGGAGGGCGACCAGGACGACGGCCGGCACGAGGACGCCCATCGCCAGGAGGTTGTCGCCCCACGGGAACGGGATGATCCAGTCGAAGCTGAAGTCCCACAACTGACCCGGCATGAGACGCAGCGCGCCATCGGCCCAGCCGATGTACCAGTCGGGCTGGGTGCCCGCGGAGACCGGCGACGGATCGTATGGCCCGTAGTTCCAGATCGGGTTGATCGTGAAGAACGCGGAGATCGCGGCGACGACGCCGAAGACGATGAAGAAGAATCCGCCAGCCTTGGCCGCGTACACGGGTCCGACCGGGAAGCCGACGACGTTCTCCTCAGTACGGCCTGGGCCCGACCACTGGGTGTGCTTGTGCACGACGACCATGAAGAGGTGCACGGCGACCATCAGCAGGATGAGGGCCGGGACCAGCATGATGTGCAGCATGTAGAGGCGCCCGATGATGGCCGTCCCCGGGAACTCGCCGCCGAAGAGGAAGGCGGAGATGTAGGTGCCGACCACCGGGATGGCTTTGATGATGCCGTCGATGATGCGCAGGCCGTTGCCGGAGAGCAGATCGTCCGGGAGGGAGTAGCCGGTGAAGCCGGCGGCCATCGCCAGAACCAGCAGGGTGCTGCCGACGACCCAGTTCAGCTCACGCGGCTTGCGGAACGCGCCGGTGAAGAACACGCGGAGCATGTGAACAGAGACGGAGGCGACGAAGAGCAGCGCCGACCAGTGGTGGACCTGGCGCATGAACAGGCCGCCGCGGACGTCGAAGCTGATGTCCAGGGACGTGTGGTATGCCACGGACATGCCGATGCCCTTGAGCGGGTTGTACGAGCCGTCGTAGGTCGTGTGCGCCATGGACGGGTCGAAGAACAGCGTCAAGAACGTACCGGAGATCAGCAGGATGACGAAGGTGTAGAGCGCCACCTCGCCGAACATGAAGGACCAGTGGTCCGGGAAGATCTTGCGCCCGAACTCCTTGACCATGCCCGAAGCGCCGGTGCGCTGGTCGACGAAGTCCGCGATGCGGCCGGTTTTGGTTTTGGGCTGGTAGACGGTGTCAGTTGTCATGGTCGCTCCCAGTATCCGGGTCCAACAGGTTCATGGAAGTCGCTCTGGGCAACCAGGAAGCCGTCAGCATCGACCGTGATCGGCAGCTGCGGCAGCGCGTGTGCGGCGGGGCCGAAGATGACCTCGCATTCCTGCGTGAGGTCGAAGGTCGACTGGTGGCAGGGGCACAGCAGGTGGTGCGTGTGCTGCTCGTAGAGTGCCACGGGGCATCCGACGTGCGTGCAGATCTTCGAGTAGGCGACGATTCCGTCGTGGTGCCAGTCCTCGCGCTCCGGCGAGACGTTGAGATCCTCGGGGTTCAGGCGCATCAGCAGGACGACGGCCTTGGCCTTCTCGTTGAGGGGATCCTCGGTCTCGTTCAGCCCATCCGGGATGACGTGGAAAGCGGAGCCGATCTGGACGTCGGACGCCTTGATCGGGGTACCGGAGGGGTCGCGCGTCAGTCGGACGCCCTTGTCCCACATGGTGTGGCGCAGGCGGTCGACGATCTCACTCGCGCTCGCCTTGGTGAGGTCGAGGTCGCGCAGGATGACGATTCCCGGCAGAGGGGCCAGAGCCAGGGCCCCGATGAGGCTGTTCCTGATCAGCGGTCGACGGCTGATGCCGGACTCGTCGACGATCGTGTTGACAATCTCCTCGGCCTCCTGGCGGCCCTCTTCGGTGCGGACCTCATGGCGGGATTCCGCGATCTCGTGGTCCGGCATCAAGGTGCGCGCCCAGTGGACGATGCCGACGCCGATGCCCAGCATCGCGAAAGCCGTACCCGATCCGAGCAGCATGTTCTGCAAGCGGATTTCCGCGATCGACTCGGGATGTCCCACCGCGAAGTAGCCGACGAAGAAGAGCACGGTGCCGATCATCGAGATAGCGAAGAGAATCGCTACCTGGCGCTCGGCGCGCTTTGCTGCCCGCGGATCCGTATCGGTCAGTCGAGCCCGATGCGGCGGAAGGCCCGGATCCTGGATCTTGTCCAGGGAGTCATCCTGAGCCTTAGCAACGGTGCCCGACTCCTGCGGACTGCCGTGACTATGGTCGCCCATGTTGTCTCTCATCCTCTATCTAAAGTGTTCGGTACGAATGTGGTGCGGTGCTTGAGCCCACCGCACGAGGCTCAGGACGGACGCGAAGTCAGCCAGATGGTGAAGGCGATGATGATGCCCAGACCGGCGGTCCACACGAAGAGGCCCTCGGAAACGGGTCCGAGGGAGCCCAGCTTGGCGCCACCGGGGGAGCCCTGCGCTTCGATCTCCTTGAGGAAGGTGATCACATCGCGCTTGTCCTCCGGGCTGATGTTGGAGTCGTTGAAGACGGGCATGTTCTGCGGGCCGATCACCATGGCCTCGTAGATGTGCTTCTCTTCGACGCCTTCGAGCGACGGGGCGAACTTTCCGCGGGTCAGCGCGCCACCGGCGGCGGCGGCGTTGTGGCACATCGCGCAGTTGACGCGGAAGATCTCGCCGCCCTGACCCGAGTTGCCGAGCGAGGTGTCCAGGTATTCGGCTTCCGGCACTGCGGGGCCGGCGCCGAGGGACGCAACGTAGGCGGAGAGCTGCTGGACCTGTTCGTCGTCGAACTGAACCGGCTTCACCTGGGCCTGCGGGCCCTGCATCTGCATCGGCATGCGCCCGGTTCCGACCTGGAAGTCGACCGAGGCCGCACCAACACCAATGAGGGACGGACCGGCATCAGTGCCCTCGGCATTCATGCCGTGGCAGGTGGCGCAGTTCGCGAGGAAGAGCTTGTTGCCCTCCTCCACGTCGCTGGCGCTGTAGGCGCTGGCGGCCTGCGCTTCGTTCACGCTGCTCGCGGCTGCATACAGGCCGCCTGTGACGAGCAGACCCATTAGGAGCAGCGCTACAGCGGCGAGCGGATGCCGGCGCTTTTGCGAAAGTGCCTTCACTTGCTGGTTCCTCACTAGTTATCTTGGAAGTTGGTGATGCGGTGGTGGCCGGTGCCGGTCTACTTCAGGAAGTAGATGATGGCGAAGAGGGCGATCCACACGACGTCGACGAAGTGCCAGTAGTACGACGTGACGATCGCCGAGGTGGCCTCGAAGTGGCCGAATTTCTTCGCGATGTAGGCGCGGCCGATGATCAGCAGGAACGCGATCAGCCCACCCGTGACGTGCAGGCCGTGGAAGCCGGTCGTCATGTAGAAGGCGGAGCCGTACGGGTTCGAGTCCAAGGCGATGCCGTGGTGGACGAGTTCGGTGTACTCGTACGCCTGGACGGAGACGAAGATCGCGCCGAGGATGAAGGTCAGGATGAACCACTCGATCATGCCCCACTTCTTCATGTTCCACATCCCGCCGGTGCGGCGCGGCTGAAGGTTTTCAGCAGCGAAGACGCCGAACTGGCAGGAGAAGGAACTCGAAACGAGGATGATCGTGTTGATCAGCGCGAACGGAACGTTCAGCTTGTCGGTCTCCGTCGCCCACATCTCCGGCGACGCCGCGCGGAGTGTGAAGTACATGGCGAAGAGCGCGGCGAAGAACATCAGCTCGCTGGCAAGCCAGACGACAGTTCCCACCGACACCATGTTGGGACGGTTCGGTGCAGCGTGCACCGGGGCATTGAGGGCATGAGTCGCAGTTGTCACAGCCCCATTATGTCCAAAAATGAGGCCACTTCACCAATGGGTCGAGCGTGATCTTGCCCGTTTTCACGCCCCTCGAGCCGTCTAGCCCCGGAATGACGGGGGAGAAACAATTCCGCGCTTTCTACAAAACGTAGATAACCTGTAGGCGTGTCTACGTTCAGCGCCGCCCAAGAGTTCCCGAATTGGCCCACGATCCTCTCCATGCTGATCGCCGGGGAGAGCCTCCCGCGCGATGCCGCAGCCTGGGCGATGGGGGAGATCATGTCCGGAAACGCCACCGACGTCCAGATCGCCGGATTCCTCGTCGCGCTCCGCTCGAAGGGCGAAACGGTCGACGAGCTGGCGGGCCTCGTCGACTCCATGGTCGAAGCCGCCCGCCCGCTGGAGATCGCCGGCGAGAAGCTGGACATCGTCGGCACGGGCGGAGACCGGCAGAATACAGTGAACATATCGACGATGGCCGCGCTTGTATGCGCCGGGGCCGGGGCGCGCATCGTCAAGCACGGAAACCGCGCCGCGTCGTCGACCTCCGGCTCAGCGGACGTGCTCGAGGCCCTCGGAGTGAAGCTCGACGCGGACATCGAATCCCTGCCGGCGATGGTGGACACGGCGGGGATCGTCTTCTGCTTCGCGCAGGTCTTCCACCCGTCGATGCGCTACGCGGCCGTCGCCCGCCGCGGCCTGGGTACGGCGACGGTGTTCAATTTCCTGGGCCCGCTGACCAACCCGGGCAATCCGACGGCGTCCGCCATCGGGTGCGCCGACTCCCGCATGGCGCCGCTCATGGCCGGCGCACTCGCCAGCCGGGGCCGGCGCGGTCTCGTCTTCCGCGGCGACGACGGGCTCGACGAGATGACGACGACGGCCGGCAACAGGGTCTGGGAGGTCCGCGACGGGGCCATCACAGAGCATGCCGTGGACCCGACCGAGTTCGGACTGGCCCGCGTGACGATCGAGCAGTTGCGCGGCGGTGACGCGGACTACAACGCCGGCGTCGTCCGCGACGTCCTGTCGGGGCGGCGGGGGCCGGCGCGCGACGCCGTCGTCCTCAACGCGGCGGCCGGGCTGGTGGCCTACGACACCGACGCGGTCGGAACCCTCGAGGAGCGGCTGGCCGCGGCGATCGAACGGGCGGAGCGGTCCATCGACGAGGGCTCGGCCGCCGCGGCGCTCGAGGGCTGGGTCGCCGCGACCCGCGGCTGACGCGGCACTGCCCCACGTACGGCTGCGGCCTGCGGCGCCTCGAACGTGGGTGCCGCCGGCCGCCGTCGTGCCGTCCAGGGGGCCTACTCGAGGCCGAGGGAGAACGCCGCGTCGAGATCGTGCTGCGAGAACGCGCGGAAGGCGAGGTGCGTGGTCGTCTCGACGACGCCCTCCACCTTGTTCACGCGGTTCGAGATGACCTCGGCGAGGTCCTCGTAGCGCTTGATGCGAACGATGGCGATCAGGTCCCAGTCGCCGGCGACCGAGTACACCTCGCTGATGCCGTCGAGCTCGGAGAGCTTCTGCGCGCACTCCGGGATGCTGTCTGTCTGCGCCTGGATCATGACGAATGCTGTGACCATGGATGTCTCCTAGCGTGGAAGGGGCCCCGACTGCGAGGGACCGGCGGGGGAGTGCGGTCGAACCGCACCCGCTTGCTCGCCTACAGCTTATGCGACGTCGGCTCGTCGCCGCGGCCCCGGGGTCGGGCGATCAGGCGGGACACCGCGCGCCGGCCCATCAGGAGGACGCCCAGGGTGATCACTGTGACGATGACGAAGGGCGTGGCGGCGGTGGCTCCGAAGATCACCCGGAGCGCCAACCCGAACGCGACGACGCCGAGCCACGTCATGACGCCCTGCGGCCAGAAGCGCAGGTGCGTCTCGGGGTAGCGCGTCATCGAGGCCATGGCCAGCAGTGCGAGGAGGAACGGTGCCGCGGTCTGGGCGATGCCGGCGAGGGTGAGCCCGTGCTCGTGGGTCTGGCGCCCGAGCAGCGCGAACACGATGATCAGGGCGGCGTCGACGGCGAGGCTGATGATCCAGGAAGTGCGCATGGAACCATCCTAGGGAGTCCCACGGGGACTCCGGGCCGCACCGCGGGAGACAAGGGCCGGGGCTTGTAACCTCTGACACAAGGTTTTAGACTTGTCGCATGCTCGTGTTGACGATAGACCAGCGCCACTCGCGGTCGAGTCCCGACCTCGTGGGGGAGCTCATCGACTGGATCGACGGGGCCTGTGAGGCGCTCCGCCCCTTCGAGCGTACCGCCGGTGACGAGGTGCAGGGAGTGCTGCCGACGGCCGAGTCCGCCGTGCAGCTGGCCCTCGACATCGTGAAGTCCGGCGAGTGGAGCGTGGGCATCGGGGTCGGGGCCGTCGAGGAGCCGCTGCCGGCGCAGACGCGCGCCGGCAGGGGAGAGGCGTTCGAACGGGCGCGCGACGCCGTCGAACGGGCGAAGACCTCCAGCGGCCGGGTGGCCGTGACGGGACCGCCTCTGGAGACCGAGCGCCTGGAGGCGGAGCTGCAGATGATCGCGGCGGTCAATCTGCGCCGCACCAAGACGTCCGAGGAGGCCGGGCAGATGATCCGCTCGGGCATGACGCAGCAGGAGGTCGCGGTGAAACTGGGCATCAGTCAGCAGGCGGTGTCGAGCCGGCTGTCCTCGGGCCTCTGGTACGAGACCCAGCGTCTGACGGAGTCCGCGATCCGCGCCCTCGAGGAACTCGATGGAACACCGGGCGGGCGCCAGCGCCAGCCCGCAGGACGACGGGAGGCGAACCAGTGATCTGGACCGCGTGGGCTCTACTGATCGGCGTGACGGGGTTGTCCCTGTTCACGGTGCTGCGCACGTGGCGACCTGGGGCGACGGCGCGGCGCACGCCCCTGGCGATCGCGCTGGCCGTACTGCTGTCGCTGGCCGCGGGCGCCGGCGTGATCGGCGGAGCGCTGGCGGCCGCGGCCGTGCCCGCCGCGCTGGCGATCGTCGTCTCCGTCGGCGCAGCCACGCTCGGCGGCGGCCCGGTCGCTGAGGCGATGTTCCGCTGGGCCTCGTTCAAGCACGACGGCGGCGCGCTGCTCACCGTCGGTATGCCGGCCGACGCCGTCGCCCGGGGCGGGGAGCCCGAGCCGGGCGGGGCGGTCCTGCGCGGCGGGCTCTGGATCGGCATGCTGGAACGCGGGGCCATCGCCTCCACGCTCTGGGCGGGCTGGCCGGAGGGGCTCGCCATCGTGCTGGCGGTCAAGGGCCTGGGCCGCTTCACGGAGCTGAAGCAGCACGCGGCAGCCGAGCAGTTCATCCTCGGCACCTTCGCGAGCGTGTTGTGGGCCTGCGCGGCCTACGGCGTCGGGCGACTGCTGATCTGATCCGGTCGGAGTCCGGTTGCGAGGAGCCCGCGCGGGGGAGTCGAAGGGTGCGGGGGAGCGGCCTACGGCTCCCAGCGGACGTCCGTCGTGCAGGCGGACGTCCGCGCGGCCTCGAGCCCGGTCGCGCACTGGCCGTCGACCAGACGCCGGTCTCCGAGGGGCTCTGCCAGCTCGAACGTGGCCGGGACCTCGGGATTGCCCGGGCATGTCGCGGCGTCCAGCCCGAGATCCTCGACCGTGTAGGAGACGACGACTTCCGCCGGGCCCTCGTCGATCGTCGGTTCGCCGACGTCGCCCGTGACGCCGCCGCTGCACTCGAGGCGCGTGACCAGCACGTCGACGTGCAGCGATTCGGCCTCGGGTGGCGACGCGTCGTCGATGCGCCAGGTGGCCACCGGAAGATCCTCGGGCGACGGCGTGCACCCGGACAGCACGACGACGGCGCACGCGGCCAGCCCGATCAACCCGCGGCGCGGGCAGGCAGCGGAGTCGGTCGTCATGGGCTCAATCGTCCTCGGCGCGGTGCCGACCGGCAAGACTCTGCGGCGGCTTCAGGCCTTCGGCGGGGAAGCGGGCCGCGGACCGCCCCGGGTGCGTCCTCGATCTCTTAGTTGACATAATGTACATTATCGGCTTGATATCGGGTTGTGGGGGAAGGCCGTGATTCTGCTGCTGACAACCCGGCTCGGCGGCAGAACCACCCTCGTCAACGTGGCCGCGGCGATCTAGACTCGGGCGAAAGGACTGAGGAAAGGGAATTGCCGTGCGCCAGCTCATCGCGACCGCGTTCATCTCGCTCGACGGAGTCATGGAAGGACCGGGCGGAGAACCGGGCTACCGGAACTCCGGCTGGACCCAGACGAGTGTCGAGTTCGATCCGTCGGCCTACGAGCTCAAGGGCCGGGAGCAGGACGAGGCCGGCGCCATGATGCTGGGGCGCCGCAGCTACGAGGCGTTCTCGGGCGTCTGGCCCAGCATGACCGAGGAGTTCCCCCGCTACAACGAGATGCCCAAGTACGTCGTGTCGACGACGCTGGAGGAAGGCGAGCTCGTCGACAACTGGGGCGAGACGCGCATCCTGCGCAGTACCGAGGATGTCGCCGCCCTCAAGAACGCCGCGGGGCCGCCGATCTCCATCCACGGCAGCGGGGAGCTCGTACGATCGCTCACCGACGCGGGGCTCGTCGACCGATTCCACCTCCTGGTGTTCCCGGTGCTCCTCGGTGCGGGCAAACGCTACTTCAGCGACGCCGACAAGGCGGCCCAGCGACTGCGGCTGGTGGAGCAGTCGAGCTACGGCAACGGCGTGCAGATGCAGATCTTCGACTACCTGGGCAGCGAGTAGTCCGGCCCCGGCCGACCCCCCGACGATGCCCAGCCCCGCCGAGAGGCGAGGAACCGCAGACCAACCAGGGAGACCCTCCATGCAGCGTCCCATCGACACCGCCCGCACCCTCATCGACGCCGGCGAGGACGGACCTCTTCCGGCGATCGTCCAGATGGGGCACCCCGCCCTGCGCACGCCGGCGGCGCCCTACGACGGCGAGCTGACGGACCACGAGCTGCTGGCCCTGCTCGGCGTCATGCGCAGGACCATGCACGCGGCTCCCGGCGTCGGTCTCGCGGCGCCCCAGATCGGCCTCGGCTGGCAGCTGGCCGTCATCGAGGACTCCGCCGACGTCGTCGAAGCGGTGGCGGCCGAACGGGAGCGCACGCCGCTGCCCTACTTCCCCGTGCTGAATCCCAGCTACTCCCCCATGGGCGAGGAGACGGCGGGCTTCTTCGAGGGATGCCTGTCGATGGCCGGATACCAGGCCGTGGTCGAACGGCCCCGTGAGATCGCCGCCACCTACTACTCGACCGATGGGGAGCAGGTCAGCCGCGAGCTCACGGGCTGGCCGGCGAGGATCTACCAGCACGAGACAGACCACCTCGCCGGCACGGTCTACATCGACAGGGCCGAAACGCGCAGCCTGACCTCCGCCGGGGAATACCTGGCACGCTACTCGACGGCGGACATCCAGGACGTTCGTCAGGCCCTCGGCTTCTGAGCGGGCCGGTAAAGTTGTCGGGTCCGCCGCCGCGATGCGCGGCGGACGGCCAGCAGACGACGACCGGCAGGAGTGACGGCATGAACGTCGAATCGAACCCCGACGTCGGGGCGGCGCCGTCGGGCGTCGGATGGGAGCACCTGCGCTGTCCCGTGTGCGCCGCACGGCTCGTCCGGCGCGACCGGACGCAACTCGCCTGCTCGAGCGGACACCGGTTCGACGCGGCGAAACAGGGATACTTCAACCTGCTCACCGGCCGGGGAACATCGTTCCGCGAGGACACGGCCGACATGGTCGCCGCCCGGGCCGACTTCCAGGCAGCGGGCCACTACGAGTCCCTGGCCGACGCGATCGCCGAAGCCGTCGGGGCACACGGGCGCCTGCCCGGCGACGGGGAACCCCTGCGCCTGCTCGACGCGGGCGCAGGGACCGGCTATTACCTCGACCGGGTCCTCGGCCGAAGGAAACCGGGAGCCGCCGAAGCGGTCGCCGCGGACATCTCCCGCTACGCCATGCGTCGGGCCGCGAAGCTGGCGGACACGCTCGCCCTCGTCTGGGACGTCTGGAAGCCGCTGCCCCTGGCCGACGCCAGCATCGACGTCCTGCTCAACGTCTTCGCGCCGCGCAACGGGGCCGAGTTCCGGCGCGTCGTGCGCCCGGGCGGCATCGCCGTCGTCGTCACTCCCCTGCCGGAACACCTCCGCGACGTCGCCGAGACCCTGCAGCTGCTGGAGATCGCCGGCGGCAAGGAGGCCGCCGTCGCCGAGACGCTCGGCGACGCGTTCGCACCCGTGTCGAGCGGGACGGTGCGCACCACGCTCGAGCTCTCGCGGGATGATGCGCTCCGCCTGGCGGTCATGGGTCCGGCCGGGCACCATCTCGACGCCGACGGCCTCCGGGCGCGGCTCGCCGACGGCCCCGCGGTGCTGGAGACGACGGCGGCCTTCCGCGTCCAGGTGCTGCGCCGCCGCTGAAGATCCTCCTTCAGGGGGACGCCGAATCGCCCGGCGATCAGGCAGGATGGAGGGTAACGAGGGCGGCAAGGGCCCTCCCGAGCGAACGTGTGGTGACCTGCGGATGATCGAGTGGATCGTCGCCAACGGCTGGGTGTTCTGGCTGGCCCTGTTCCTCGTCCTGGCGATCATCGAGGTGATGTCGCTGGACCTCTACTTCATCATGCTCGCCACCGGCGCTCTGGCCGCGGTCTTCACCGCTCTGGCCGGTGGGCCGTTCTGGCTGCAGACGCTCGTGTTCTGCGTGATCGCGCTGCTGATGATCCTCTTCCTCCGGCCGATCGCCCTGCGGCACCTCAGACGAAGTCCGGCAGACCGCTTGACGAACGTGGACCGCCTGGTCGGACTCGACGCGCTGGTCCTGGAGCCGACCACCCGGCTGAGCGGCCGCGCGAAGATCGGCGGGGAGACCTGGTCGGCACGCGTCGACGGCGACGCGACCCTGGAGCCCGGAACCTACGGCCGGGTGACGCGGATCGTCGGGGCCACGGCCTACATCACGGAGCGGACGCCGACAGAAACGTAGTTCAGGCCGCACCCGACCATCCAGCCCCACCCCACATCACACCAGAGGGGAAACACATGTCCGACACATCGAATCTCGGGACGGCCATCGTCCTGATCGTCCTGGCGGCTTTCGTCATCATCGTGCTGTTGCGATCGATCAGGATCGTGCCGCAGGCCCGCGCCGGCATCGTCGAGCGCCTCGGAAAGTACCAGCGGACCCTCGGGCCCGGCCTGACACTGCTGATTCCGTTCATCGACCGCCTGCTGCCGCTGCTGGACCTGCGCGAGCAGGTCGTCAGCTTCCCGCCGCAGCCGGTTATCACCGAGGACAACCTGGTCGTCTCGATCGACACGGTCGTCTACTTCCAGATCACGGAGCCGCGCGACGCGACGTACGAGATCGCCAACTACATCCAGGCAGTCGAACAGCTGACGACGACGACGCTGCGCAACGTCGTGGGCGGGCTGAACCTGGAAGAGGCTCTGACGAGCCGCGACCAGATCAACGGCCAGCTGCGCGGCGTCCTCGACGAGGCGACGGGCAAGTGGGGCATCCGCGTCTCCCGCGTCGAGCTCAAGGCCATCGACCCGCCCCTGTCGATCCAGGACTCGATGGAGAAGCAGATGCGCGCCGAGCGCGACCGTCGCGCCGCCATCCTGACGGCCGAGGGTACCAAGCAGTCCGAGATCCTCACGGCTGAAGGCGAACGCCAGGCCTCGATCCTCGCGGCCGAGGGCGATGCCAAGGCCTCGATCCTCCGCGCGGACGGCGAGGCCCAGGCCATCCAGAAGGTGTTCGACGCGATCCACGCGGGCAACCCGGATCAGAAGCTGCTGGCCTACCAGTACCTGCAGACGCTCCCCAAGATCGCCCAGGGATCGGCGAACAAGCTGTGGATCATCCCCAGCGAGGTCGGCGAGGCGCTCAAGGGCATCGGCGGCGCGCTCGGCAATATCCAGCCCGGCGGCGGCGACGCCGACGGCGGGGCCGCTGCGGGCGAAAACCCGGCAAACCAGTAGGTTCTGCGTATACTGGTTAGTCGGGTCGTATCAGTGGCGGTCGGGAATCATTCCGACCGCTCTGACGTTAAGCCGAATGTCGTGAAGCGTTACTGACGCAGTAGGGAGAGTAATGAGCGATCGCAGTCTGCGCGGAATGCGCTTGGGCGCACAGAGCATGGAGTCCGAGGCCGGGGTCGAGCCGGCGCCGCGTCAGCGCGTCGAGTACCGGACCGAAGGCGGCGAGCAGGTGTTCGTCACGTTCGCCTCCGAGGCCGAGATCCCGGCGACGTGGGTGTCCAAGAGCGGCAAGGAGGCCCTCCTCGTCAACGGCCACAAGCCCGACGAGGACAACTCCAAGCCGGTGCGCACCCACTGGGACATGCTGCTGGAGCGCCGCTCCGAGGAGGAGCTCGAGGAGATCCTCGAGGAGCGTCTGAAGAAGATCCGCGCTGCACGCGGCGAGAACGTCTGATCTGACGCCTCCTGCTGGATCGAAAAGGCCGGACCACCCCCGCGGGTGATCCGGCCTTTCGCATGCCGCCGAGGCGGCCCTGCGGGCTTTAGCGGGTGCCCGCGGAGAGCTTCTTCCAGCGCGCCGCCAAGCCCCACCGCGTGACATTGAGGACGGCCTCGACCACGATGTTGCCGCTCATCTTGGAGACGCCCAGCTCGCGCTCGACGAACGTGATCGGCACCTCGGCGATCGTGAAGCCCTGGCGTGCCACGCGGAAAGTCATGTCCACCTGGAACCCGTAGCCCACCGACTCGATGGCGTCGAAATCGATGGCCTCGAGAGTCTCGCGGCGGAAGGCCCGGAAGCCCGCGGTGATGTCGCGGACCGGGAGACCGAGCATCGTCCGCGAGTAGAAGGAGCCTGCCCGGGAGATGAGTTTGCGGTGCAGCGGCCAGTTGACGACGCTGCCGCCCGGAACCCACCGGGAGCCGATGACGAGGTGCGCCTCGGGAACCTCGGCGAGCAGGCGGGGAAGGTCCTCCGGCCGGTGCGAACCGTCTGCGTCGAGTTCGACGATCACGTCGTAGTCGCGCTCCAGGGCCCAGCGGAACCCGGCGATGTAGGCCGCCCCCAGCCCCTCCTTGCCTCGCCGGTGCATCACGTGGATGTTCTGGTCCTCCGCGGCCATGCGGTCGGCCAGGTCCCCGGTCCCGTCCGGGCTGTTGTCGTCGGCGATGAGGACGTCGGAGTACGGGACAGCGGCCCGGAGGCGGTCCACCGTGACGGGAAGCGCTTCGAGCTCGTTGAAGGTGGGGATGATGGTCAGTACGCGCACGGAGCTGTGGTGCCCTTCTGAACGGGGGTTGATGCCAGTCCCCCACTATACGGTGGCATTCCTGTCAGTGCGCTGAACGCGCTGCCGTGCGCGGCGCGCTCGACCGGCGTGAGAGGGCGTCCGCGCCCGGGACAGGGAAAAACCCCGATGACTTCGGACCAATGGCGGCGTGCGTGTCCCCATTGTTTTCTAATGCCATCGGGGTTTTCCCCTGTCGTTGTTGCCGGTCGCCCGGCGCGGCAGGCGAGGGATCGCGTGAAGCGGGAAGCCCGTCGGCGACTGCCGGTGATTCACCAGCCTAGTGGCTCATCCCACACTGTCAACCGTCTTGTGACCAGTGTGAATCGAGATAGAACCTAGTCAGTGCCGAGGCTGGGCCGCGACGCCGGATTCGCGTCCGGCGCGGACGGGTCGTCCACCGCGAAGAGGACCTCTCCGGCGCGCACCGTCCGCAGGCAGCGGGGAAACTCGTTTTCCAAAACGGGGAGCAACGGCGTGCCGGCGCGTGCATCCGTGCTCCAGGAGGCCACGCGGGTGTCCGGCGTCTGCACCATCATCTCGGACGGGCTCCAGACCGCGAACGTGGCCTCCCCGCCGGGGACGAGCTGTCCGCCGAAGGGGATGTCGACCCCCGCGGCCCGGTAGCCGGAGCGGGTGTGGGCGAGGAAGGCTGCGCGCGCCGAGATCCGCGCGGACTCCGTCGACAGGTTCAGGCACGCTTTGACGCCCGCCCACGGGTCGACGACGGTCACCGGAGCGTCCGATCCCAGGCAGACCGGTATGCCGGCCGCCAGGAACCTGCCCGCCTCGTTCATGCTGAGGGACCGCTCGGGGCCCAGCCGCGACGCGTACAACCCGCCGGGACCGCCCCAGAGCGCGTCGAAGGCCGGTTGCAGGGAGACCGTCACACCGGACGCGAGAAGCGCGGCGATGACGTCGTCGTCCACCATCTCCGCGTGCTCGAGGCGGTGTCCCAGGCGCTGCAGGGCGTCCTCGCCGACGACCGCCGCCGCACGGCGGAATCCCTCGGCCGCGGCATCGGCACCGGCATCGCCGATGACGTGGAAACCGGCCTGCACCCCCGCCCGGGTGCAGGCGACGACGTGGGCGGAGATCTGCTCCGGCGAGAGCAGGAGGGTGCCCCGCTCCCCCGGCGCGTCCGAGTAGTCGGACCGCAGGGCGGCCGTCCGCGAACCGATCGACCCGTCGATGTTCAGGTCGCCGCCGAGGCCGGCGAAGTACGGCCCGAAGCCCTCCGCGAGCGCCTCGGCGTCGGCGGCCGTCGCCGCGAGTTCCGCCCAGTAGATGCGGACCAGCGGATAGGCGGCCGGGTCGGCTGCGACGAGCTCCTGCAGCAGTTCGGCATCGCGCCGGCCGCTGATCTGCGGAGCCGCCATCTCGGCGACGCCCGCGTAGCCGTTTCGCGCGAAGTGCCCGAGCGCCGCGCGGAGGTAGCGCCGCCGCGTGGCGTCGTCGTAGTCCGTCGCCCGATCGCGGATCGACCGGTGGGCGTCGCCGGTGACGTGGGCCGTCGCCGTGCTGCGCAGGCCGTCCGCCTGCGGCCCGGCCACGAGTGCGGAGTGGACGTCTACGCGCGCCAGGTAGACCTCGGCGCCGGCGGCCGCCGCCTCGAGCTCGCCGACGGAGGGCAGCCGGGGCTCGTCCCACAGCGTCTCGTCCCAGCCGAAGCCGAGGACGGCCTCGCCCGGTGCCTGCTCTGAGGCCGCGCGGACGGCTCCGAGCACCTCTTCCGCCGAGCGCGCCGTCCGCAGATCGAGCTGCTCGAGGGAGGCGCCCACCTCGGTGAGGTGTACGTGCGAGTCGAAGAACGCGGGCGCGACGAGGCCGCCGTCGAGGTCGACGACGGTCATCCGGTCGTCGATCAGCGCGGCGGCGGCCGCCTCCTGGCCGATCCAGGCGACGGTCCCGCCGTCGACCAGCATGGCCGTCGCGAGTGGGTCCGCCGGCGAGTAGACGGAGCCGTTGCGGTACATGACCAGCGAAGACACAGATATCCTCTTTCGTAACGGGGTGGCGCGTCGCCTAGTCGGCGACGCTGGAGTAGGCGACGACGCCGCGGCGGACCAGGTCGACGGCGTCGCGGCACGTCGCCGAGAAGCCCTCCGGGGCGTTCGGGACCTTGGCCAGCTGGTCGAGCGAGTCGATGACCTGCTTGGCCCAGCGCACGAAGTCCCCGGCAGCGAAGTCGACCCCGCGCAGGCACTCCTTCAGGTCCCGGCCCTGCGCCCACTTGAACATCGGCCAGATCAGACCCGACTCCGGTTCGGCCGTTTCGGGCAGGCGGTGCTCGTTCTCGGCATCGGAGAGCTCGCTCCACCGCCGGACGGCCGTGTCCCAGGCCGCCGACATGGCCTTGGTCGGCAGCTTGGGATGGACCGTGTTGTCCTCCCGCTTGGCCTGGTAGACGAGCGCCGTGACGAAGCCGGCCAGCTCCGCGGCGTCCAGAGCGTAGAGCGCACCGGATTCCAGCACGAGCGAGGAGAGCAGGTCACGTTCGCCGTAGATCCGGCGCAGGCGGTCTCCGGCCGGCGTGGTGTAGATCTGGCCGGTCTCCGGCTCGGTGTGCAGGTAGTCGTAGGACTCGAGGACCGTGCACACCCTGTCGAACGTCTTGGCGATGGTGTTGGTCCGGCCGCGGATCTGGCCGGTGAGCTTGTCCGTCTCGGCGCGCAGCTTGGTCCAGCGCTCCCCCCACCGGGCGTGGTCCTCACGATCGGAGCACCCGTGGCAGGGGTGCCGCTTGAGCTTGCGCCGGAGGTCGGCGATGCGCTGCTCCTGCTGGGCGTTCCCGCCGTATTCGAAGCCCGCGGCGTTGCGGCGCGGTGGCCGGCCGTCGTGGATGGCGTTGCGCAGGCTGGAGGCCAGGTCGCGGCGTTCCTTCGGCGACTTGCCGGTGAAGTGCTTCGGAACGCGGATGCGGGAGACGATCTCCACGGGGCCGTCGAGGTCGTTGCTTCCCAACCTCCTGATCTGCTTGTCCTCCGTCAGAACGGTCGGGCGGGGGTCGCGGTGCGAGTCGGAGAGCTCGATCACGACGCAGCGTCCCAACCGCCGGGGCCCTCCGACGTCCAGCACGTCGCCGACCGCGACCTGGTGGAGGGACTCGTCCGCCGCGCTGTGCCGTGCGCGCGACGCGGTCCGGGAGGCCTCCTTCTCGGCCGCCGAGAGATCGCGCCGCAGGCCGGCGTACTCGGTGAAGTCGCCCAGGTGGCACTGCATGGCCTTCTCGTATCCGGCCAGGGACTCCTCCCGGCTGCGGACCTGCCGGGCCAGCCCCACAACGGACCGGTCCGCCTGGAACTGGGCGAACGACGACTCGAGGATGGAGCGTGCCCTGTCCCGGCCGAACTGGGAGAAGAGGTTCAGGCTCATGTTGTAGGTCGGGCGGAAGCTGGAATTCAGCGGGTAGGTGCGCCGCGAGGCCAGGCCCGCCACGGCGGCCGGGTCGGTTCCCGGCTGCCACTGCACGACGGCGTGGCCCTCCACGTCGATCCCGCGTCGGCCGGCGCGCCCGGTCAGCTGCGTGTACTCGCCGGCCGTGACAGTCACGTGCTGCTCGCCGTTGAACTTCTCGAGCTTCTCCAGCACCACGCTGCGTGCCGGCATGTTGACGCCGAGCGCCAGCGTCTCCGTCGCGAACACGGCCTTGACCAGGCCGCGGGCGAACAGCTGCTCGACCACCTCCTTGAAGATGGGCAGCATGCCGGCATGGTGCGCGGCGAATCCGCGCATCAGGCCCTCGCGCCAGCTCCA
Source organism: Zhihengliuella salsuginis (assembly GCF_014651715.1). Lineage (GTDB taxonomy): Bacteria > Actinomycetota > Actinomycetes > Actinomycetales > Micrococcaceae > Zhihengliuella > Zhihengliuella salsuginis. The sequence goes on from NZ_BMXK01000014.1 coordinate 28,183, forward strand.
GTAGCCGAGGACTTCGAGGTCCTCCTTGGGCATCTGGTGCGCCGCCCGCTCGACCGCCTGGGCGATCTCCTCGGCTTCGGGGCCCGTGGTGAGGGCGAGACCGCTGCGGACGCACTGGTCGACGGCGGCGTCGCAGCCCTTGCGCGAGAAGATGAAGACGATCGCGGGAAGCAGTGCGGCCCGGTCCAGCGACAGGACCATGTCGGGCCGGGTGACCTTGTGGCTGACCTGCGGGCGCTCGCCCCGGGGGTGGCCGTGGCTGTTGCCGCCCCGGCCGCGTCCGCGGCGCGGTCCCCCGGACCGGAATCCCGTGCGCATGTCCCGCTGGGCGAATTTGACGAGTTCCGGGTTGACCTTGACGTCGTCCTCGTCGGCCGGGCCGTCCGCGGCCGCGGCCTCGTCGAAGGAGACGTCGCCGGCGAAGAGGTCGACGATGCGGCCGTTCGCCATGACGTGCTGCCACAGCGGGATGGGCCGGTGCTCGGACACCACGATGGCGGTGTCCCCGCGGACGGTGTCGAGCCAGCCGCCGAACTCCTCGGCGTTGGAGACGGTGGCGCTGAGGGAGATGACCTGGACGTTCTGCGGGAGGTGGATTATGACCTCCTCCCACACCGCTCCGCGGAACTTGTCGGCGAGGTAGTGGACTTCGTCCATGATCACGAAGCCGAGCCCCGCGAGGGTGTCCGACTCCGCGTAGAGCATGTTGCGCAGCACCTCGGTGGTCATCACGATGACGTCGGCTTCGCCGTTGATGCTGGTGTCGCCGGTGAGCAGACCGACGCGGTCGTGGCCGTAGCGCTGGCAGAGTTCCGCGTACTTCTGGTTGCTGAGGGCCTTGATGGGGGTCGTGTAGAAGGCCTTCTGCTGCCGTGACAGCGCGAGGTGGACCGCGAACTCGCCGACCACGGTCTTGCCCGCGCCGGTCGGCGCGGCCACGAGGACGCCGCGGTCGGCCTCCACGGCCTGGCACGCCTCGATCTGGAAGGGGTCGAGCTCGAAGGCGAGGGTTTGACGGAAGCCGTGGAGCTCCGTCTTGGCGTCGGCAGCGCGTACTTTCGCGGCCGCGTACTTTTCAGCGGGCGAAGACATCAGTTGCTGCCCGTCTCCTTAAGCATTGGGGGCGTCAGTCCGGAAGCGAACTGGCGTTCTTGGCGTTCTCCTCGTTCTCGCGCTCACGGGCTGCGGCGAGCTTGGCCCGGCGCTTGTCGTTGTAGAGGCAGAACCCCGTGGCGGCGGCGAAGAGGATGAGCAGGGGGCCGGCCAGGACGAACATGGTGAGGGCATCGCCGCCCGGGGCCGCCATGGCCGCGACCAGCGCGATCAGGAAGACCGTGATGCGCCAGTTCTTCAGGATCAGCTTTCCGGGCAGGATGCCGATCATGTTGAGCCCGACGAGCAGGACCGGAAGGAGGAAGGCGATGCCGAACGCCAGGAACAGGCGCAGGACGAAGTCGAGGTATTCGGGCGCGGTGACGTAGTTGACCGCACCGCCGGGCGTCAGCCCGACGAAGAAGATCAATGCGTAGGGAAGCGCCCAGAACCCGAGGAGGATCCCGCCGACGAACAGCGGCACCGCGGCACCGATGAAACCGACGGTGGTCCACTTCTCCTTCTTGTGCAGCCCGGGCACGATGAACGCCCACAACTGGTACAGCCACACCGGCGAGGACATGACCAGGCCGAGGAAGACCGAGACCTTGATCAGCATGTCCAGCGGGGAGACCGCCGAAGCGAAGTTGGCCTGGCCGCCAGCGTCGATCAGCGGCTCGACGATGATCTCCATCACCGGGTTGTAGAGGAAGAACCCGCCCACGGTCGCGAGGAAGAGCGCGCCGAGGGCGATGAACAGCCTGTTCCGGAGCTCGATCAGGTGTTCTTTGAGGGACATCCGGCCCTCGGAGTTTTTGCGTCCTGCTGTCAGTGCCACGTCGGGTTCGATGTCACTTCTCGGCTACGCGTTGTCGCGGTTCTGCGGGTCGTCGCCCTTGGGGTTGACGACCTTGCCCTCGACCGGCGCCTCGTCGTCCGAGGCGGACGACTCCTTGTCGCCGCCCTCGTCCTTCATGTGGCGGACCTCGGTCTTGAAGATGCGCAGCGACTGGCCCATCGAACGCGCCAGCCCCGGGAGCTTCGGAGCCCCGAAGAGCAACAGCACGAGAGCGATGATGATGAGCCACTGCCAGCCCTGAATACCCATGTGGTTCTTTCCTTTCGTTGGCTTACAAGTCTACTTCACAGGCCGTAGAGATCCCCGTAACGCTGGGGCTGCCCACGTAAACGTTTGTTGTCGATCCGGCGACGCCTCCGTGCTTCGCGGCCGGCCTCCCGGGATTCCGCGTAGATCTCGCGGGCGTGCTCGGGATCGACGAAGAGGGCGCCGACTCCGGCGGAGTCCGCCCCCGCGACCTCTCGGGCGGCACGGTCCTTCTCGTCCAGCAGGGACGAGAACTCGCCGCCGGCCTCCAGTGCGGCGTCGTACACGCGTTTGCCCTTCAGGCCGACCCGGAACAGGACCACCGCATGGAAGATCAGGGCGGCGAGAACCAGGACGGTCCAGAGCAGAATCCAGGACCCAACGCTCACGTCGCATTCCCACTTTCCGTATCGATCGAGTACGCCTTCAACGCACGCCGCAGCCAGGCCCCGGTCTCACGGGCCAGCTCCTGCGGCTCGGTGACGAACACGTCTCCGCCGTGCGCGGCGACGAGCCGGTGCACATGGGTGGAGCCCGCGACGCGCACCTCCCCCATCCTAAGGTCCTTCTCCGCGCCGCGGCCCGCGGCCACGCGCGACGGCGAGTAGTCCCGCAGCAGCCCGTCCAGGCGCGACGCGAACGCCAGGACGACCGCGCCGTCGTCGTCCTGCGGCGCGTAGAGGTTCCGGGAGAGGTCCCGGGCCTCGGCGGCATGCCGCTCGCCCGGGGTGAACGTCTCCTCCGACTGCGCGTGTCCGACGATCCGGTCGAGGCGGAAGAGGCGCATCCCGCGCCGTTCGCGGCAGTAGGCCTGGACGTAGGCGGTGGGACCGGACTCGAGGAACCGGACGGGCTCGACGGTCCGGGCGGTGACCTCGTCCCGGGTGGGGCTGTAGTAGTCGATGGCCAGTGCGCGGTGTTCGGCGACGGCCCTCTTGATGGCACCGCTGAGCTCCGGGTCGTCGTCGGCGCGGCTCTGCAGGGCGATCGCGTCGAGCACCGGGAGGTGCTCCGTCGCCTCCTCGAGCTTGGCCAGCGCGCTGACAGCGGCCTCCGTGGAGGTGCCCGGGACCTGGCTGAGCATCCTCAGCCCGATCACCATGACGAATGCCTCCGTCAGGCTGAGCACGAGCGGCGCCTCGAGCTCGGGCGGGGTGCTGATCTGCACCGGGTCGGCCTCGAAGTCCAGGTCGATGCGCGTGCCCAGGCTGATGTCGTCGGGGCCGAGCAGGCTGATGCGCTGCAGGTCGGTGGTGAGTGTGTGCTCGCTGATGCCGAAGTGCTCGCGGATCTCCGCCCGCCCTGCCGTGCCGCGGTGCTGCACGAACGCGACGATGCTCAACGCGCGGGCCGCCATCGCCACGCCGGAGCTGCGCCCGGCGCCGACGGTCTTCTTCAACGAGTACTCGGGCACCGCACCCGTCTGGGCCGCCAGAGCGCCTGTCAGGCGGCGGACGACGGCGTCGCGCAGCTCGGCGGGTCCCGTCACCTCGACGTCCGCGCCGAGGGAGGCCAGCCGTTCCGACGTCGCCTCGGCGTCGTGGTAGTCGAACTCGACCTCGTCGAAGCCCTCGCGCGGGGACGACCCGATGCGGACGGCCGCGGCGCGCAGGTCCTGGCCGCGACCGGCCGCGAGGCGGACGCGCGCCGTCGTCGTCGCTTCCCGGGGCGAGAGCCGCGCCAGGTAGTCGCGGGCCGAGAACCCGGCGGGGCGCGGCGGGGTGCCCACGGCGTCCGTCGCGTCGATGGCGCTGACGATCCGGGAGAGGCGGAACATGCGCTCCTGGCGGCGCTCGAGATCGAAGGCGATCAGGTACCAGAGCCCGAAGCGGGAACCGAGGCCCCAGGGGGCGACGCGGCGCACGGACTCCTCCCCCGTCACTTTGCGGTACGCGAATGCGACCGGCTCCCCGCGCAGGGCCGCATGGGTCAACGGGGTCAGCACCGACTCGCCCACCGTCAGGCGGGCCGCGAACGGGCTCGCGTCGACAGCGAGTGCGTCGGCGCTCGTCAGGCGGGCCAGCGCGCGGCCGGCCGCCCCGCCGAAGCCGGGGTCCGCCCACAGCCGCGCGGCCAGGGTGAGCGCCATGGTCTCCTGCGAGGTGAAGGCGATCTCGGGGATCTGCGTCTGGCCCGGGTCGACCCTGTACAGCGCGCCGGACTCGTAGAACGAGTCGTTCGCGGCGCCGGCGTCGGCTGTGATCTCGATGCCCAGCTCGCGGAGGTGCGCCTTGTCCCGCTCGAACTTGGATTCGAAGTTCTTGTCGTCGAGGTCGCGGTAGCCGTCGATCGCATGGCGAAGCTGCGCCTTGGTGAGTCCTCGGCGCGGCGCTTGCAGGAGCGTCACGAGCAGACTCACGAAGCGTTCCGTCTGATCAACCTTGGTTTGGGCAGCCACGGTGCACACGTTACTACGAAGAATGCCGGTGTGCTCCGCTGTTGCGGAACGCACCGGCATCCTGAATGCTGCGCCGGGAGGGCGCGAGGGGCGGCTAGCGGGCGCCCATCAAGTCGATCACGAAGATCAGGGACTCGTTGGGGGCGATCGCCGAGCCGGCGCCACGCTCGCCGTACGCCAGGGCGGACGGGATCTCCAGACGACGGCGGCCGCCCACCTTCATGCCCAGCAGGCCCTGGTCCCAGCCCTTGATGACCTGTCCGACGCCGACCGTGAAGTCGAGCGGGGCGCCGCGGTTCCAGGACGCGTCGAACTCCTCGCCGGTGGACCAGGAGACGCCGACGTAGTGCGCCGAGACGACCGTGCCCGAGACGACCTCGGCGCCGGTGCCCTCGACCAGGTCCTCGACGGCGAGCTCCTCCGGCGGGGTGTCCCCCGGGAAGTCGATCTCCGGCTTGGTGCGGTCGTAGTCGCGCTGACCAAATGACATGGGTTCCCTCATCTTTCGTCTGGGTGGGCGGATGACGACGGGCGGCAGGCCGGGAGCCGGCTGCGCCTCGCGCGTCCTGGTCCCAGCCTACCGCCCGTGCGGACGTGCCTGCTTCTACTCGGCGGAGCCGGCCGCCTTGGCATCCTTGATCTCGACCACGAAGACCAGCGTTCCGGCCGGTCGGCCCTGGGCCTCCGCTTCTTCGCCGTAGGCCAGATCGGCGGGGATGGTCAGCTGGACGGTGGAGCCGACCTTCTGACCGGTCAGGCCCTTGGTCCAGCCCGGGATCACCTTGTTCAACTCGAACGGGACGGGCTCGCCCTTGGCGTAGGAGCCGTCGAACTTCTCCCCGTCGTCCCACCGGACCCCGAGGTAGTGCGCGGTGACCTCGTCCTCGGCGGCGACCTCGGCGCCGTCGCCCTCCTTCAGCACCTGGACGGCCAGGCCCTCGGGGGGCTCGGTGTCCTCCGGGATGGTGATCGTCGGGACGCCCGCGTCGTCGAATTCGGCGGTCGGCAGCTTGCCGGCGTCCTCGAGCTCCTTGACCTCGTCCTCGCTCAGCGTCGGCGAGGCCGGCGCTGGTTCGGGGATGTCCTCGGCCTTGACGACCTTCATCACGAGGATCTCCGCCGCAGGCGCAGGCTCGGCCGGCGCACCCGTGGACCCCTCCTCAGCCGGTGCCGCGGGCTGCTCGGGAACGAAGGCGATCAGCGAACCGACCTTGGTCCCGATCAGCACGTCGTACACGACGGGAAGGTTGGTCTCCAGGTCCTCCGTCGTCGGCAGCGGCTGCGGGTCCTGATCGAAGTCGTGGCCGAGCATCTCGCCGTTGGACGTGTCGAACCCGGCGATGTTGACGAAGACGTTCTGGTCCTCGGCGATCTCTTCGCCGTCGCCCTCGGAGACGACGCGCGCGCCGGTCTCGGTGGCGGTCAGCGGGGTGTCGAAGGTGACCTCGGGAGGGGTGGCCTCCTCGGAGCTGTCCGTCGCGGAGACGGAGGACAGGGGTTCGGCGTTGCCCGCGGTGTGTTCGGCGGTGCTGCCGCAGCCGGCCAGCGCCACGACGGACGCGACCAGGACGGCGGGAAGGAGCTTGCGCACAGATACAACTTTCTTCGTCTCGACAGTTCTCTTCACCACCGGAGAGCAGCGAAAATCCACCCACCAGCGTATGGGGGCCGCCTGTGAATTTCCTGCAGGCAGGCCGCAGTCCGGTAATCTCCCGTCAGGCGCGTGCCATCCCGGCGATCATCGCCTCGACGTGCTCGTCCTCCGTCGCGAAGGGGTCCTTGCACGCGACCGTGCGCCCGGAGTCGTCGTTGAGCTTCATGTGGACCCAGTCCACGCTGAAGTCACGTCCGGCCTCGCGGGCGGCGCGGACGAAGTCGCCCCGGAGCTTGGCCCGGGTCGTCTGGGGCGCGGTCGTCCGCGCCCGTTCGATCTCCGCGTCGCTGACGACAGTCGCCACTCGGCCGCGCTGCTTGAGCACGTCGAAGAGGCCGCGGCCGGGCGCGATGTCGTGGTAGGTCAGGTCGAGCTGGGCGATGCGCGGGCTGGCGAGCGGCAGGGCCGCGCGCTCGGCGTACCGGTTGATCAGCTGGTGTTTGATCGCCCAGTCGACTTCGGTGCCGATACCGGAGAAGTCCTGCTTCTCGACGGCCTCGAGGCTCCGCTTCCACAGGTCCAGAACGCGCGGCAGGTGCCGGTTGTGGTGGCCTTCCCGGTCCACGAACGCGCTCGCCTTCTCCCAGTAGACCTGCTGGAGCTCGAGGGCCGTCATGCTCCGCCCGTCCGAGAGGGTGATGAGGGCCCGGCCCGTCATGTCGTGGGAGACGTCGCGGATGGCCGCGATCGGATTCGCGATGCTGAAGTCGCGCATCGGCATCCCGGCCTCGATCATGCGCAGCAGCAGGTCGGTCGAGCCGATCTTCGCCAGCTGCGTGGTCTCCGACATGCTCGAATCGCCGACGATCACGTGCAGGCGCCGGTAGTGCTGGGCGTCGGCGTGCGGTTCGTCGCGGGTGTTGATGATCGGGCGCGAGCGCGTGGTCGCGCTCGAGACGCCCTCCCACATGTGGTCCGCCCGCTGGGAAAACACGAATTGCGCCTGGCCGTCGACCTCGCGCACCTGCCCGGCCCCCGTGAAGAGCTGGCGGGTGACCAGGAACGGGATCAGGATCTCCGCGAGCCGGGCGAACTCGACCCGGCGCGGGATCATGTAGTTCTCGTGGCAGCCGTAGGAGTTCCCCGCCGAGTCGGTGTTGTTCTTGAAGAGGTAGACGCTGCCCTCGTACCCGTCGGCGGCCAGGGCGCGCTCCGCACGCTCGGCGAGGTCCTGCATGATGAGCTCGCCGGCGCGGTCGTGCGCGATGAGCTGGGCGACGTCGTCGCATTCCGCCGTGGCGTACTCGGGGTGCGACCCCACGTCCAGGTAGAGACGCGAGCCGTTCGTCAGGAAGACGTTGGAGCTGCGGCCGAACTCGATGACGTGCCGGAAGAGGTACTTGGCCACCTCCTCCGGCGTCAGCCGGCCGGGGCCCGACGGCGAGTAGGCCAGGCCGAATTCCGTTTCGATCCCGAAGACGCGACGATCCACCGCTACTGGCCGCCCTTTTGCACGAACCCGCGCACGAACTCCTCGGCGTTCGTCTCCAGGACGCCGTCGATCTCGTCGAGCAGGTCGTCGACCTCGTTCAGCTGCGCCTGCTGCTGGGCGCTCGTGCTCTTCTCCGCCTGCAGGGCCTCCTGCGCGGTCTGCTCCCGGCTCGCGCCCTGCTGCTGCTGGGACTGCCGCTGTTCCTGTGCCATCCGTGGCTCCTCGCTTCCTGTCGTGCCCGTGGGCCTGGTTCGACTCTACGCCGACGTGTCGACGCTCGCGGCGAGCTGGTCGACGAATTCGGCGACGTCCAGCTGTGCGTCGAACAGCGCGCCGATGTCCCGCCGCGTTCCCGCGCCCGGCTCGAGCAGGGGGATCCGCTTCACCCCGCGACGCCCGGGAACGGCGAAGACGACCGAGTCCCAGTTCGCCCCGACCACGTGCCGGCGGTAGCGCTCCAGGGCGCGTCCGCGCACGTAGGCGCGGGTGTCCTCGGGCGGTACGACGACGGCGCGCGCGATCCGCTCCTCGGTCACCAGGCGCTCGACGCGCCCGCGGGCCTCGAGCCGGCGGAAAAGGCCCTTCTCGGGGCGCAGGTCGGCCCACTGCAGGTCCATGGCCGCGATCCTGGGGTCGTCCCAGGCGAGGCCGTGCCGGTCGCGGTACTGGTTCATCAGGTGGTGCTTGGCCACCCAGTCCACGGTCGAGGCCATGGAGGAGACGTCGCGGCGCAACCCGTCGAGGGTGGCCCGCCAGCGCTTCAGGACGTCCGCGGTCTGCGGGTCCGCGGTCGCGCTGCCGGTCTCCGCGCACCAGGCGGTCGCCGCGTCGAGGTAGATCTCCTGGATCTCGAGGGCGGTCAGGCGGCGGCCGTCGGCGAGTTCGACGACGGTCCTCAGGCCGGGATCGTGGCTGATGCGGGCGACCGCGGCGACGGGATCCGCGAGGGCGACGGCCGGGGCGCGGCCCGACTCGATGAGCGAGAGCACCAGCGCGGTGGTGCCGACGCGCAGGTACGTGGAGACCTGGCCCAGGTTGGCGTCGCCGGCGATGACGTGCAGGCGGCGGTACTTGCCCCACTCGGCGTGCGGCTCGTCGCGGGTGTTGACCAGGGGGCGGCGGATGGTCGTCTCGAGGCCGACCTCCGCTTCGAAGAAGTCGGCGCGCTGGCTGATCTGGAAGCCGGTCTCCGTCCCGGCGATCCCGAGCCCCACGCGCCCGGCGCCGCAGATGATCTGCCGGGTCGCGAAGAACGGGAGCAGCCCGGCTGAGATGGCGTCGAAGGCGACCGCCCGGGGCATGAGGTAGTTCTCGTGCGCGCCGTAGCTGACGCCCTTGTTGTCGGTGTTGTTCTTGTAGAGCAGGACCTCGTCGCCGTGCTCGGCGGCGATCTGCTCCATGGCGGCCAGTGCGACCCGGTCCCCCGCCTGGTCCCAGAGAACCGCGTCCAGCGGGTTCGTCACCTCGGGCGACGAGTACTCGGGGTGGGCGTGGTCGACGTAGAGCCGGGCGCCGTTGCCGAGCACCATGTTCATCACCACGTGCTCGCCCTCGAGCCGCCCCCCGGCGTCGTTCGCGGACTCCGGCTCCTCGCGGTACAGGGCGTCGCCGAGGTGGTCGACGGCCCGGGACGACGGCCGCGCCGCAGGCGCCTCGTCGTCGTACAGCGCGTTCTGCGGGACCGCGTCGATGAGCGCGATCTCCTCGGCGGTCAGCTCGCGCGGGGCGTCGGTCAGTTGCGTCGGATCGGCCTCGCTCCGGCGCACCCGCCACCCGCGCGCGTCGAGGAGCGGCGACTCGTCGGAGTAGTCCCACGGCGTCCCCGCGAGCTGCCCGCCGCCCGCCCGCACGACGTCGGCGTACGCGTTCACGATCCGCGCGGAGAGCACCGTCGAGTTCGCCCGCGGCGCCCCGGGGGCCAGGACGCCGTACTCGGTCTCCAGCCCCATCACCCGGTTGACGCTCACGCCCGCTCCCCCGCGCGCTCGTGGACGACCGGCCGGATGTGGGTGACGCGCTCGCCGCGCTGGCCGGAGATGCGGGCCCAGTCGTCCGGGTTGGACGTGTTCGGCAGATCCTCGTGCTCGTGGAACTCCTCGATCACCCCCTCGCGGAGGTGGGACGCGGTGACCCCGCGCTCCCCGCCGGTCAGCAGGTCCTTGATGGCGGCCTTCTTGGCGCGGTCCACGATGTTGCGGATCACCGCGCCGGACGCGAAATCGCGGAAGTACAGCATCCGCGACACCCCGTTGGCGAAGGTCAGCTCGAGGAACTCGTTCTCCGGGCCGGAGGCGTACATCTGCTCGACGGTCGTCGCGATCAGGCGGCGCACGCACGCGGACGCGTCGCCGCCGTCGCGCTCGACCTCGCTGCGGTGCAGCGGGACCTGCTCGGTGAGGTATTTCGCGAAGATCTCGGACGCCCCGGTCCGGGTGGGGCGCTGGACCCGGATCTTCACGTCGAGGCGGCCCGGGCGCAGGATGGCCGGGTCGATCATGTCCTCGCGGTTGGATGCGCCGATGACGATCACGTTGTCCAGCTTCTCGACGCCGTCGATCTCCGTCAGCAGCTGCGGGACGATCGTGGTCTCGACGTCGGAGGAGACCCCCGAACCGCGGGTGCGGAAAAGGGCGTCCATCTCGTCGAAGAACACGACGACGGGGTCGCCGGTCGCCGCCTTCTCCCGGGCGCGGGCGAAGATCAGGCGGATGTGGCGCTCGGTCTCGCCGACGTACTTGTCCAGCAGCTCCGGGCCCTTGATGTTCAGGAAGTAGCTGCGCGAGGAGGGCGTCCCCGTCAGCTCGACGGCGCGGTCCGCCAGGGAGCGGGCCACGGCCTTGGCGATCAGCGTCTTGCCGCACCCGGGCGGGCCGTAGAGCAGGATGCCCTTCGGTGCGCTCAGCCCGTGCTCGGCGAAGAGCTCCTGGTGGATGAACGGCAGCTCGACGGCGTCGCGGATCTGCTCGATCTGCGGCCCGAGCCCGCCGATGTCCTCGTAGGAGATGTCCGGGACCTCCTCGAGGATGAGCGACTGCATCTCGGTCAGCTGCACGCGCTCCATCGCCAGCGAGGTGCGCGCGTCGAGGACGACGGCGTCGCCGACGCGCAGGCGCTCGGAACGCAGCGGCGCCCCGATGCGGACCACGCGCTGGTCGTCGCCGCGGCCGATCGCGACGACGCGGTCCTCGTCCAGGATCTCCTTGACCGTCACGATCTCCCCGGTGGCCTCGAACCCCAGGGCGGCCACGACGACGAGGGCCTCGTTGAGCAGCACCTCCTGCCCGACGCGCAGCGACTCGATGTCGAGCAGCGGGCTGACCGAGACGCGCATCTTGCGCCCGCTGTGCAGGATGTCGACGCTGGCGACGTGCGTGGTCGAGATCGCCGACTGGCTCCCGGAGCCCTCGGCCGCGGCGGAGGTGGCGGCCGAGAACCCCGAACGCGGGTGGACCTCGACGATCGTGGCGAAGTTGAACGGCGTCTCCCCGTCGCGGTCGAGGCCGGCGCGCAGGGTCGCGATCTCACCGCGGGTGCGCTCGAGCAGGTCGACGAGCTTGCGGTTGTTCGCCGCCGCGGTGGCGAGCTGCCGGTCGAGGGAGCGGGCCTTCTCGCGCTGGACGTTCACCTCGCGTTCGGCCTGCGCGATCGCGTTCCGGTCCTGATCGGGTCCGGTTGCTGGTGAGTCGTTCTGCATCGTGCTTCCCTCCTGACGCCGGCTACCGTCGCTGGCTGCCATCGTTCATGCTAGTCACCGTCGGGTGTCTCACCCAGTTGCGTGACCGAGGTGGCGGCGCCGTCGCTGATGGCCGCGGCGTCGCGTGCGGCCCGCCGCAGTTTCTTGCCGCTGGAGCCGCGCTCCCCGAGAGCCTCGGGCGTCCACTCCTCGTCGCTGTGGTCCCTGGTCCAGGCGCTGACGTCCTCGGCCGCGAACTGCGCCGACTTCGGGCGGCGGGACCCGGGGATGCCGACGGCGTCGTCGGCCAGACGCCGGCAGACGATCAGGAACGCCGTGTGGGCGACCATCCGGTGGTCCGGGCGCACGGCCAGGCCGTCGACGTGCCAGCCGCGCACCATGGTCTCGAAGGACTCCGGCTCTGTGAAGAGCCCGGTCGCGCGGATCGCCTCGACGACACGGGACATCTGGGTCACGGCGGCCACGTAGTTGATCCAGACTCCGCCCGGGGCCAGCACGGTGGACACGGCGTCGACGCACTCCCAGGGTGCGAGCATGTCCAGGACCACCCGGTCGACGGAGCCCGGCTCCTCCGTGGCGAGGACCTGCTCCTGGAAGTCGCCGAGGGTGATGCGCCAGGCCGGGTGGGCGCCGCCGAAGACGGCTTCGACGTTGTCGCGGGCGATCGTGGCGAACTCCTCGCGGCGCTCGAACGAGTGCAGGTAGCCGGAATCCCCCACCGCGCGCAGCAGCGACATGGACAGGGCGCCGGAGCCCACGCCCGCCTCGACGACGCGGGCCCCGGGGTAGATGTCGCCCATCTGCACGATCTGGGCCGCGTCCTTCGGGTACACGACCGTGGCGCCGCGGGGCATCGAGAGCACGAAGTCCTTCACGAGCGGGCGCAGGACCTGGTAGCGGTGGCCGACGGAGTTCTCGACGACGGAGCCCTCCGGCTTTCCGATGAGCTCGTCGTGGTGCAGAACGCCCTTGTGCGTGTGGAACTCGCCGCCGGTCTTGAGCGTGATGGTGTTGATCCGGCGCTTCTCGTCCGTCAGCTGCACGCGATCGCCCGGCCGCAGGGGCCCCCGCCGCATCTTGGCCCCCTGGGCGTCGACGGTGCTGCGGGGCTGCTGCGGGGCTAGGAATTCGGTCATCGTGCTCGTTTCTTCGTCGTGTCCGCCCCGGTTCGGAGGCGTCTGTGGTCAAGGTGTTCCCGGTATGGATTCTCCCGCACGTCGGCGGGATTCCCGAATACTCCGGCGCCGCCTCAGCGGCCGGTGATCGCGCGGACGACCGTCTCCTGGCGCAGCAGCCCCGTGACGCGTCCCGCCAGGTCGACGACGGCGTACTCGCTGCCCTTCAAGGAGGCGAGGTACTGGATGAGCGGCTGGCCGGCGGCGTCCTCGCGGACCACCGCGCCAGGAGCGAGGGCGCGCGCGACGCTGGCGGCCGCCGTCGTGCCGTGCAGTTCGCGGGGGACGGAGGCGAACGACGGCGGGTCGATCACGGCCTCCGGCTGCCCGCCGGCTCCGACCAGCAGGAACTCGGTCCCGGCGGCCAGGCCCCGTCCGCGTTCGACGACGTCGGCCACGCTCGCGTCGGCGCGCAGGCCGACCGCCGGGGTCGCCAGCGCGCCCGCCGCCAGTTTCGGCAGCCGGAGCCGCATCCGGGCGTCGCGCATCGAGGCGTTCGCGCCCACGAAGAGGAAGCCGGCGACCAGGAGGCCGACGATCCCGAGTGAGAAGTCGACCGTCCCGAACCGGTAGAGCGGCCAGCCGATGAACGCGACGACCAGGCCGACGGCGATGATGCGGCCCGCCCAGCCGGCGGCGATCGTTCCGCGCTCCTGGGAGCCGGTCACCCGCCAGACCAGCGATTCGACCAGGCGCCCGCCGTCGAGGGGCAGGCCCGGCAGGATGTTGAAGACGGCGACCAGGAAGTTGGCGAGCACGAGGATGTTCAGCAGCAGGCCCGCCACGCCCCCTGGCGCGAGCAGTGTCTGCACGAGCAGGCCGAGCCCGGCGATGATGAAGTTCGCCGCGGGGCCGGCCAGCGCCACCGCGAGCGACCGGCCCGGTGTGGCGTGGAAGCTCCCGAACTGGGTGTGCCCGCCCCAGAGCGTCAGGACGATGCGCGCGCCCGGCCACCCGTACGCCTTGGCCAGCCAGGCGTGCGCGAGCTCGTGCACGAGGACGGAGAGCAGCAGGAGCACCGCGTAGGCGAGCGCGACACCGTAGGCCCCGTAGCCGATGCCCGGCAGCGCGCGGGCCACGTCGGGGCCGAACGCGAACACGACGAACGCGGCGATGATGAACCACGACCACGCGAGCGTGACCGGGACGCCGAGGATCGATCCGAGCGGGATCCCGGAACGGGCGGAGGACTCCTCGGGTGCGGCGGGCCGGGCGCTCACGCGCTGGTCCCGGCGCACCGGCTCCGGACCAGCTCGTCGAGATCGGCGGCCGTGCGCCCGGCCAGCGTCTCCCACTCGGTCCAGTTCGACGGCGGCGGCAGCTCGATGAAGTGCGGCACGGCGATCGTGGTGGCGCCGCTCGCCGCGGCCGAGGCGACGCCGGGCACCGAGTCCTCGATGGCCACGACCCGGCGCGGATCCAGGCCCGGCACGATCTGCTCCATGCGGTCCAGGCCCTGCAGGTAGGGCTCCGGGTCCGGCTTGCCGCGGGCGACCATGTCGCCGGTGACCTTGAAGCGCATCGTCCCGGGCGGCAGGGCGTCGACGACGAGCGTGGCCAGGGGCCCCTCCGACATCGTCACGAGGGCGCAGGGGACGCCGGAGGACGACAGCTGCTCGAGCAGCTCCCGCGCCCCGGGGCGCCACGGCACCTCCTCGCGGACGCGCGCCATGACCTCGGCGGAGAGTGTGTCGATGATGTGGCGCGGCTCGAGGGCCGGGCCTCCCCCGGCGACGATCGCGTCGCGGATGATGGCGGCGCTGTCGGTCAGGGCATTGCCGACGAGCTTCATCGCGTCCTGATGCGTCCACTCGCACCCGTACCCGTGCACCAGGTCCTCCTCGGCGCGGATCCAGTACGGCTCCGTGTCGACGATGGTCCCGTCCATGTCCCACAGCACAGCCTGCAGGCCGTCGCGGGCGTCGAATCGATGGTCGGGCAGGGCAACCGTGGAGTCAGTCGAAGGCATGCGCCAAGTCTATCGGGAGGGCACCGGGTTCCCCGGTCCGGCAGGCGGGCCGACAGCGAACGCTTCACCGCCGCCGTCGTGCCCGGACTGCCGACGGCATTGCGCGCGCCCCGCGACGGGTCGCGCTAGGGTGAAGGCGTGGTTGAGAATTCGCATGGACAGCAAGATCCCGACGAACCGGGGCACGACGGCGCCGGCGATCCGCACGAGGCCGCCGGCAGCCCGCCCGCCCAGCGCGGCAGCCTGCTCGAGGCGATGGACAGCATCGAGGGCGGGGGCGGACGGCCCTGCGTCATGGTCGTGGCGTTCGAGGGGTGGAACGACGCCGGCGGAGCCGCCAGCGATGCCGCCCGGCTGCTGGCCCGGGAATACGACGCGCAGAAGTTCGCGACGATCGGCGAGGACGACTACTACGACTACCAGTTCTCCCGCCCCTCGGTGAAGCGCAATGCCGCCGGGCAGCGGATCGTGCACTGGCCCGCCACGCACTTCTACCGGGCGGCGCTGGACGACCACGACTTCGACCTGATCCTGGTGCGCGGGGTCGAGCCCACCTACCGCTGGAAGGCGTTCTGCGCGGAGCTGCTGACCCTCGCCGAGGCCCACGGCGTCAAGGCGCTGGTGCTGACGGGGGCGCTGCTCGCCGACACCCCGCACACGCGCCCGATCCCCGTCACCCGGACGAGCGAGCACGACGAGCTGCGGTCGATCCTCAAGGCCGAGCGCCCGAGCTACGAGGGGCCGACGGGTATCGTCGGCGTCCTCGCCGCGCTCGCAGAGGCGGCCGGCGTGCCGACGGTTTCGGCGTGGGCGGCGGTGCCCCACTACGTCGGGCAGTCCCCGTCCCCCAAGGCCACCTACGCGCTCATGCGCCATCTCGAGGACCTGCTGCACCTCTCCCTCGATCTGCGCGCCCTGTCCGAGGACGCGGACGCGTGGGAGCGCGGGGTCGACGAGTTGGCGGCCGACGACGAGGAGATCGGCGAGTACGTCAAGCAGCTCGAGGAGGCCCAGGACGCGACCGACCTGCCGGAGGCGAGCGGTGAATCGATCGCCCGCGAGTTCGAGCGCTACCTGAAGCGGCGCGATCAGGGGCGCGGCGACGGACACACCGGCGCCCCCTGACCCTGCGGGCCGCCTCTGACGGTCCGCAGGGTCAG
>NZ_BMXK01000015.1 GCF_014651715.1 Zhihengliuella salsuginis
ATTTGGTATCAACAAACTTGGCACACTATTGAGTTCTCAAACAACAGACACACACGCTTTGCAAACCAACCTCATCCGGCCGATCCGCTCAATTCGCGGCAACTTTTATATCTTACCTCAGTCATTTCAGCTTGTCAACTCGACTCGCTGGCCTTTCTGAGAAGTTCTTGCGCCGTTGGCTTCGGGCTTCGTTTCCGTTCCTTTCCGCTGTGCGGCGCGGGATAAAACTATACCCACATTCCCGTGTGCACGCAAACTCGGGGGCTCCTGCCGGCCGGGCCGGCAGGAGAACCCCGGATTCATGCGGTTTTTCGGGCCGCCCCGCCCGCTTCTAGGCGCTCCCGGGGCTGGAGGGCGTCGAATCTTCTCGGGTGAAGTAGACCACACCGAGGGGCGGGAGCGTGACATCGGCGCTGGCGGGCTGCCCGTGGTGCCCCTCGAGACCGGCCTCGACGGGTCCGTCGTTGCGAACACCCGAGCCGCCGAAGTCTTCCGCGTCGGTGTTGAGCGACTCCACCCAGCGGCCTGCCTCCGGGAACCCCAGTCGGTAGCCGTGCTTGGGCTCGCCGCCGAAGTTCGCCACCGCCACGACGGGTGCCCCGCCGTCGGCCGGGACCCGGATGAACGCGAGGGTGTTGCCGGCGGCGTCGTGGGAATCGATCCACGCGAACCCGGCGGGGTCGTTGTCCTGGCTCCACAGCGCCGGCGACTGCCGGTAGAACAGGTTCAGCTCGCGCACCAGACGGTGGACCCCCTTGTGCGGAGGAGTGTCGGCCAGCCACCAGTCGAGTCCGTACTGCTCGCTCCACTCCCCCTCCTGGGCGAACTCCGTGCCCATGAAGATCAGCTGCTTGCCCGGATGCGCCCACATGAACGCGAAGTAGGCCCGCACCTGGGCCAGCTGCCGCCACCGGTCCCCCGGCATGCGGCGCAGCAGCGAGCCCTTCCCGTGCACGACCTCGTCGTGGCTGATGGGGAGCATGTAGTTCTCGCTCCACGCGTAGACGAGCGAGAACGTCATCTGGTGGTGGTGGTACTGCCGATTGATCGGGTCCTGGCCCATGTACTCGAGCGAGTCGTGCATCCAGCCCATGTTCCATTTGAGCCCGAAACCGAGGCCGCCGTGCGCGGTCGCCCGGGTGACCCCGTCGAAGGCCGTGGACTCCTCCGCGATCATGATGACGCCGGGATGGAGCCGGTAGGCGGTCGCCGTCGCCTCCTGGAGGAAGGCGATCGCCTCCAGGTTCTCGCGTCCCCCGTGGACGTTCGGCACCCACTCCCCGTCGTTGCGCGAGTAGTCCAGGTAGAGCATGGAGGCGACCGCGTCGACGCGCAGGCCGTCGATGTGGAATTCCTCGAGCCAGTACAGGGCGTTGGCGACGAGGAAGTTCTTCACCTCGCGGCGCCCGTAGTCGAAGATCAGCGTCCCCCAGTCCGGGTGCTCGCCCCGGCGCGGGTCGGCGTGCTCGTACAGCGGCTGCCCGTCGAAGTTCGCCAGCGCCCACTCGTCCTTCGGGAAGTGCGCCGGCACCCAGTCGAGGAGGACGCCGATGCCCGCCTGGTGGAGGGTGTCGACGAGGTACCGGAAATCGTCCGGGGACCCGAAGCGGGACGTCGGCGCGTAGTACCCGGTGACCTGGTAGCCCCAGGAACCGCCGAACGGGTGCTCGGCGACGGGCATGAACTCGACGTGGGTGAACCCCTGCCAGGCGACGTACTCGGCCAGCTGGTCGGCGAGCTCCCGGTAGTCCAGGCCCGGCCGCCAGGAACCGAGGTGCACCTCGTAGACGCTCATCGCCGCGTCATGCGGATTGGTCGCCGCGCGGCGCTCCATCCACTCGTGGTCGCCGAATCCGTAGTTCGACTCGGCGACGACCGACCCCGTCCGCGGCGGGACCTCGGTGGCGCGGGCCATCGGGTCCGCCTTGTCCCGCCAGTGGCCGTCGGCACCCAGGATCTGGAACTTGTAGACGGCACCGGCCTCGACGCCCGGAACGAAGAGCTCCCAGACACCGGTGTGGCCGAGCGAGCGCATCGCATGCGGCACGCCGTCCCAGTGGTTGAACTCCCCCTTGACCCGGACTGCCTGCGCGTTCGGGGCCCAGACCGCGAATCCCGTCCCGACGATGTCGCCGAGTTCGGAGTGGTACCGGTGCACGTGGGCGCCGAGCACCGTCCACAGGTGCTCGTGGCGGCCCTCGTGGATCAGGTGCAGGTCGACCTCGCCCAGGGTGGGCAGGTGGCGGTAGGGGTCGTCGATGACCGCCGACGTGCCGCCACCGTAGGTGACGTGGAGGCGGTAGTCCGGCACGTGCCCCTCGCGGTCCGTGCGCGGGAGCACGGCGACCCACACGCCGTGGTGCTCGTGCCGCATCGGCAGCGACCCCTCGTGCGTCCGCACCTCGACGGAGTCGGCCAGGTGCCGCAGCGTGCGGAAGGTGACGTGGCCGTCGTCGTCCAGGTGCGCGCCGAGGACCGCGTGCGGCGCGTGGTAGGTGCCGCGGGCGACGGCGTCGAGCACCTCGGGGGCGACCGGCATCGGTTCCAGGGCGCGCGCCCCGGTGGTGCCGGGTTCGGTGCGGGGTGCGTTGTCGGGCGTCATGAGGACGGCCTCCTGAGGTGGAGAATGTGGGCCGGTTCGACGTGGGGGTCGAGCCGGACGTAGTTGTGCTCGCCCCAGCGCCAGGTCTGGCCGCTGAGGAGGTCTTCGACCTCGAACTTCCCGTCGTCGCCGATGAGCGACGGGGTGAGGTCCAGTGCCTCGAGGTTCAGGGTGATGGTCGACTCCCGCGTCCCGTGGGGGTCGAGGTTCACGACGACGACGATCGTGTCGGCGCTCGCGGCGTCGCCCGGGGACCGGCGCTTCGACTTGGAGAAGACGATCGTCGAGTCGTCGGTGGCCGAGTGCAGCTCGAGGTTGGCGAGATCGTCCAGGGCCGGATGCGAGTGCCGGATCTGGTTCAGCCGGGCCAGGTACGGTGCCAGCGACGTGCCGGCCGCCTCGGCGGCGGCGAAGTCGCGGGGCCGGTACTCGAACTTCTCGCTGTCGATGTACTCGCCGGAGCCCGGCCGGGCGACGTGCTCGCACAGTTCGTAGCCGCTGTAGACGCCCCAGAGCGGGCTCGACATGGCGGCGAGGACGGCGCGCAGCTTGAACGCGGCCGGCCCGCCGAACTGCAGGAACTCCGGCAGGATGTCCGGGGTGTTGACCCAGAAGTTGGGCCGGAAGAACGCGATGGACTCGCGCGAGACCTCGGTGAAGTACTCCTCGAGCTCCGTCTTGGTGTTCCGCCACGTGAAGTACGTGTAGGACTGCTGGAAGCCCGCCTTGCCGAGCGCGTGCATCATCGCCGGGCGGGTGAATGCCTCAGCGAGGAAGACGACATCCGGGTGCTCCTCGCCCACCGCGCCGATCAGCCACTCCCAGAACGCGACCGGCTTCGTGTGCGGGTTGTCGACGCGGAAGATCTTGACCCCGCGGTCGATCCAGAGCCGGACGATGCGCAGGATCTCGTTGCCGAGGCCCTCGGGATCGTTGTCGAAGTTCAGCGGGTAGATGTCCTGGTACTTCTTCGGCGGGTTCTCGGCGTAGGCGATCGTCCCGTCCACCCGCTCCGTGAACCACTCCGGGTGCTCGGTCGCCCACGGGTGGTCGGGCGAGGCCTGCAGGGCCAGGTCGAGCGCGACCTCGAGGCCGAGGTCCTCCGCCCGCGCGACGAATCGTGCGAAGTCGGCCTCGGTCCCGAGATCCGGATGGATCGCGTCGTGACCGCCCGCGGCCGATCCGATGGCCCACGGCGATCCGGGATCGTGCTCGGACGCGGTCAGCGTGTTGTTCGGTCCCTTGCGGTGGGTGCGGCCGATCGGGTGGATGGGCGGAAGGTAGAGGATCTCGAAGCCCATGGCGGCGACAGCCGGCAGGCGCCGCTGCGCCGTGGCGAAGGTCCCCGGCACGAAGCGGCCGGCCGCGTCGTCGTACACCGCCCCCTCCGAACGGGGGAAGAACTCGTACCAGCCTCCGCGGCCGGCCAGCTCGCGCTCGACGAGCAGGTCGAAGCGGTCGCTG
Organism: Zhihengliuella salsuginis; assembly: GCF_014651715.1. Classification (GTDB taxonomy): domain Bacteria; phylum Actinomycetota; class Actinomycetes; order Actinomycetales; family Micrococcaceae; genus Zhihengliuella; species Zhihengliuella salsuginis. Next base: position 4,067 of record NZ_BMXK01000015.1, read on the forward strand.
CTCGTCACGAACCGGCGGATCGGACGCTCGGCGAGCGCCGCACGCAGGGTCGGCGATTCGGCTGCCTCGAGCCGTTCGCCGACGACCAGGGTGGTGTCGGCGAGGATGCGGGCGACGGCCTCGTAGAGGTCGGCGTCGCCGCGGACGGCGTCCGGACTCGCCAGCTCATCCGCAGCCGGCCGCTCGTCCCCGGAGCGGAGTGCGGCGGCGGCCTCGGCGAAGAGCTTGGCGCCCTCGGCGAGCATGAGCTCCGCCTCGACGCCGGCGGCGATCTTCACTGCGGCCGCGTGGTGCCAGGTCCCATAGGGGTCGTCCCATGCCTCGACGGCGAACGACCACGTGCCGGTCGACTCCGGCCGGAGCAGCCCGTGCCACGCATCGCTGCCCGGTGCACCGGGTGTCATCTGGGCGGCCTGGCTGATGCTGCCGTCCGGGGCGTAGAGGACGGCGGTGGCGCCGACGGAGTCGTGCCCCTCGCGGAACGCCGTCGCGCTGACGCGCACGTCCTGTCCGACGACGGCCTTGGCCGGGAACGCTCCCCCCTCGACGACCGGCTGGACGTCGGAGACCGGGATCCGGCCGTATCGTGTTTCGGTTGACCTGCGTTTCGGTGCGGTGCTCACACCCTAGACGCTAATCGCCGCCCGCGGATCAACCAAGGAATCGGCCCAGAAACTTGGTGTGTCGGGCAGTGTTACGCGCGGAAGATGGAGATGGAGTTCGCGGTGACGGTGTGGGCCTCCCCTGCGCGGCGGATGACCCCCTGGTGGCCGAGGTCGCCGGGGTCCGTGCTGTAGCGCAGTTCGAACCGCGCGCGGTCCTCCGGTCGTCCCGAGAACTCGGCGAGGGCCTCGCCATGCGGCAGGGCGACCTCCTGGTCCTCCAGCGTCCCGTTGAAGACCACGAGCCCGTCCATGTCGCTGCCCGGGGAGCCGATGAGCAGCTGCATCAGCCGGGTCCCGGGGTTGGTCCACTCGTCCTGCTGCAGCGGGTCGCCGTTCCCGTTGAACCAGAACAGGAAACCGGAATCCTCGCGGGCCGGGTAGCTGTAGGGCTGGTTCGCGAGGAACTCCTTCCGGATCCGGAACAGGTCGCGGGTCGTCTGGAGCATCTGCCGCTGGTGCTCGGTGAGGTTCCAGTGCAGCCACGACATGGGATTGTCCTGGCAGTACGCGTTGTTGTTGCCCTCCTGCGTCTTGCCCATCTCGTCCCCGGCGGTGATCATCGGGACTCCGAGCGACAGGGCCAGCGTCGCCATGACGTTCGAGGCGGTCTTCAGGCGCTCCGCGTTGACGTCCTGATCGCCCGTCTGGCCCTCGACCCCGTGGTTGAACGAGTTGTTGTGGCTGTGTCCGTCGCGGTTCTCCTCGCCGTTGTCCTCGTTGTGCTTGCGGTCGTAGCTGACGAGGTCGCGCAGCGTGAAACCGTCGTGGGCGGTGACGAGGTTGACGGAGGCGAGCGCGCCGCGCCCGGACTTCGAGAAGAGGTCGCGGGACCCCGCGAGGGCGCCGGCGAGCCGTGCGACGGAGGCACCGTGGTCGCCGGCGGCCAGGCGCCCGTGGTCGGCGACCCAGAACTCCCGGACGGTGTCGCGGAACTTGTCGTTCCAGTCGGCGAAGCCGCGCGGGAAGCTGCCGGTCTGCCACCCGCCCATGGAGACGTCCCACGGCTCGGCGATCATCTTCACGCCGGTCAGCGCCTCGGAGGCGGCGATGGCGGTGAAGAACGGGTGGCTCGCGGTGAAGTGGTTCGCCGCGTCGCGGCCGAGGGACACGGCCAGGTCGAAGCGGAAGCCGTCGATGTGGAACTCCTCGACCCAGTAGCGCAGCGAATCCATCGCCATGCGGATCACGGCGGGCTCGTTGAAATCGAGGGTGTTGCCGACGCCGGTGGTGTCGAAGTAGGCGCCGTCCTCCGTGTGGCGGTAGTAGTGGCGGTCCGCGAGCCCGCGCCACGAGAGCGCCTGCTGGCCCTGTCCGCCCTCGGCGGTGTGGTTGAACACGACGTCGAGCACGACTTCGATGCCGGCGGCGTGCAGGAGCTTGACCATGCCCTTGAGCTCGTCCCGCACGGCTGCGGGCCCGGCCGCCTGCGCGGCGGCTGTGGCGTACGCCTGGTGCGGAGCGAAGAACCCCAGCGTGTTGTACCCCCAGTAGTTGGGCAGGCCCATGTCCTGGAGGTGGGGTTCGTCGATGTGGAAGTGGATCGGCAGCAGCTCGACCGTGGTCACGCCGAGGGAGGCCAGGTGCTCGATCATCGCGGGGTGCGCGAATCCGGCGTAGGTGCCGCGCAGCTCCTCCGGGATGTCCGGGTGCAGCTTGGTCTGGCCCTTGACGTGGGCCTCGTAGACGACCGTGTCCCGCCACGGGACGTGGGGCCGCGCGACGGAGCCCCAGTCGAATCCGTGCTCCTCCACGAACACGCCCCAGAAGCTGCCGTCCTCGTACTCCTCGACGGCGCGGGCGTACGGGTCGACCAGCAGCTGCCCGTTCTCCGGGAGCTCGGCCCCGTGCTCCCAGAAGGCGTAGCGGGCGCCGGGGCGCAGCCCCTCCACCCGGCCGTGGAAGACGCCGTCGGTCGTGTCCGGGAGACTCGTCCGCATCAGCGAGCCGTCCGGATCCGTGAACCAGACGTCGACCCCGTCGAGTTCGGGGGCGAAAACCGCCACGTTCACGGCGTCGGCCACCGGGGACAGGCCGGGGACCGACGCGGCGACGCCGCGCGGAAAGGAACGCGAGAAGCGTTCGGGACCGCTTCCCGCCGGGCTCGGGGACACCGGGACATCAGCGCTGGGCTGTGCCATACAAACCGCCTTGGTAGTCGAGGTGGCGACGACGCTGCGTCGCCGCCGGCGTCAGCCGTTGCGTCGGCGCGAGACTTCGTACAGGGAGATGCCGACGGCCATGGACGCGTTGAGGGACTCCATCGCGGAGTCGATCGGAATGGAGACGATCGCGTCGCACGTCTCGCGGACGAGCCGCGAGAGGCCCTTGCCCTCGGAGCCGACGACGATGCAGAGCGGCTCGGTCGCGAGCTCGAGGCCCGGCAGGTCCATGTCCCCGCCGCCGTCGAGGCCGACGACGAAGACGCCCTGCGCCTTCATCTCCTTCAGCGCCAGCGTCAGGTTCGTCGCGCGGGCCACCGGCACGCGGGCCGCGGCCCCGGCGCTCGTCTTCCAGGCCGAGGCCGTCATCCCGACGCTGCGGCGCTCCGGCACGATCACGCCGTGGCCCCGGAAGGCGGAGACGGAGCGGACGATCGCACCCAGGTTGCGCGGATCCGTGATGCCGTCGAGCGCGACGAAGAGCGGCTGGTGGTTGATGTGGCCCTGCGCGGCGCGCTGGACCGTCTCGGTCACCAGGTCGACGGCGTCCGGGTACTGGTACGGCGGGATCTGGAGGACCATGCCCTGGTGCACGGCGTCGTCCGTCATCCGGTCGAGCTCCGGCTTGCTGGTCTCCAGGACGGCGATGCCCTGCTCGGCGGCCAGCTTGAGGGCCTCGCGCACGCGGTCGTCGACGTCGATGCGGGTCGCCATGTAGAGGGTCTTGGACGGGATCTGCGTGCGCAGGGCCTCGAGCACCGAGTTGCGGCCGGTGACCATCTCCTCGGCGACCCGGGACCGCCCGCGGGTGCCGCCGCGCTTCGTGGCCGCCTTCTCCGCCAGCTGCTTGCCGCGGTGCGCCTTGTGGTAGACGCGGTCCTCGGCCTTGGGAGTGGGGCCCTTGCCCTCGAGCTTCTTGCGGCCGTGGCCGCCGGTGCCGACGGACGGGCCCTTCTTGGTCTTGCGGACGGCGCCGGGACGCTTACCTGTTGCCATTGTGTAGTTCCTCGTGGCTAGAAATCTTGGGGTCGATCACGGTTGGACCGTGGTGTCCACCGGTCACCATTTTACCGACGCGGCCAAATCGTCCCGATTCAGGGCTCGAGCGTCCAGCGGGCGCCGTCCGCTGAGTCCTCCACGACGACGCCGGCCGCGGCGAGCGAATCGCGGATCGCGTCCGCTGCGGCCCAGTCGCGGGACGCCCGCGCAGCCGCCCGCGCCTCGAGCTGCGCGGCGACGAGCGACTCCAGTGCGGCGGCGGCCGCCGGGTCCCCACCCGGCCCGGCCGTGCCGACCGTGTCGAGGCCCAGGACCGCGGTCATCGCGAGCACCTCGCCGAGTGCCTCGGCGGCACGGCCGGCATCGGAAGCGGCCAGGGCCGTGTTGCCCGAACGGACCGTCTCGTGCAGCACCGCCAGGGCCTGCGGGACGTTGAGATCGTCGTCCATCGCGGCACCGAACGCCCCGGGCACCCCGGTGGCGGCGCCGTCGTGCCCGGTGAGGGCGCGGGCGTTGCGGACGAACGTGTCGATCCGCTCCACCGCGGCGGCCGCCTCCTCCAGCGACGTGGGCTTGTAGTCCAGCTGCGACCGGTAGTGCGCCTGGCCCAGGAAGTAGCGGACCACGCGGGCCGGGGCCAGCCCGAGCATCTCGGCCGGGGAGATCGTGTTGCCGATGGACTTCGACATCTTCTCGCCCTCGTACGTGACCATGCCGTTGTGCATCCAGAAGTTCGCGAAGTCGTGGCCGGCGGCGGTCGACTGGGCGAGCTCGTTCTCGTGGTGCGGGAAGCGCAGGTCGAGGCCGCCGCCGTGGATGTCGAACGCGCTGCCGAGGTACTTGCCGGCCATCGCCGAGCACTCGAGGTGCCAGCCCGGGCGGCCGCGGCCCCACGGGCTCGGCCAGGAGGCGCCGGCCGGGTCGGAGGGCTTGCTGCCCTTCCAGAGGGCGAAGTCGCGGGGGTCGCGCTTGCCGCGCGGGTCGGCGTCGGGGGCGTCCTGGAGGTCGTCGACCTTCTGCCGGGTGAGCGATCCGTAGCCGTCCCACGAGCGGACGTCGAAGTAGACGTCGCCCGAGTCGTCGAGGGCCGGGTAGGCGTGGCCGCGCTCGACGAGGTCGGCGATCAGCTCGTGCATCTCGGGGATGTGCCCGGTCGCGCGCGGCTCGTAGGCCGGACGTTTGACGCCGAGCGTGTCGTAGGCGCGCAGGAACTCCTGCTCGAACCGGTAGGCGAGCGCGAACCACTCCTCGCGGCCGCGGTCGTGCTCGCCGGGCTCGAACCCCTCGGCGAACGAGGCGGCCGACTTCTCGAGGATCTTGTCGTCGATGTCGGTGACGTTGCGCACGACAGTGACGGCCAGCCCGCGGTATTCGAGCCAGCGGGTGAGGATGTCGAAGGCGATGGCCGAGCGGACGTGGCCGACGTGCGGCATCCCCTGCACGGTGGCACCGCAGTAGTACAGGCCCGCCCGTCCCGGGACGAGCGGGGTGAAGTCGCGGACCTTGGCCTGGCGGGTGTCGTAGAATCGCATGCTCACCCGCACTAGGTTAGCCCACGGCCGGCGGGCGGCGGCAGCGCGCGCGGGAATCAGACTGCGTAGACGAGCGCGGACGCGTACGCGGTGATGCCGGCCCCGGCGCCCTCGTACCCGAGGCCGTCCGACGTCGTCGCGGTCACCGTGACCGGCGCGCCGGCTGCCTCGCTCAGCACCGCGTTGGCCTCCTCGCGGCGCGGGCCGAACTTGGGCCGGTTGCCGACGAACTGGACGGCCACGTTGCCGATCTCGAAGCCGGCCTCGCGCACGAGCCGCGCGGCCTCGACCAGCAGCCTCACCCCGGACGCGCCCGCGAACTCCGGGCGGGAGGTGCCGAAGTGCGTGCCGAGGTCGCCGATCCCGGCGGCGGAGAACAGGGCGTCGCACGCGGCGTGCGCGACGGCGTCGGCGTCCGAGTGCCCGGCGAGTCCGCGCTCGCCCGGCCAGTGCAGGCCGGCGAGCATCATCGGCCGCTCCTCGTCGGCGACGGCGTGCGCGTCGATGCCGACGCCGGTCCGCGGGATGACAGGTCCGCTCATGAGTGCTCCTCCCCCGCGGCGATCAGCGCCTCCGCGAGCATCAGGTCGAGTTCGGTCGTGATCTTCAGGGCCCGCTCGTCGCCCGGCACGAGGTAGACGTCCTCGCCGAGCATCTCCATGAGCAGGGCGTCGTCCGTGACGGCCTCCGCCCGCTCGGCCGGCCACGCGGCGACCTGGCGCTGCGCCGCGACGAGCACCGCGCGCCGGAAGCCCTGGGGCGTCTGCACGGCGCGCAGTCCGCTGCGCGCGGGCGTCGAGTCGACGGCCTCGGCCGCGATGGCGGGGTCCGGCGCGGCGCGGACCGTCTTGATGGTGTCGACGACAGGAAGCGCCGGGACCACGGCGCGGGCGCCGGCGGCGAGGGCGTCCACGACGGCGGCGAACACCGCGGGCGGGGTCAGGCACCGCGCCGCGTCGTGGACGAGGACGTGCTCCGCGTCGCCCACGGCGTCGAGCCCGGCCCGCACCGAGTCGTTGCGGGTGGCGCCGCCGGCGACGGCGACGAGGTCGAGCCCGGCGGTGACGCAGTCGTCGTGCCGGGTGCCGGCCGCGGCCGTGCGGCACAGCTGCCACAGCCCCGGGTGGCCGGCGGGCACGACCGCGACGATCCGCGCGCCGGGCAGGGCGTCGGCGACGGAGCCGATGGCGCGCTCGAGCATCGCCACGCCGGCGACGGGCACGGCCGCCTTGGGCATGTTCCGGCCGAGGCGCGTCCCGCTGCCGGCCGCAACGATGACGACGGCGGTGCGAGCTGCGGGTGGGGGTAGATCTGTTGACACGCTTCTCACCTTAGCGCCACGGGTCCGTTCGGGCCCCGGACGCAGAACAGCCCGCCCACCTTGTGGTGGACGGGCTGTCTCAATAGTGCAGGGCGCGAGCCTCCTGCCTTCCGAGGGCCGGGGCCCTAGGAGGCGAGGACCTCGTCGAGCATGCTCTCGGCCTTGCCCTCGTCCAGCTTCTTGGCCAGAGCCAATTCGCTGATGAGGATCTGCCGTGCCTTGGCGAGCATGCGCTTCTCGCCGGCCGACAGGCCGCGGTCGTTCTCGCGGCGCCACAGGTCGCGGACGACCTCTGCCACCTTGATCACGTCGCCGGAAGCCAACTTCTCCAGGTTCGCCTTGTAGCGGCGCGACCAGTTGGTCGGCTCCTCCGTGAACTCCGCGCGCAGGACATCGAACACATCGTCCAGTCCGGCCTGGTCGACGACGTCGCGGACGCCCACCAGATCAACGTTCTCCGCCGGAACCTCAATCGTCAGATCGCCCTGGGCGACCTTCAGCTTGAGGTACATCTTCTCCTCGCCCTTGATGGTCCGCATCTTGATCTCTTCGATCCGTGCAGCCCCGTGGTGGGGGTAAACTACCGTCTCGCCAACCTCAAAAACCATTTTCGGATAATCCCCTTTCCCACTAAGCAGTTTATCACGCATTCGTTTGATAATTCGGCGAGTTGTCACACATCGGCCGCACGCTTAACGCATAATTCACCTTCGCGGGCTCCCGGGAGCCCGCCTACCGGCGGGTACAGCGCGCCACGGTGCGCTTCGGTCGCCGCCGCGGCACATCTTCGACAACGAGTAAAAGTTTGGGTCGCTTTCCGAGTAGGATTGGGGGCGAATGCCGTCACGTCGGGCCCAGCCTGCAGTGACAAGAACATCCCGACTCGAACTTGATGAGGAGTTTGTGCAGTGATCACCGCACAGAAGATCCCCGGCCGCCGCGCCCTGGCCACCGCCGCCCTCGCCGTCGTCGCCCTGGGCGCGACCGGCTGCGGCGCGATCAACGACCAGGCGACCACCGACAAGTACGCGCCGAGCGACGGCGTGGTCTTCTCCGCCGGCGACCTCGAGGTCCGCAACCTCATGCTGGTCACCAACTCGGCGGACGAAGAGGCACGGGTGCTGGGCAGCCTCGTCAACGACAGCGACGCCGACACCCGCGTGAACCTGAACGTCGACGGCACCGCCGTCTCCATCGCCGTCCCGGCCGACTCCGTGACCAAGCTGGAGGACGACGCCAACAAGACCGTCATCCCGTCCGCCGGCGAGGAGCCCGGCTCCCACACCCTCGTGGACGTGACCGTGAACGGCGAGAGCGTCGAGAAGTCGGTCCCGGTCGTCAACGGGGTCCTGCCGGAGTACCGCCAGTACCTGCCGGGCGGCTACGAGGAGGGCACTGTCGAGCACCTCGAGCACGAAGAGGAAGAGCACGGCGGCGGCCACTGACCCCGCCCCCGGCGGGCCGGCCGCGGACGCACGCGCCGCCGTCGTACCGCCCCCAGCGCACTGAAAAAGGCTGCGGCCCCGGAATGGATCCGGGGCCGCAGCCTTTTTCAGCTGCCGGTCAGGACTCGAACTTGTAGCCGAGCCCGCGGACGGTGACGAGGTGCACCGGGCTCGACGGGTCCGGCTCGATCTTGGAGCGCAGGCGCTTGACGTGCACGTCGAGGGTCTTGGTGTCGCCGACGTAGTCGGAGCCCCACACCCGGTCGATGAGCTGGCCGCGCGTGAGCACCCGCCCGGAGTTGCGCAACAGCATCTCCAGGAGCTCGAACTCCTTGAGCGGGAAGGAGACCTGGTCGCCGGAGACGCTGACGACGTGGCGTTCGACGTCCATGCGGACGGGGCCGGCCTGCACCGTGTTCGTCACGAGCTCCTCCGGTTCGCCCTGGCGGCGCAGCACCGCCCTCACGCGGGCCACGAGCTCGCGCGACGAGTACGGCTTCGTCACGTAGTCGTCGGCGCCGAGCTCGAGCCCCACGACCTTGTCGATCTCGGAGTCCTTGGCGGTGAGCATGATGACCGGGACGCTCGAGCGCTGGCGCAGCTGGCGGCAGACCTCGGTCCCGGACTGGCCGGGAAGCATCAGGTCCAGCAGGACGAGGTCGGCTCCGGCGCGGTCGAACTCGGTCACGGCGTCGAGGCCGTTGTCGACGACCTGGACCTCGAAGCCCTCCTTCTCCAGCAGGTAGGACAGTGGGTCGCTCAGAGACTCCTCGTCCTCGACAACCAGAATCCGCGTCATATGGTCTCCTCAGTTCCTAGGCGCCCTGGGCGCCATTGGTCTCGTCGTCCGACGGCGAGCCGTCGGCCACCGTCCCTTCTTCGTAGATCGGCAGCCGCACGGTGAACGTGGACCCCTGGCCCGGCTGGGACCAGACGGTGACCTCGCCGCCGTGGTTGGACATCACGTGTTTGACGATGCTCAGGCCGAGCCCCGTGCCGCCCGTCTGGCGGGAGCGGGCCGCGTCGACCCGGTAGAAGCGCTCGAAAACGCGCTCCTGGTCGTCCGGGCCGATGCCCGGCCCCTGGTCCGTCACCGACACCTCGACGAGCCCGTTGCGCACCCGCACGCCGACCCCGACCTTGGTGCCCTCCGGCGAGTAGCGGATGGCGTTGTCGACCAGGTTCCGGAAGGCGGTCATCAGCAGGTCCGGATCTCCGTGCACGACGACGTTGCTCGTCCCGCCGACGGTGACCGCGATGTTCTTGCCCTCGGCGGTGAGGTGGTTGCGGTCGACGGCCTCGCCGATGATGCGGCCCACCTCCACCGGGCGCCCCTGCAGGACGACGTCCGTTCCCTGCAGCCGGGAGAGCTCGATGATGTCCTGCACGAGGGCGGCCAGGCGGGCGGACTCCTTGTGCAGCCGCTTCGTGAAGCGCTTGACCGCCACCTCGTCGCCGGCCGCGTCCTCGATGGCCTCGGAGAGCAGCGAGATCGCGCCGACGGGGGTCTTCAGCTCGTGCGAGACGTTCGCAACGAAGTCGTTCCGGATCGCCTCGGTGCGCGTGATCTCCGTGCGGTCGTCCGCCAGTACCAGGACGTAGCGTTCCGCGAGCGGGGCGACCCGCAGGTGCACGACGATCGCGCCCTGGCCGAGCGGTCCCCGGGGAAGCTCGAACTGCTTCTCCTCGATGACCCCGTCGCCGCGGACCCGCGCGGCGAGATCGAGCAGCTGCTGGTGGACGACCGTGTGCCCGCGCACCAGCCCGTAGGCGTAGGCCGCCGGGTTGGCCCGGACCACGCCGTCGACCTCGTCGACCACGACGAATGCGCGGCCGACGATCGAGAGGATCTCCGCGGTGCCCTCGGGCAGCGTCGGCTCCAGGACCTCGGGCAGCACGATCCTGCGGCGTTGGCTGGCGCGGTACGCGGCCAGGCCGAACACGCCGAGGAGCAGGCCCACGAGTCCTGCGATCACCAGCCACAACGGATCATTCACGCCCTCCAGCTTAGGCTGTGGCCCAGAGTGCTCGACGACGGATCCGGATCCCGCCGCGCTGATTCACCCAACGTTCACCTGGCGCGACTTCGCGGTTTACTTAGTAGTGTCACTGTGAACAACTGAACAAGACCGCCTTCCCAGCCCTGCCGGGCCGGGCGGCACATCTGAAAGGACGACAGCATGCGCAAGGTATTCCAGGCTGAGCTCCAGACCATTGGCGAAGAACTGATCAACCTGTCCAAGCTGGTCGCAGAGGCAATGGAACGCGCCTACGATTCCTTCGCCAACGCCGACACCGAGCTCGCACAGGAGGTCATCGCCGCCGACGCCCGCGTCGACTTCCTCCAGAACAAGCTGGACGAGCACGCGATCGACATCCTGGCCCTGCAGGGCCCGGTGGCGTCCGATCTGCGCATGATCGTCGGCTCGCTGCGCATGAGCGCCTCGCTCGAGCGGATGGGCGACCTCGCCCGGCACATCGCACAGCTGACGCGCCTGCGCTTCCCGGACAACGTCCTTCCGGAGTCCATGGAGGAGACCTTCGCGCAGATGGCGAAGCTCAACATCGAGATCGCCACCAAGGTCGGGGAGCTGCTCGCGACGCGCGACCTCAACCAGGCCGCGGAGATCATCGAGCTCAACAAGCAGATCGACGACCTGCACGCCAGCGTGTTCCGCGCGATCGCCGCCGACGACTGGAACCAGGACGCCCCCACCACCACCGACGTCACCCTCGCGAGCCGCTACATGGAGCGCTACGGCGACCACGGCGTCTCGGTCGCCCGCAAGGTGAACTACCTGGTCACCGGCGAGTGGGAACCGCAGATCGACCAGCAGTAGCCCGCACGACGGCGGCGCCGCGGCCGTCCGCGGCGTCCCGCCCGGCGCCCGGGCGGAGACAGAACGAGGGCCCGGCCTCCGCTGCTCGCGGAGGCCGGGCCCTCGTCGTGTGCTGTCTCGGCCGGGCCTACTAGCGGCCCTGGTTGGCGACGGCTTTGATGGCGTCCGCCGCGGCGTCGGGATCCAGGTACTTGCCGCCCGGGTTCAGCGGCGCGAAGTCCTCGTCGAGCTCGTAGACCAGCGGGATGCCGGTCGGGATGTTCAGGGACGCGATGTCCTCGTCCGAGATGCCGTCGAGGTGCTTGACCAGCGCGCGCAGCGAGTTGCCGTGCGCGGCGACCAGGACGGTCTTCCCGCTGGCGAGGTCGGGCTGGATGTCCGACTCCCAGTACGGCAGCATGCGCTCGAGGACATCCTTGAGGCACTCGGTGCGCGGGGCGTCGTCGCCGAGGTCGGCGTAGCGCGGGTCGTCCGCCTGGCTGAATTCCGAGGCGTCGTCGAGGGCGGGCGGCGGGGTGTCGTACGAGCGGCGCCACTCCATGAACTTCTCCTCGCCGAACTCGGCCAGGGTCTCCGCCTTGTCCTTGCCCTGCAGCGCCCCGTAGTGGCGCTCGTTCAGGCGCCAGTTGCGCTTGACGGGGATCCAGTTCAGGTCGGCGGACTCGAGGGCGAGGTTCGCGGTGACGATCGCGCGCTTGAGCAGCGAGGTGTGCAGCACGTCCGGGCGCAGGCCGGCGTCCGTGATCAGTTCACCGCCGCGCGTCGCCTCGGCGCGGCCCTTCTCGGTCAGGCTGACGTCCACCCAACCGGTGAACAGGTTCTTCTCATTCCAGTCGCTCTGCCCGTGACGGAGCAGGATCAGGGTGTAAGTCATACTTACATCCTACCGATCCCCCACTGCGCACCGCGCGGTTGTGACGTGCGAGGTCAGCGGCGCATTCGCGGCTAGAAGTTGTAGGAACCGCCGCCCTTGCCGGACAGGGCCGGCCGCACGTCGGCCAGGTAGACGGCCGCGACGCACGCCGCGACGAGCTGGAAGAGCCCCGCGCCGCCGCCCATCACGCCGAAGAAGCAGAACAGGGCCGCGCCGGCGTTGAGTCCGCCCCAGAACCCCTTGCTCCGCTTGCCCTCGCGCAGGTAGGCCTCGCCCGGGTGGCGCAGGGCGTCGACGAGCGCCCACAACGCCAGGCCGAGGCCGGCAACGGCCAGTCCGCGGTAGAGGGCCTGTTCGAAGAGGTAAGCCAGTTCCATGCTGCCCAGTCTAGGAGGTCGCGCCGGCGGCGGCACCCGCGGCGCGCGCGGCGTCGAGCGCCTGCTCCAGATCGGCCCACAGGTCCTCGGCGTTCTCGATGCCGACGCTCAGGCGGATCAGGTCCGCCGGCACGCTCTCCGGCTCGGCGGCATGACGACGGCGCCGCTCGGCCAGCGATTCGACGCCGCCCAGGCTCGTGGCCGGCGTCCAGAAGCGCAGGGCGGCCATGACGGCGTCGGCCGCCTCCCCGCTGCCGGCCGGGGCCGCCGCGAACGCCGGGTCGACCTCGAAGGAGACGACCGACCCGAAGCCGCGCATCTGCTCCCGCGCCCGCTGGTGGCCGGGGTCGGCGGCCAGCCCCGGGTAGCGGACGCGCGCGACCGCCGGGTGCCCGGCGAGCCGCTCGGCCAGGATGTGGGCCGTCGCCTGCGAACGCTCGGTCCGCACGGCGAGCGTCCGCAGCCCCCGCAGGGTCAGCCACGTCTCGAAGGGGCCGGGGATCGCCCCGTGCAGGGTGCGGTAGGCGTGCAGCTTCTCGCGCAGGTCCTCGCGGCCGGTCACCACCGCCCCCATGATCACGTCCGAGTGTCCGCCCAGGTACTTCGTCGCCGAGTGCACGACGACGTCGGCGCCGACGGAGAGCGGCTGCTGCAGCAGCGGCGTGCAGAAGGTGTTGTCCACGACCGTGAGGATGCCGCGCTCCTTCGCCGCGGCGATCAGGGCCGGCAGGTCCGCGACCTCGAGCATCGGGTTGGTGGGGCTCTCGACCCAGAGCATGTCGGCGCCGTCGAGCAGCTCGAGGGTCGCGCCGGTGTCCGCGATGTCGGCGTGCCGGACCGTGAGCGCGGCACGGGTCTCGAGGTCCTTCACGATCGAGAGGGACCCGCTGTAGCTGTGGCGGGGCATGACGAGCGTCGCGTTCAGCGGCATCAGCGACATGGCGGCGGCGATCGCCCCCATCCCCGAGGCGTAGAGGAGCCCGGGCAGGTCGGATGCCTCCAGCGTCCCGAGGGCCTCCTCGAGCGGGTCCCACGTCGGGTTCGTGAACCGTCCGTACCCCTTCTCCCCCTCCCCGGGGCCGCCCAGGCCGTGGAACGTCGACGAGAGCACGATCGGCGGGTTCACGGGCTCGTCGAGCGCGTGCGGCGGCCGTCCGAGGGAGACGACGAGGCTGTCGGCGGCGAATTCGCGGGCGGGGTCGTGCGGGGCGGGCGAGGCGGGCTCAGTCATGTACACGAGGGTAGCGGCGCGGGTTGTCCACCGCGGAAACGAGATGACCCTCCCGACGCTTTTGTTGCGGATAGGCTGGAGGGGTGACCACGCAGCACCCGACACCCCCGAGCGCCCCCGTCCCCGCGGATCCCGGCCCCGCCGCCGGCGCCTTCGTCGTCTTCGAGGGCGGAGACGGCGCGGGCAAGTCGACGCAGGCGGCCCGGCTCGCCGAGCACCTGGCGGACGCGGGCCGCACCGTGCTGCGGACCCGCGAACCGGGCGGCACCGAGATCGGCGAGAAGCTGCGCGGACTCATCCTCGACCACGGGCACGGCACCGTGGACGCCCGCACCGAGGCGCTCATGTTCGCGGCCTCCCGCGCCGCCCACGTCGAGCAGGTCGTCCTGCCGGCGCTGGCGTCCGGGACCGTCGTCGTCTGCGACCGCTACATCGACTCCTCCGTCGCCTACCAGGGCGTCGGCCGCGGGCTCGGCGTCGACGACGTCCTGATGATCAACCGCTGGGCCACCCGGTCCCTCCTGCCCGACCTCACGGTGCTGCTGGACGTGGACGCGGAGGCGGGGCGCCGCCGTCGTACGGCCGGAACCGGCGCCGAGGACCGGCTGGAGTCCGAGCCGGACGACTTCCACGCGCGCAACCGCCGTGCCTTCCTGGACCTGGCGGAGGCCGACCCGGGACGCTATCTCGTACTCGACGCGGGGGCCGGCATCGACGAGCTCGCCGGGCGCATCGCCGACCGGGTCGACGCCCTCCTGGGCGCCCGGGAGGTGCGCCCGTGAGCGTCTGGGACGAGCTGCCGGGACAGGAGCACGCGGTCGAGCAGCTCTCGCGCGCCGTCGACGGGGGCAACCCGACGCACGCCTGGCTGTTCACCGGGCCGCCCGGATCCGGACGGTCGAACGCCGCGCGGGCCTTCGCCGCGGCCCTGCAGTGCGAGGCCGGCACCGGCTGCGGGCAGTGCAAGGCCTGCCGGCTCGTCAGCGCGTCCAACCACCCGGACGTCTCCATGGTGACCACGGAGAACGTCACCTACGCGATCGCCGACGTGCGCGAGCTGATCGCCAAAGCTCAAGCCCGTCCCTCCGGCGGGCGGTGGCGCATCATCATCATGGAGGACGCGGACCGCATGGCCGAGCGCACCACCAACGTGCTGCTCAAGGCGATCGAGGAGCCGCCGCCGCACACGATCTGGATCCTCTGCGCGCCGAGCCCCGCCGACGTGCTGGTGACCATCCGTTCGCGGTGCCGCCCCGTCAGCCTGCGCGTCCCCAGCCGGGAGGCCGTGGCCGATCTGCTGGTGCGGCGCGACGGGCTGACCGCGGAGCAGGCGGACTTCGCCGCCCGCGTCAGCCAGTCCCACATCGGCGTCGCCCGGCGCCTGGCCCGCAGCGAGGAGGCGCGCGTGCGCCGCGACAAGACGGTGCGGCTGCCGCTGCGGCTGCGCTCCGTCTCCGACGCCGTCCGGGCGGCCGGGGAGATCGTCGAGATCTCCACGACGGAGGCCTCCTCGTCGTCCCAGGAGCGGGCCGACGCCGAGACCGCGTCGCTGCGCGAACTGCTCGGGCTGGAGCCGGACGCCGTGGTGCCGCCGCAGCTGCGCAGCCAGTTCAAGCAAGTCGAGGAGAGCGCCAAACGGCGGGCACGCCGCGGCGTCAACGACTCGCTGGACCGCTCGCTGATCGATCTGACGACCGTCTACCGGGACCTCCTGGTGATCCAGCTCGGGACCCGAACGGAACTGGTCAACGACTATCTGGGCGAACCGCTGCGGGAGTACGCCGCCCGCAGCACGCCTACCGATACGCTGGGCAGGATCGACCTGATCTCGCAGGCCCGGCAACGGATCGCCGCCAACGTCACGCCGCTCATCGCGATGGAAGCGCTCATGGCGGGGCTGATACCGCGCCGGTCCTGACCGGCTCGCCGGGAGGCGGCGCCCGCCGGCAGGTCGAGCACGCCCGCGCCTGTCGCGGATCAGCACGGACCCCGATCCCGTCAGGAGCAGAAACGCCGCATGAGCACAGGCAGCACCAGCACCCTCCGCCCCGTCCGACGTCTACCGCAGCAGCTCCTCAGAGCGGTGGCTGTGACCCTGGCCGTGTTGATGACGGCGTCGTGCGCCACCGGCGACACCGCCGCGGAGGACACCTACTCCGCGCCCGTACCGGACGCCCTGGAGCGGTACTACGAGCAGTCGGCCCAGTGGGAGCCGTGCGACGGGGACTTCGAGTGCGCCACCGTGGACGTGCCGCTGGACTACGGGAATCCCGACGGCGCGAGCATCGGGATCGCGATGATCCGGCAGAAGGCGATCATGCCCCGCGGCTCGCTCCTGGTGAACCCGGGCGGCCCCGGGGCCTCGGGCGTCGGCCTGGTGAAGAACGCCGGATCCGCCACGTTCTCGCCCACGCTGCGGGAGAAGTTCCACCTCGTCGGATTCGACCCGCGCGGCGTCGGCGACTCCGCCCCCGTTGAATGCCGCAGCGACGACCAGCTCGACGCCTCCCGGGTCGGCGAGGCCATGGACATCGACGATCTCGGCGCCCTGTGCGCCCGGGACAACGCGCGCGTGCTCCCCCACGTCGACACGGACAGCGCGGCCCGCGACCTCGACATCCTCCGCTCGGCCGTCGGCGACGAGCGGCTGAACTACCTGGGGTTCTCCTACGGCACCAAGCTCGGGGCCGCCTACTCCGACCTCTTCGGCGGCAACGTCGGCCGCATGGTCCTGGACGGGGCCATGAACCCGGTGCTCGGGATCGACCAGGTCACCACCGGACAGGCCCAGCGCTTCGAGCAGTCCCTGCGCGAGTGGGTGTCCTGGTGCGACGGCGTCCGCGGCTGTCCCGTCGACGGGGGCGTCGAGGAGGGCCTCGCCGAGCTCGAGGACCTCTTCGACCGCCTGGCGGACGCCCCGCTCACCACGGCGGACGGCCGCGAGTTCAACGACCAGGAACTGGTCAACGCCCTGCTGCTGGCCATGTACGACGACGGGTGGTGGGACTCCCTGGTCGCCGGGATGATGGACCTGGAGGAGGGGGACCCTGCGGCGCTGATGTCGATGGCCGACGCCCGCTCGGGCCGGCTGCCCGACGGGACGTACGCCGACAACTCGTGGGACGCGTTCACGGCGGTGAACTGCCTGGACTACCCGGAGCCCGCCGTCTCCGGCGCGGCACTGGACCGCAAGCTCGAGGACATCTCGCCGACCCTCGGCTGGTATCTGGGCGGCGATCTCTCCTGCGCCGGCTGGCCGGCCGAGTCCACGGGCGACCTGGAACCGGCGCAGCCGCTGGAGGAGTCGGCGGAGGCCCTGGTCATCGGGACCACCGGCGACCCGGCGACGCCGTACGAGTGGTCGCAGGCGCTGGCCGACCAGCTCGCCGGGGAGGACCCCTCCAACGTGCACCTGCTGACCTACGAGGGACTCGGACACACCGCGTACGGCCGCAGCAACGACTGCGTGACGCGCGCCGTCGACGAGTTCCTCATCGACGGCGAGGCCCCGGAGCCCGGCAAGACCTGCTGACCCGCGGCCGGGCGGCACTCGTTTTGACCTCGGCTCGAGGACTCCTATAAAGTAGTCGCTCGTGGGAAGCAACGCCCACAGGCCTCGTTAGCTCAGTCGGTAGAGCGTTTCACTCGTAATGAAAAGGTCATCAGTTCGATTCTGATACGAGGCTCCAGTCAACGGCCGATCCGCACCGCGGGTCGGCCGTTTTTTCGTCTCCCGCGCTCCCGGGCCTTCCGCCCCGGAGAACGCCGGAGGGCGGCGCCGCCCCGTCGGGGTGGCACCGCCCTCCGGCGACGCGGTGGAACAGCGAGCGGCTGTCAGCGGTAGTCGGCCTCGGCCGGGTCCCCGCCGATGCGCCCCTCGGCGCCCTTGTCGAGCGCGTCGATCGCGGCGACGTCGTCCGCGTCAAGGGTGACGCCGAGCGACTCCCAGTTCTGGACGATCCGCTCCGGGGTGACGGACTTGGGGATCACGACGTTGCCCGTGGCCAGGTGCCACGCGATGACCACCTGGGCCGGCGACGCGCCGTGCTTGTCTGCGATCTCGGCCAGCACCGGCTCCGCGAGGAGCTCGGAGTTGTTGCCGAGCGGCGACCAGGACTCGTGCAGGATGCCCTTCTCCTGGTGGTAGGCGCGCAGCTCGGCCTGCGGGAAGTACGGGTGGGTCTCGACCTGGTGGATGGCCGGGACGACGCCGGTGGCCTCCTCGATCTCGCGCAGCGCCTCGAGGGTGAAGTTGGAGACGCCGATCGACTTCGCGCGCCCGGACTTCTGCAGCTCCACGAGGGCCTTCCAGGTCTCCACGTACTTGCCGGCCTTGGGGGTCATCCAGTGGATCAGGTACAGGTCCACGTACTCGAGGCCCAGGCGCTCGAGCGACTCGTCGAACGCGGCGAGGGTCTCCTGGTAGCCCTGGTCCCCGTTCCACAGCTTGGTGGTGATGAACAGTTCCTCGCGCGGCAGGCCGGACGCGGCAATCGCGCGGCCCACGCCCTTCTCGTTGCCGTAGATCATCGCGGTGTCGATGTGACGGTAGCCCGCCTCGAAGGCCAGGCCCACGACCTTCTCCGCGACGTCGTCCTCGACCTGCCAGACTCCGTAGCCGAGCTGGGGGATGGTGCTGCCGTCGTTGAACTTCAGAAATGGGGACTCGTAAGTAGTCATGGAGACATCCTGCCACCGCGGTCCCCCGCCGCGACAGACCTGATCGCCAGCCGCGTAGTCTTCCCCCGCAGAGGAATAAATCCGGCCGCAACCGAGTTTGAGTCGATTCTTAACTAAGTCGGAGGACGGCTTCCTCGGCGTGCCGCACCCCGGCGGCCACGGTCTCCGCCCGACGGGCCACGTTCTCGAGCACGTGCAGGTCGTTCCCGGTCGTCCCGGCCCCGAGGGGCTCGACTTCGAGCCGCGCCATCGCGGCCGCCTGCGCGGCCATGGCCAGGTCGTTCGCGGCCTTCGAGAGCGCGCGGTGCACCACGTCGGCCCCGGCCGGGATGTCCGTGCCGGTGCTCGGCTTGAGCTCCTGCGCGCGCCTGCACACGGCCCGCACCGGCTGCTGCAGATCGGCCAGGCCGTTCGCGATCTCCACGAGCCCGTTGTAGAGCTCGTCGCCCTCGATGCCCTCGAGGACCTGGTGGAAGCGGTCGAGACCGCGCTCGAACCGGTCGTGGGCGCGCCGCCACACACCCAGCCCGAGCTCCTTGTTGTCGCGGCGGGCCCCGCGCAACCCAGCGAAGAATCCCATCCCTACATCTTGCCACGGTGCGGCCGCGGCACCGGGCCGCCGATGCCGCGTGCAGACAGGGCCGGCGTCAATCGACGACCAGGAGGACCTTGCCGTGGTGCTCCCCGGTATCGAAGTACTCGTGTGCCTCGCGGGCCTCGCTCAGACCGAAGACCCGGTCCGTGGTCACGGCCAGATGCTTGTGGGTGATCATCGGCCAGACGTGCTCGCGCACCTCCTGCATGATGCGGGCCTTCTCCTCGGCGGGGCGGGCGCGCAGGGTCGTGGCGATGACCTTGCCCCGCTTGGCGGCGAGCTTGGCCAGATCGAGTTCGGCCCGCGCCCCGCCGCTGAATCCGATCACCACGAGGCGTCCGCCGGTGCTGAGCGCGTCGACGTTGCGCTCCAGGTACTTGGCCCCGACGACGTCGAGGATGACGTCGGCACCGGGCGCCTCCGCCTCCCGGGTGGCCTCGCGGACCCGCGCGACGAAGTCCTCGTCGTGGTAGTTGATCACGACGTCGGCGCCGAGCTCGCGCGCGTACTCGAGCTTCTGCGGCGTGCTGCCCGTGACGGCCACGTCGACCCCGTAGGCGGTCATGATCTGGATCGCGGCCGAGCCGATGCCGCCGGATCCGCCGTGCACGAGCAGCCGCTCCCCCGGCACGATCCCCGCCTCCATGACGAGGTTGGACCAGACGGTGGCCGCGACCTCGGGCAGGCCGGCCGCGTCGACGAGCGAGACCCCGGCCGGGACCGGGACGGTCTGCGCCGCCGGGGCGACCACGTATTCGGCATACCCGCCGCTGGCGAGCAGGGCGCACACGTGGGCGCCGTCGTCGTACCCCTGGCCGATCTGGACGCCCGGGCCGCGCTCGACGACGGTCCCGGAGACCTCGAGGCCGGGGACGTCGCTCTCGCCGGGCGGCGGCGGGTAGACGCCGCGGCGCTGCGCGACGTCGGCACGGTTGAGCCCGGCGGCGGCGACCTTGATCAAGACCTCTCCGGGACCGGGCTGCGGCACGGGGCGCTCGGACAGGCTCACGACCTCGGGTCCGCCGGACCCGTTGTACTCGACCACTCTCATCTGCTTGCTCATCCAGCCTCCTCGGTACCGCGGGTGACGCCTACGCGAAGAGCTGCGCCACGCGAGTCAGTGTCTGCCATATGCCGAACAATAGCGGAACCCCCACCAGGAGCCACCCGAAAACGACCCGCCCCGTCGCGAGGTCCGTCGCCGGGCGATCGGCGTCGGCGGCGGTCTTCGCGCCGGGACCGTCGAGCTGGGCGCCCGCGGCCGGCACCGGCTCGGCAGTCCCGCGCGCGGCCGGGTCGACCGGCTCGTGGAAGCGCTCGCGCACGGGCCGGATCAGCAGATTCGCGACGAAACCTGCCGCGAGCAGGCCCACCATGGTCAGCAGGACGGGCCGGTAGTCCTCCGCCATCATCGTCCCCGGCTCGCCCTGGGCGTCGAGGAAGCCGTTGACGATGGCCGGGCCGGCGATGCCCGCGGCGGACCACGCCGTCAGGAGACGGCCGTGGATGGCGCCGACCTGGTAGGTGCCGAACATGTCCTTCAGATAGGCGGGTGCCGTGGCGAATCCGCCGCCGTAGAAGGAGATGATGACGAACGCGACGAAGATGTAGAGCAGCCGGCTCGTGTCGCCCGCGACGGCGAGCACCGTGTACAGCACGGCGCCCACGCCGAGGTAGACGAGATAGATCGGCTTCCGGCCGATCTTGTCCGACGTCGACGACCAGGCGAAGCGGCCGAGCATGTTGCCGATCGACAGCAGGCCCACGAAGCCGCCGGCGACGGCCGCCGACACCGCGGACGCGCCGTCACCAGCGCGGAAGAAGTCCTGGATCATCGGTGCCGCCTGCTCGAGGATGCCGATGCCGGCCGTCACGTTGAGGAAGAGCACCGCCCAGATGAGCCAGAACTGCGGAGTGCGGATGGCGTTCGAGGCGGAGACGTTCGCGGTGGTCACGAGCGCGGACTTCTTGGCCTGGCCCGGGTGCCAGCCGCGCGGCCGCCATCCCTCGGCCGGAACCCGGATCGTCAGCGAGCCGTAGAGCATGAAGAGGAGGTAGACGACGCCGAGGGTCACGAAGAGCTGGCCGACGGCGTCTCCGGACGGCACCCAGCCCTCGGTGCCGGAGGCCGGGTCGTACATCCGCATGAGCATGGTGGAGAGCGGGGACGCGACCAGGGCGCCGCCGCCGAAGCCCATGATCGCCATGCCGGTGGCCATGCCCGGGCGGTCCGGGAACCACTTCATGAGGGTCGAGACCGGCGAGATGTATCCGATTCCGAGGCCGATGCCGCCGAGGACGCCGTACCCGACGTAGACGAGCCAGAGCTGGCTGGTGAAAATGCCGGCCGAGCCCACGAAGAAGCCCGACGCCCACAGGCAGGCGGCGACGAACATGGCCTTGCGCGGCCCGGACCGCTCGACCCACGTGCCCATCACGGCGGCGGAGAGCCCCAGCATCACGATCGCGATCGAGAAGATGACGCCGATCTCCGTCAGGCTCGCCCCGAAGTGCTCCACCAGCGCGGTCTTGTAGACGCTGGTGGCGTAGGCCTGCCCGATGCAGAGGTGGACGGCGAGCGCGGCCGGCGGGATGAGCCAGCGGTTGAAGTTCTGGGGTGCGACTGAATGGGACCGGTCCAACCAGCTCATCTGACCTCCTCGTTGCACGGCCGCTGGAGGAACCAGCCGCCGGACGGCCGGTCGCCGCTCCGGCGTCCGTTCGAATCGATGTGGCGCCGTGTCGGCGGTCACGTCTCGCATTCTGCCTTGTCATGGGCCGCACCGGAAAGACCACCGCGCGTCACCGGCCGCCCGCTTTGGCGCGGATCGCGGTGACCCCGTAAAGTTGGGGAGTCTGGATGGTTGTCCGAGCGGCCTAAGGAGCCGGTCTTGAAAACCGGTGTGCGGTAACCCCGTACCAAGGGTTCAAATCCCTTACCATCCGCGTGGACAATGGCCGCTGCCTCCCCCGAGTTTCGGACGAGGCAGCGGCCATTGTGTTGTCCTGAACCGAGGTTCTCGGCACGATCGGCGGGCCGGGAGGCCGCTAGTCGAGGCCGGGGACATCCGATCGCGTCGCCCGGCCGACTGTTGCGGCGCCTTCGACGCTGACGACCACTTCCTCGAGTTCGGGCGTCTCCTGTCCACCGTGCAGCATGAAGTCCGTCGCCAGCCACGTCAGGTCCTCCCCGGACCACTCGCCCGAGGCGACCACGACGCCGAGGACCCCCGGTTCCGGCGTGCCCCAGGATTTGATCTCGCGGTGCCGAGTGCCCTCCATGAACGCATCGAAGCTGTGCGCGCCCTGCCCGCCGAGGAACAGGTTGATCCTCGCATCGGCCCACGCCTGGCCGGGGTCGGCCGGCTCGCCGGGGCCGGAGGCCTCCGGCGTCGGGGCGTCAACCGCGGGTGATCGCGAGGTGCCGGCCGCAGGCGTCGCCGCAGGGCCGACTGCGGACGTTGCCGGCGCCGTCGGCATGATGTCGGCGTCGCCGGAGCCGCACCCGGCGATGGACAGTGCGACGGACGCGGCCAGCGCGGTGGACGTGAGCCTGATGGTGGTTCCCCTCATGGCCGCCATGCTACGTGCTCTTCGTGCCGGCGTTTTCCGCCCGGTCCTCACTCCGGTACGACGACGGTCCGCGCCGACGGCGCCACGGTCTCCGGTGCGCTCGAGGCGAAGACGACGACGCCCGGGTAGGTGCGCACCAGCGCCCGCAGGGCGCCGCGTCCGGCCTCGTCGAGGTCGGCGTCGAGGCGGTTGAGCAGGAGCACGGGCGGGGTCCCGAGGATGGCGCGCGCCAGGTGCACCTGCGCCCGCTGGGACGCGCTCAACGGCGACCCGCCGTGTTTGAGGAGGGTGGACCACCCCTGCGGCAGGTCCCGCTCCCACGCGCCGACGTCGGCGCCGGCCGACTCGAGTGCGCAGAGGGCCTCCTCGTCACTGGATCCCGGGACGCGGTAGCGCACGGAGCGCAGCAGGCTCCCCCGCTCGAGGGCCATGGATGCGCCGGCGGCACCCACCAGGGCGCGGCGCCGGCGGGAGGGGAGCCGGCCGACGTCGCTCCCGCCGAGCAGGCTCGCCGCCCGGTGCGGCGAGAGGCCGGCCAGCCCGGTGAAGAGCTCGTCGATGCGCGCGGGCGGGCCGACCAGGCGGACCGCCTCCCCGGGGTCGGCGATCAGGAGCGGCTCCGCGACCGAGCCGCCGGCTCCCCGTCGCGCGTACTCGAGCCTCTCCGGGCTCCCGGACGGCTCCGCGCCGACCGGAACGCCGTCGGAGGCGGCACCACCGCCCGGCGCCTCGTTGAGGACCGGGCCGATGATGCGGCGGGCGGCCCGGTAGTTCTGCCGGTACTCGACGACGCGCCCCAGCTCGGTGCACTGGGCCCCGATGACGCCGGCCAGCATCAGCGCGCTCGCGGCCATCGCGGACTCGACCTGGCCGAGCGCTGCCACCACCCCGACGCCGAGGGAGGCCGCGAGGGGCGCCGCCATCGACGCCGCGCGCAGCCCGCCGGTGACCTCGGCCCGGGCGACGGCGGCGTCCACGACCAGCCGCCCGTCCCGGTCCACACGCCTCATCTCGCGGCCCGTGCCGCCCGAGAACCGGATCGAATCGCGGGCGTGCACGGTGTCGGCGACGCGCGCGGCCAGGCGTCCGCGCCGGCGTCGTACCTCTCGGGCGCGCCGGAAGGACGGCCCGGCCAGGAGCGCCAGCACGCCGGCCAGGAGCAGCATCGGAGCGCCGACGGCGGCGCCCAGCCAGACGCTCTCCAGACTCAGCCAGGCGATCGAGACGACGATCAACGGCAGGCCCGCCACCAGCGGGGCGATCCCCTGGCCCACCCAGTTGCGGACCGCGGTCAGGTCGTTGGTGCTGCGCGCGATCGTCACGCCCGCACTGCGCTGCCGCTCCGAGTCGAGGGTCGACCGCAGCAGCCGCACCCGCAGCTCGTGGATGTAGTCCTGGCCCAGCCGCTCCGCCACGAGCCGCTCGGCGTAGACGCACGTCGCAACGACGACGACCGCGGCGGCGGCCGCCACCACCGCGCCCTGGACGGCGGTTTCGGATCCGGCCGCGGCGATCAGCCGCCCGGCGAGCGCGGCGCCCATGACGGAGACGACCGCGCGGGACACCGCGAGCGCGATCAGCGCCGCCAGGTGCCAGCGCCGCGCACCGGTCAGCAGGGGCGGCAGGGACTCGCGGTCCGGTCCCTGCGGTTCGGCGCCGGGCGCGGCCGCCTTCACCGGCCGCACTCGGCCAGCAGGCCGCTGGCGGTCTCGTCCGCGCACAGGTCGAAGGTGCCGATGATCCGCTCCGGCACCTCGCCGGCGGCCTCGGCCGCGGCCAGGGGCGACGCCGTCACGACGCCGGAGATGGCGGCGACGTCGACACCCGACTCGCGCAGGATCCTGCTGCCGGCGAGCGCGCCGAGCGCGTCCTGGGCAGCGAACAGGGTGGAGCCGACGAGCCGGTGGAACAGCGGGTCGCGCAGGAGCCGGGCCGTCTCCCCCTGGAAGATGCCGTCGGCGATCTCGAGGACGATCGCGTCCGGTCCGTCGCCGGCCAGGACGGAGACCGTGCTGCTCAGCAGCCGGCACACCTCGGCGTAGTCGGTCTGGAAGGTCGTCGGGTACCCGAAGTCGGTGAAGTCGATGACGCGGGCGGCCCCGGCATCCCGGAAGAGGTTCACGTCGTTGCCGGCCCCCGTGCCGGTCACCTTGCCGGCGGAGACGGTCAGCCCGGCATTGGTGAGGCCGTTGACGAGGCAGGCGGCCGTGGTCGACTTGCCCGAGTTCATGGACGAACCGAGGACGGCGAAGACCGGCGGGGCGCCGACGACCTCCGTGCCTGCGGGGACGAGCTGCAGAGGCGCCCGGTCGCGCAGGGTGACCACGCCGTCGCCGTCGCAGAGCAGGCCGATGGGTTCGATGCGCGTGGCCTCGTCGACCCTGGCGTGCGCCTCGCGGACGCTGGAGGCGAGCCCGCCGCCGGCGACGAGGTCGCAGGGCTCCAGAGACGACGGCACGTGGGCGAGGAACTGGTCCGGGGCGTACCGGTGGCCGTAGGCGACGAGGATCTCCTGGCCGGGGAACAGCAGTGCCTTGCGCGAGACCGGGCTCTCCAACCGCTTGTGCTGGCCGATCTCGAGGACGCGGGCGAGGACGACGTCGCCCGCCCGCGGCACGACGCCGCCTCCGGAGCGCAGGCGGTAGCCGAACGGCTGCTGCGCGGCCTGCCCGGCGACGAAGCGGGTGGTGTAGGCGGCCCGGGCGGCGACCAGGCGCTCGGCGGCCAGATCCTGCTCGTGTATGCCGGGTTCGAGCGCGGCAGAGACTCCCCCGGCCGGGTTCTCGGTGGCGGCGGCCGGGTATCGGGTGTCGATGACGGTCATGGTGTACTCCTCTGATGATCGGTCCGCGACCGGGTGTCCCGTCGCCAAACCATCTACTCAAGTCCAGATGAAGGGCAGATGAGGAGCGGCCTAGGAAAGATGAGAAGCATGAGAATTCGGTGAGACGGCGGCGCCGACGGGATTCGACATGCTGCGTCAACCGTGACGCCATGCACAGTTCATGAGAATCTGGTGAAGTATCAAGCGTTTGCTAAATGCTTTCCCATCAGAGGAACAACAGTGCGTACAACTCATCTCTCCCGCCCATCCGCCGCCGTCGCCGCAGCCGTGCTCGCAGCGGCGCTGGTCGCCCCGGCCGCCTCGGCGGCACCGGCCGCATCGGCCGCCGACGGCTCCGGCGTCGTCATCAACGAGGCCTACCTCTCCGGCGGCAGCGCCAACGCCGCCTACACCACCAAATTCGTCGAGCTCTACAATCCGACGGACGCGGCGGTCAGCCTCGACGGCTGGAGCCTCCAGTACCGCTCCGCCACCGGCGACGCCGAGTCCCACGGCCTGGCGCCCCTGACGGGGACCGTCGAGCCGGGCGGGCACTTCCTGATCTCCGGCGGATCGAACGGCGGCAACGGGGCTGAGCTGCCCGCCGCCGACCTCGAGGTCGGCGGCAGCTTCAACCCCTCCGGCACGCGGGGCACGGTCATCCTCGCCGAGACCGACACCCGGCTCTCGCTGCCGACCGGATCGATCACGGGCGTCGAGAACGTCGCCGACCTCCTCGGCTACGGCTCCTCCAACACCTTCGAGACGGCGCCCGCGACCGCCCCGTCCGGCAACTCGGATCCGCGCTCGCTCAACCGCGCCGACGGCGTCGACACGGACGACAACTCCGCCGACTTCACGTTGAGCAGCTCCGTCACGCCGACGTCCTCGACCGGCGCCGGCGGGGAGCCCGGCGGAGGGGACGACGGTTCCGAGGAGCCCGGCGAGCCCGCGGTCGCCGTCGACATCGCCGAGATCCAGGGCGACGGCGGGCGCACTCCCCTGTACGGCGAGGCGGTCTCTACGCGCGGCGTCGTCACGGCCGCCTTCCCCACGGGCGGGCTCGACGGCTTCTTCATCCAGACGCCGGGCACCGGCGGCGACATGGAGGCGACCGCCAGCCACGGCGTGTTCGTCTACGCCCCGTCCCTGGTCTCCGAGGTCGCCGTCGACGACCACGTCGAGGTCACCGGCACCGCGACCGAGTACTACGACCTCACCCAGATCGACGCGTCGAGCGGCAGCGTCGGGGTGCTCGACGAGCCGGCCGAGGCGGTCAAGCCCCTCACCGGCCCGTGGCCGGAGACGGACGCCGAGCGCGAGCCGTTCGAATCGATGCTGTGGCAGCCCGAGGGCGACTGGACCGTGGCTGACAACTACTCGCTGAACCAGTACGGCGAGATCGGCCTGTCCTTCGGCACGAGCAGCCTCGTCGAGGGCGAGGCCCTGCTGCCGCAGCCGACCGACGTCGCCCCCGCCGGCTCCGAGCTGGCCGCAGCCGTCGAGGCGGAGAACGCGCAGCGCTCGATCACCCTCGACGACGGCGCGTCGGCCGACTACCTGCGCAACGACGCGGCCAAGGACTCGCCGCTGCCCTACCTCGACGCGTCCACGGAGATCCGCGTGGGCGCCGAGGTGACGTTCACGTCCCCGGTGGTGCTGCACTACGGGTTCGACACGTGGCGCTTCCAGCCCCGGGAACAGGTGACGGGCGCGGACCACCCGGCCGTGCCGGCGTCGTTCTCCGAGACCCGCACCGAGGCGCCCGCCGAGGTCGGCGGGGACGTGACGCTCGCCTCCTTCAACGTCCTGAACTACTTCCCCACCACGGGCGCGGAGTTCGTGGAGCAGCTCGGCGGCACGTGCTCCTGGTACACCG
This sequence comes from Zhihengliuella salsuginis, assembly GCF_014651715.1. Lineage (GTDB taxonomy): Bacteria > Actinomycetota > Actinomycetes > Actinomycetales > Micrococcaceae > Zhihengliuella > Zhihengliuella salsuginis. Next base: position 31,061 of record NZ_BMXK01000015.1, read on the forward strand.
ACCGCGAGGGCGATCCGGTGGGCACCAACCGCTGCAACCCGGACGGGCCCCGCGGCGCCGCCGACGCCGAGAACTTCGAACGGCAGGAGGCCAAGATCGTCGCGGCGGTCAACGCGCTCGACGCCGACGTCGTCTCCCTCGAGGAGATCGAGAACTCGGCCGCGTTCGGCAAGGACCGCGACGTCGCGTTGGCGACCCTGACGGACGCCCTGAACGAGGACCTGGGCGCCGACGCGTGGGCGTTCGTCCCGTCGCCGGCCGACGTGCCGGCCGACGAGGACGTGATCCGCACCGCCTTCATCTACAAGAAGGCCGCGGTCAAGCCGATCGACGAATCGGTGATCCTGACCGGCTCCGACGCGTTCTCCAACGCCCGCGAACCGCTGGCCCAGGCCTTCCAGACGAAGCACGGGAATTCCAAGTCGCGCTTCCTGGCCATCGTGAACCACTTCAAGTCCAAGGGCTCGAACCCGAACGACGGCTCCGGCAACGCCGACTCCGGCGACGGGCAGGGCGCCTGGAACGAGGCCCGCGTCGCGCAGGCCGAGGCACTTGTGGCCTTCGCCGACGAGCTGAAGCAGGACCGGAACACGGAGAAGGTCTTCCTCACCGGCGACTTCAACTCCTACACGCAGGAGGACCCGATGCAGGTGTTCCACGACGCCGGATACACCAACCTCGGCGCCGCAACGGACCACACCTACCTGTACGGCGGGCTGGTCGGCTCCCTCGACCACATCCTCGCCTCCGAGGGCGCGGCCGGCCACGTGACGGGATCGACGGTTTGGGACATCAACGCCGACGAGCCGGTGGCCCTCGAGTACAGCCGTTTCAACTACAACCTCACCGACCTCTACACGGCCGACGCCTACCGCGCCTCGGACCACGACCCGGCGCTGGTCGGACTCGCGCTGCCGAAGAAGTAGTTCAGCGCGCGAGACGCAGCAGCTCGACCGCCACGGCGTCCGCATCCGCGAGGGTGCGGGCGCCGTCGTCGTAGGATCCGCCGGCCTCGGCCGCGATCGCAGTGCCCCACTGCACGCCCGAGAGCTGCAGGCCGAGCACGAAGATCGACCGGTGCGCGATGCCGCCGGAGTCCACCAGGCGGTAGGGGGTGCCGACGACGTCGAACCCCGGGCCCGGCACCGTCTCGCCGTCCTCGGTGGGGATCGCGTTCGGGCGGGCCAGGCCGTCCGACTGCAGCTGCTTCAGCAGCGGCGACGCGGCCTGCGCGACGCGGTTGGCCGGCATCATCGCCTCGAGCATGTGGTGGGCGGTCACGGGCGCGGCATCGACCCAGCGCGACGAGGCCGTGAACACGCCCGAGTACTCGCCCTCGTCGTCGAGCGTGAACACCGGGTCCGGCCCGAGGAACGTCACGACGCCGGCGCGCGCCAGGGCCGCCAGCTCCTCGATGCGCCGCGCCGGCGGACCGCTCGCGGTGCCCTCGACGAGCGGCTCGAACCACTTCTGCACCTCGTCGGTGCGGGAGACGTCGTCGATCAGCGACTCGGCAACGAGGCGCTTGGTCAGCAGTCGCCCGGCGTGCAGGGCGCCGATCGCCATCTTCAGCGGGTCGTCCTCGCCCGCGCTCGACCCCGCCGCGTCGGCCTCGAGGTATTCGATCACCGCCGCCTGGTAGGCGTCCGCGCTGGGGAACCCGCGCTTGGCGAACGGCGCGCCGAGGCCGGGCACGTCCAGCCAGCCGATGTCCGGCGCCATGGCCCCCACCAGATCGGCCACCTGCGAGCGCCAGACCTCCTGGCCGTGCACGGGCGTCCCCTGCACGTTCTGCTCGGGGTGGATCTGCGCGTCCAGCAGGTCGTCCATCCGGGCCAGGAACTCGTCCGCGTCGCGGAACTTCTCCGGGGCCACCCGGGCCGCGACCCGGTAGTAGGTGCGCAGCACGTCGCGGTGCAGCAGCGGCCAGATGTGGGCGTCGAACCCGACCTTGCCGCGCGGTTCACCCGGGGCGCCGGCAGCGGCGAGGGCGTGCACCCGCTCGAACGTGAGGTACACGAGCTCCACGCTCGGCGGCACGAACGCCGGCACATCGGCCTTCGCCCGGTACGGCGCCCCGCGGCGAGAGGCTGCGAAGATCCTCGGCTCGCGGCTGCTGCCCCGGTACTCGAGCGCGCGGCCGGGCCCCGCGCCGGTGGGCACGAAGTCGCCGCCGCGGGCGGTGGTCAGCTGCGCCAGCGCGTCGAAGAAGTTCAGCCCCAGCCCGCGGACCAGCAGGGGCTCGCCGCCCGGGAACATCTCCCAGTCGACGTCGGAGGGCACGTTCGGCCCCTGGTAGCTGAGCCCGAGCTCCTCCGCGCGGCGGCCGGCGGCGGCCTGACGCGGGTTCAGCTCCGCGGGCACGTGCCCCACGGCGAGGACGACGGCGTCGCTCGCCACGGCCTCGGGAACCTCCGCCGGGATCCCGGCGGCACCCGGCCGCCGGTCGCGCAGCCCGGCCGTCGGGGCGATCCGCCCGCGGGAGGTGCGGACGGCGTCGTCGTGGGCGGCGAGCTCGATCCGGTAGTCGGTGCTGCGGCGTTCCAGGGCCACTGCGGTTGCGCGCAGGTGCTCGACGGATTCGACGTTCGGGTGGGCGCGCAGCCGCGCGACGACGGCGTCGTACACGTGCTCCAGGTAGCGCCCGTAGAGGGCCCGCGAGGGGTAGTCGCCGGGCCCGAGCGCGGACAGCTCCTGCTGCTCGACGGGCGCGAGGACGGCGCCGTCCCCGCCGAGACCGCGCCACTGGTCGAACGTGAGCCCGGGCCCGTCGGCGCTCCGGGGCGGCGCGACCGTCGGGTACACCGCCGGGGTGTTCATCAGGAACAGCCTCGACTGGGCGCTCGACCAGACGTGCCCGGAGCCCGGCCGGTACGGCTCGACGATCTGGATCGCGAGGCGGCCGGGGGCGCTGGCGGCGGACCCCTCGGCCCGCGGCTCGCCGTCGTGCGGGTACGCATCGTCGTCGCGCCGGTCCGCCTCGAGCCTGGCCAGCAGCCGCTCCAGCACGGACGTGCCGCGCGGCCCCGCACCGATGACCGTGACGACGTACCTCTCGCGCGACAATGGGTCTCCTCCCTGCCCGGGCGCGGGCAACCTTCGCGGCGTGAAATCGCTCGGCCGCCGGCCCGGATGGACACGGCGGCACCCCTTCAGCCTAGCGCGCCGGCGGAACCCTAGACTGAGCGGCATGAGCGAGACGACGACGCAGAGCCCCGACCCGTACACGTGGCTCGAGGACATCCATTCGACCGACGCGCTCGACTGGGTGCGCGCACGGAACCGCGACACCGAGGCCTGGCTGCACACGCCGGCCTTCGACCGGCTGGAGGCCTCCCTGCTCGAGGCCCTCGACGCCGAGGACCGGATCCCGGGCGTCGTCAAGCGCGGCGGTTTCTACTACAACTTCTGGCGCGACGCCGAGAACCCCAAGGGCCTCTGGCGGCGCACCACCTGGGAGTCGTACCTGCGCGACGAGCCCGACTGGGAGGTCCTGCTCGACGTCGACGCCCTGGCCGCCGACGAGGGCACCGACTGGATGTACGCGGGGGTCGCGATGCTGCGGCCCGCGCCCGGCCAGCCGTACCGGCGCGCCCTCGTCAACCTGTCCCCCGACGGCGGCGACGCGGTGCGGGTGAGGGAGTACGACGTCGTCGACCGCGCCTTCGTGGACCCGGCCGACGGCGGGTTCGACCTCCCCGTGGCGAAGACCCGGCTGTCGTGGGCGGGGCCCGACACGGTCTACCTCGCCACCGACTTCGGACCGGGAGCCGACGGTGGGCCGACCGTCACGAAGTCGTCGTACGCCCGGACGGTGCGCCGCCTCGAGCGGGGCGTCGACCCCGCGGACGCCCCCGAGGTCTTCGCCGTCGACGCCGAGCACGTGATGGCCGTCGTCAGCCACGACTCCACCCCCGGGTTCGAGCGCACCTTCGCGTTCGACATGATCGACTTCCACAACGCCCGCGCCCACGTCGAGGTCGACGGCGAGTGGCGCCTGATCGACGTGCCCACCGACGTCGACGTCGACGTGCACCGGCAGTGGGTGCTCTTCAGCCCGCGCACCGACTGGGACGCGGGCGGGGTGCCCGTCCCGGCCGGGTCCCTGGCCGTCGCCGAACTCGACGCGTTCCTCGCCGGAGACACCGACGTGCACGTGGTCTTCACCCCGGATGCGCGCACGTCCCTGTCCTCCTACTCGTTCACCCGGGACTTCGTGGTGCTCACCGTGCTCCGCGACGTCGTCTCCGCCGTCCTCGTCGCCTCCCCCGCGACCAGCTGGGAACTGACCGAACTCGACCCGGGCGGGACGCTCGAGACCGTCGCGGTGGCGGCGGTCGACGACGAGGACGAGTCGGCGGGGAACGACCTCTGGCTCACGCGCACCGGCTTCACGACTCCGACGACGCTCATGCGCGGCACACTGGAGCCGGGCGACCCGGCCCCGTCCCTCACCGGCCTCGCGCCCGTCAAGCGCGCCGTCGGACGGTTCGACGCGGCCGGCCTGGTGGTCGAGCAGCACTTCGCCACGAGCGACGACGGCACGGCCGTCCCCTACTTCCAGGTCGGCCCCGCGGATCTGGTGTGCGATGGCGCCAACCCGACCCTCATGAACGGGTACGGGGGCTTCCAGATCAGCCTGACGCCGTCGTACTCCGCGGCCGTGGGGCGCGCGTGGCTGACCCGCAGCAACGACGACGGACGCACCGGCGTGTACGTGGTGGCGAACATCCGCGGCGGCGGCGAGTACGGACCGGCCTGGCACCGGGCGGCGCTGAAGCAGAACCGCCACCGCGCCTACGAGGACTTCGCCGCGATCGCGCGCGACCTCGTGGCCCGCGGCGTCACGCGACCGGAGCACCTGGCCGCGTCGGGCGGGAGCAACGGCGGGCTGCTGATGGGCAACATGATGACGGGGTTCCCGGACCTGTTCGGGGCGATCTCCTGCGGTGTCCCGCTGCTGGACATGCGGCGTTACACGCAGCTCTCGGCCGGGCACTCGTGGATCGCGGAGTACGGGGACCCGGACGTGCCCGAGGAGTGGGAGTACGTGCGGACCTTCTCGCCGCTGCACCGGCTCGACGAGATGGACGACGACGCGGTGTTCCCGGCCTCCCTGATCTGGACGGCCACGAGCGACGACCGGGTCGGCCCCGTCCAGGCGCGGAAGATGTACGCCAAGATGGCCGACCGCGGCGCCGCGAACGTCTGGTACCACGAGGACCTCGAGGGCGGCCACGCCGGCGCCACCGACAACCGGCAGACGGCCCGGAAACTGGCCACCAGCTACGAGTTCCTGTGGCGCCACGTCGCCGGCTGATCCGCCGCGCGCCGCAGGCCGCCCGCCGCGGCGGCCCCCCGTTTTGATCGGGCCGGGCGGATTCGCTAGTCTTGTCTAGCTGGCTTTGCCAGTGGTCTGGACACGTGCCGGAGCGGCCGAACGGACTTCACTGCTAATGAAGGGTCGGGGTTAAACTCGACCGGGGGTTCAAATCCCCCCGTGTCCGCCAAAAACCCCCTCGTCAGAGGGGGTTTTTTGTTTTGCCCCGGGCCGCCGGCGGGTCAGCGGGAGTGGACCGGTTCGCCGGCGAACCAGGTCTGCGCCGCGGAGAAGTGCGGCAGTCGGTCGATGTCGACCTCGTAGGGACTCTCGTCGAGCACGACGAAGTCGGCCGACAGTCCCGGGGTGAGCGTGCCGGTGACGTCGTCGAGCCCCATCGCGCGAACGCACGACGTCGTGTAGGCGGCGATCGCCTGCGACAGCTCGATGCCCTGCTCCGGCCAGAGCGTTCCGGGGAAGCGGCCCGTCGGGTCCTGCCGGGTGACGAGGCCGTAGACCGCCTCCCAGGGGTTGGGGCTCTCGGCCACCGGCCAGTCCGATCCGCCCGCCAGGACCGCTCCCGCTGCGAGCAGGTCCCGGTTGGGCTGCATCCGGGTCGCACGCTCGTGCGGCAGCACCGTCGCGATGGCCTCGGCGATGACGCCCGGGAACCAGAGCGCGGGCGAGATGTCCGCGTCGACGCCGAGCTCGGCGAACCGGCCGATGTCGTCCGGGTGGACGAACTGCCCGTGGGCGACGTGGTAGCGCGGCCCGTCGAAGCCGCGCCCGCGAACCTTCTCAACCGTGTCGAGGACGAGCCGGACGGAGGCGTCTCCCGTGCAGTGGATCTTGGCCGAGATTCCGCGCTCGGCCGTCGACAGCAGCCACCTCTCGAGCTCCTCCGGGCCCATGGTGGTCTGCCCCCGGTGGTCGCATCCGTGCGCCTCGTCCGGCAGGTAGGGCTCGAGGAAGGCGCCGCTGCGCGTCGGCGGGACTCCGTCGAGGAAGATCTTGATGAAGTCGGGCCGGTGGTGCGAGGACCGGTACCCGTCTCGCCGTTCGATGATCCCCTCCCCGAGCGGCTCGGCGCCGAAGATGAAATCGTTCGCCAGCATCGAGGTCACGACCCAGGCCTTCAACCGCCCCCGCTCGTCCAGGTGTTTGAGACCCTGCAGCAGCTGGAGCGACGCGGCGGCGTCCTGGAACGCGGTGACGCCATAGGAATGGAGGATCTCGATGCCGCGCTCCGAGGCGCGCGCGGTTCGCTCGACGGAGTCGTCCCCGGTGGCGGAGCGCGCCGCTTCGACGGCGAGCCCACCGGCCTCGATGAGGACTCCGGTCGCGCGGCCGGCGCCGTCGCGGAGGATCTGCCCTCCGTCCGGGTCGGGGGTCGCGTCCGTGATCCCGGCGGCCGCGAGCGCGGCAGTGCTGACCCACCGGTTGTGCTTGCTGTCATCGCGCAACATCGCGGGGCGGCCGCCCGTGGCTTCGTCCAGCCGCGCGAGCGCCTCGGGGTTGTCGATGGCCTCCAGCAGACCGCTTCCCCAGTCGCCGCCGACGACCCACTCCTCGGGACCGAGGCCCGCACTGTGGGCGGCGACCCGGTTCAGGAACTCATCGAGTGTCGCCGCGGGACTGATGCGGAGCTCGAAGAGGTCGGCCTCTCCGGCCAGCAGGTGGTGCGTGTGGACGTCGGCGAAGCCGGGCATGACATACCGGTTCTCCAGGTCCACGACCCGGGTGCCGGGGCCGCGGAGGCCCTCCAGGTCGTCGCCGACCGCGACGACGCGGGTACCGCTGATCGCCAGTTGCGCACCGGGCGGGCCGCCCGTACCGTCCGGGTCGATGCGAGCGTTGGTGATGAGCACATCGGCTGGGCCGTTCATGCGTGGTCCTCCCCGGGTCTGCGGACGCCGCTTCCCGCGGCTGGGGACCATATTATGAGGTGCATCACCTCCGGGGATTGCCGTACGGCGCACGAGAATTGCCTCTAGGCGCCCGCGCGCGTCAGGGGTTCCGCAAGAGCGGTGCGGGCCTTCGGCCCGACTGGCTCAACGCCCGTCGTTGAAGGAGGAGAGCACTTGGCGGATGGCCGCTTCCGACAGCCCGGTGAAGTCGGCGACGATCCGGCCGGCTTCCTCGAGGCGCCCCTCGGCGAGGTGCTGCAGGAAGGCGGACCGCTGTTCCCCGGGAAGGTGGGCCGAGTTGAACGAGATGCGGCCGTCCGGCCCCTCCCCTTCGAACCCGAAGTCAGAGAAGCCGTCCTCGATGGTCCCGTTGGACGCGTCCGGGGCCGCCTCGAGGAGCGGCTGGATCTTCTCGCGTGTGAGGCCGGAGTAGGAGGCCAGCAGGTCGGCCGCGCCGGAGAAGTTCGCATCCCGCATGAGCGACTGGAACTGGTCCGCTTCCGCCGGGGGGAGGTCGGCGGTGCTGAATTCATGGGCCTCGCCGTCGACCTGCTCCGTGATCTTGTAGGTGGCCACAGTCCGACCGGCGTCGCCGCCGAATTTCTCGGTCCAGTCGTCGGGGACCACGAAGTTGTCGGGCAGCTCACCGGCCCCGTCGCCGTCCGGCCCCTGGCCGCCGGCCGCCGGATCGTCCGCGCCGGCCTCGGGTTCCGGCGCCGGTGCAGCGGCCTCGGGTGCCGAGGGTGAGGAGACCGCGGGACGTGCACCGCTGTCGCCGGCGACCTGGGGGTGCGTCTCGAGGCTGCGCACGGCGACGATGCACTCCTTGACGCTGCGGGTGCCCGTGGCGTTCCGGTACTCCTGGACAGCGCCCAGGAAGTTCCCGGCGGCCAGATTCCGGTACACCGACCGGTGCTGTTCGGGCGTCAGCCGTTCCGCGGCGGCGCGGGCCGACTCGGGCGAGACGGCAGAGGCCACCTGCCTGGCGTTGCGCTTCCGGAGGCTGGAAACCCACCAGAAGCCGAGCGTCAGGACCAGGATCGGTACGAGTACCCAGAGCAGCGTTTCGAGCATGGTGACAAGTCTAGTCCTTGACCCTGAGAGTCGGTTTCCCCGCTACGCGTTCAGCGCAAGAACGAAGGGCAGCACCCCGTCCGCGCCGGCCCGGCGCAGGGTGCGCGCTGCCTCGGTGATCGTCCAGCGGCTGTCCGCGAGATCGTCGACGAGCAGGATCGGGCCGGGGGCCGCCTGGACGTTGGACGCCATCTCGGCGGGCACTGAGAACTGCTCCCACACGTCCGCGAGGCGGAAGGCGCTGCTGCCGCCCGGCCCGTTCCGAGGCCCGTCGTGCGCATACGCCAGCTCCCCGCCGTAGGGCAGTCTTCCGACGCTCGCGAGGCCCTGCGCGAGCGAGCGCACCAGCTCGGGCCGTCGCCGCGAGGGGAGGTTGACGACGGCGACGGGCCGCTCGCCCCACCCCCACTGGGCCAGCACCTGCACGCATGCGGCGAGCATGTCGTCGGGCACGGGGCCGTCGGCGCCCTGCCCCTCGAAGATCTCCCGCAGTCGCGATCCCCAGCCGAGGTCCGTCAGGCGGGCGAGGGCCCGGCCGGACCCCATCTGCTCTTCCGGCTTGATTCTGCCCTTGACGGGCACGGACAGCCGATCCATTCCGGAGGGCCACATGGCACGCGGTTCGAGCTCGACGCCGACGCGCCCGAGCGCCGACTGGGCACCCTGCTGGGCCGTCTCGTCGATGCCCGTCGGGTACCAGGCCCCCGCGCAGTTGTCGCAGCGTCCGCACGGGGCGGCGGCCGGGTCGTCGAGCGCGCGGGAGAGGAACTCCATGCGGCACCCCTCCGTGTGCTCGTAGTCGAGCATCGCGTTCTGCTCCGCGACACGGGCGGCGGCCACCCGCTGATAGCGTTCCGCGTCGTAGACCCAGGGCCTGCCGGTCGAGGCCCAACCGCCCTGGACCCGTTCGACGACCCCGTCCACGGCGAGCACCTTGAGCAGCAGCTCCAGGGGACTCCGGCGGAGATTGACGCTGGCTTCGAGCTGGGGCGCCGACATGGTGCCGTTCTGTCCGAGCGCCGCCAGAACGGCCTCGGCGCGCTCCTGGTCCGGCATGGACGAGGTCGCGAAGTACTGCCAGATGGCACGGTCCTCCGGCCCGGGCAGCAGCAGGACGTCGGCGTTGTCGGTGCCGCGGCCGGCACGGCCGACCTGCTGGTAGTAGGCGACCGGTGAGCTCGGTGCGCCGACGTGGACGACGAAGCCCAGATCCGGCTTGTCGAATCCCATCCCCAGTGCGCTGGTCGCGATCAGCGCCTTGACCTTGTTGTCCTTGAGGTCCTGCTCCGCCTCGGCCCGCTCCTGTGCGTCGGTGCGGCCCGTGTACGAGCGGACGACGTGGCCGGCATCGCGCAGTGCGCGGGCGATATCCTCTGCTGCGGAGACCGTCAGGCTGTAGACGATGCCGCTGCCCGGGAGCGCATCGAGGTTGGAGAGCAGCCAGGCCAGCTGCGCTTTGGGCCCGGAGAGCCGGAGTACGCCCAGGCGCAGCGACTTTCGCGCGAGCGGCCCGCGCAGGGAGAAGACCTCCGCCGTGCCCGCGGCCAGCTGCTCCTCGACGTCGTGCACGACGCGCTCGTTGGCCGTCGCCGTCGTGGCGAGCACCGGCACGGAGTCCGACAGCTCGCGGATCAGGTCCTTGATGCGCCGGTAGTCGGGCCGGAAGTCGTGGCCCCAGTCGGAGATGCAGTGCGCCTCGTCGATCACGAGCAGACCCATCCGCCGGACGAGATCGGGCAGCTGCTCGGCACGGAACCGCGGATTGTTCAGGCGCTCCGGCGACACGAGCAGAACATCGATCTCGTCGGCCTCGAGGCGGCCGCGGATCTCGCCCCATTCGACCGCGTTCGCAGAGTTGATGGCCGCAGCGCGCACCCCGGCCCGCTCCGCGGCCGCGACCTGATCGCGCATCAAAGCGAGCAGCGGGCTGACGATCAGCGTCGGGCCGGAGCCCCGCGCACGCAACAGGAGGCTCGCGACGAAGTAGACGGCCGATTTGCCCCAGCCCGTCCGCTGGACGACGAGGGCGCGCCGCCCTCCCTCGACGAGGGCCTGGATCGCCTCGAACTGCCCCTCGTGGAACTCCGCGTCCGGCCTTCCCACCAGGCGCCGGAGCACCTCCGTCGCATCGCGTCGCAGATCGGTTGCGGCCTGTGTCGTCGTGTTCTCCACCATGCCCGCCAGTATGTCAGGCGACCCGCGTGCCATGCTGAGCATCGGCGGCATCTGTGGAGAACCCACCACTTCCCGACGGACACGAAGTGCACTATCATCCATAGTAAGCGTGCAGGAGCGATCCGCGCGCCGACCGAGCGGGCATATCGAGCATCCGGAGAATGAGGGATGATGGGGATCGAAAATTGGGCCATCTCGGCGATCATGCTGCTGCTGATCGCCGTGGCAGCGGGAGTTCTGTACTACACGGCGAAGCAGTCGCGACGCGCGCCCGACCAGGAGCACGGCGGCGGGACCATCTGGGATTCCAGCGAGGGCGAACCGGCCGGGTCGGACCTCTTCTGAGCACCGGACAGCCGGATTGAGACTCGTTTATTCAATGAAAGAAGCGTTAAACCTGACGGGTGCACGGCAGAGACCGGCCCTCGCGTGGACCGTCCCCGCTGCGCGGCCTTCTGCCGGTAGGCTCTAAGGCGTGAAAACCAACGTAGATTTGCAGGACGCCTTCAAGGCGTATGACGTTCGCGGCCTCGTCGGCACTTCGCTGACCGCCGAATCGGCCGAGGCCGTCGGTGCCGCGTTCGTGGACGTGCTGGGCCTCTCCGGACAGACCGTGCTGGTGGGTCGGGACATGCGGCCGTCGTCGCCGGAGTTCGCGGCGGCGTTCGCCCGCGGCGCGGCGGGTCGCGGCGGCCGGGTCCAGCTGCTCGGTCTGATCTCGACGGACGAGCTGTACTTCGCCTGCGGTGTCCGCGAGGCGGCGGGCGTGGTGTTCACCGCGAGCCACAACCCGGCGCAGTACAACGGCATGAAGATGGCCAAGGCCGGCGCCGTCCCGATCTCCGCCGACACGGGGCTGTTCGAGATCCGCGACGCCGCGGTGCGCTACCTGGACTCCGGCCTGCCCGACGGCGTCGCCGGCGGTTCGGTCGACGAGGTCGACGTCCTGGCCGACTATGCCGCGTACCTGCGGTCGCTGGTGGACCTGTCGGGGATCCGCCCGCTGAAGGTCGTCGTGGATGCCGGCAACGGGATGGGCGGCCTCACGACGCCGGCGGTCCTCGGCGACGTGCTGCTGCCCGGGCTCCCGCTCGAGATCGTGCCGATGTACTTCGAGCTCGACG
>NZ_BMXK01000016.1 GCF_014651715.1 Zhihengliuella salsuginis
TAATGTCCCAGCAGCAAAGTCCAGCAGACGCGCCTTAAACCCTGCGATTAGTTCAGCAGTCTCCTAGGGGGCAGCGGGGGCCAGGGACGCGATCAGTTCTTCGATGCGCCCCTTGATCTCGTCGCGGATCGGGCGCACGGAGTCGACGCCCCGGCCCGCCGGGTCCTCCAGTTTCCAGTCTTCGTAGCGCTTGCCCGGGAAGTACGGGCACTCGTCGCCGCAGCCCATCGTGATCACGACGTCGGAGGCGGAGACCGCGTCGGTGGTCAGCACCTTCGGGACCTCGGCGGACATGTCGATGCCGAGCTCGGCCATGGCCTCCACCGCGGCCGGGTTCACCGATTCGGCAGGCGCCGAGCCCGCCGAGCGGACCTCGACCCGGTCCCCGGCCAGGGTGGTCAGGAAGGCCGCAGCCATCTGGGAGCGCCCGGCGTTGTGGACGCAGACGAACAGGACGGACGGCTTGCTGGCGGTCATGGTCGGTTCCTTTCGGTCAGGGAGGGGCGGGCCGTGAAGAACTTACGGGACCACAGGGCCACATAGACGAGGGCGACCAGGATCGGGACCTCGATGAGCGGCCCGACGACGCCGGCCAGGGCCTGGCCGCTCGTCGCGCCGAAGGTGGCGATCGCCACGGCGATGGCCAGCTCGAAGTTGTTGCCCGATGCTGTGAAAGCGAGCGTGGTGGTGCGCTCGTAGCCGAGCCTAAGCGCATGCCCGATCAACATCGAGGCGAAGAAGGTGACGAGGAAGTAAACGATCAGTGGGAGGGCGATGCGCACGACGTCGAGCGGCCGGCCCGTGACCTGCTCGCCTTGGAGGGCGAAGAGCACGACGATCGTGAAGAGCAGACCGTACAGGGCCCATGGGCCGATCTTCGGGAGGAACGTCGATTCGTACCATTCGCGGCCGCGGGCGCGCTCGCCGAGCGTGCGGGTCAGGAAGCCGGCGATCAGCGGGATGCCGAGGAAGACCAGCACGGAGAGGGTGATGGCCCAGACGGAGAACTCGGCGCTCGTCGTCGGCAGTCCGAGCCAGGACGGGAGCAGCTGGAGGTAGAACCAGCCGAGGGCGCCGAACATGAAGACCTGGAACACCGAGTTGATCGCCACGAGCACGGCCGCCGCCTCGCGGTCGCCGCAGGCCAGGTCGTTCCAGATCAGCACCATGGCGATGCAGCGGGCCAGGCCCACGATGATCAGGCCGGTGCGGTACTCCGGGAGGTCGGCGAGGAAGATCCAGGCGAGCACGAACATGAAGGCGGGCGCCAGCACCCAGTTGATCACCAGCGAGGTGATCATGAGCTTCTTGTCGCCGATCACGCGCTGGGTCTCGTTGTAGCGGACCTTCGCGAGCACGGGGTACATCATGACCAGCAGGCCGATCGCGATCGGCAGGGAGACGCCGGCGATCGTCACCGATTCGAGGGCCTCGCCGAAGCCCGGGACTACCGCGCCCAGCCCGAGCCCCAACGCCATGGCGGCGATGATCCAGACGGGAAGGAAGCGGTCGAGGGTGGACAGCTTCGCGACGATGTGCGCGGTGTCCTCCCTCGGCGGGGCGGGGGTGCGGGTGCCGGTCTGGGCCACGGGTGGTTCTCCGAATCTTGTATCGATGATCATCGATGCATGTTTGCGTCAATCTTCGCGTCATCCATCGATGGATGTCAATGTACGGTGCTGTGCCTCATGGGGCTATGCAGGCCCCTGCCGCCCGTGGGCCAGGCCCGTCGGGATCCCGATGAGTGCCGGCTCCGGGGCGGTGCAGCAGGAGTCGGCTCCGCCGCCGTCCGTGGCCTCCGCGGCGGGAGCGGGTACGTCGCAGTTGCTGCCGGCGCCCGCCGAGCAGACGCCGGTCTCCGGCAGCTCGAGCTCGAGGCGGTCCGCGCTCGCCGGGTCCCCGGCCAGTGCCGCGGCGATCGAGCGGACCTGCTCGTAGCCGGTGGCCATGAGGAAGGTGGGTGCGCGCCCGTAGCTCTTCATGCCGACGATGTAGAAGTCCTTCTCCGGGTGCGCGAGCAGGCGCGCCCCGTGCGGTTCGACGGTGCCGCAGCTGTGGAACTCGGGGTCGATGAGCGGCCCGAGCTCGCGGGGCGCCTCGACGGCGGGGTCGAGTTCGAGCCGCAGCTCGCGCAGCACGTCCAGGTCGGGGCGGAAGCCGGTCGCCGGCACGAGTGCGTCGACCGTCAGCTCGGCCCCGCCGGCCGGCGTGCGCCCCCGGACGGTCAGGCGGCCGCCGGCGGGTTCCGTCTCGGCCACGCTGAAGGAGGTGCGCAGTTCGATCCGGCCCGTCTCCACCATGTTCTTCAAGCGCATTCCCAGCGCCCCGCGGGCCGGGAGGCCGTCCTTGTCGCCGCCGCCGTAGACCCGCTCAGGGTCCGCGCTGCGCAGCGCCCACGTCACGCGCGTGCCCGGCTGCTGGTCGGCCAGCCGCCCGAGCAGGAGCAGCGTGTTCGCCGCCGAGTGGCCGGCGCCGACGACCAGCGTGTGCCGGCCCGCGAACCGTTCGCGGTCGGCGCCGAGCACGTCCGGCAGCGCCGACGTGATGAGCCCGGCCGCCCGCGCCTCGCGTTCGCCGGTCGCCTGCAGGCCCGCCGGGCCCACCGGGTTGGGCTGCTCCCAGGTCCCGGAGGCATCGACCACGGCCCGTGCGTAGAGGTTCTTCACCACGACGCCGGCGCCCGGCCCGGCCGCATTACCGCGGGGTTCCGGCGTGGTGGCGGCGATGCGCACGAGGAACGGCGAGGCGTCCCGGCCGCGCGAGTGCGTCTTGTCCAGGCCCCGCCCGTCGGCTCCGGCCCGCGAGACGCCCGTGACGCGGTGGTTCAGGTGCAGGATGTCCGCGATCGGCCCGGTCGCCGCGAGCGGGGCGAGGTACTGCTCCACGAGGTCGGCGCCGGTCGGCAGCCGCTTCGGGTTCGGCGCCTCCCAGCCGGCCGAGTCCAGCAGTCGGCGCGCGGCGGCGTCGATGTTGTACTGCCAGGTGGAGAACGTCTTGGTGTGGCCCCACTGGGACACCGTGGCGCCGACGGCCGGCCCGGCCTCCAGGACGACGACGGCGACCCCGCGCTCCAGCAGGTGGGCGGCCGTCGCCAGGCCGATCGGCCCGGCTCCGATCACCGCGACGGGCAGCGCCGCGTCGTCGTGGTGGTTGAGATCGCTGGACGTGGCGGGGAGGGCGGTAGTCTCCACGGGGGTGCTCCTGACGCGGGTGGGGCCGCGGTGGGTGGTCCGACGGTAGGTATCGACGTTCGTCGATGTATTGAGTATGATGTGATGCATCGACAACTGTCAATCTTTGCCGGGCTCGCCCCGGCGCGTGAAGAGGAGAGGCCATGGCGGAAGCGCTGGTAGAGACGCCCGGGGCGGCCATCGACGACGCGTGCTGCGTGCCGGCCGACGGCCAGGACGGCCTGAGCGGCGGCGACTCGGCGGCGCTGGCCGCTCGGTTCAAGGCGCTCGCCGACCCGAACCGGTTGCGCCTGCTCTCGCTCGTGGCCGCCGGCGACTCGGGCGAGGCGTGCGTGTGCGACCTGACCGGTCCGCTCGACCTCGGCCAGCCCACCGTCTCCCACCACCTGAAGATCCTGGTCGACGCCGGCCTGGTCACCCGCGAGAAGCGCGGGGTCTGGGCGTACTACTCGGTGGTGCCCGGGGCGCTCGACGAACTGGCCGGCGCGCTGAGCGCGTTCGGCGCGAACGCCTGAGAAGAAGAGGAGAGCCCACATGAGCAAGAAGCCCGCGGTCCTGTTCGTCTGCTCCAAGAACGGCGGCAAGTCCCAGATGGCCGCCGGCCTGATGAAGCGTGAGGCCGGCGGTGACATCGTCGTCACGAGCGCCGGGACCAGGCCCGCCGAGAAGATCAACGCCCTCTCCGCCGAGGTGCTCCTCGACGCCGGTGTCGACATCCGTGCCGAGGTGCCGAAGCCGCTGACCGCCGAGAACATGCGTGCTGCCGGGCTCGTGGTGATCCTGGGCGGCGAGGCGCAGGTCGAACCGGTCGACGGCGTGGAGATCGAACGCTGGGAAACCGACGAGCCGAGCCTGCGCGGGATCGAGGGGCGCGAGCGCATGGAGCTCGTCCGCGACGACATCCATGCCCGGGTGAAGGAGCTCAAGGCCCGCCTGCTCCGCTAGGCCGGGGCGGGACTAGACCGAGGCGGAGGCTTCGGCCGGTGAGATCTGCTGGCGCAGCGCCAGCAGCGTCGCCCGGTAGTCCTGCCGGTCGAACGAGAGCGTTTCCGCGCCGGCGATCGGGGTGGTGCGGTCGGAGCCGGCGACCGTGTCCTCCCACCCGAAGCGGGTCCAGGTGACGGCGTCCTCCTCGACGTGCAGTTCGCAGGAGAGGTACCCGCAGGCCTCGTTGCGGCAGATCGGGCAGAACAGCAGGCCCACGCGCTGCGGCCCGGGACCCTGTTCCAGCCCCAGCAGGTGGTCGATGCGCAGCAGGCCGGCTGCGGGAAAGGACGAGCGGAGATCGGCCATCTCGGCCGGCATGTCCTGGGCGCCCGACCAGTCGCGGATCCACTCCTGCAGGGGCATTCCGTCGACCTGGATGTTCCAGATCTTCTGCGTCAGAACGACCGCGCTCCGGCGCCGGAAGACGCCGACCCGCTTCGTGGTCCGGCGCTTGGCGATCGTCTCCGTGAAGGAGAGCACGTTCTGCCCGGGGCTCATCTCTTCATTATCGGCATCTTTCGCCCCGGCCGGGGGATATTACGCGGTCGGGTCACAGGCGAGTCGCGCCGCCTCCACCCCGTGCTCTCTTTCAACAGGCGCGTTTGCGGGCGAACCAGGAGACCAGGACTGTGGCGACGACCCCGAGGGCGGTGCCGAAGTGCGTGAGCGCCGGCACGGCGGGGATCACGGCGAAGACGACGACGACCGCGGCCGCGAGCGAGATCAGCGTCGGGCGCAGCTGGTTGACGCTCGCGATCGCCTGGACGAGGACGGCGCCGACGATCGCCGGGAGGATGTACATGCGGGCGACCTCGGTGACCGACTCCGGGATGGCGCTGAGCAGCCAGGTTCCGAAGATGCCCACGAAGACGAGCAGCGAGGTCAGGTGGACGATCGCAGCGCCGCAGATGCCCATGACGGCTGCCAGGTCGCCCTGCTTGCTGCCCGGCTTGGCGTCGATCCGGCTCTGGGCGCAGATGGCCGCCGGCAGCAGCTTGTTCGAGATGTTGCCGATCATGAACGCCTGGTACATGGCGGCCTGGCCGAGGATCGGGAAGTAGGTGACGGGTTCGACGACGGCGAAGACCAGGAACGTCGCGGCGACGGCCGTGTAGGCCGTGACGATGTGCGCGACGGTCACGCCGACGTCCATGAAGAGGGCCACGTAGAGCGGTCCGGCCAAGGAGATGATCAGGCCGGCCAGCATGGTGAGCCGGCCCCAGCGCGACGTCGTGCGTTCGAATGCCTGCATGCCGGCAGGGCTGTCCGTGATGGTGGAGGTCATGGGATTTCCTTCTCTAGCGGTCTCGTCAGGCGACGGTGGCCGTGTGGGCGAAGTAGGCGAACGTCAGGGCGACGATGATGGAGATGCCGAGCGCCCATTCCTTGAGCCAGCCGGCGTTCAATTTCTTCGCTGCGAACAGCAGGCCGGCCATGACGAAGGTGGAGACGGCGACCGTGATGGCACCCAGACCGGACTTCGGCAGCTCGGCGACGGTCAGTGTGGAGAAGGCACCGAGTAGCGCGGCCCCGGGGATCAGCGCCATCGCCGCCGGGTTGACCTCGGCGAGTTTGTTGCCGCCGCGCTTCATGATCGGCGTCAGAAGCAGCGTTGCCAGCATCCAGGCGCCGCCGCTCAGGCTCATCGCGATGAACGCCACCGCGTAGACCGTCTGCGTGTAGTCGGGGCCGCCGAGGTCGGCGCCGAGCGCGCCGGAGGCGATAGTCGCGGAGGCGACCTCGGTCGAGACGGAGCCGATGAGCCCGATTCGGACCAGAACCGCGGGCGTTCCGAAGAGCGCGAGCAGCGCGATCGCCACGATCACGACCGCGAGCGACGGGCCCACCGAGGAGATGGCACCGGAACGCAGGGCCCGCGTCAGATCGCGGTTGTCGAGACCGACCGAGGTTCCCGCCGTGCGCGCCGCCTTCATGTAGATCGCGGTCTGAACGAAGATCACGGCGAAGACGCCGAGAGCGAAGATCCAGAGGATCGGCGAGTTCGCCACGGCGGCGATGTCCGTGGAGGCGCCGCTCGCGGCGGCGGCCGCTGGTGTGCTGCTCATGGAGAGTCCTTCCGAAGCACGGAAAATGTGATGTCCATAACATTCACACCCGCTGCGGGCCGGTTCAATGAATGGCGGATTCGGACGACAACTCGTCGAAATCCGCCACGGGCTGTGAATTCGGCGCCCCGGCTTCCCAGTGCGAGTGAGCTCGAACACACTCGGTGTAGATGGATGCGCAGCCGGCGGTGTCGCCGCCTGCCGGCCCGCCGACGCTAGGAGAAACCATGACCGACCTGCACGAGAAGTCCGCCACCGAACTCACGGGCCTGCTCGCCGCCGGGGAACTGTCCTCGCGGGAACTGACGCGAGCCCACCTCGACCGCATCGACGCGGTGAATGCCGGCCTCAACGCGATTGTCACCCTCGATGCCGAAGGGGCCATGGAGCGGGCAACGGCGGCGGACCGCCGGTTCGCGGAGTCAGGGCCCGCGGGCCTTCTGCATGGATTGCCCATGACACACAAGGACACCCATCAGGTCGCCCGGATGCGGTCGACGAACGGGTCGCCCGCGTTCGCCGACCACGTCCCGGAGCGCGACGACCTGATCATCGCGAGGCTGCGCGCCGCCGGAGTCGTCGCGACCGGCAAGTCGAACGTGCCGGAGTTCGGTGCGGGGTCCCACACGTTCAACGAGGTCTTCGGCACCACGGTGAACCCCTATGACCGGACACGCAGCGCCGGCGGCTCCAGCGGCGGGTTGGCGGCCGCGCTGGCCGCGCGCATCCAGCCCCTCGGTGAAGGGAGCGACATGGGAGGCTCCGTGAGGATCCCTGCGTCGTTCTGCAATGTGTTCGGTTTCCGCCCGTCACTCGGGGTGATTCCGATGCCGAGCGAGCGGAACGCCTGGGCCTGGCTCGGCCGGGTCGGCCCCATGGCACGGACGGTTCAGGACCTCGAGCTGTTCATGCGCGCGACGAGCGGGCCGGCCCCGGAACTGCAGCTCCAAGCCCCACTCGAGGCCTCCGCTTTCGGCGGCGAGGCTCCGGCCGACTTGCGCGGGGTGCGGATCGGCGTCAGCCGGGACTTCGGGCTGGGGGTGCCCGTCGAGACGCCCATGCTCGCGGCGCTGGACCGCGCGGTGGCGGTCTTCGTGTCTCTGGGCGCCACGGTCGAGGAGGCGACAATCGACCTCTCCGAGGCGGACCGGGTCTTCGGCGACACCCGCGCCATGGACTTCGCGTCCGGGCTCGGCGGTCTCGTCGACTCCAAGCGCGAACTCGTGAAGCCGGAGGTCGTCTGGAACGTCGAGAAGGGGTGGGCGCTGAGCGCCCGGGACCTTCTCGAGACGACGGCGGCGGCGACGCGGCTGCAGGAGCGGGTCCGCGCCTACTTCCAGACGTTCGACCTGTTCCTCACCCCCGGTGCGCAGGTACTGCCCTTCGACGCGTCGATCCGCTACCCCGAGCAGGTGGCCGGCGTGGAGTCGCAGACCTACCTCGATTGGATGCGGTCGGCGTGCCTCGTCTCCGCGACGGGACTGCCTACTGTCGCGATGCCGGCCGGCTTCAGCGAGTCCGGGCTCCCGACGGGCGTCCAGCTGTCGGCGTTCCACTACCGTGATCCCCAGCTGCTGCGCGTCGCTCGCGTCTTCGAGGCGGCGACGGACTACGCGCGGGTCGCGCGCGACGTTTCAGGTGACGGAGGGGGCGTTGAGACGACCACCGCGTTTGCGGGCGCGCACCACCATGGTGATGTCGAATGAGTCGACGCCGGACGCCCACTCGGACTCGGTGACGAACCGGTAGAGTTCCTCGCCTGTCGGCAGGGTCACGTCGACGACGATCTGGGAGCTGCCGGCCAGCGCCGCCGCGTATCGGACCCGGCTGTCGCGCCGCAGCGATTCGCCGATCCCATCGATCTTCCCTGGCGCGATCCGCAACCAGACGAGCGCCTCGAGGGGGAGCCCCACGGCAGCCGGTTCGACGAGCAGGCGCAGTTGAACGCCGTCGTTGCGCAGAATCCAGTCGACCCGGCGCCGCGCCGTCGTCTCCGAGACTCCGGCGCGGCGGGCGATCTCCTCGTAGCTCATGCGCGCGTTGGCGACGAGGCAGTCGGCGATGTCCTGGTCCTGGGCGGAGAGCGCCAGGTCGGCCAGGGACCCCTCGTCGCGCACGGGGCGCGATCCGAGCAGGCTCTCCACCTCGTGCCGGGTGAGCGCGCCGATGCGCCATGAGCGGATGGTCCGGAAGTACTTCAACACGGGCAGCGTCTCGGCGTGCGCTATGCCGGGCGTCGTCGCGAGCTCGATGGAGACCAGGTGCGCCAGCCGGTCGCGGGTGGTGAGGATCTCGGCAACGACGTCGGTGGAGCCGGTCACCATGTAGGAGAAGCTCGAATCCGCCCGCGTCGCCAGCGCCTCGGCGGTGACCGGCGCGGAGCCCGGGGCGCACCGCGCCCGCACCAGCAGCGACGCCGACCGGGAGCGGATCCCCACGGCGGCGATGCGGCCGCTGGCCAGCAGGTCCGTACCGTGGCGGGCGATCGTGCGCTCGTTCTCGTCGAGAGCCTGGGCCACCGTCCGCCAGGAGGCCCGGGGGTTGAGCTGCAGGGCGGCGGCGATGCGCCGCTCGAGGGCGTCGAGTACGTCCATCCGGTCAGCAGCCTCCTTCTGTGGCGGTCCAGCTGGAAGCCTAGCCCAGGTGTGACGGCCACCTCACCTGCGGGGCCGGGGGCTCAGCGGCGCGAGCGTACCGCCGCGAGGACCTTCTCCTCCGCGTCGACTCCCGGTGCGATGCCTGCAGGTACGCGGACGAAGAACACCGCGCCGAGCACCCACCACGCGGCGAAGATGATCCACGGCTCCCAGGACAGGGACGCGGGCATCCCCGGCATGTACAGGCTGAAGAGCGCGGCTGTCAGAACCACGGAGGCCCAGCCGGCGACTTCGCCGATGCGGCCGGAGCCGCCGATGCGCAGCGGGCGGTCCATGCCGGGTTCGCGCCGGCGCAGCACCAGGAACGTCACGGAGACCAGGAAGTAGGCGACGATGATGCTCGGGGCGCCGGAATCCACGAGCCAACCCAGCATCTGCGCGCCGAAGAACGGGGCGATCATCGACACTACGCCGATGGCCAGCAGGGCCCGGTGCGGTGTGCGGTACTTCGGGTGCAGTTCCCCGAACCACGCCGGGAGCATGCCACTGCGGGCGAGGGAGTAGACGAGCCGCGAGGCGCCGAGCAGCAGCGAGTTCCACGACGTCAGGATTCCGGCGATGCCACCGGCGATCATGATCTTCGCCATGAGGTCCGAATTGAACAGGGCCCCGAAGGCGTCCGCCGTCGCGATATCCGCGGTGGCTAGGCTCGCGGCGGGCATCGCGGTCGACGTCGTGAGGATGACCATGACGTACCAGACGGTGGCCATGCCGACCGAGATGACCACGAGCTTGCCGATCTTGCGGGCCGACATGTTGATCTCCTCGGCGGCCTGCGGGATGACGTCGAATCCGATGAAGAGGAATGGGATGGCGACCAGCACGGCGAAGAATCCGGCCATGCCGCCGCCGAACAGCGGCTCCATGTTCTGGGCCTCGCCGCCCGTGAACGAGCCGAAGATCAGGAGCAGACCGATGACCATCAGGAACAGGACCGTGAAGGTTTGGACCACACCAGCCTGCTTGACGCCGCGGATGTTGATCCACGTCAGGGCGATGGCTGCGGCCACACCCACGAGGGCCCACGTCAGGTTGACCTCGAATCCGGCGACCGTCCACAGGGGGATCAGGCTCATTCCCGGGAAGATGTACTCGACGGTGCGCGGGAAGGCGACGGCTTCGAAGGCCACGATCGTGACGTAGCCGCCCGTGATGGCCCAGGAGCCGATGAAGGAGGGGCGCGGGCCGAGCGCTCGCAGGATGAAGTTGTGCTCGCCGCCGGCCTTCGGCATGGCGCCCGTGAGCTCGGCGTAGGTCAGGCCGACGACGGCCATGATGCCTCCGCCGACGACCATCGCGGCCGCGGCGCCGAGCGTTCCGGCGCTTTCGAGCCAGCCGCCCGTCAGCACCACCCAGCCGAAACCGATCATGGCACCGAATCCGAGTGCGAGCGCGTCGATGTTTCCGAGGGACTTGGCGAGCGTCCTGTCCGCGGTGCTGGTCATCATTCTCCTGTTTCCGTCACGGTTGGGGCGTAAAGACCGCCTCCGAGCATAGAGTTGCGCGGATCACACGCTGATTGCCGGGTTGTTTAATCTACGCCCGGAAATTCGCCTGAGTGGCAGATCCGCGTCAGGCGCGCTCCGAGGACGCGGTCGACGTCGGATTATTACGTGCTCCGCGCCCCCGCGCGGGGCCGACCCCGTGGTCAGTGCGGCAGCGCGATCCCGTGATCGCCCTCGTGCGCGAGCCCGTCCGCGAGCAGCGATGCCAGGCAGCGCTCCAGCTGGTCGGCCTTCGCCTCCGTCGCCAGCACGACGTCGGCGCGCACCAGTTCCTCCCGGCCCACCGGGTCCTCGGCCCGGCGCAGCACCGCCATGAACGCGCCGCGCACCTGGCGGTCGGTGCCCGCCCACGGCTGGCCCTTCGGCGTGTAATGCGGTGCCGGTTGACCGGCCGCGATCCAAGCGCAGGTCGAGGCCAGCGGGCAGGCGTCGCACTTCGGATTCCGCGCGGTGCACACCAGTGCACCCAGTTCCATGACCGCAGCGTTCCAGCGGCACGCGAGGGCGCCGTCGTCGTACTTGCCCCAGGGGCCGGGCAGGCGCGGGTCTGCCGCGTCG
This sequence comes from Zhihengliuella salsuginis, assembly GCF_014651715.1. GTDB lineage: Bacteria > Actinomycetota > Actinomycetes > Actinomycetales > Micrococcaceae > Zhihengliuella > Zhihengliuella salsuginis. The sequence continues at coordinate 10,965 of NZ_BMXK01000016.1, forward strand.
CGCGGCGGCATGAGTCCGCTCGCCAGGCGTGACTCGGCTGCCGTGTAGGAGGGTTCGGGCAGGGCGTTGCCGGTGACGGCCCGCGCGTGGACGCGCCGGATGTTGGTGTCGACCACGACCTCCGGGGCACCGAAGGCGAAGCACGCGATCGCTGCGGCGGTGTACTCGCCGACGCCTGGCAGGGAGATGAGCTGATCGTAGGTGCCGGGGACCTCGCCGTCGTGATCCTCGACGATCCGCTGCGCCGCGGCGTGCAGGCGCAGTGCGCGGCGCGGGTATCCGAGTTTGCCCCACGCGCGCAGTGCCTCGCCGGATGGTTCGGAGGCGAGGTCGGCCGGCGTCGGCCAGCGGTCCATCCATTCGTTCCAGACGGGCAGCACGCGCACCACGGGCGTCTGCTGCAGCATGTACTCGCTGACCATGACACCCCAGGGGCCGGCCTCGGGACGCCGCCAGGGCAGGTCGCGGCCGTGCTCGTCGAACCAGCCCGTCACGCGGGTGTGCAGGTGGTGCAGAGCGGCGGGTGCGGGGATCTCGGTTGTCTTCGGCACCCGAATACCGTAGCGCGGCGCGCGTTGACGCGCTCACCGCCCGCACGGCTATACGCTTGCTCCATGGCAACCCCACGTCGTCGTCCCAGCCCGGCCGTCCTCCGCCGCCGGCGCCTGGTCGTGCTGATCGCGATGCTCGTCGCGGTCGGTCTCGTCGCCTGGGGATCCATCGCCGCGGTCGGCGCCTTCCGTGCCATGACGGCGCCGGACACGGCGGGCGCGCCCACGTCGCCGGCGGGAGAGTCGGGCGACGCCGCCGCGAACGGGACGCCGTCAGCCGATGCCAGCGCGAGCGGCTCGGCAAGCCCCAGCACCAGCGAGGAGCCCACGAGCTGCCAGCCAGGCGACGTCGTCGTGAAGGCCTCCACCGAGCAGCGTCAGCACGGCCCCGAGGACAACCCGGTGCTGGTCATGACGGTGCAGAACACGGGCGAATTCGACTGCGAGGTGAACGTCGGCACGGGCCAGCAGGAGTTCCTGGTCAAGAGCGGCGACGACCGCATCTTCTCGACCGCTGACTGCGTCGCGGACCCGGCTGACCTCGACATCACCATGGAGCCGGGGCAGGAGGAGACCGCCCGGTTCACGTGGGAGCGCGTGCGCAGCGCCCCCGGATGCCAGACTGTGGCGGCGAAGCCGCGGCCGGGCACCTACGTGTTCGAGGCGAAGCTCGGAAATCGCGAGTCCAACGTCGCCGTCTTCGAGCTCCAGTAGTTCCGGCGCGCCACTGGAGCGGTCAGCATGGACGGCTGCCGGAGCGGTTTGCCAGGACGGCCATGTGCTTCCGCCGCATGTCGGGTACCGGCCGTACGGCACAGGTATCGATGAACGCCAGGCCTTGACAGGCAAGTAATTGCTTGCATATTGTCCGAGTCATGGCAGGCGACGTTTTCAAGGCCCTGGCGGACTCGACCCGTCGCTGCATCCTGGACGAACTCGTCGAGCGCGACGGGCAGACGCTGTTCGAGCTGTGTACGCGTCTGGTCTCCAAGCACGGGCTCGATTTGTCCCGGCAGGGGGTCAGTCAGCACTTGGCGGTCCTCGAGGATGCGGAGCTGGTCCGCACCCGCCGCAGCGGCCGCTACAAGTTCCACGACCTGAACACCGAACCCCTCGAGCCGCTTGCCACGCGGTGGCTGAGGCCCGAAACCCCCGGAGGAGCATCATGAGAATCCACCAGTTGAGCGTCTACGTTGAGGATCAGGCTGAGGCGCTCGCCTTCTACACGGACACCCTCGGTTTCGTGAAGCGACACGACATCCCTCTCGGTGCCGACCGGTGGCTCACCGTCGTCGCACCGGACGTGCAGGACGGGCCGGAGGTATTGCTCGAGCCCAACCGCCACCCCGCTGCGCGTCGGTATCAGCAGGCGCTCGCGGCGGAGGGCATCCCGGTTGTCTCGTTCGCCGTCGACGACGTTGCCGCCGAGTTCGACCGCCTCACGGCCCGCGGTGTCGAGTTCACGCAGGATCCGTTGACCATGGGGCCGGCTACTACGGCGGTCTTCGACGACACGTGCGGCAACCTCGTGCAGATAGTCCACATGGATTAGTCGACGGGGAGCCGGTCGTCCTGCGTCGTCGAAGCGAGGCGGCGCATGTCAGTCCGCACTGTCGTTGTCGCGGGCCGGCCCATGTCAGCCCGTACCGTCGTCGTCAGTCGTCGCTGTCGGTGGTGGGGGCCGGGGCGTCTGTCCACGGGGGTTCATCGTCGGGGGCGCTCCATGCGGTGCGGCGTTCTTCCGCGGTCTCGGGTTTGATCCGGGCCGCGGCTGCGTCCCAGCGGGCGGCGAATTCGTCTTCGGTCTCGCCCCGGCGCGTGGCATCGCCGCTGCCACCATCACCGCGGCCACCATCGCTGGTCTCTTCTGCGCGGGTTGAGGTGTCTGCCGCGGGGTGTCGGCCGGGGTCCAGGCTCCAGGGCCAGGGCTCGCTCGTGCTGCCGCCCGTGCTGCTGCCAGGGCCGTGTGAAGTTTTTCTTCCCGGGTCTCGGCCGCCCACACTGGTGCCGCTGTTCTCGGGTGGTGCCGGTGTTGGCCGGTGGTGTCGGCTGCGGCGGGTGATCGCGTTCGGGGCCGGCCGGTATCCGCCGGACGGATCGGCCCAGGCCGGTGCCCGTACCTCGGGTACGGCCTGGTTCATGCGGATCTGCCACCCGGACTGCTCGAGGTGGTGGTGGTGCCACCAGCAGAGCAGGACCCCATTGTCGGTGTGGGTGGGGCCGCGGTCGGCGTGCTCGATCACGTGGTGGACCTCGCACCAGGACGCCGGGATCGTGCAGCCGGGGATGACGCAGCCGCCGTCGCGGGCCGTGATCGCCCGGCGCTGATGGGCGGTGAAGACCCTCTCCTTGCTGCCGAGCCCGATGACCCGTCCGGTGTGGTCGAAGACTATTTTCTGCACGGCCCCGGTGCACGCGATCCGGTGTCCGATGCGTGCGGGGGCGGGCAGGTCGATGCCGTCGAGGGTCGCGATCCCGGCCGGGTCGGTCAGGTCCTCGGCGTTGACGTGCACGAGCAGGGTCGCGGTGTCTCCGCCGAGGGTGGGGGTCTGCGTGGAGCGGGCGGCGGCGGAGAGGATGGAGGCGAGCACGTCGTGGCGCTTCTGCGCGGGTGTGCGCTCATCGAGGACCACGGGGACGGGGGTCCCGGGGGTGGTGGCCTGCGCGGCCCCTGGTTCTGTGGCCACTGCTCCGGTGGCCGGTGCCGGATGGCCGGCCTCGCCGGCCGTGTCCGGGCTGTCAGCCGTCTTGCTGTTCTGGGCGGCGGGGTTCAGGTGCGCGTCCAGCAGGCGGGTCAGCTGGGAGGCGGTCTCCGGCATCAGGTGCCCGCGGACCGGGACCAGTCCTCCGCGGACCGGCCCGAGGGTCAGGCCGCGGGCGCGGGCGGCGCGTTCGGCGTCCGGGGCGGGGCCGTCCTGGTCCAGGAACGCCTGCCACGTCTGCGCCTGGATCTTCAGCTCGGCGAACGTCGGCCGCACGGCACCATCGGCTGCGGCGGGCAGCTCGCGGGCGCCCTCTGACCCGGTCTCTGCTGCGGCGTCCGGGCCGTCGCCGGCGGGCCGTGCCGTGTCTCCTCCGGTGGCGGCGGCCACGAGCGCGGTCTCGGCCGCGGCCGTATCCGCCGGGTCCGCCCGGCCTCCGATACGGGAGAGCATCCCGGTGACCAGTTCGGCGGTCTCCAGGCCGATGGCCCCGGCGTGCAGGGCGTCGGCGACGTCGGGGAACGCCGCCGGCAGGGTCTGGCCGGTCAGGGAGGAGCCGGTGCGGGTGCGGGCGTCCAGGGCCGCCCGGCGGCGGACCTCCGGCCCCGGCGCCTGGGTGAGGCGTTCGAGCAGCTCGGCCGGGGCCCGGCACCCGTGCCGGGCGGAGAGGGGGTCCTCGCCGAGTCCGCGCCGGGAACGCTGGTCGACCTCGCCGGCGACCCGGACCCGGAATCCGTCCACGAGCCGTCCCAGTTCCTCCGCGGCCCGGACTGCTTCGACCAGGTCCGTGTCCGTCATCCCGGCCACGGGATCGCAGGTGCCGGCGAGGAGTTCCGCGGCCGCACGGAGCCGGTCCGCCGGCTCGGCCGGCGGTGTCGGGGTCTCGAACGGGGGTGCGATGGCCATACCCCTATTTTAGTATGTATGACCTAGTTGTGGTAGGGGTGTGGACAACTAGTCGAACAGGAATTCGATGTTGATGCGGGCCACCTGGGGCAGCGCGGGAGTGGTCCGGGCGGCCAACCCGCGGGTTGCCCGGGTTGCGGCCGCGCGGTCAGGAGAAGCGGTCGAGCAGGCTGGATTCGGCGACCTTCGAGAGGTTCTCCCGCACGGTCTTGGCGCGCTGCTCGCCGATGCCGTCGACGTGCATCAGATCCGTGATGTTCGCCGCCATGAGCTCTTGGAGGTCGTCGAAGTTCTCCACCAGCCGGGCGGCCACTGCGCGGGGGAGGGCCTTGATGCCCGCGAGCAGGCGGTGGCCCTTGGGGCGCAGGGGGGTCTCGAGGGTGTCGGGGTGCGTCGCGCAGCCGAGAACCAGGGCGATCTTGTTCAGGTCGACGATCTCGGCTGAAGAGAAGCGGCGCAGCTTCGACAGTGCGGCGTCGATGGCCTCCGGCGTCGTGCCGTTCTTGGAGTAGTCCTTCAGCAGCACGTCGCTGCCGGGGCCGAGCCCCGCCGTGAGCTCGTCGAGCTGCAGCGAGAGGAGGCGGCCGTCCACGCCGAGCTCGAGCACGTACTGGGCGATCTCCTCGGAGATGCGGCGCACCATCTCCTGGCGTTGGAGGACGACGGCGACGTCGCGGACCGTGACCACGGCCTCGATCTCCAGCGACGAGAGCTGGCTCGTGACCTGGTCCAGGCGCATCCTGTAGCGCTCGAGCGTGGCGACGGCCTGGTTGGCCCTCGCCAGGATCGGCTCCGAGCCTTCGAGCACGTGCCGGATCGAATGGACGTAGATCGCGATGGTCTGCATCGACTGCGACACGGAGATGACCGGGAAGCCGGTCTGGATGGCGACGCGCTCGGCCGTGCGGTGGCGGGTACCCGATTCCTGGGTCGGGATCGAGTGGTCGGGGACCAGCTGGACGGCGGCGCGCAGGATGTTGGAGGAGTCCTTGTCGCACACGATGGCCCCGTCCATCTTCGCCAGCTCGCGCAGGCGGGTGGGGGAGAAGTCGATGTTGATGTCGAATCCGCCGGAGCAGATGGAGTCGACTGTCTTGTCGAACCCGAGGACGATCAGCCCGCCGGTGCGCCCGCGCAGGATCCGCTCCAGGCCGTCGCGCAGCTGCGTCCCGGGCGCGACGCGGGCCAGCGTTGCGCGGAGCGCGTCATCGGGGCTCTTGGTCATGTTTCTTCCTCGGGTGCGATGGCCGGGCGGGGCGTGTCTTTTCCTCAGTGTAGGCGCACGCGAGCACGGCCTACGCGGCCGGTGCCGGAAACACGACGCCGAGCGCCTCGGCGACCGTGGAGACCGCGCGGACCCGGAAGCCCTCCGGCAGCTCCCCGGGGCCGTTGGGGCTGGAGGGGATGATCGCGTACTGGAAACCCTGCCGCTCGGCCTCGTTGATGCGCCGGTTGATGTCCGGCACGGGCCGTACCTCGCCCGCCAGGCCGACCTCGCCGAATGCGATCATTCGAGGCGAGAGGGGTTTGTCCATGAACGCGCTCGCGAGCGCCAGGGCCGCGGCCAGGTCCACGGCCGGCTCCGACAGTTTCACCCCGCCGACGGTGGCCAGGTAGGAGTCCTTCTGCGACAGGTCCATGCGGGCGCGGGCCTGCAGGACCGCCAGGATCATGGCCGTGCGCGAGGAATCCAGTCCGCTGGTGGCGCGCCGGGGCTGCGGGGTGGAGGTCGGCGAGATGAGCGCCTGCACCTCGGCCAGCAGAGGGCGGCGGCCCTCGATCGTGACGGTGATGCACGTGCCGGAGACCTGGTCCTTGGTGCGGGTCACGAACAGCCCGCTGGGATCGGACAGGCCGACGATGCCGTTCTCCGTCAGGTCGAAGCAGCCGACCTCGTCGGTCGGCCCGTAGCGGTTCTTGATCGCCCGCAGCAGTCGCAGCCGGGAGTGACGCTCGCCGTCGAACTGGCAGACGACGTCGACGAGGTGTTCCAGGAGGCGCGGACCGGCGATCGACCCCTCCTTGGTGACGTGGCCGACGAGGATCGTGGTCATGTCCCGCTTCTTCGCCGCGCTGATGAGCGAGGCGGCGACCTCGCGCACCTGGGAGACGCCGCCGGCCGCGCCCTCGATCTCGGAGGAGGAGAGGGTCTGCACGGAGTCGACGATGAGCACGTCCGGCGAGAGTGCTTCGACGTGCCCCAGTGCCATCGACAAGTCGGTCTCCGCGGTGAGGTGCAGCGTGTCCGCCATGGCGCCGATTCGCTCGCCGCGCAGCTTGACCTGCGCCGCGGATTCCTCGCCCGTGACGTACAGGACCCGGTTGCCGCTGACGGCGGCCCGGGAGGCGACGTCGAGCAGCAGGGTCGACTTGCCGACGCCGGGCTCGCCGGCCAGCAGGATCACGGCACCCGGCACCAGCCCGCCGCCGAGCACGCGGTCGAGCTCGCCGACATACGTCGGCCGGAACTGCGCCGTCGAGGCGTCGACGTCGCTGATGACCGGCGCCGGCTCCGCCACGCTCGCGGCCTTGGTTCTGGCACCGACCTGGCCGATCTCGCCGACCGTGCCCCACGCCTGGCATTCGCCGCAGCGCCCGACCCACTTCGCGGTGGACCAGCCGCACTCGGCGCACCGGTAGCCGGGGGACTTGCTGCGTGTTGAAGACTTGCTCGCCATGGCCCCGACTCTATCCGCTGCCACCCGCATCAAAGGTTCGGCAGATAGCCCCGCGCCTCCTCGTGCTCGAGCCCTGCGGCCTCCAACAGGTCGACGGTCATCGGCCGCAGCAGCATGATGAGCGACTCGCACTCGACGCCGGTCACGCCGAACTCCCGGGGATCCAGCCGGGCAGCGCAGTCGGCGAGCTCGACCCGGGCCGTGCGCTCGGCCCGCGACCGCGCGGCTGCGCTCGTCTCCGCGACCGATGCCTTGAGCGGGGTCATCGCGTCGGCGAGCGAATCGAAGTAGGTCGACAGCGCCTCGGCGTCCGCGGTCCCGACCGCGCCGTGCGTGATGGCCGCCGCCAGCCGCCGGGCGATGACGCGCACGTTGCGCACGGCGAGGTCGGTCTGCTCGGCGACCCGCGCGATCCGCTTCAGCTCCCCGCGCTGCCCGCGGTAGGCGGGCGACATGGTGGCGATCTCGTTGGCGCCGCGCAGCATCGCGGGCAGCTCGTCCACCCGTTTCTGCGTGCCGCGGGCCCGCACCAGCGCGTGCCAGGCGAGGGTCGAATCGAAGGTGCGCACCGCCGTCGCACTCTCCCGCAGGACGGCGCGGAATTCGTCCAGCAGGTTCTCGAGCTGGGTGGCGGGCTCGTGCCGCGGGTTCTTGGGGGTGAGCAGGGCGATCAGCAGCGCGAACAGACCGCCGACCACGGCGTCGAGGCTGCGCGTGAACACGCCGCCGTCGGGCGCCGGCAGCAGCACCACGAGCAGGGACTGGAGTCCCAGCTGGGTGCTGAAGATCGTTCCGGAGTCCAGGAACCTCGCGATGGTCAGGGAGATCAGGAGGACGACGGCGGCCTGCCAGAGTCCCGCGCCGAACGCGTGCACCAGGAGGTCCCCGACCAGGATGCCGAGCGTGCAGCCGCCGGCGACCTCGACGGTGCGGCGAAGGTGGGTGTCGTGGCCGAAGCCGAGGGCGATCATCGCGCTGGTGGCGGCGAACAGGGGTCCCTGGTGGCCCAGGAGTTCCTCGGCGATCCAGTAGGCGCCCACCGCGCACACCGTGATCTGCAGGATCTTCCACGCCGAGGACTTCACGCGCAGTGCGCCGACGCGGGCGCGCCGCTTGGTGAAGCGCGCGCTGCGGCCCAGATGCTCGGTGATTCCCACGCGTATAGTCTCGCATGAGAGTTCCCGGAGGTGATCTTGGTCTCACAAGGTGCAACTTGCAAGTGCCGTTAACCCTGCGTTCACCTTTAACGGCCGGAGGCTTTACCTCCGGGGCCTAGTTTCGAGAACGGTCCTGATTCGATACCAATCATCCAAGGGGAACGCACGTGAAGAAGCTGAGCTTCGTCAAAACTGCCGCAGTTCTGTCCGTTGCAGCACTGGCACTGACCGCCTGCGGCGGCTCGAACAACCCGACCGCCGGTGGTTCCGAAACCGCCGGCGGGGGCGGCGAGCTGTCCGGCACCATCAGCGGCGGCGGCGCCTCCTCGCAGGAGGCCGCCATGACCGCTTGGGTCGACGGATTCCGCAGCGTCCAGTCGGGTGCCACGGTCCAGTACAACCCGGTCGGTTCCGGTTCGGGCCGCGAGGGCTTCCTGGCCGGCCAGTACGTCTTCGCCGGCTCCGACGCCGCGATGGACGCCGAGGAGCTCGAGTCCTCGAAGGACCAGTGCGGCCCCGACGGCGCCTTCCACATCCCGGGCTACATCTCCCCGGTCGCCGTGGCCTTCAACCTCGAGGGTGTCGACACCCTGAACCTGGACGCCAAGACCATCGCCGCGATCTTCACCGGCGAGATCACCAACTGGAACGACGAGGCGATCGCCGCCCAGAACGACGGCGTCGAGCTGCCGGACACCCCGATCACCGTGGTCCACCGCGCCGACTCCTCGGGCACCACCGAGAACTTCACCGACTACCTGGCCGCCGCCGCGGCGGACACCTGGACCTACGGCGTCGTCGAGGACTGGCCGGAGGAGATCGTCGCCGAGAACGCCCAGGGCACGCAGGGCGTCGTCGGCCAGGTGACCGCCACCGATGGTGCGATCACCTACTCCGACGCCTCCGCCGTCGGCGACCTGGGCACCGTCGCCGTCAAGGTGGGCGAGGAGTACGTCCCGTACTCCGCCGAGGCCGCCTCCAAGGCCGTCGAGAACGCCAACTCCGTCGAGGGTGCAGCCGAGAACGACATGGCGGTCGAGCTGGACCGCGAGACGACCGCGGCGGGCACCTACCCGATCGTCCTCGTCTCGTACCACATCTACTGCAACGAGTACGCCGACCAGGAGACCGCGGACCTCGTCAAGGCCTTCGCCGAGTACGTCGTCTCCGAGGACGGCCAGTCGACCGCCGAGGCCTCGGCCGGCAACGCCCCGATCTCCGAGGCCCTGCGCGAGCAGGCACTCGAGTCGATCTCCGGAATCGGCGTCCAGGGCTGAGCAGGCGGGTCATCTCCACGCCGAACACCTAGCGCACGAATGGTCTCCGCGGCACTCCCTCCGCCTCGGAGACCATTCCGCGTGCGCAGTACAGTAGGACCGGAGCCCCACCGGCCGGTCCGTCCGTCCACGTCACTCCTACCGTTCGAAGGATTCCTGTGACAACCACGACTCAGCAGTCCGCCCTGCACGACCCCAAGTCGGCAGGCGGCCGCGCCGGAGACAAGATCTTCTCCGGAATCGCCCTGACGGCGGGCATCGTGATCTTGGCCATCCTGGCCTTCGTCGCGCTCTACCTCGTCGTCGAATCCCTCCCGGCCCTCACCGCCGGCGAGGGCGAACTGACCAACGGCAAGACGAGCTTCTGGAGCTACGTCGGGCCGATGATGGTCGGCACGCTCATCGCCTCCGGAGTCGCCCTCCTGCTCGCCACACCGGTCGCCGTCGGCGTCGCCCTCTTCATCTCCCACTATTCGCCGAAGCATCTGAGCCAGCCGATCGGCTACGTCATCGACCTGCTCGCTGCGATCCCCTCGGTCGTCTACGGCGCGTGGGGCATGACCTTCCTCGGCCCGCTCCTCGTGCCCGCCTACCGGTGGCTCTCCGAGAACGCCGGCTGGATCCCGATCTTCGCCGGCGGCTACTCCCAGACGGGCCGCACGCTGTTCACCGCGTCGGTCGTGCTCGCCGTGATGGTCCTGCCGATCATCACGAGCATGTGCCGCGAGATCTTCGTGCAGACGCCGAAGCTCCACGAGGAGGCCGCTCTGGCCCTCGGCGCCACGCGCTGGGAGATGGTGAAGATGGCCGTCTTCCCGTTCGCCCGTGCCGGCATCGTCTCGGCTGTCATGCTCGGCCTCGGCCGCGCCCTCGGCGAGACCATGGCCGTGGCCCTGGTCCTGTCCCCGGGCGTGCTCTCGGCCAATCTCATCTCGGCCGGCAACCAGACGATCCCCGCGGAGATCGCACTCAACTTCCCCGAGGCGTTCGGCATGCGCCAGAACGAGCTCATCGCGGCCGGTCTCGTCCTCTTCGTCATCACCCTCGTGGTCAACATGATCGCGCGCTGGATCGTCAGCCGCCACAAGGAATTCTCGGGAGCCAACTGATGACCACCAACGTGAAAACCGACCTCGAGAACAAGGGCCGCTCCCGTCTGACGGTGGGCCAGAAACCCCGATGGACGTGGGCCGCCTGCCTGGCCGGCTCGGCCGTCGTCGCGGCCGCCGTGTTGGCACTGATCGGCTTCAACGTCGCCGGCTGGGCCGTGCTGACCGCCGTCCTCTACGTCGCCTCGATGTACGTCTCGACGGTGGTCCTGGAGAACCGCCGCAAGGCGACGAACGGGCTGTGGACCAACCTGGTCTTCGGCGCGTTCGTCATCGCCCTGCTGCCGCTGGTCTCCGTCCTCTGGACCGTGCTGTCGATCGGCCTGCCGGGCCTGCTCGCACCGGGCTTCCTGGCCTCCGACATGCTCGGGATCACCGGCGCCGTCGACCAGCAGAGCGTGAACGAGGGCACCAGCGTCCTCGGCGGCGTGGCCCACGCCCTCGTCGGATCCCTGCTGATCACCATCGGCGCCACCGTCATCTCCGTGCCGATCGGCCTGCTGACCTCCATCTACCTCGTCGAATACAGTCGCGGCGGGTTCTTCTCGAAGGCCATCACGTTCTTCGTCGACGTCATGACGGGCATCCCGTCGATTGTCGCCGGTCTGTTCGCGGCCGGCCTGATGATGACCCTCGTCGGACCGGGAACCAACGTGATGGGCTTCTCCGCGGTCCTCGCGCTCTCCGTGCTGATGATCCCCGTGGTCGTCCGCTCCACCGAGGAGATGCTGCGCGTGGTCCCCAACGAGTTGCGTGAGGCGTCCTACGCGCTCGGCGTCCGCAAGTGGCGCACGATCCTCAGGGTCGTCATCCCGACGTCCATCTCCGGCATCGCCTCCGGCGTGACACTGGCCATCGCCCGCGTCATCGGCGAGACGGCCCCGATCCTGGTCACCGCGGGTGTCGCGATCCAGACCAACTGGAACCTCTTCCAGGACTGGATGATGTCGCTCCCGGTGTACATCTACCGGCAGATGATGTTCCCGACGGCGCCGTCCGCACCCGATGCCTCCGAACAGCGCGCCTGGGCGGCGGCTCTGGTCCTGATCATCATCGTGATGCTGCTGAACCTTCTCGCCCGATTCATTGCCAAGGCCTTCGCCCCGAAGAAGTCCGGCCGCTAAGCACCCCCTCGAGACTTTCACTAAGGAACAACATGTCAAAGCGCATCGACGCCATCGACCTGAACGTCTACTACGGCAAATTCCGTGCCGTCGCCGACGTCGACATCACCATCGAGCCGAAGTCCGTGACGGCCTTCATCGGTCCGTCCGGCTGCGGCAAGACGACCTTCCTGCGGACGCTCAACCGCATGCACGAGGTCCTTCCGGGCGCCCACGTCGAGGGCAAGCTGCTGCTCGACGGCGACGACATCTACGCCCCGGGCGTCGATCCGGTCGCCGTCCGCTCGAACGTGGGCATGGTTTTCCAGCGCCCGAACCCGTTCCCGACGATGACCATCCGCGAGAACGTCCTGGCCGGCCTGAAGCTCAACGGCCAGCGCATCTCCAAGGGCGACGCGGACGCCGTCGTCGAGAAGTCGCTGCGCGGGGCCAACCTCTGGCAGGAGGTCAAGGACCGTCTCGAGAAGCCGGGCTCCGGCCTCTCCGGCGGCCAGCAGCAGCGACTCTGCATCGCGCGCACCATCGCGGTCGAGCCGGAGGTCATCCTCATGGACGAGCCGTGCTCTGCGCTCGACCCGATCTCGACCCTGGCCGTCGAGGATCTGATCTCCGAGCTCAAGGAGCAGTACACGGTGGTCATCGTGACCCACAATATGCAGCAGGCGGCGCGCGTCTCCGACAAGACGGCGTTCTTCAACATCGCGGGCACCGGCAAGCCGGGCAAGCTGATCGAGTACGCCGAGACGTCGCAGATCTTCAACAACCCGCAGGAGAAGTCGACCGAGGACTACGTCTCCGGCCGCTTCGGATAGACCGAACGAATTTCACAGCTTCCCTGCGGTGGCGAACGGACACTGCAGGGGGTGGCCCTGAAGGGGGACCTTCGGGGGATCTTGAGGGGGATCGACGGCGGGTGCTCACCACGGTGGGCGCCCGCCGTTCCGTTTAACCCCGTTCCGTCGGACGCGGCGCCCTCCAGTTGCCGGAATAAGCGGCCGGGATCAGCCGACCAGCGGGTGCAGCGCCAGGAACAGCACCCAGCCCAGCCCCAGGCAGATGATCGGACCCGTGAGCCAGTAGCTGGCCACGCGCAGGACGTTCGTCCACATCACCGATTCGAACCTCTGGTTGGCACCCGCGCCGACGATCGAGCTCGTGACCGCCTGAGTCGTGGACAACGGCAGGTGCAGGATCATCGCGCCCGCGAACAGCAGGAGCGCGGAGACGCCCTGGGCTGTCGCGCCGCGCAGGGGGTCGAAGCGCACCAGCCGGTAGGCGATCGTGTGGGTGATCCGCCAGGCCCCGCCGAGGGCCCCCAGGCCCATGCAGAGCGCCGCCACCACGGGGGCCCACCACGGGATGGCGGCGTCCGTCGTCGTGCCGGAGTAGATCACGAACGCGAAGGTGAGCAGGGCCGCGTTGCGCTGCCCGTCCTGCAGGCCGTTGCCCAGCGAGACCGCGAGCGACGTGACCGCCTGCGCGCCGCGGCTGACCCGGGTGACGCGCGACGACGTCGAATGGCGCATGAACCACGTGGCCGGGATCGTGGCGACGAAGGACACCAGGAACGCGACCAGCGGGGTGACGATCGTCGGGATGAGCACGCCGCCCAGCAGCAGGAGCGGCACGCCCATCGGCTCCTCCGGGTGCAGCAGGGCGGACGCGAGCAGGGCGCCGGCGAGTCCGGCGAAGAGCGCGTGCGTCGACGAGTGCGGGATGCCGCGCATCCAGGCCCAGAGGAGCCACCCCGTCGCCGCGACGATCGCCGCCAGCAGCAGGCCGAGGCCCGAACCGGGCGAGTGGTATTCGAACGAGGCCGCGTCCAGCAGGGCCGCGGAGAACGACGTCGACAGCAGCGTCCCGAGGCACGCGAAGACGGAGGCCCCGACGACGGCGATGCGCGGCTTCAGCGCGCCCGTGCGGACGGCGCCGGCGATCGAGTTCGCGGCGTCGCGGAAGCCGTTGAGCATCGTGAAACCGCAGGCGCACACGATGACCAGGACGAAGAGGGCGGTCTCCATGGGCGGCTAGGACTCTTTGACGAGGACGCGGCCCAGATGGTCCGCCACCGCGTGCAGCCGCGTGCAGGCGGCGAGCATCTGGTCGGCGACCACCCGGTGGCGGATGATCGTCGCCGTGCGCTGCAGGTCGGCGATCTCGCCGACCCAGGCGTGGTGGGTGCGGCCCACCCGCTTGTTCAGCCGCATCAACTGCAGCCAGGTGTCCTCGAGGTCGTCGAGCCGGTCCAGGCTGCCGAGCGCCGTCGTCGTCAGATTGGCCTGCCGGCCGACGAGCTCGAGCTGCTCCGCCGCCCGGTGGGAGATCCACTTGAGGTCGCCGTTGGTCATCATCTCGCCGACGCTGCGCAGCTCGCCGACGGTGTCGTGCAGCAGGCGGGAGAACGTGTAGAGGTCCTCGCGGGGCACCGGGGTGACGTAGCTGGTGCGGAGGTGCGTCAGGAGCGCGTAGTGGGTGTCGAGGGCTTCCATCTCGGCGCGCTCGAGGGCGGCCAGCTGCGACTCGTTGTCCTCGGTGAGGACGCCGAGGATCTCGGAGAGGACCTGCACGCAGTCCTGGATGTTGGTGCAGAGGTCGCCCAGCAGCTGAAGGCCGCGGGTCTCCTGCGGGAAGAGACTGAATTTCACTGGTTAGACCGCCGTTGTGATGCGAGGGGAGCAATCGTCAACATCATACGTGCCGGAAGTGACCCGCGGTCGCCGATCCGGAGGATTGAGATCCGACTCTCGGTGGCGATTGGCCATGCAGGCGGTGTGAACGGCGCCGAACCGGGAACGCCTCTCGGCGGAAGGCCGCTCGAAGCGGCTTATTGTTGAAGCCCGGGGGTCACCGCGGTCCGGCGCCGATCTCCAGTCTTCTCCTCGTTCGCGCCGGTGTCAACACGCCTGCGCGATCAATCGAGTTCCCCGCGCCGCCACATCTTCGCCGAGGACTCGAGGTCCTCCGCGGTCTTGATCAGCTGGCCGGCGTCGCGTGTGAGCTTTCTCGCGTGCGCCTCGTTGCCCGTTTCGAGGTCGTGGGCGTGGTGGGCCTGTCCGAGGGCGATGACGCGGCAGAAGGCGGCCGTCCGCTCGAGGGCGACGTCGAACTCGCCGTCGAACGCCCCGGAGAGGATCGAGTCGGCCATGGTCCGCAGTTCGGTCGCGCCGGGCGGCTCCGCGGCGCCCGCCACCGCGTGGGAGACCTGGGCCGTCTGGCGGCCGGAGGCGAAGTAGGAGGCCATGCGATCGGGATCCTTCACGACGGCGGCGCGCAGCGCGTACAGCCTCCAGAGGGCGCCGGGCAGGGTGTGCGCGGGGCTCTCCGACCAGAGTTCGGCGACCGCCTCCAGGCCCTCCTTGTCGGCGAGCTTCACGAGGCGCTCGGTGACCTGCGGATCCTCCGAGCCCCGGCCGTGGTGGACCAGGGCCTGGGCCGCGAGGTGCGCCGCCTCGGAGACGCGGGCCGGGTCCGGGCCGCCGGCGAACGGCTCGAAGTCCATGGGCGCGAACGGCTTCGGCTTGTGGTGCCGGAACGGTGCGTCCTGGTGCTGGCGTGCTGGGTTCGCATTCATGCGGCTCAGGATACTCCCGGTGGCGGGCACAAGCGATGGGCGCGGCAAGAGCGGGCGCGGACGCGTAGCGCGCCGTCGTCGCGCTCCTGCGAAACGTAGGGTTCGTGTCCTGCGATTGGTAGTGCTCCGTTCCTGCACAGCTTCAAGCGCTGAAGGCCGACATGCACTTCGCCGGCGCAGCCGACGGAATCCTCCTGATCGACGAGTGGCAGCACCTGCCGGAGGCCTGGGACTCCGTGCGCCGGCAGGTCGACGACGGGGCGGTGCCCGGACGCTTCCTGCTGACCGGCAGCGCGACGCCCGCGCCGGGTCGTGGGACGCATTCGGGAGCGGGGCGGATCATGTCGGTCCGCATGCGCCCGATGGGGCTCTACGAGCGGGTGCTTCATACGACGACGGTGAGTCTCCGCGCCCTGCCCGACTTGCAGTCGGTGCCGATGCGTGGAGCACAGCGACGACTCGACGCGTACCTGACCCGGGTTGTCGACGGGGATCTTCCGGACCAGGGCTACACGTTGCGCAGCCCGGAGACCCTTCGGCGTTGGCTGGCCGCCTACGCGGCGGCGTCGTCGACCTGCACCGCCTACTCGCGGATACTGGACGCGACCACCGGCGGGGACGGCGCCCAGCCCGCGAAGACGACGACCATCGCCTACCGGGACCACTTGACGCAGTTGTGGCTGCTGGACCGGATCCCCGCGTGGGCGCCCGCGCTGAACAACCCGTTCAGACGCCTGGCCATGCGCGAGAAGCATCAACTCGCCGACCCGGCGTTCGCGGCCCGTCTGCTCGGCCTGACGGCCGGCGACCTGGGCAACGAGCGTGGCGCGGTGATGGCTGGCCCGCTCTTCGAGTCCCTCGCGGCGCTGACCGTTCGAGTCGCCGCGCACGGGGCCGATGCGGCCGTGGGCCACCTGCGGACGCAGAACGGAGATCACGAGGTCGACCTCATCGTCAGCGGTCCCGAGGGGCAGGTGCTCGGGGTCGAAGTCAAGCTTGCCGGTTGGATCGAGGACCGGGACGTCAAGCATCTGCACTGGCTGCGCGATCAACTTGGTGAACGGGTCGTGGGCCTCGTGGTCCTCTATTCCGGGAGCCGCGCGTACCGCCGGGCGGACGGCGTGGCCGTGGTGCCGCTGGCCCTGCTCGGGGAGTAGTCGAAGCGGCCGGCGGCGCGTGTGCGGTAGCATGGACCGCGGTTCTTTCCGAAGGACCACGGGCCTTTAGCTCAGCTGGTAGAGCACTGGACTTTTAATCCATTGGTCGCGGGTTCGAGCCCCGCAGGGCCCACCGCCTGCGCCCCGGTCGGGACCGTGATACACGGTTCCGACCGGGGCGTTCTTTGCGTTCTGGAGGGGCATCCGACGGCGGAGTACTGCGGCCGCCGAGGTCGCCGGCAGCCCACCGGGACCGTCCTCGTAGACTGGGATCCGACGAGGGAGGAAGCGCGAAGTGACGGAACTGCTGGGAATCACGTGGTTGGAGGCCGGCGCGGTCGCGCTCGCCACGATCGGGATGTACATCGCGCTGATCGTGCTGGTCCGGCTCCTCGGCCAGCGCATGCTCTCCGGCATGTCCAGCTACGACCTCGCCGCCGTGATCGCGTTCGGCGGCATCATCGCCCGCGCCGCGCTGGGCGACTCGCCCCGCCTCGGCGGCGGCGTCGTCGCACTCGTGACGCTCGTGGGGCTGCAGGCGATCTCCGGGCTCCTGCGGCGCACGCGCTTCGGCTCGGCCCTGATCGTCAACCGTCCGGTGCTGCTGATGGCGGGCCCCGAGGTGATCGAGCCGCACATGCGCCGGTGCCACGTCACGCACCTCGAGCTCGATTCGCGGCTGCGCCTCGCCGGCGTCTCCCACCCGTCCCAGGTCGGCGCGGTGGTGTTCGAACCGTCGGGGGCGCTCAGCGTGATCCGCGCGGGACAGCCGATCTCCCAAGCGGTGTTCGAGTCCGTCATCGGCGTCGAGCACCTCTGGGAGGAGGGTACTCAGCCGCGCAGCAGGTAGAACCTCCAGAACCCGAAGTCCTCGATGGGCAGCACGTCGGTCCTCGTGAAGCCGGCCTGCCGGGCGTAGCCCTCGAGAACGCGACGGCGGATCACGGTCCCGGTCGCCGCCGTCGGCCGGTGGTTCATGCCGTCAGGCAGGCAGACGCCCAGGCTGAACCCGTACATCAGGCGCTCGACGTCGTCGCCGGGGGCCGTGAACTCGTCGGCGACCGCCTCGTCCATGACGATCACGGCGCCGCCCGGGCGCAGCGAGCGCCTCGCCGCGGCGAGGACCTCCACCGGCTGCGGCATGTCGTGCAGGCACTCGAAGGCGAACACCGCGTCGAAGCGGGCCTCGGGCAGGTCGGCGGCGTCCGCCAGCGAGAACGCGATCCGGCCGGCCACCGACGGATCGGCACCGGCGTTGCGGCGGGCCAGCTCCACGGAGGCGGCGTCGACGTCGTACCCGTGGAGGCGGGCGCCCGGGTAGGCGCGCGCCAGGGCGATGGTGGACCAGCCCGCGCCGCTGCCGACGTCGGCGATCTGCGCCCCGTCGGGCCGCAGGAGCGCATCGGCGTCCGGGGTGGACTGCAGGGCGCCGGCGAGCCGGTTCTCGAACCACGGCCGGTTCATGTCGGCCTGGGACTCGCGCCCGTCGGGGCCGAGATGCTCCCACCCGACGCCGCCGCCGGTCCGGTACGCCTCCACGAGCGCGGGCGCCTGCGCGGCCGCGGCCATGAACATGCGCGCCAGCGGGGCCAGGTAGTTCTCGCTCTGCTCGCCGGTGAAGACCTCGACGCCGGCGGCCGGCAGGGTGAAACGGCGCGGATCGCCCTCGTCGGCGGCGAGCAGCCCGGTCACCGCCTGCTGCTCCAGCCACTCGCGGGCGTAGCGCGGGTGGGTCCCGGTGCGGGATGCGAGCTCGTCCGCAGTGGCCGGGCCGTCGTCGGCCAGGCTCCGGTACCAGCCGAGCCGGTCTCCGAGGTGGATCGAGAAGATGTCGATCGTGCCGAGCGCCGCCTGGAACACGCGGTCGGCCAGCTCCTCCGTGGTGGGTTCCTCTCCATTCTGCATGGTGGCCTCCTCCTGGTCATTCCCCCCCGCTTCCCAGTGTGCGCGCCGGTTCCCGCGTGCGGTACCCCGATGGGGAGCTCGGATGCGCCGGTCAGGGGTGGCCGGGGTCCACGGCGATGATGCGGTCGTCGCCGGCGGTGGGAGCGCCGCGTCCGTCCGTGTTGTTGGTGATCAGCCACAGCGAGCCGTCCGGCGCGGCGACGGCGTCCCGCAGCCGCCCGTATTGGCCGGCGAAGTGCTCGCGTGAGGACTCGAGGCCGTCCAGCGGGACCTCGCGGAGGCGCTCGCCGCGCAGGTTCGCGATGAAGAGGGAGCCGTCCGCGATCGCGATGCCGCTGGGACTCGCCTCCGCCGGTTCCCACACCTGGACCGGGTCGACGAAGCCCGCCCGGTCCGCGATGCCCTCGGCCTCGGGCCAGCCGTAGTTCCCGCCGGGCTCGATGACGTTGAGCTCGTCCCAGGTGTTCTGCCCGAACTCGCTCGCGTACAGGGCGCCGCCGTCGTCCCACGCGAGCCCCTGCGGATTGCGGTGACCGTAGCTGTAGACCCGAGAGCCGTCGAACGGGTTGTCGTCCGGGACGCCCCCGTCCGGGGTCATGCGCAGGATCTTGCCGGCGAGCGAGCCGAGATCCTGCGCGTTCGCGCCCTCGCCGGCGTCGCCCGTGGTGGCGTAGAGCATCCCGTCCGGTCCGAACGCGATCCGGCCCCCGTTGTGGATCCGCGCCGCGGGGATGCCCGCGAGGATCGGTTCGGCCGGCCCGAGGGCGAGCTCCCCGGCCTCGCCGGTCAACGGATACCGTTCGATCCGGTTCTCCCCGCCGGCGGTGGAGTAGGCGTAGAGGAAGTCCCGGTGCACGGCGATGCCGAGCAGGCCGCCTTCTCCCCGCGGCGCGACGCCTGCGATCGCGCCGACCGTGCGCGCCTCGCCGTCCGCGTCGAGTTCCAGGATCCGCGCGGTGTCCCGCTCGCTGACCAGCGGCGTTTCGCCGTGGAACGCGATCGACCACGGAGCCTGCAGCCCCTCGGCGACCGTTCCGGCCTCGATCGGAGCGGACGACGACGGCGCCCCCGCCGTCGTGCCCGGGGTCTCCGGGGCGGGGGCGGAGCCGGGCGAGCACGCGACCAGGGCGCAGAGCAGTCCCGCTGTCCCGATGACTGCCCCGGTGCGACCTCTCATGCGCCCAGTCTGCCCCGTTGTGCGGGGCCTGTCAGGACCTGGGACCGCTCAGGCGCGGTGGGCGGAGATGAGCCGGTCGAAGAAGGACTCGCACCGGTTGATCTGGTCCAGCTCGATGAACTCGTCCGGGGCGTGCGCCTGGGCGATGTCGCCCGGGCCGCACACCACGGTGGGGATGCCCGCGCGGGAGAAGAGCCCCGCCTCGGTGCCGTACGTGACCTTGCCGGTGCTGTCGTCGGCGCCCCACTCGACCACCCGGGAGATGATCCCGGCGTCGTCCGCGGTCTCGAGGCCCGGCGCCGTGGAGACGATCGTGAACTCGGTGCCGGCGTCGTCGTTCTGTTCGCGCATGAGCGCGCCGATCCGCTCGGCCTCGGCACGGAAGCGCCCGATCAGCTCCTGCAGGTCGACGGCGGCGATCGAGCGGAACTCGAAGGTCACGGTGCAGTCCGCGGGGATGGTGTTCACGGCGATGCCGCCGTCGATCCTGTTGACCGTGGTGGTGGTGTAGGGGACGAGGTAGCCGTCGTCGAACGGGCCGTCCTGGGCGAACTCGGCGGCGACGCCGTGGACGAAGCGCACGAACTCCGCGGAGTGCGCGATCGCGTTGACGCCCTCGGTGGGCAGCGACGAGTGGGCGGCGACGCCGCGGAAGTGCACCTGCAGGACGTTGACGGACTTGTGGCCGCGGATCATCCGCATGCTCGTGGGCTCGCCGACCACGCAGCCCGTGGGTTCGAGGCCGGCCTCCACGATCGCGTCCACGAGGGAGACCGCGCCGACGCAGCCGACCTCCTCGTCGTAGGAGAGCGCCAGGTGGATCGGCTCCGCGAGGGGCCGGGCGGCCATGTCCGGGATCTTCGCGACGGCGACACCGAGGAAGGACTTCATGTCGGCGCTGCCGCGCGCGTACAGGCGGCCGTCGCGGACCTCGGGCGCGAACGGGTCGCTCGACCAGTCCTGCCCGTCGACGGGCACGACGTCGGTGTGCGCCGAGACGACCGTGCCGCCCGTCGTCGAGCCGTCGGCGGCGGGGAACGTGGCCAGCAGGTTGGCCTTGGTGCCCTCGGCGTTGTGGATCAGCGTGGATTCGATGCCGGCGGAGCGGAGTTGGCCGACGACGTGCTCGATCAGCGGCAGGTTGGAGCCCCTGCTGGTGGTGTCGAAACCGATGAGCCGGTTGATCTCGGCCAGGCTGGCGGGTGCGTGGGTCACGGCGGCTGCTCCTTGGGGGACGGGGGCCTGATGCGGCGGGCGAACGATTTTCACACTACTCGAACCATCGGGCCAAGCGTCTCGCACGGTGGAGGCGGCGAGGGCCCGGGCGAGCGGGCGGCCGGCGGACCCGGAATGATTCGGATCTGGTGTTCACCTCGCCGTTGTGGACCGCCGGTGCCGCGTCGGCGAAGATGATCGGATGAGCGCAGACACCGCGGGCACCACGCCCGGAGACCAGAGCCCCGGCACCGCACACCCCGGGACCGTCGCCGAGGTCTTCGCCGCGTTCCTGAAGCTCGGCCTGACCTCCTTCGGCGGGCCCGTCGCCCACCTCGGCTACTTCCGCGAGGCGTTCGTGCAGCGCCGCCGGTGGTTGTCCGACGCCGCCTACGCCGACCTCGTGGCGCTGTGCCAGTTCCTGCCCGGCCCCGCCTCGAGCCAGGTCGGCATGGCGCTCGGGCTGCAGCGCGCCGGGATCGGCGGGTTGATCGCCGCCTGGTTCGCGTTCACGCTGCCCTCGGCGCTCATCCTGGTGGCCTTCGCGTTCGGCGTCGCGGCGTTCGGCGATGCCGCCGGAACCGGCTGGCTGCAGGGGCTGAAGGCCGCGGCCGTGGCCGTCGTCGCGCAGGCCGTGCTCGGCATGGCGAAGACTCTGACGCCGGACGCGCGGCGGGCCACCATCGCGGCGGCCGGCGCCGTCGTCGTGCTGCTCGTCCCGCACCCGGCGGTGCAGGTCGCCGTGATCGCCGCGGGTGCGCTCGCCGGCCTCGCGTGGCTTCGCCCGGGGCCGGCGGACGACGACGGCGGCGGGCTCGGCATCCGCGTCAGCCGCCGGGTCGGCGCGGGCGCCCTCGCGCTCTTCGGGGCGCTGCTCGCCGGCCTGCCGATCGCCGCGGCCGCGACCGGCGACGCCGCGCTCAAGCTCGCGGACACGTTCTACCGGGCCGGCGCGCTCGTCTTCGGCGGCGGCCACGTGGTGCTGCCGCTGCTCGAGGCGGAGACGGTGCCGAACGGGCTCGTCGCGCACGACACGTTCCTCGCCGGCTACGGCGCCGCCCAGGCGGTACCCGGCCCGCTGTTCACGTTCGCCGGCTACCTCGGCGGCAGCACGACGACGGGGCCCACCGGCCTGCTCGGTGCCGCGATCGCGCTGCTCGCCATCTTCCTCCCGGCCGCGCTGCTGGCCGTCGGGGCGCTGCCGTTCTGGGACCGGCTGCGCAGCGCCCCGCGCGCCCGGTCGGCGCTGATGGGCGTGAATGCGGTCGTCGTCGGGATCCTCGCGGCCGCGCTGTACGACCCGGTGTTCACCGCGGGCATCACGTCGGCGGCGACGCTGGCTGTGGCGATCGCGGTGTTCGTGGCGCAGCGGGCGTGGAACGTGCCGGCCTGGGCCGCGGTCGTCGGGGCGGGGATCGTCGGCTACTTCGTGCTGTAGTCGCCGGCGCTGTCACGCGCGGTCGTTTGCGTTTTGGGGGATAAAACCGTGGCGTATTCCGCGGCCGAAGCGTAGTTCGTTCTTCGAGCCCATGAGCTATGACGAATGGCTCGACTACGCAGTACGCGACCTAGACCAGGAATACGACCTCATCGACGGGCCGCAGGGCTGATGAAGGTGGGCGATCCAGACGGGCACGGCCGGTACGGGATCATCGACACCGACGAGGAAGGCCTGTTGATCTGCCACGAGTGCGGGCAGGCGTGGCAATTCTTGGCCACTCACGCCCGGTACAGGCACGGCATCCGTACAGCCGCCGACTACCGGCAGAGGCACGGACTCGCACGCCGTCAAGGCTCGCCAGTGCTGATCTGTCGGACCGGCTGCGCACCATTGCTACAGACCGCGACGCCATCGCCAATGTCGAGGAAGTCCGAGACACCCGAAAGGCCACGGAAGCATCCCGCCAAATCGCCCAACGCGGCCAGTGGGCGCCTGCCACGATGGCTAAGCGCATGAGTCAGCGGCAAGCTCGCCGGGGCCGCGAACTCACGGCCAGCGAGGCCGCGTGGCTGGAGGAAGTCGCCTACGACTTTCAGGCGTGGTCCGACCGCGCCCGGAGTCTGTTGGCGCAGGACGATGTGTCTGCCTGGTCCATTGCTGACGCTACTGGCATAGCGACCCCGACCGTGCACCAGCGACTACGCAGGTATCCGGCCACCGGATAAGGTGTGACGCCTTGTCTGATTAGGACAAAGCGTCACACCTTATCCGACGTGAAAATTCCTCGTCTGACGGTTGACGGCGGATCGCTCGGCAGGTGCGCCAGGCCCAGCACGCTACCTCGCGTGTCGCACCACAGTTGGGGATGGCAAACGGTGAGGGGCGCCGGAGGACTCCTCCGGCGCCCCTCAAGATAGACCTAGCCGAAGAAGTCGGTCGATTCCATCAGTCGCACCCCGATGGCGATAACCATCCTGATGTACTCATGAATCTGCGGCATCTTCGAATCGGTCAGTTCCTTGTTCTTGCGCACAGGAACCACTCTCCTTTCGGAAGGTGGCCGCTATCGCAGAACCTGAGTGGCGGCCCCGAATATGGAGCACACCGATTGACCCAGGCTCGTCCTGGGGCATATCTTGGGGTTGTCATAACCGCTTGGACATGCTTCCAGGCAGCGGCAGCAGCCACTGTTGCCAGCGAGATCGGACCCGTTGGCGCGGGTCCGATCTCGTTTAACCCCAGGACCGGGGCGGCATCCCCAATGGGGACATCTTGAGTCTTACACCAGGGGAACGTCGCACTTGGACGCCTCACCCCTTGGCTTTCGCGGCCGCGTTTGCTTCCTTGCGGAGCTGTTCGCGATGGGCCGTGCTGTAGTCACCGAGCAGGGCGCGGTGATGCACCGCGCGGTAGCCGACCGGGCTACGGGCGTCGGCAACCTTCTGCACATGACTAGCGATGAGACCATGCCTGGACAGTTCCCCGTATCCTCGTTCTGCGGTGCGTTCGCTGATGCCGTACCAGGCCTGGGCGCGTTCGACTGGAACGGTGAACGTCGTCTTGCCCTTCGGGTCGTTGGTGTCCCGCAGCATCATCAGCAGCATGGCTTTGCCCGGAAGGCGAAGCGTGTCGATATGCCCCTCGGTCCAGAACGTGAACGGAATCGTGAAGAAGCCATTTCCCTGAGTCTCCGCGGGGAGGGCAGCGCCGGTCTTGAGTGGCGGCCGACCGGAACCGTCTTCGCGGAGGAGGACAATCTCGGGAGATTCGCCTTGTCCGGGGACTTGAAGCAGGTTCGCACCTGACAGGTACCGCAAGGCTTCCCGAATAGTCCTCGAACTGCACGGACGCTTCTCGGAACTGAGGAGCCGCGCCCACGTACCGATGGGGAGTGGGCTCCCTTCCAGGATCGGCTCGAGGGCATGAATCGTCAGCAGCAGCTCAAGCGCGCGCTCCTTGCGGTCGGTGACCATCTTCCCTAGAACCGAACCACGATTCTCAACGCGCTCTGGGTTCTGCACGAAATTCTTCTGAATGCGCGCATACCCCCTCTTGGCGTTCGTAAACAGTTCCCGACGCGTCTCAGCGGGTGTAATGGGGGCCTCGTTGACAAGGTGTCCAAAAGGGTTCTCGGTACTCATAGCCAGAAGCATACACTACGAGGCGGATCAATAATGCGCTACTTGTGGAATCTAAGTACGCACTTAGGTGCCATCTTGCGATGTCGTGACGATTCCATATGGCGATACCGTGCGATACCCCTGCGATACCGCTAGGGACACTGGGGCCAGGCGGCAGAGGTGCGGCGTGTCAGTTCGGCTAGCGGGCGGACTCGGAAATTTCTTCATGCATTTTTCGTGAGGTAGATCGACTTGGGGTGTACCGGAGAAGCGCGACGAGCCGCCCAATAGCAGCTCTCTCCGGCCGGTGTTGGCACCAGGAGAACCACTGTTGGACGGCTCGAGGAGTATGGAGTTATCGGCTGCGCATAGTTCTACGTGCACGGCAGAGGTGACTAGGCCCGCTTCTCAGCGCCAGGAGCTGCTGCTAAAATCTCGGTCACCTGTTCTCGGCTCAGACAACCCGAAGTGGCTCCGCCACGAAGGGCCTGCTGCCACGTCGGCTTGAAGACTCGCAGCATAGCCCTGTATGTCGGGAGCATCCTCCTGTGTGAGTTGCCGAAATCGTTCTCCCGACTGAGTGCCTCCTTCTGCTCTTCCCAGCGGCCGGCCTTGACGAGGAACTCCACGTAGTTGGCCAGGCGACTCTCCAGGGAGTCGTTGAAGTCGAATCCCTTGAAGGTGCCGTAGCGCTCAGCTTCAACCACCTGGACTTGGCCCCATCCATCCTCTCCCAGCTGTCTCACGCTGTTCTCGATCACGCGGAACATGTCGAGGACGTCCCACACCAGAGTGCACTCGGCCTTGGTCATGGGCGCATTGATGTCCGTGAACTCTTCGGAGTACTCGCCGGCGAATCCGTTCTCCAGAACCTTGAGTGCACGGACTTCCGAGCCTTCATCGAAGTACTGATCGTTGAGCAGGCCCTGGGAGGCGAGCAGGTTGCGGTGCAGGAGCTGGAGCACCTTCCGCTCGAAGTGCGACAGGTTGATTTCCTCGTCGCCCTCGCGCCTGCCGGTGCCGATTTCTTCTGACCGCTCAAGGCTCAGGTGGGTATCAAGTGCTCCGCGAATGTAGTCACTGAAACTAACTCCCTGGGATTCAGCTGCGGCTTCTAGTCGATTTCGAGTCTCGTCTGGGACTCTGATGGTGATGGTCGCCATGGGGCAACCCTCCTATCTGGGCTTTCGCCCGGGTTATGGACATGCACACGAAGTGTATTCATGTACACAAGTATGACATATCGTAAGACAGTAGGCGTCGGGAAGGGTTGTGGTCGCTCACCGACCTAAACCGGCCGGTTCCGGCACAGAAGCGAAGCGCCGCCCCAAGATGCGCTGATGCTGTGCGCATACTTGTCATATGACCAGTGAGGACCTATGGGCAGTGGAAGCGGCGTTCGCCGACATTTTTGCGGCGGAATCGCCGCCAACGCATAGCGATATGGACATCGCGTTTAGGCGAGCTGGAGTCTTGTCACCTCGAGAGGAGGAGTCTCGGTCCATCTCCAAACCGAAACGCATCATGAATGCGTTTAGCCAAGTTGTAGGCGATGCTGACGGGCGCGTAGAAGCGCTGATTGGGGCCCTGGCAAATGCGCTCGCCACCAAGCGGATCTTTGAATCGTCGGACACGGGGACGCAGGGGATGGTGGCTGAGCTACGCACGCAGCTGGCCAAAGTCGGCTGGGAGGTCGGCGACACTGGCGATCTCTCCTCGCGGGGCGAAATAGACGTGCAGACGGGGGGTAGGGAAGCGATGGAGAAGCAAATCCAGCGGCTTCGGAAATCCGGCGACGATATTTCCTTGATGCTGGGAGCGGCGAAAGATGCACTTGAAGCGGCGGCCAAGTTTGTCCTGGTGGAACGGCATCAGACCTGCCGACCGGATGAGTCGGTCGAAGCGCTTGTCAGGAGAGCCATGACGCACGCGGGGATCAGCACCCGTCCCGCAGACGTGGACAATGAGGCGTCGAAAGCGTTGGCCACCCTCAACCAGGCAGTCCCCAAAATCGCAGAGGCCGTACGCAAAGTTCGCAACGATCAGGGATCTGGTCACGGGCGAACAGAAATGGCATCCATGAGCATGCCCGAGGCGACGTTCATCCGAGACCTAACTGTCAGTGTTGTGAACTTTCTTCTTGTTGAACACCGCTCCCGACCGTCGGACATCGTAAAGCGGGAAACGTCATCAGCTCATAGTGACGAGAGCATGGTGACTGGTAGCTGAGGAAACGTTCGACCCTAAGTAGATGGCGTGACTTGAGGGGGGAATGTGCTTCGCTCGTGGGCCCTAGGATGGTGACATGACGACCATGGCCCCGGCCGCTGCGCGCGCCCTCTGGCTGGCGCTCCTAGACAACGCTGCGCAGCTTGTCGTCGAGGCGGACGTACTCTTCCCCTCGCCGCGTGCTCAGTCGCTGGTCGTCCTAGCCCAGGAAGAAGCCGGCAAAGCGATCTGGGTCCGCAAAGCCTTCTGGAACGCCTGGTACGGCGACGACGAGACGCCCCGCAAAGTCCCTGAACTGCATGCACAGTGGCGTGCTCACAACGCGAAACTGATGGCAGCGATCGACTACTACACCACGGTGTTAGAAGTCCCAGGCAACAGTGAGCCCGTAGATATCGAATTGGTGCGGGCCCATGCCCCCGAGATTGTGGTTGCTTACTTGAAGCGGGTCGCCCTAGAGGACAACCAGGCGAAGCAGGAGGGTTTCTATGTCGACCTCAAAGCAGACGGGAGCTTCACGGTGCCTCAGGCCGACAGGCCGCTCCTGAGGAGTGAGATTTGGGGAGCGGCGGACTTGATCAAGTGGTCTATTGACGACGACCACCTGATGTGCAGCATCGTTCGAAGGCCAAGAGTCTTGTCATCTGACGCGATCGCCGCCAAACTCGACTCTATCTTGGCAGATGAGTCGTATGAGGGGGTCGAGGAGCGCGACTAGCTGTACTCGGTCAGGCCACAGGGTACTTTCGTGATCCGGGAGCCGACGATGAACCAGAAGCCTGCGTCCTCAATGGCCTTCAGGTTGGCTGCGGAGAGCAACCCGGTGTTCGTGACGATCAAGATGCCCTCGATGCCGCGGCGGCCCTCGAGGGAGGGCAGGACTGGGACGCAGTCAGCGGTAGAGGCAGCTCGTTGCTAGCTGCCCAAAAACGACCGGTTTCGGCCCGGAATCTGGGCGCCGGCGACACACCGCCCAGCGAGTGGCTGACACCTACGGCCCAAACCTGTGCCGCCGCAACCCGGTCCGCTAGGTTAATGGCCATGGAGTCCGCCACGAAACCCCGTGCCGGGAACCTGATCGGCTACACGAGGGTCTCGACCGCCGACCAGCAGACGACCGCGCAGACTGACGCCCTCGCGACCGCCGGCTGCGGCCGCAGCTCGAGGCTTCCCTGGGCCACCTGAACCCCGGTGACACCCTGGTCGTCTGGAGGCTCGACCGGCTCGGCCGCTCACGCCAGGATCTGCTGGCCATCGTCACCGAGCTGGGAGACCGCGGCGTCGACTTCACCAGCCTCACGGAATCGATCGACACACCCCCGCGACCGAGCGCCTGGTCTTGCACGTCGCCGGCGCGTTCGCCCAGTTCGAGCGCGACCTCATCCGCGACCGGACGAACATCGGCATCGCCGGGTGGTTCAGGTGCTGGCCGAGGACGCGTTCTAGGGCCAGGTGGTCGTCGAATCCGCAGAGCACGGCCAACTCGGCGACGTGCTCGTCGGCGACCTCGATCAAGCGCAGGGTGTGTGGCATGGTGCGGGCGGCTTCGGCGATGATCAGCGCGTCCGGGGCGTCGGTTTTGGCTTCACCGGGGTGCAGGCCGGCGATGCGGCGCACGACGAGTCCGGGCAGGTAACCGGCCATGACCCCGGCGGCCTGGGCGACCGCGACAGGCAGGACTCCGATGGTCGCCTGCTGGTCGACGACCAGCAGGGCTTTCTCGTGCCGGGCCCGCTCGTTGAGTTTGGTCTCGTCCTAGACGGTATGTAGTAGGGCCGGTCCATTTCGTAGGACTGGAACCTCGCGTTCAAAGGGTCTTCGT
>NZ_BMXK01000017.1 GCF_014651715.1 Zhihengliuella salsuginis
CAACGAGTCCACACCATCCGGAACCTGCGCCGCGAACGCAACACCAGCCCGGCAGACGCCGGCCCGGGCGGCCGGACCCGCCTCATCGCAGCCGACCAGCACGCGACCGGAACCCGGCGCACCATGCACCACCTCGGCTACACGCCCGAGGACCACCACGACTTCCAGCACAACACCGCCACCACAGCGCAGCACCCCGCACAGCCCGGCCGGAACGACGCAGACGACGAGCAGCAGTGCGCGTGACGGCGGCCGCCGCGGACGTAGCCGCAGATCAGGCCTCGTCGGCCTCCAGGTGCCCCAGCAGCTCGGCCTCGGCGCGGTCCAGATAGGCTCGCAGCTCGTCGGCCGCCGCCACGCGCTCGCCCTGCCGCAGCAACTGGACCAGGGCGATGTTCGCGTCCACATAGCGGGTGTGGAAGTCCGGGGCCCGCCGCATCGCGTGGAACACCAGACGCATCTGGGCCAGCACCTGCGTCATCAGCCGCTCCACCTGCGAACTCTCCGTCGCCCGGATGAGCTGCTCGTGGAACCGCTGGTTCGCCGAGGCCATCGCGGCGACGTCACCCGCCTCGCGGGCGCGCTGGGCCGTCTCGACCACGCCCTCCAGGGCCGCCACATCCAGCCGGGTGCCCCACAGGACCGCAGCCGGCTCCAACAGGCGCCGCACCCGGTAGATCTCCCGGACCTGCTCGGCGCCCGGGGCCATGACGAACACGCCCCGGTTCGGAACACGCGTCACGATCAGCTCCCCGGCCAGCACCGTGAACGCCTCCCGCAGGGTGTTCCGCGAGACGCTCAACGCCTCCGCGAGCTGCTGCTCGGACAACTTCGCGCCCGGCTCCAGCTGCCCGTCCGCGATCGACTTCCGCAGCACCGAGGCGACCCACGCGCCGGTGTGGGCGTGCGGGGCGGCCTCGTCGGGAAGCGCGTAGCGGATCAGGCTGGGCGTAGGCATGACACCAATCTATCCGTCGATCCGCCCGAGCGCCTCGCCGCGTTTCACGGCCTGGCCCGGCTCCTGATCGCCGCGCGAGAACACGCCGGCACGGTGCGCCGGAACCGGCGACTCCATCTTCATCGCCTCCATGATCGCCACCGGCTCGTCCGCCGCGACGTCGGCGCCGTCCTCGGCGACCCACTTCACCAGATTCCCCTCGACCGGCGAGGCGATCGCGCCGGCCGAGGAGCCGTCGTCGTCCTCATCCGCCTCGACGCCGGCCGGGACGCTGCCGCCGGAGCGCAGGGCCGCCAGCAGGTCCGCGGGGACGCCGACCTGGACGGCCCGGCCGTCGATGTCGACCGTGAGGCGCTCGCGGCGTCCGTCGTGCGCGGGCAGGGCGATGTCCTCGGACCCCTCGACGGTCGAGCCGTCGCCCGGCTGGAACGCGTCCTCGATCCACGTGGTGTAGACGCCGAACTCCTCGCTGCCCGTGAAGGCCGGATCCGCGACGACCGCCCGGTGGAAGGGCAGGACGGAGGGCACGCCCTCGATGACGAACTCGTCGAGCGCGGCCCGGGCGCGCACCAGCGCCTGCTCGCGGGTGGCGCCCGTGACGATCAGCTTGGCCATCAGCGAGTCGTAGGCGGCCGGGATGGACGAGCCCGTGCGCACGCCGGTGTCCACGCGGATGCCCGCGCCGGTGGCCACGTCGAAGCGGGTCACGTCGCCCGGCGCGGGCAGGAAGCCGCGGGCCGGGTCCTCGGCGTTGATGCGGAACTCGAACGCGTGCCCGCGCGGCGCCGGGTCCTCGGTGAGACTGAGCGGCTCGCCGGCCGCGATCCGGAACTGCTCGGCCACCAGGTCCACGCCGGTAGTCTCCTCGGTGATCGGGTGCTCCACCTGCAGGCGCGTGTTGACCTCGAGGAAGGAGATCAGCCCGTCCGGGGCCACCAGGAACTCGACGGTTCCGGCGCCGACGTAGCCTGCCGTCCGGCAGATCTCGCGGGCGGCCTCGTGGATGCGCGAGCGCTGGTCGTCGGTGAGGAACGGCGCGGGGGCCTCCTCGACGAGCTTCTGGTTCCGCCGCTGCAGCGAGCAGTCGCGCGTGCCGACCACGACGACGTTGCCGTGCCGGTCCGCGAGCACCTGCGCCTCAACGTGGCGGGGCTTGTCGAGGAACCGCTCCACGAAGCACTCGCCGCGGCCGAACGCGACCTCCGCCTCGCGCACGGCGGAGGCGAACGCCTCCTCGACGTCGTCCAGCTCGCGGGCGATCCTCATGCCGCGGCCGCCTCCGCCGTGGGCGGCCTTGATGATCACCGGCAGGCCGTGCTCCTCGGCGAAGGCGCGGGCCTCGTCGGCGGAATCGACGGGGCCGTCGCTGCCGGGGACCAGCGGGGCGCCGGCGTTCACCGCGATGTCACGGGCGGTCACCTTGTTGCCGAGCGCGCGGATCGTCTCCGGGTCCGGCCCGATCCACGCCAGGCCGGCGTCGATCACGGCCTGGGCGAAGTCGGCGTTCTCCGAGAGGAACCCGTAGCCCGGGTGCACGGCGTCGGCCCCCGAGAGGCGGGCCGCGCCCAGCACCTTCTCGATGTTCAGGTACGTGTCGGCGCCCGAGGTGCCCTGGAGCGGGTAGGCCTCGTCGGCCCGGCGCACGTGCAGCGCGTCGGCGTCGGGATCGGAGTAGACCGCCACCGACTCGAGGCCGGCGTCCGAGCAGGCGCGGGCGATCCGCACGGCGATCTCCCCGCGGTTGGCGATCAGGACCTTCTTCAGCACGGTGTTCCTCTCGGTCGGTGACGGTGACGGTTTTGATGCGGGTGGGGCCGGAGCGGGCACCGCCGGCTCTGCGGACGACGACGGCGCCCGGCCCGCCGCCGATCGCGTGCGGTTCGCGGGGTCGGCGTCGACGGGGACGAAGCGGATCCGCGATCCCGGCGGGAGCTGGGCCGCGATCGAGAGGTCCTCGGAGAGCACGGTCCCGATGACGGGGTAGCCGCCCGTGACCGGGTGGTCGGCCATGAACAGCACGGGCAGGCCCGAAGGCGGGACCTGGAGTGCGCCGGCGACCATGCCCTCGCTTGCGAGCTCGCCGTCGCGCGCCCGGACCAGCGGGCCGGACACGTCGCCGGTACCGGTGTCGCCAGTGGAGTCCTCGAGCTGCAGGCGCAGGCCCACGCGGTTGGAGTCGGGCCCGACGACCCAGTCCTGGTTGGCGAACCGCTCCAGCTCGGCGTCGCCGAACCAGTCGGCGCGTGGGCCGGCGACGAAGCGCAGGGTCGCGGCGCCGTCGTCGTCCGGGCCGGGGGCGCGCAGGGTGGTGGGTTCCGGGGCGCCCACCGGGCGCAGGGTCGGGTCGGCGAGGCGGGGCAGCAGCGCGCCGGCGGCGAGCGGGGCCGGGCCGAGCCCGGAGAGCGAGTCGGTCGCGCGGCTGCCCAGGGTGGCCGCGGCCGCGATCCCGCCGCGGACGCCGAGGTACGTGCGCAGCCCGGCCGTCGCGGGGGAGAGGGCGAGGGTTTCGCCGTCGAGCAGCGCGAACGGGGCGCCGAACGGCGCCGGGCGCTCGGTCCGTCGTTCGTCGGACGCTGCGGGGGTGATGACCGCGTCCGCGGTGGCGCCGGTCAGGGCGAGCACCTGGTCGCCGACGGCGCGGAAGCGGGCGCGGGAGAGGAGGATCTCGACGACGGCGTCGCCCGCCCCGTTGCCCAGCAGGCGGTTGACCTGGCGCGCGGCCGGGCGGTCGGCCGCGCCGGAGGCGGGGACGCCGAGGGCGGCCTGGCCGGCGCGTCCGAGGTCCTGGACGAGGGACTGCAGGCCCGGG
This sequence comes from Zhihengliuella salsuginis, assembly GCF_014651715.1. Lineage (GTDB taxonomy): Bacteria > Actinomycetota > Actinomycetes > Actinomycetales > Micrococcaceae > Zhihengliuella > Zhihengliuella salsuginis. The sequence continues at coordinate 3,768 of NZ_BMXK01000017.1, forward strand.
TCGAGCACCTCGAGGCCGGGGGTGCCTGGGGCCGGGGGCACGGGTTCGGCTGCGGGCGCGCTCGTGTCGCGGCTGGTCGTGAGCTGCTCGGTCACCGCGCGGAAGCGCACGCGGTCGAGCGGGGCGATCAGCGCCGGCTGCTCCCGTTCGAGGTCCCACAGGACGGCGTCGGTGCGGCCGATCAACTGCCATCCGCCGGGGCTCTGGCGCGGGTAGACGGCCGAGAACTCGCCGGCCAGCGCCACGGAGCCGGCCGGCACCGCGGTGCGCGGCGAGTCGCGGCGGGGCACCGACAGACGCGCGTCGCCGCCGGTCAGGTACGTGAAGCCCGGGGCGAAACCGCCGAAGGCGCCGGTCCACTCGGTGCCCGTGTGGGCGTTGACGACGGCCTCGGGGCTGAGCCCGGTGAGCCGGGAGACCTCGGCGAGGTCGTCGCCGTCGTACACGACCTCGATCTCGACCTGCCGGCCGGAGCCGGCGGTGCCGGAGGTCTCCGGCAGGCCCTCGCCCAGGCGCGCGGCCAGGCGGGCGGCGCCGGAGGGGGAGTGGGCGCGGACGAGCACCGTGGTGGCGGCGGCGATGACCTCCGCCTGTCCAGGGAGCGGGCGCTCTGCGAGCTCCGCCTGCAGGGCGAGGACCTCGTCGAGGCCGGGCAGCTCGATCAGGACGGCCCGGTCGCCGAAGGGGCGGACCTCGAACTGTTTCACGCGAAACTCCGGATGTGGATGCCGGCGGCCTCGAGGGCGCGGCGCACGGCGGCGGCCATCGCCACCGCGCCGGGGGTGTCCGAGTGGACGCAGATGCTCTCCGCGTCGGTCGTGAGCACGGTCCCGTCGACGGCGACGATCTTGCCCTCGGTGGCGAGACGGACCATGTTCGCGGTGACGGTGCCGACGTCGTGGATGACGGCGTCCGGCTCCCGGCGGGAGACGAGCGTGCCCTCGGGGGTGTAGTTGCGGTCGGCGAACGCCTCGGAGACGGCGCGCAGGCCGGCCGCCTCCGCCTTGGCGTGCACCACCGAGCCGGGCAAGCCGAGGATCGGCAGGTCCCCGCCGAGGGCGCGGACGGCGTCGACGACGGCCTGGGCGTGCCCCTCGTGGGTGACGATCGCGTTGTAGAGGGCGCCGTGCGGCTTGACGTAGTGGATGCGCTTGCCGGTCGACGCGGCCATCGCCTGGAGGGCGCCGAGCTGGTAGAGGATGTCGTCGGCGAGCTCGGTCTGCGAGCAGTCGAGGAAGCGGCGGCCGAAGCCGGCCAGGTCGCGGTAGGCCACGTGGGCGCCGATCGTGATGTTCGCGGACGCGGCGTCGCGGCAGGTCTGCGCGATCGTCGACGGGTCGCCGGCGTGGAAGCCGCAGGCCACGTTGGCGCTGGAGACCGATTCGAAAATCGCGGCGTCGTCGCCCATGGACCAGCTGCCGAAGGACTCGCCGACGTCGGAGTTGAGGTCGATAACCGGCATTTCGTGATCTCCGTCTCGTTGGGGTCGGTGTCTTCAGCATGCCGCATCGGCGCGGATTGTTCAACAATTTATGGCGACGAATCTCGGGCATGACGCCGGCCGGGGCGGCGCGGCGGTGCTGGTGCGTGCTGCCGGCGGCGGAGGGGCCTAGAGTTTCGAGGGTGACGAGCCCCCATTCCCCCGACCCCCGCTGGCGCGGCCACGTGCCCGGGTCGCGCGAGTACCGGCGCGTCATCATCGCCCTCGTCGCCGCCGGGATCGCGGCGTTCTCGCAGCTGTATGCCGCGCAGGGCATGCTTCCGTCGCTGGCGCGGGACATGGGCATCACCGAGCCGCAGGCCGCCCTGTCGGTCTCCGCCGCGACCGGCGGGCTGGCGCTCGCCGTGCTCCCGTGGAGCATCGTCGCGGACCGGCTGGGCCGGCAGCGGACGCTGACGATCGCGATGATCGCCGCCGTCGTGCTGGGCGTCGGCGTGAGCCTCGCGCCCGACTACGCGTGGCTGCTGGCGCTGCGCGCCGCGCAGGGGGCCGCGATCGCCGGCATCCCGGCGACGGCGATGGCCTACCTCTCCGAGGAGCTGACGCCGGCCGGCGTGGCGACCGCGGCCGGACTCTTCGTCTCCGGCAACACCGTCGGCGGCCTGTCCGGCCGCCTCATCGCCGGCCCGCTCGGCGAGCTCGTCTCCTGGCAGATCGGCTTCGGCGCCGTCACCCTGGTGGCCGCCGCGGCGGCCGTCGCCTTCATCCTCGCGGCCCCGCCGTCCCTCGGATTCGTCCCCGAGCGCGCCTCCCGCGGCACGAAGGCGCCGCCCGGCTCCCAGCTGACCTTCCGCGCCAAGCTGGGCGCCGTGCTCCGCAGCCGCCACCTGCTGGCGCTCTACGGGCAGGCGCTGCTGCTCATGGGCGGGTTCGTCGCCGTCTACAACTACCTGGGATTCCGGCTCGAGGCGCCGCCGCTGCTGGTCGCGCCGGCGCTGACCTCGCTCGTGTTCATCGCCTACCTGGCCGGCACCTTCGCCTCGCCGAAGGCCGGACGCCTCGCGCTGCGCTTCGGCCGGCTGGGCACCCTCCTGGGCGGCACGGCCCTCATGCTCGCCGGCCTGGCGCTGACCCTGATCACCTGGCTGCCGGCGATCATCGCCGGGATGGTGGTCTTCACGGCCGGCTTCTTCGTCGCGCACGCCGTCGCGAGCGGCTGGATCTCGACCTTCGCGCCGACGGGCCGGGCGCAGGCGACGGCCCTCTACAACCTGGGGTACTACGGCGGATCGAGCGTCTTCGGCTGGGCCGTCGGCCTCGCCTTCGCGCCGTTCGGCTGGCCGGGCATCGTCGTGTCGGTGGCGGTGCTCGCGCTCGTCGCGGCAGGGTGGGCCTGGCTGGTCCTGCGGCCCGGGCCCGGCGATAGGCTGGAGGCGTGACCCCCTCCGATTCCACCGCGCAGACGCACCGCGGCCTCGGCCGGTCGATCCTCGCGCTCGCGGTCCCCGCCCTCGGCGCGCTGATCGCCGAGCCCCTGTTCCTCGCCGCCGACACCGCCATCATCGGCCACCTCGGCGTTCCCGAGCTCGCCGGCATCGGCCTCGGGGCGACGATCGTGACGACCGCCGTCGGCCTGTTGATCTTCCTCGCCTATTCGACGACCCCGGCCGTCGCACGCCACATCGGCGCCGGCCGGCTGCCGCAGGCGCTCGCTGCCGGGCGCGACGGCGTCGCCCTGGCTCTCGGGCTCGGCATCGTCCTGGCCGTGGCCGGCTGGTTCTCCGCGCCGGCGATCGTCGCCGCGATGGGCGGGACGGGCGACGTCGCGCGCTTCGGCATCGACTATGTGCGCTTCTCGATGCCCGGGCTGCCGGCGATGCTGCTGGTGCTCGCCGCGACCGGCGTGCTGCGCGGGATGCAGGACACCAAGACCCCGCTCTACGTCGCCGCGGCCGGGTTCGGCGTGAACATCCTGCTCAACTTCGCGCTCGTCTACGGGGCCGGGCTCTCGGTCGCCGGCAGCGCGATCGGCACGTCGATCGTGCAGTGGGCGATGGCCCTCGTCTACCTGCGCATCCTCGTCCCGCGCGCCCGCGCCGCAGCCGTCCCGTTGCGGCCGAGCGGTCGCGGCGTCGTCGCCATGGCGCACGTCGGCTCGTGGCTCATGCTGCGCACACTGAGCCTGCGCATCGCGATCCTCGCGACCGTCTGGGTCGCCACGAGTCAGGGGGCCGTCACGCTCGCCGGCCACCAGCTGGTGTTCACGCTCTTCACGTTCCTCGCGTTCGCGCTCGACGCCCTCGCCATCGCCGCCCAGGCGCTCATCGGCAAGGAGCTCGGCGCGTCCAATCCAGCTCGCGCCCACGCGCTCACCCGGACGATGACGCGCTGGGGCCTGATGTTCGGGGTTGTCACGGGCGCGCTGCTCGCCCTCGCCGCCCCCTGGCTGCCGTACCTGTTCACCGGCGACGACGAGGTACGCGCCGCCGCGACGATCGGCCTCTGGGTGCTGGCGGCGTCGCAGCCGGTGTGCGGGCTGGTGTTCGTGCTCGACGGCGTCCTGATCGGCGCCGGCGACGCACGGTACCTGGCGCTCGCGGGGCTCGTCGCATTCGTTCTGTACGCTCCGCTGCTCGCCGCGGCGGCGTGGGCGGATCTGCCCGGGGAGCCGATCCTGAAGCTCTGGCTCGCGTTCGGTGTCGGCTACCTCGTCGCCCGAGCGCTCACGCTGACCTGGCGGATCCGCAACGACGCGTGGATGCGCCTGGGCTGAGGGCGCTACGACTCCGCCGGGAACCCGGGCAGACCGTCGATGCTGTGCGCGTTGCGTTCGACGCGATAGGCGGACATCCCGTCCGGTCCCTTCTTCTCGGCCTGCAGGCGGAGAAGATCCCGCTCGCCGGTCACCTCCATGACGGGGACGCCCCAGCCGCAGGAGTCGCTGATGCGCGTCACGTCCACGACGATGACCGCCTGGGTGCTGGGATGCGCGGGGTGCCGGGCAACGACCTCGTCGAACTCCGGTGTTCCGGGCAGGTGCACCGACCCGCGGCCGTGGAGACGGACGATGCGGGGCCGGGGCCCGAAGGAGTTGAACATGAGGCACAGCCGACCGTTTTCCCGAAGGTGCGCGATCGTCTCCACTCCGCTGCCGGTGTAGTCGACCCACGCCACGCGGCGCGGGCCCAGCACCGAGAAAGAGTCGTGGCCGCGGGGCGAGACGTTCACATGCCCGTCCGCGGCGAGGGGCGAGGTGGCGACGAACCACATGGGTTGTTCGTCGATCCAGGACTGCAGCTTGTCGTCGATTGAATCGAAGATTTTTCCCATGCTGTGACCTTATCCCTGCTGTTCTCCGAGGGCGGCTTCGATGCGGGTCCCCGCAAATTGCCGCCGCCGTCGCGCCTTCTTGAATCGTCGTGCGACGGCTGCGCCGACGAGGCTCCCGATGCAGGCCCAGAACACGTCGTCGATACTCGCCACGCGGCCGAGTGCCAAGGCGTATTGGCAGGCTTCTACGAACAGGGCCAGTCCCACGCAGATCGTCGCGATCAGGCCCGTCTTGTCTGTCGCTAGGCCCAGGAGGAAGCCGCCGATGCCGAACATCAGGCAGTTCGCGACCACTTCGATGAGCACCGAGCCACCCAGCCCCAGCCCGCCGCTGAACGAGGCGAACGGGATCAACGACAGCGTGCGCGCGGGATCAAAACCCCACATCCGGGGAACGAGCGTTATCAGCAGCACGCCGGAGCCCCAGCAGAGTGTCGCCCAGACCCACAGCATCCGGCCGACCACGTGCCGTCGCGCGCGGAGCGCGGGGAGATAGGCGAGGAGAACTGCAACGGCGAGGACAGCCGCGAGGACCAGGAACATCGGAAGAAGGTGGCCGAAGGACCGGAGCAGATTCGTCATCGGCAGCCCAACCTACCGGATCAGACGAGCCTCCGGGCCGTGCTGCCGACGCAGGCCCCGCCCTGTTAGGCTCCCGACATGGGGAGAGACATCGAGGACTTTATTCAGGACTTCGGCGAACTCGTGCGGACAGCCCAGCGGGCCCAACCGCATTCGGCGCGAGGCCGAGAGCTGCTCGACACGCTGACGGAACACCTCGGCAAGGCGCCGTCGGACGTTTCCGAGGTGGTCGAGGACGTCCCGGTCCATCGTCTGGTCGACGCAGACATCATCTTGGAATCCATGACTGCCAATGGCCGGTGCGTCGGTATCGGTGGCGGGGACAACCGGCGCCATATGTCGCTGGCCGACATGGTCCAGCAGTCGGAGATGCACCCGAATTTCCCGCTGGGTCCGCCGGACTATGTGAATCTGCCCGTGGGGCCGGACGAGCAGCGCCAGGTCATCGGATTCGGCTTGAGGCTGTTCATGTACGACGACGTGCCGGTCGCGCTGCTGCAGCGCAAGGCCGAACCGCGGTCCGGGAGGGAGTCGGCGTCGCTCGAGATTCTCTGCAGTGAACGCGACGCGGTCACCGGGTTCCTGGCCGAGTTCCGCAAGCGCATGCAGAGCGAGAGCGTGATCAAGGGGCAGATCGTCTCGCTGAGCCGCGGCGAGTACGGGCCGATGAGCGCCGGAGTCACCTTTCACGCCCGCCCGGACCTCGATCGTGGGGACGTCGTCCTGCCGGACGGCGTCCTGGACCGGGTGAGCGAGCATGCTCTCGGCATCGCGAACCAGCGGTCGGCGCTCCTCGCCGCGCAGCAGCATCTCAAGCGCGGGATCCTCCTGTACGGACCGCCGGGTACGGGCAAGACCCACACGGTGCGGTACCTCCTCGGCGCCAGCGCCGGGACCACGGCAATCCTGCTGTCCGGCCAGACACTCGGCGCCGTCAGCGAGGCGGCCCAGATGGCTCGCGCCTTCCAGCCGTCGATCGTGGTGCTCGAGGACTGCGATCTCATCGCCGAGGACCGGAGCTTCGGCCACGGACCCCAGCCGCTCCTGTTCGAGGTGCTCGACGCGATGGACGGGCTGGACGGGGACGCGGATGTCACGTTCGTCCTCACGACCAACCGCGTCGACATGCTGGAGCGCGCTCTCGCCCAGCGACCCGGCCGGGTGGACCTGGCCGTGGAGATCCCGCTGCCGCAGCAGCGCGAGAGAGCCGCGCTCCTGCGGCTCTATGCCGGCGATCTGCCCTTCAGCCGGGATGCGATCGACGCGGTATCCGAACGAACGTCGGGTACGACGGCGTCGCTCGGCCGGGAGCTGATCCGCCGGGCCGTTCTGAGGTCGGCCCTGGACGCCGCCCCGGCGTCGGACGAGCACCTGCTGGCTGCTGCAGACGAGCTGATGGACGACGGCGCGGCGCTCACCCGGAGCCTGCTCGGCAGCGGAACGGCGGACGTGGACGATGCGCCCGCAGGACCGGAGCCCGGCATGCCGGGCCCTGCGGCCCGCATGGGCTGGACGTCACTTCCCGGCGGCGGCTAGGGCGGCGATGTCTCCCGGCGTGGTGCGGCAGCAGCCGCCGATCATCCGTGCGCCCAGGGATCGCCACTCGGCGGCGCCGTCGGCCAGGGTGCGCGGGCCGGCGGCTGAACCGGCGGCGGCCGGCGCCCACGTCTTGGTGACGGGGTCGTACTCCTCACCCGAGTTCGGGTAGGCGATGAGTGGCAGGTCGGTCGTCGCGCGCAGGGCCGCGAGGGCCTCGGAGACGAGCTCCAGCGGCACGCAGTTGACGCCGATCGCCGCGACGCGCGGTTCGGCGGCGCACAGCGCGGCGACTTCCGCGAGCGGCGTCCCGTCGCTGATGTGCCCGCCGTCGCGCAGGGTGAACGAGAACCACGCCTCGACGTCGTACTCCGCGACGAGCGAGAGCAGCGCCTCCGCCTCCGCCGCCGACGGCAGCGTCTCGCAGGCCAGGGCGTCGACGCCGGCCGCGACGAGCGCCTCGATGCGCGGGCGGTGGAACGCGACGAACTCCGCGCGGGTGAGCCGGTAGTCGCCGCGGTACTCGGAGCCGTCCGCGAGGAAGGCCCCGTAGGGTCCCACGGAACCGGCCACGACCAGGGGCGCCGCGCCGCCGTCGTGCTCCTGCAGGTATTCCTGCCGGGCCGCGTCGGCGAGGCGCGCGCTCGAAGCCACGAGGGTGAGAGCCTGCTCGGCGTCGAGGCCGCGCGGTGCGAAGCCCTGCGGCGTGGCCTGGTAGCTCGCGGTGATCGCGACGTGCGCCCCGGCCGCGAAGTAGTCGCGGTGCACGCGCTGGATCAGCTCGGGCTGCTCGAGCAGGACCTTGGCCGACCACAGGGGGTCCTCCAGGTCGCAGCCGTGCGCCTCGAGTTCGGTGGCCAGGGCGCCGTCGACCACCAGGCCGGCGCCGGCGTCGAGGGTTTCGGAGAGGAGGGTGTTGCGGGGCATGCGGTACTCCGTGGGGTGGGGGCAGGGCGGAACGACGACGGCGGCGCCGAGGCGGGTGGTCAGGCTCAGGCCCGCGCGCGGCGGGCGGGCTTGATCTTGAAGTGGTGGTAGGCGTAGCAGGCCGCGACGAACGGGATCCCGAAGTAGAGGGCGGCCGCCTGAGCCGGGTCGAACGCGATGCCGATCAGCGAGACGAGGCAGAGCGTGAACGCGAGGATCGGCACGATCGGGAACAGCGGGGCGCGGTAGGGCAGGGAGGCGACGTCGCCGCCGTCGCGCACGAACGCCCGGCGGTGGAAGAAGTGGGAGGCGGTGATGGACATCCACACGCCGACGACGGCGAAACCGGAGATCGAGACCAGGACCAGGAAGACCGTCTCCGGGGCGACGACGCTGCTGACGAGGGAGGCCAGCCCGCCGACCATGCTCACGGAGAGCGCGACGAGCGGGATGCCGCGCTTGGTGAGCTTCTTCAAGACGGCCGGGGCCTGGCCCTCGCCGGCGAGCGAGTGCAGCATGCGCGCGCAGGAGAAGAGGCCGCTGTTGCCGGCGGAGAGGAGCGCGGTGATGATCACGAAGTTCATGATGTCCGCCGCCCAGGGGACGCCGACGGCGGAGAAGACGGTCACGAACGGGCTCTCGTCCAGCCCGACTCGGTCGTAGGGGATGGTGGCCGCGATGACGGCGATCGCTCCGACGAAGAAGATCAGCAGGCGGATGACGGTGCTGCGCATCGCCTTCGGGATGCTGGTGGCCGGGTCCTTCGTCTCGCCCGCGGCGACGCCGATGAGCTCGGAGCCCGAGAACGCGTAGAACACGGCGAGCGTGGTGATGAAGACGCCCGTGAACCCGTTGGGGAACAGACCGGCGTCGGTGTGGAAGTTCTCGAAGAGGACGGGGTGGCCGCCGCCGGCGCCCAGGGGCTGGAAGCCGAGCAGTGCCGCGCCGCCGAGGACGATCAGGCCGATGACGGCCGCGACCTTCACGAGGGAGAACCAGAACTCGGACTCGCCGAAGAACTTCGAGGAGACGGCGTTGAGCCCGAAGAGCAGGGCGGCGAAGACGAGGCACCAGACCCACACGTCGACCTCGGGGAACCAGCGCTGCATGAGGAGGCCTGACGCGGTGAACTCGGAGCCGATGGCCACCGCCCAGGTCAGCCAGTAGAGCCAGGCGGTGGCGAAGCCAGTGCCGGGGCCGATGGATCGGGCGGCGTAGACGTGGAACGCCCCGGAGACCGGGTAGGCGATGGCCAGCTCGCTGAGGCAGGTCATGACGAGGTAGACCACGAACGCGCCGATCAGGTAGGCGATGACCGCCCCCAACGGCCCCGCCTGGGAGATCGTGTACCCGGAGCTGACGAAGAGCCCGGAGCCGATCACCCCGCCCATGGCGATCATGATGAGGTGCCGCGGCCCCATGGACCGGCGGAGTCCTTCGGCATCTGCGGGCTGTTGCGTCTTCGGGGCTGCCGGTGCAGCGGATGTCTGGTGTTCCACGGGGCCTTCCAGCTGGCGGACGGGGCTCAGGGCAGAGCTCGACGCACTTTACCGGCCGTGTAGGCCGAGCAGCGCCGTCGAGTCGGTCGATGACGTGCACGCGTAGAATCGGCGGGTGCCTTCCGTTCAGACCCCCGCCGCCGTTGCCCGCGCCTACTGGAAGCCGCTGCTGATCCGCGCGGCGCTGGCCGCGGCCGTCGGACTGACCAGCGTTTTCTGGGCGGCTCCGCCGCTGCAGGTGCTCGGCCTGATTCTGGCGGCCTTCTTCGTGGCCAACGCGGCCCTGCTGCGGCGGCTGATCGCCAGCGAGCAGACGCCGGCCGCGGCCCGCGCAGCGCTCGCGGCGACCGCCGTCGCGTGGCTCGCAGCCGGCGTCGTCCTGGTGTTCTTGCCCACAGTCGCCGGCGTGACCGCGGCCGCTGCGGCCGGCTGGATCGCGGGCGGCGCCGGGCAGATCGTTGCTTGGGCACGCACCCGCAAGACGTTCGTCCCGGCGCGGGACTGGGCGCTGACGGGGCTGGTGGAGACGGGGATCGGCGTGGGCCTGCTGCTCTTCTGGGGTGTGGACGCGCACGGGATCTTCGGCATCGCCGGAGGCGGTCAGGTCATCGTGGCCGTGTTCGTCGCGATCGCGGCGCTGGGCTACCGCCACGATGCCGTCTCGACCCCGGCAGACCGGTAGACTGACCCCGGTCCCGAAATACCGCAGGAGGCGAACCCAGTGGCTAATCAGCCCAAGAAGTCGTGGCAGCAGAGCATCAAGGCTCCGTTGATCTTTTCCCTGACCATGGGCTTGGTCGCAGGTGTCGTCGCGACCGTCACCGCGACCGGCGGAGGGAACAACGAGGTGCGCTTCGACCTGGGCCTGACGGCGTTCGGGATCGCCTTCATCGCCTCGCTGCTGCTGACCTCGCTGCTCATCATGGCCTCGAAGGACAACCCGGAGAAGATGGGCGAGGGGTCGGGCGTGAACCGAACCTCGCGGAACCCGGACCGCAAGGGCGGGCACGGGCACTAGGGCCGGGAAGCAGGCGGGAGGGCATGAGCCCTCCCGTTCGTTGTTTAAGGGCGGTTCGCGCCCGTGCCGGCCCTGCGCTGGCGGTAGGCGCGCACGTGCTCACGGTTCGCGCAGTTGCCGGTGTCGCAGAAGCGCTTCGACCGGTTGCGCGACAGGTCCAGGAGCACCGCTGTGCAGTCCGCCGCGGCACAGGTGCGCAGCCGGTCGAGCTCGCCGGAGCGCACGACGTCCATGACCGCGAGCGCGATCTCGGTGGAGATGCGGTCCGCCAGCGGGGCGTCATGGGTGGTGGCGTGCAGGTGGTAGTCCCAGTCGTCGTGCTTGACCAGCTGCGGCAGGGCCCGCGCGTTGCGCAGGATGTTGTTGACGATCTCCACCGCGTCGTCGACGCCGGCCGTCCAGAGCGAGCGGAACACCGTCCTCAGGTGCCGCACCTCGCGCAGTTCGCCCTGCGTTCCGGCACGGAAACCCGAGTACTGCTCCTGGGCCAGGAAGTGGTCCAGATCGGCGACGGTCTTGAGCTGGTCCACCTCCACCTCGGACGTGTTGACCAGATTCACCGCCGAACGCAACGCGATCAGCGTGTCAGGGGCAAACTGCATGTCAGTCGTGTCACTCCTCGCGGTGTACTGGATCGTCCGGGTTCATCCAGTGTACTTTAACGCGTAGAGTTCGTGTCAGCAGTCAAATGCGTGACACTCATGACACCCGTGGTGGGCGTGGAATCGACGGCGGATACCGGAAGGCGGATAGATGAGGGAGGCAGGCGTGGCGGAGCGCATGGGACAGGCGGACCCCGGGTCCACGACGACGGCCGCGGAGCCGGGTGCGGGGCACGCTGGTGCTTCGCCCAAGCGCAGTCTGTTCGGTTTCGGCATCGCCCTCTTCAGTGCGATCGTCTTCGCGACGAGCGGGTCGTTCGCCAAGCCGCTGCTCGAGGCGGGGTGGACGAGCGGCGCCGCGGTGGGGGCGCGCATGCTCGGTGCCGCGCTCGTCCTGCTCCTCCCGACGCTGTGGGTGCTGCGCGGCAAGTGGCACACCGTCGCGCCGAACTGGAAGCCGATCGTGCTCTTCGGCGTCTTCGGTGTCGCGATCTGCCAGTTCTCCTACTTCCAGGCCGTCCAGTACCTGGACGTGTCGGTGGCCCTGCTGCTCGAGTACATGGCCCCCATCCTGATCGTCCTCGCCGTGTGGGCCGTCACGCGGCGCAGCCCGCGCCTGCTGACGATCCTCGGCGCGGTGACGTCCGTCGTCGGGCTGGTCCTGGTCCTCGACGTGTCCGGCGCGAAGGGGGTGGAGCCGCTCGGCGTGATGTGGGGGCTCATCGCCGCCGTCGGCCTGGCCGTGTTCTTCGTGGTCGGGGCGCAGCAGAACGACTCGCTGAACCCGCTCGTGCTCACCACCGGCGGGCTGCTCGTGGGATCGGCGCTCATCTTCGGGCTCGGCGCCTTGGGCCTGCTGCCGATGCGGGCCACCTTCGGGACGGTGAGCTTCAGCGGTTTCGAGACCGAGTGGTGGGTGGCTCTGGCGGGCCTGACGATCATCGCCGCCGTGCTCGCCTACCTCTCGGGCATCTTCGCCGCGCGGGCGCTCGGGGCGACGCTCGCCTCGTTCATCGGATTGACGGAGGTCATCTTCGCGGTCACCTGGGCCTGGCTCCTGCTCGGCGAGATGCCGGCGGCGATCCAGCTGCTGGGCGGGCTGTGCATCGTCGCCGGAGTGATCCTGGTCCGCGCCGACGAGCTGCGGCAGGCCCGGAAACTCGTCCGCAACGCGGGTGCCGTCGTATAGCCTGAAGCCGGACGCCGGCGCACGGGTGCCGGCGAAGGCAGGAAAGGGGACCACGTGGACAGCGCATCCGATCGGCCCGCCGAGCCGGTGCGGCGGTCGCCGTACCGTGGCAACGACCCACGCACGTACTGGAAGTCGGCCGTCTCCGGCCGCGCGCCGGACGGGCTGGAGAACCTCTACGCCAAGAAATTCGCGATCGACGAGACCACCCGAATCGCCACGGCCGGCAGCTGCTTCGCCCAGCACATCGCCCGTAACATGCGCGAACGCGGTTTCCAGGTGCTGGATCTGGAACCCGCACCGCGGCAAGTCTCCACGAGCACCGGCAACCGGTACGGCTACGGCATCTACTCGGCGCGTTTCGGCAACATCTACTACGCCCGCCAACTGCTCCAGCTGGTGCAGGAGGCGCTGGGGCAGCGCGCGCCGTCGGACGCGGTGTGGACCCGCGACGGCCGCTACTACGACGCGTTGCGTCCCGCGGTCGAGCCGACGGGCCTGGAGACGGCGGAGCTCGTGGCCGCGCATCGACGCAGGCACGTCCACCGGGTGAAGATGCTGCTCAACCGGGTCGACGTCTTCGTCTTCACGTTCGGCCTCACCGAGGGCTGGGTGCACCGGGAGTCCGGCACCGTGTATCCGACCGCTCCGGGGACGATCGCCGGCGATTTCGATCCGGACGTCTACGAGTTCCGGAACTTCGGGTACGCGGACGTCTACGAGGATTTCGTGGCGTTCAGAGAGCTGGTCCACTCCGTCAACCCGGACGTGAAATTCCTGATCACGGTGTCGCCCGTACCGCTGGCGGCCACGGCGTCGGGCGGGCACGTGCTGCCGGCCACGGTCTACTCCAAGTCCGTGCTGCGCGCCGTCGCGGGCGATCTCGCGACCCGGTTCGACGACGTCGACTACTTCCCCTCGTACGAGATCGTCACCTCGGTCTTCGCCGGCAACGACTTTTTCGACGAGACCGGCCGCAATGTCAGGCCGGAGGGCGTCGACCTGGTCATGGACTACTTCTTCGCCGAGCACCGCCCGCCGAACGGGCACGACGACGGCGCAGCGGCCGCCCGTGCCGCGGAACCCTCCCCGCAGCGCGTGGTGGAGGGCGAAGAGGTATTCTGCGAGGAGGCCCTGCTGGAGGCGTTCGGACCATGAGAATCGCAGTCATCGGCAACTCGCACCTCGGCCATATGGCCGAACCGGCCCGCGCGGCGGCCGATCCCGTCGGCGCGAGCGTCGACTTCTTCATCGAGCGCACCTACGGGACGGCCGGGCTGGGCGTCCGCGACGCGGGAGGGGACGTGGTGCGGATGCCCAGCATCCGGCTCGTCGCCGAGGCGGACGCCGGCACCGTGGTCGACGTGGAGGCCTACGACGCGTTCGTGGTCGTCGCCTTCGGCATCTCGGCGATCTCCCTGGTCGACGCCGCGCAGAAGTACCAGCGGGACACGTACCGGGGCTGGCTGCCGCAGTTCATCCTCTCCGAGGCGATGTTCCGCGAGTACCTCGACGCCGTCATGGAGCGGACCAAGGGCTTCCGCCTGCTCCGCCTGCTGCGGGAGCGGACGGACAAGCCGATCTGGCTGATCCCCCAGCCCTACCCCCTGGCCTGGGCGGCCGAGCGGGAGGGCGACAAGTTCGCGCGGTATGCGGACCTGCGGGCTGCCGGAGAGCAGGGCCGGGTGCGCGCGGACTTCGAGGCCCAGCTGGGTCGCCTCGCAGGCATCGGCGTCCAGATCTTCCACCAGCCGGAGGAGACCATGGAGGACACGTGCTTCACCCGTCCGGAGTACGGGCTCGCGGACCCGGCCGACGCTGGTGAGGGCTCCTTCTACGTTCGCGGCGATTTCTACCACATGAACAAGCGTTTCGGGGAGGCCGTCATGGATCCTCTGCTCCTCAAGGGTGTGCTGCCGGGCGGCGATCGGCTCTAGCCCGCCGGGCGGCGCAGAATCCGGTCACCGTTAAATAACGAGCTCAGGGACACTCTGTACCTTCAAGGGTTCAGCAGTTATTCTGGCTTGTGGGAACGGGAAACTCTTGCGGAAGGTGAAGATCGTGAGTTCGATCCATCAGGTCGAGCGCCGTCGGCATGCTCGACGGCCTGTCGCCATGGCGTTGCTCATGCTCTTCACGGCCGGGTTCGGCGCATGGAATCTCATCCATGCCGCCGGCCCGGCCACTGTTGTGTTTGTGAGCCTCTGGATGGTTCTCGCCGGTGCCGCTACCCCGCTGATGACGCGCTTCTTGCAGCCCGAAGCGACGACGATGCGCTGGTGCGGCGTCGCCGGGCTCGCGGCGTCGGTAGCGGCGGCCGTGTCGGCCGCACTGCTGGCCGAGGCCGGGGCCTGGGAGCTATACGGGGTGCTGGTCATCATGTTTCTTGGCATGACCATCGCCCCGCGCTATACCGCAGTCGGCTGGGACCGGGATGACTGAGGTGTCCGCCCCCGCGGCCCCGGCTCTGAACGTCCCTTCGGTGACGGTGAAGGCGTGCTTCGCCTTTTCACTCGCGTGCACCAGCGTGGCCGTGCTCATCGCGCTCCCGGAGCAAGGGACCTTCTGGTCGCCGGCCGCCCAACTCTGGGCGTGGGCTCTGTATTCGGTCGCCGTGGCCGCGATCTACTTCGTCACCTACGGGCGGATCCGACACGCGCGCCTACCGTACTGGCGCACCGCGGCGACAGTCGTGGCCGCCGCGTGCGCCGGAGTTGTCGTGACCGCCTACGCGACCCCGGCGGAAGTCCCGGTCATGATGGTGTTCGGGCACGCCGTGGTGGCGGCGTTCCTGGGTGCCTGGGCGCTGTTCCCCGGGTGGATCCTCTGGCGCCGCCACCTGGTGCGGTAGGCCGCGGTCCCGCCAGCCGAGGATCCTGCCTACCGCCCGAAGCGCAGCAGCCGCAGCGAGTTCGCGACCACCAGCACCGAGCTGGCCGCCATCGCCGCACCCGCGAGCATCGGGTTCAGCAGGCCGAGGGCCGCGACCGGGATGCCGAGCGTGTTGTAGGCAAACGCCCAGAACAGGTTGGTCTTGATGATCGACAGCGTCTTGCGGGAGAGCTCGATCGACGTCACGACCTGGCCCAGCTCGCTGCCCATGACCGTGATGTCCGCGGCCTCGATCGCCACGTCCGTGCCTGAGCCCATGGCGATGCCCAGGTCGGCGGTCGCCAGCGCGGGCGCGTCGTTCACGCCGTCGCCCACCATCGCCACCTGCCGGCCCTCGCCCTGCAGCCGCTTCACCGCGTCCACCTTGCCCTCGGGCAGGACGGACGCGAACACGTCCTCGGGCGCGATCCCGACCTCGGCGGCGACCTGCGCGGCCACCTGCTCGTTGTCGCCGGTGAGCAGGACCGGGCGCAGCCCGATCTCCCGCAGCCGCTTGATCGCCGCCGCCGACCCCGGCTTCACCGTGTCCTGCAGGGACATGATGCCGACCACGCGCGGCCCCGCCGCGTCGACGACCCCGGCGAGCACCGCCGTCGCACCCTGCGCTTGGGCCGCCGCCAGGCGGTCGCGCTCGGCGGCCGAGAGCTTGATGCCCTCCTCGGCGAGCCACCGCTCCTGCCCCACGTAGACCCGTGACGGTTCACCGGAGCCAGGCAGAACGACGTCGGCGCTGACGCCGCCACCCGCGGCGGAGGCGAAGTTCGACGCGGTGAACGCGGCCTCCGGCACTGACGGGGCGGAGGCGACGATTGCGGTGGCGATCGGGTGCTCGGAGCCGGCCTCGACGGCTGCCGCGAGGCCGTGCAGCTGGTCGTCGGCGAGGTCGCCGAACGGCTCGAGGGCCGTCACCTGCAGCTCGCCGGCGGTGACCGTGCCGGTCTTGTCGAGCACCACGGTGTCGATGCGGCGGGTGTCCTCGAGCACCTGCGGCCCGCGGATCAGCAGGCCCAGCTGGGCGCCGCGGCCCGTGCCGGCGAGCAGGCCGACCGGGGTGGCCAGGCCGAGCGCGCACGGGCAGGCGATCACCAGGACGGTGACCGCGGCCTTGAAGGCCGACTGCAGGTCACCCGTGAAGACCATCCACAGCACGAACGTGATGACCGCGATGACCAGGACGATCGGCACGAAGACCGAGGAGATGCGGTCGGCCAGGCGCGCGATCGGCGCCTTGGCGGTCTGCGCCTGCGAGACCAGCCGGCCCATCTGCGCGAGCGTGGTGTCGCTGCCGACGCGGGTGGCCTTGATGAGCAGGCGGCCGGACGTGTTGATGGTCGCGCCGGTGACGTCGTCGCCCGGGGAGACCTCGACCGGGACGGACTCGCCGGTGATCACCGAGGTGTCGACGGCGGACGCGCCCTCGGTGACGACCCCGTCCGTGGCGATCTTCTCGCCCGGGCGGACCACGATGACGTCGCCGGGGGAGAGGGATCCGGCCGGAACGCGTTGCTCGGCGCCGTCCCGGAGGACGATCGCGTCCTTGGCGCCCAGGCTCAGCAGCGACTTCAGGGCGTCGCCGGCACGGGCTTTGGCGCGGGCCTCGAGCCACCGGCCGAGCAGCAGGAAGGTGGTGACGACGCCGGCCGTCTCGAAGTAGAGCTGGTGGTCGGCCATCGAGGCCATGTCCGCGCCGGCGTGGGCGGTGAGGTCCGGATCGGCGATCAGCTGCCACGCGGAGAACAGGAAAGCGGCGAGCACGCCGATGGAGACCAGGGTGTCCATGGTGGAGGCGCCGTGGCGCGCGTTGACCGCCGCGGCCCGGTGGAAGGGCCAGCCGGAGTAGAAGGTCACCGGCGCGGCGAGGGCGAGCGCGACCCAGCCCCAGTGCGGGAACTGCGCCGCCGGGACCATCGAGATCACGAACAGCGGGACCGTCAGGATCGCGGCCAGGATCAGCCGCGGCCGGAGCACGTCGGCGGGGACGTCGTCGTGCTGGTGCCCGGAGTGCCCCGCGTGCTCCGGCTGCTTGACGCTGGCGCGGTAGCCGGCCGATTCGACGGCCTTGACCAGGTCCTCGTCGCTGACGTGGGACGGGACCTGCACGCTGGCGGACTCGAGGGGCAGGTTCACGCTCGCCTCGACGCCGTCGAGTTTCCCGAGCTTCCGCTCGACGCGGCCGACGCACGAGGCGCAGGTCATGCCCTCGACGCTCAGGTCGACGGTGCGGTTCGCTTCAGGCGCGGCCTCGGCCGGCGGATGGTGGCTGTGGTGCGTGCTCATCAGAGGCTCCTTGGGTGCTGAGCAACCCGAATTCAGCCCGTTCGAGGGCGCACGGGAGGGCGAAGGCAACTGGTTTCGGTTGCCATGGCGGACGGGCTGATGGTGAAAACGGGCTGTTCAGCCCGCGCGGGTCAGGCGTTGTTGCTGACGAGGGTGTATCCGGCCTCGGCGACGGCCTCGCTGACTTCGGCTTCGTCGAGATCGCGGACGGAGGTGATCGTGGCGGTGGAGGTGCCGCCGGCGTTGAGGGCGACGTCCACGGAGTCGACGCCCGCGATGGACTCGATCTCCTCGGTGACGGAGGCGACGCAGTGGCCGCAGGTCATGCCGGAGATGCTGACGGTCAGGGTGTTGCTCATGGTGATTCCTCCTGGGTGTGGTGGCTAGCGCAGCAGGCGGCTGATGGCCGCCGACGCTTCTTTGACCTTGTCTTCGACGATGCTCGGATCGCCGGTGGCCTGCGACTGCTCGGCGGCGCCGACGACGCAGTGGCCGATGTGGTCCTCGACGAGATTCAGGGAGACCTTGTGCATGGCCGCGTTGATCGCGGACACCTGCGTGAGGACGTCGATGCAGTACGTGTCCTCCTCGACCATGCGGGCGATGCCGCGCACCTGCCCTTCGATCCGGCGCAGACGCTTGAGCAGCGCGTCCTTGTCGGCCGAGTATCCGTGCGGGTGGGTCTTGTCGGTGCGCGTCTCCATAACCCCGACAATACCCCTGGAGGGTATGTTCGTCAAGTACCCCCTAGGGGTATTTTTGGGTGACGTGTGCGCGGATGCAACAAGAGCGGCCCGCGACTCGATGTCGCGGACCGCTCCGGTGTTGCAGCCTCTGGGGCCGGCGTTCAGGCCACGGCCGCCTCGACCGCGGCGACCAGGCCGTCGATGTCCTCCTCGGTGGTGTCCCACGAGCACATCCAGCGGACCTCCCCCGTGGCCGGGTCCCAGTCGTAGAAGCGGAAGGACTCGCGCACGCGGTCCGCCGCCCCGTCCGGCAGGATCGCGAAGACGCCGTTGGCCTGTGTCTGCTGCGTGAGCCGCACGCCCCCGATCGTCTCGACGCCGGCGCGCAGGCGCTGCGCCATCGCGTTGGCGTGCGCCGCCGAGCGCAGCCACAGGTCGCCCTCGTAGAGCGCGATCAGCTGCGCCGAGAGGAAGCGCATCTTCGAGGCCAGTTGCATGTTCATCTTGCGCAGGTACTTCAGCCCGGAGTCGTCGTCCCCGAGCCAGACCACGGCCTCGCCGAGCAGCAGCCCGTTCTTGGTCCCGCCGAGGCTCACGACGTCGACGCCGGCGTCCGTCGTGAACGCGCGCAGCGGCACGCCCAGGTGGGCCGCCGCGTTGGAGAGCCGCGCCCCGTCCAGGTGCAGGCGCATGCCGCGTGCGTGCACGTGGTCGGCGATGGCGCGCACCTCCTCCGGCGTGTAGCACGTGCCGAGCTCGGTGGTCTGCGTGATGGAGACGGCGAGCGGCTGGGCGCGGTGCTCGTCGCCCCACCCCCACGCCTCACGGTCGATGAGCTCGGGGGTCAGCTTGCCGTCCGGCGTCGGGACGGTCAGCAGCTTGATGCCGCCGACCCGCTCCGGGGCGCCGTTCTCGTCCACGTTGATGTGCGCCGTCTCGGCGCAGACGACGGCGCCCCAGCGCGGCAGCAGCGACTGCAGCGAGAGGACGTTCGCGCCGGTGCCGTTGAACACGGGGAACGCGGTGGCGCCCGCGCCGAAGTGCCCGGCGACGACCTCCTGCAGCCGTGCTGTGTATGGGTCCTCGCCGTAGGCGGTGACGTGCCCGGCGTTGGCCGCCGCCACGGCCGCGACGACTTCCGGGTGGGCGCCGGCGTAGTTGTCGGAGGCGAAACCGCGCGCGGCGGCGATCACTTCGGTGCTTGTGGCGGTCATGCGAAGACCCCCGTCTCGGTATCGGATCCCGCGGCGAGGCGCAGGTGGCGGCCGTTGATCTCGGCGGCGTCGAGTGCAAACAACTGCACGGCAGCCTCGCCGAGGACCTCGACGTCGGTGAAGCCGGGGAACTTCCGGTCCGGCCGGTCAGCCCGCATCGCGGCGTCGACCAGCGCCTTGACCACCAGTACGACGGCGGCGGCGCGGCCGCCGTCGTACCCCTGCGCGATCGCGCGGGTCCAGGTCTCGGCGGCGGCCTTGACGGCCGCGTAGTTGGCCCCGCCCGCGGTGGGCGCGGATGCGGACTCGGCGGAGACGATCGCGACGCGGCCGGCGTCGGAGGCGGCGACGTCGTCGTTGAACGCGCGGGTGGTGTTGCGCAGGGTGGTCATGACGCGCGAGTGCAGGAAGTCCCAGTCCTCGTCGGTCTGGTCCGCGAGCGTCTTGCCGCCGCGCCAGCCGCCGACCAGGTGGATGAGGCCGTCGGCCGGGCCGAGGTCGCGGTGCACGTCCTCCGCCAGGGCGGCCACGGCGGCCGGATCCGTCAGGTCGCACGCGTACCCCGTGACGTCCGCGTGGACCCCGGCCACCCGGGCGATCCGCCCGGCGTCGCTGCCCACGGCGGCGACGCGCATTCCCGCCCGCGCCAGCGCGGTGCAGACGGCGATTCCGGCGGCGCTGGTCGCGCCCGCGACGACCACCGCGCGGCTCATGCCGACTCCCGCGCGTCCGGCGTGGCGCCCGTGATGCCGGAGGTCGACTCGATGACGCCGCGGATCTTCTTCTCCAGCGCCTCGTAGAACATGGAGAGCGGGAACTCGTCGTCGAGGACCTGGTCGGTCAGCCCGCGCGGCGGCCCGTCGAGCGGCAGCGCGTCCGGGCCCTTGGCCCACACGGAGGCGGGGTTCGGGGTCAGCGTCTCGGAGACGAGCTCGTACGCGGCGAGCCAGTGGGCCGGCTTGGGGCGGTCGATCGAGCGCCAGTAGAGCTCCTCGATCTTCACGCCGAGTTCCACGACGACGCCGGTCACCTCGTCCCAGTCGATCGTCATCTTGCCGTCGGTCCAGTGCAGGACGTGGTGCTGGTGCATCCACGCGAACAGCAGCTGGCCGCCGAGGCCGTCGTAGTTGCGGACGCGGTTGCCGGTCACGGCGAAACGGAAGATGCGGTCGAAGATCACCGCGTACTGCACCAGCTTCGCGTGCCGGCGCGTGGCCTCGTCGCGCGACTCGTCCCGCTCGATCCGCACGGATTCGCGGAACGCGGTCAGGTCGCAGCGCAGCTCCTCGAGCGAGTACAGGAAGTACGGCATGCGCTGCTTGATCATGAACGGGTCGAACGGCAGGTCCCCGCGCATGTGGGTGCGGTCGTGGATGAGGTCCCACATGACGAACGTCTTCTCCGCCAGGTGCTGGTCCTCGGCGAGCTCCGCGGCGCCGGCGGGCAGCTCGAGCGAGGTGATCTCCGCGGCGGCCTTCAGAACCCGGCGGAAGCGGGCGGCCTCGCGGTCGGCGAAGATGCCGCCCCACGTGAAGGCCGGGGTGCTGCGCACGGCCACGCTCTCCGGGAAGAGGACCGCGGAGTTGGTGTCGTAGCCGGGAGTGAAGTCCAGGAAGCGGATCGGCACGAACAGCTTGTTCGAGTAGTCGCCCGCCTCCAGATCGGCGATGAACTCGGGCCAGATGACCTCCACCAGGACGGCTTCGACGAAGCGGTTGGTGCTGCCGTTCTGGGTGTACATCGGGAAGAGGACCAGGTGCGGCAGCCCGTCGACACGCTCGGCCTCCGGGTGGAAGGCGACGAGCGAGTCGAGGAAGTCCGGCACCTCGAACCCGCCGTCGGCCCAGCGGCGCAGGTCCTGCTGCACCAGGGCGAGGTACTCGGCGTCGTGCGGCAGGTGCCCGGCCAGCTCCTCGACCGAGGCCAGGATGGTCTCGACGTGGGCCTTCGCGCCGGCGTGGTCGCCCGGCTCCGGGATGGACCCGTCCTTGATCTGGACGTCCTGGAGCGCGGTCGCCGCGGCCTTCAGGGCCTTCCAGGCGGGCAGGTTCGGCAGGTCGTCGGCCGGGGTACGGCCGGTGGTCAGGGTGGTGTGCGTGGCGGTCAACGTCATCGTCCCCTCCAGTCGGTGCTCTCGGGCGCGCGGCCCTCGGTGGTCTGCATCACCTCAATAGTGCAGCTTATTACACTAGCGTAGCAACTTGAGCGCACTTCGGCTAGAGGTCGCGGCCGGGCTCCCGCGCCGGCTCAGCCGCTCACGTTATGCTGAATTTCGTGCCAGATACCCAGCTTTCGGTCCGCCGCATCACCGCCGACGAACACCGCGAACACCTCGGAACCCGCCCCGGCGCCAGCTTCCTGCAGCTGCCCGCCTGGGCCCGCGTGAAGCGGGAGTGGCGGCCCGAGTACGTCGGCTTCTTCGCCGCCGGCGCGCTCGTCGGATCGGCCCAGGTGCTGCACCGCCCGCTGCCCGTGCTGGGCCGCACGCTCGCCTACATCCCCGAGGGCCCGGTGGTGGACTTCTCCGTGCACACGACGGCGGACGTCACGCGCCCGCTGCTGGCCCACCTCAAGCACGGGGGCGCGTTCCTCGTCCGCATGGGCGTCCCGGGGGTGCGCGCCGAGTGGCGCGCGGCCGACGTCCGCAAGGCTCTCTCCGGCAAGAAGAAGGAGGGCGACGCCCCGGCGCCCGAGCTGATGACCGGGCTGGACGCGGTCTACGCCGACGAGCAGATGGTGTTCACGGCCGCCGAGCTGAAGGCCGCCGGATGGACGAAGCCCGAGGTCAGCGAGGACTTCTCGGCCGGGCAGCCCGAGTTCCAGGCCCGCATCCCGCTGCGGACCCTCGCGGGGGAGGCGCTCGACGTCGACGGCGTCCTCGCCGGGATGAACCAGAACGCGCGCCGCGAGACGCGCAAGGCGGCCTCCGGGCCGCTCGAGGTGCAGGTGGGCGGGGTGGGCGACGTCGAGCGCTTCCACGCCCTGTACCGGGAGACCGCCGAGCGCGACGGCTTCACCGGCCGGCCGGCGTCGTACTTCACCACCATGTACAACGAGCTGAACGCGCACGCGCCGGGCACGTGCACGCTCTACTTCGCGGTGCACGAGGGCCGCGACCTGGCGGCGGCGATCCGCGTCCAGTCCGGCGAGGGGTCCTGGTACGTCTACGGGGCGTCGTCGTCTCAGGAGCGCAAGCTCTTCGCGCCGAAGGCGCTGATCCACCGGATGATCGCGGACTCGCTTGCGGCCGGCTGCGCGTACCTGGACCACGGCGGCGTCTCGCCGACGCTCAGCCGCGACCACCACCTGGCCGGGCTGACGCTGTTCAAGACCACGCTCGGCTGCGACGTCGTGCAGACCCTCGGCGAATGGGACTACCCGCTGAACAAGCCGCTCGCGAAGGCCTTCGAGCTGTACATGAAGGCGCGCGAGAAGAAGTAGCGCCCAGCCGCCGGCTGCTGCGGGTGACTTGGAGCTTTGAGGCCGCCTGTCCTCGGTGCGCCGTCATGTGCCGTTTCCTGCCCGGGGCATGAGCTCCGGCAGCGAGAGAGCGCTCTCTTGACACTGTGATCCTGCCCACATACAGTGATGGCACATCTCAGAGAGCGCTCTCTCGCCATCGGCACGAGTCGCTCCCAAAACCTAAGGAGCGATCGTGAAAATCTCGCGACTCAAGAAGATCACTGCTCTCGCCGGCGCCGCATCCCTGGCCGTAGTGGCCTCCGGCTGCGGCGGCGCCAATGCCGAGCCGGCAGGCGCCGACAACCCCATCACCCTGACGGTCACCACCTTCGGCCAGTTCGGCTACGACGACCTCTACGCGGAGTACGAGGAGCAGAACCCCGGCGTGACCATCGAAGCGAACAACGTCGACGGCAGCGCCAACGCCCGGACGGACGCGTTCACGAAACTCGCTGCCGGATCGGGTCTGAGCGACGTCGTCGCCGTCGAGGAGGGCTGGCTCGGCTCGATCATGGAGGTGTCCGACCAGTTCGTGGACCTCAACGAGCACGGCGCGGCGGACATCAAGGACAACTGGGTGGACTGGAAGTTCGAACAGGGCACCGATCCCGAGGGCCGTGTCATCGGGTACGGCACCGACATCGGCCCGCAGGCGCTCTGCTTCAACGGAGACCTCTTCGAGGCCGCGGGGCTGCCCACCGACCGCGAGGAAGTCGCCGAGCTGTTCGGTGGAGACGACGCCACCTGGGAGACCTACTTCGATCTGGGCAGGCAGTACAACGAAGCCACCGGCAAAGCCTGGTACGACCAGTCGAGCTTCGTCTGGAACTCCATGGTCAACCAGATGGACGAGGGGTACTACACGGCCGACGGCGAGCTGAACATCGAGGGCAACGAGAAGATGCGCGCCCAGTTCGACCTCCTGGCTGCAGGAACGGCCGACGGGCTGTCGGCGAACCAGAAGCAGTTCGACTGGGGCAACGGCAAGGCGTTCGTGGACGGATCCTTCGCCGTGCACGTCTGCCCCGCCTGGATGCTCGGAACCATCCAGGAGCAGCTCGAGTCCGCCGGCGGCGGCCCCGAGACCGGCTGGGACGTCGCCGACGTCTTCCCCGGCGGCGCCTCCAACTGGGGCGGGGCTTTCCTCTCGGTGCCTGCGACGTCCGAGCGCCCGGCCGAGGCGGCTGCACTCGCGGCATGGCTGACGGCGCCGGAGCAGCAGGTCAAGCAGTCGGCCGCGGCGAACAACTTCCCGAGCACCCTGGAAGCCCAGGCGGAGATCGTCGAGACGGCGAAGCCGAATGAACTGTTCAACGACGCGCCCTACGGAGAGATCTTCGCCTCGCGTGCCGAAGGAGTGATCGCACAGTTCAAGGGCCCGGACGACTCGGTGATCCAGGAGAACGTCTTCGCGCCCGCGCTGAAGATGCTCGACAACGGGACGGGAACCGCCGACGAGGCGTGGGACGAAGCCGTCACCCTTCTCAACGACCTCGTGGTCAACAACTAGCAGCACCCCGCCGCGGGGCCTCCGGTTCGCCCGGAGGCCCCCTCATGGAGTTCGAGATTCGTCATGACCACCACCTTGGATCGCCCGGCCGCCAGCAGCGCCGCCATCACGAAACCCCGGCCCACTTTCCGCCAGCGCCTGAACGTCTTCGACGTGAAGGCCTCGCCCTACCTCTACATCGCGCCGTTCTTCATCCTGTTCGCCCTGGTGGGACTCTTCCCCCTCGGCTACACGTTCGTCGTCTCGCTGTTCGACTGGCACCTCCTCAAGGGCCAGGGCGAGTTCGTCGGCCTGCAGAACTTCCGGGAGGTGCTCCAGGACCGTTTCTTCTGGAACTCCCTGTTCAACACGATGAGCATCTTCCTGCTCTCCACCATCCCGCAGCTCGTCGTCGCGATCACCATCGCGGCCGTGCTGGATCAGAACCTGCGGGCCAGGACGTTCTGGCGCATGAGCATCCTGCTGCCCTACATCGTCACCCCGGTCGCCGTGGCCATGATCTTCGCGAACATGTTCGGCGAGCAGTACGGGCTCATCAACAACATCCTGGGCGCCGTCGGGATCGACCCGGTTCTCTGGATGAACGAGACGCTGCCCAGCCATATCGCCATCGCCACGATGGTGAACTGGCGCTGGACCGGGTACAACGCTCTGATCCTGCTCGCGGCGATGCAGGCCGTGCCCCGCGACGTCTACGAGGCCGCAGCGATCGACGGCGCGCGCCCGCTGCGACGCTTCTTCAGCATCACCCTGCCGAGCATCAGGCCGACGATGATCTTCGTGGTCATCACCGCCACCATCGGCGGCCTGCAGATCTTCACCGAACCGAAGCTCTTCGACCCGAGGACGGCCGGCGGCACAGCCCGGCAGTTCCAGACCACCGTGCTGTACCTCTGGGAGATGGCCTTCCAGCGCCAGAACTTCGGCAAGGCGGCGACGATCGCCTGGCTGCTGTTCATCATCATTATTCTGTTCGGCATCCTGAACTGGCTCATCTCCCGGCGCATCGCCACCTCCGGCGACTCCCGCAACGGGGGCGGGCCGGCACGGAGACGACGGCGCAAGCGCTCCGCGACTCCCGCCGTCGTCCTGCCCGCCGTGGGCCCGCAGCCCCCGGCACCCGCAGCCGACCAGCCACCGGAGCCACCCGTCGAAACGGCGGGAAGACCAGCAGGGACCACCCCGAGGAGGGGGACATGACCGCCATCGACACCAGGCCGCAACAGGCCCGCACGCCGGGCGCCCGCGGCCGCACGTTCAAACGCGGCATGCTGGGGAACGGGCGCCGGCCTGGATTCCTGACCTACGGGCTGCTGTGCGCCTTCTTCCTGGCCTCGGCCTACCCGCTCTGGTGGTCGGCGGTCATCGGCAGCCGCTCCAACGAGGCCCTCGGCCTGACCTGGCCTCCGCTCCTGCCTGGCGGCAACTTCTGGACGAACGTCGGCGAGGTGTTCGACACCATCCCGTTCTGGCTGGCGCTGGGCAACAGCGTGCTGATCTCGGGCATCATCACCGTCTCGGTGGTCACCTTCTCGACCCTGGCCGGCTACTCGTTCGCCAAGCTCCGCTTCAAGGGGCGGAACGGGCTGATGGTCGCCGTGATCGCCACCATGGCCATCCCCACGCAGCTCGGCGTCATCCCGCTCTTCATGCTGATGCGCACGCTCGGGTGGACGGGCGAGATCGGAGCCGTGGTGATCCCCACCCTCGTCACGGCGTTCGGTGTCTTCTTCATGCGCCAGTACCTCGTGGACGTCATCCCCGACGAGCTCATCGAAGCGGCCCGGGTGGACGGGGCGTCGATGATCTCCACCTTCTGGCACGTCGCGCTTCCCGCGGCCCGGCCGGCCATGGCGATCCTCGGCCTGTTCACGTTCATGACCGCGTGGACGGACTTCCTGTGGCCGCTGCTGGTGCTCGACGCGACCAACCCCACCCTGCAGACGGCGCTCAGCCAGCTGCAGGCGGCCCGCTACGTGGACTACTCGATCGTCCTCGCCGGCGCCGTCATGGCCACCCTCCCCCTGCTGGCGCTCTTCATCGTCGCCGGCCGTCAACTTATTTCCGGAATCATGCAAGGAGCAGTGAAGGGCTAATGCCACTCGACGCAACATCCCAACCAGTGAACGCGCCCGCCGCCAGGTCGTGGCCCGAGGGCTTCCTCTGGGGCTCGGCCACCGCGGCGGCGCAGGTCGAAGGCGCCAGCCACGAGGGCGGCAAGGAGGACTCCGTCTGGGATGCCTTCGCCCGGGTCCCCGGCGCCATCGCCAACGGCGAGACCCTGAAGGACGCCGTGCAGCACTACCGGCGCATGCCGGAGGACGTCGCCATCATGAAGGAGCTCGGGCTGGGCTCCTACCGGTTCTCCACCAGCTGGGCGCGCGTGCGCCCGGGCGACCGCGGGCCGAACGCCGAAGGCTTCGACTTCTACTCGCGCCTCGTGGACGAACTGCTCGAGGCCGGAATCCTGCCGTGGCTGACCCTCTACCACTGGGACCTGCCCCAGGCCCTCGAGGAGAAGGGCGGGTGGGCTGACCGCGACACCGCCTACCGCTTCGTCGAGTACGCCGCCGACGTGTACTCGGCGCTCGGGGACCGAGTGCAGCACTGGACCACGTTCAACGAGCCGTTCTGCTCCTCGCTCCTCGGCTACGCGGCCGGCGTGCACGCTCCGGGCCGCCAGGATCCCAGTGCCGCCGTCGCCGCGATCCACCACCAGCATCTTGCGCACGGTATGGCCGTCAACGAACTGCGCGGCCGCGGCGCGCAGCAGCTGGGGATCACCCTCAACCTCAGCAACTCCATCCCGCGAGATCCCTCCGACCCGGTGGACGTCGACGCCGCGCGCCGCTTCGACTCGCTGCAGAACCGGATCTTCCTGGACCCGATCCTCCGCGGCGCGTACCCGGAGGACACGCTGGCCGACCTCGAGCAGTTCGGCATCCGCGATGTCATCCAGCCCGGCGACCTGGAGATCATCGGCGCCCCGCTCGAGTTCCTGGGCGTCAACCACTACCACGACGACCTC
The DNA here is from genome assembly GCF_014651715.1 of Zhihengliuella salsuginis. Lineage (GTDB taxonomy): Bacteria > Actinomycetota > Actinomycetes > Actinomycetales > Micrococcaceae > Zhihengliuella > Zhihengliuella salsuginis. The sequence continues at coordinate 30,961 of NZ_BMXK01000017.1, forward strand.
ATCAGCGGGCACCCGGACAACGAGGGCGGGGACGGCCATTCCGGCGGAGCAACGCGCCCGACGTCGTCGTGCTGGATCGGGTCCGAGGACCTCGCCTTCCCGAGCCGCGGCCTGCCGCGGACCGCGATGGACTGGGAGGTCAACCCGGACGGCCTGCGCAAGCTCCTGGTGCGCCTGGGCGGGGAGTACCCGTCGCTGCCGCCGCTGTACGTCACGGAGAACGGCGCGGCGTACGACGACGTCGTCAGCAGCGACGGTGCGGTGCACGACGTCGAGCGCACCGCGTACATCCTCGATCACATCGCCGCCGTCGGCGAGGCCATCGACCAGGGCGCGGATGTGCGGGGGTACTTCGTCTGGTCGCTGCTCGACAATTTCGAGTGGTCGTGGGGCTACGGGAAGCGTTTCGGCATCGTGCGGGTGGACTACGAGTCGTTCGAGCGCACGGTGAAGGACAGCGGGCTGGCGTACGCACGGGTGATCGCCGCGGCCGCGCCCGCACCCAGCCCGTGACGTAGGCTTGAGCCATGTTTTCGAGGCTCCGGGGATGACGATGACGCAGGACGCGGACGGGCCCCGGCCGGCTCCCACCCTGGAGATGGTGGCAGCCTTGGCCGGGGTCTCGCGGGCGACTGTGTCCCGCGTCGTCAACGGTTCCCCGAAAGTCGATTCCGAGCTGGCGCAGGCGGTGAGGAAGGCGATCCAGGCGCTCGACTACACGCCCAACCGGGCCGCGCGCTCCCTGGCCAAGCGCCGGGCCAACGCGGTCACGTTGATCGTCCCGGAAGCGACGTCGAAGGTCTTCGCGGACCCGTTCTTCGCCACGATCGTGCAGGGCATCGCCCTGCACCTCGCTGATACCGACTACACGCTCAACATGGTGATCTCCTCTGAATCGAAGCCGGAGAAGACGCGCAGCTTCCTGCTCGGCGGCAATGTGGACGGCGTGCTGGTGGTCTCCCACCACAGCGGGGACCACTCGTGGACGCACCTCTCGGGATCGCTGCCCATGGTGTTCGCCGGCCGGCCCTTCGTGGGCGGCAACGAGAGCTACTTCGTCGAAGTCGACAACGAAGAGGCGGCCTGCAACGCCACCCGGCGGCTCGTCTCCAGCGGTCGCCAGCACCTGGCGACGATCGCCGGTCCGCAGGACATGCCTCCCGGTATCGACCGGTTGGCCGGCTGGCGGACAGCAGTGCGTGAGGCCGGACTGCCGGACGGGCTGGTCGAGTTCGGGGACTTCACCCTGGCGTCCGGCGCGCAGGCCATGCAGCGCCTTCTGGACCGGAATGTTCCGATCGATGCCGTCTTCGCGGCCAACGACCAGATGGCGGCCGGCGCCTACACGGCGATCCAGGGTCGGGGTCTGCGGATTCCCCAGGACATCGCCGTCGTCGGCTTCGACGACGATTCCTTCGCAACCTCCGTGACACCGCCGTTGACGACCGTGCACCACCCGATCACCGAGCTGGGCAAGAAGATGGCTGAAACCCTCGTCAATCTCATCGAGGGCAGGCCGGCCGAACGCGTCACGAGGCTGCCCACCACGCTGGTGGTCCGCGACTCCACGTAGCGCCGGCCGCTCTGCTCCCACATCACACCGCTACCGGGCCGTGTGTTCTGATGTCGCGCGCCCACCGCATCCCCGACCCTTCCTTGGAGAGGACCGCAGAATGCTTCCAGCCCCCGTCAGTACCCAGGACCCCGCGACGGCCACGGGGCGCCCGCTGAGGTGGGGCGTCGTCGCCACGGGAACGATCGCCGCGCGCGTCGTAGCGGACCTTGCACTGCTCGACGACGCGATCCTCCAGGCCGTGAGCTCCCGTACCGAGGCGTCCGCGCGGGCCTTCGCCCGGCGTTTCGGATTCGCGGAGGTGTACTCCGACGCGGAGGACCGGCCCGGGTATGAGCGGCTCTTCGACGATCCCGCCGTCGACGTCGTCTATATTGCTACGCCGCACGCACAGCATCACGCCGTGGCGATGGCCGCCCTGACGGCGGGCAAGCACGTTCTGTGCGAGAAGCCTTTGGCAATGAACGCGCGGCAGGCCGGTGAGCTCGCAGATCTGGCGCGGGATCGGGGGCTGTTCCTGATGGAGGCGGTCTGGACGCGTTTCCTGCCGAGCTTCTGCCGCGCGGCCGAGATCCTGCGCTCCGGGGAGATCGGATCGGCTCAGTGGTTGCAGGCCGATCTGGGGTTCGTTGCACCCGATGACCCTGCCTCGAGGATTCAGGATCCCGCTGCCGGTGGAGGCGCCCTCCTCGATCTCGCGGTGTACCCCTTGACCTGGGCGCTGGGCGTCTTCGGCGAGCCCAGCGACATCGTGGCCAGGGGCGCCCTCACGCCGGAAGGCATCGATCGGCAGAACGCCCTCACGCTGACCTACGCGAGCGGAGCCTGCGCGCAGCTGCTCACCTCGATCGGCGCCGACTCTCCGGGCGAGGCCACCATTGCCGGTACCGAGGGATGGCTGCGCTCCGCGGGCCCCTTGTTCAACCCGCGCGAGCTCGTGATTCAAGCCAAGGGCGGCCCGGCGCGGACGGAGCGCTTCGAGGTGCCCGGCAACGGCTTCGGCTACGAGCTGCGAGAGGTGACCCGGTGCCTGCAATCGGGGCTGACCGACAGCCCGTACATGCCGCCGGCCGAGTCCGTTCGGATGATGGAACTGCTCGATGAGGCGCGGCGGCAGATGGGGATTCGATACGCCAGCGACGCCGACTAGGAGACTGCTGAACTAATCGCAGGGTTTAAGGCGCGTCTGCTGGACTTTGCTGCTGGGACATTA
>NZ_BMXK01000018.1 GCF_014651715.1 Zhihengliuella salsuginis
CCCTCCGCGTTCCACTCCGCCGTCCCCAACGGGACCGGATCAACCTCCGGATTCGTCTTGTCATCCAAGACGTCGACCGTCCTGTCGGTCTCGGCATCCAGGTCGAAGGCGACCGGGACCGGATCGCTCATTGCGGAGCGCTGCCCGTCGTGCCACGTGACGACGGCCGTGTTCTCGCCGGTCGTCTCGGCGGTCACACCGTCGGTCGTGCACGTGTAGTCCAGCACGACCTGGCTGCTCGGGGCGATCGTGACCGTGCCGTCGGCGTTCAGATCGTCATCGGCAACCGTGCAGACCAGGCCCTCGACCGAGATCGTGTCCTCGACCTCCGCCACGATCCACCCGGACGCGAACGAGTTCGGGTTCTCGACCGTGATCGTCCCGCCGAGCTCGAAACCGCTGTCCACGACACCACCGGGCGTCGCGAGCACCGTGTAGCCGAACTCCGGCACCGGATCCTCCTCGCCGACCGTCACCGTCGTCCGGTCCACGTCCTTCGAGACATCCCACAGGTACAGACGGTCGAAGGAACCGTCGATCGACTTGTCGACCATCAGCGGTGCCTCGCGGCACGCCTCGGCGATCGCATCATCCTCAGCCAGCGGCAGCCCCTGCTCGCCGATGACGCTGGCGATGTTGACGAACTCGGCGCACGTCCCGGCCTCGCCCACGTTCCACGTGAGCTCGTACGTCCGCGTCTCCGGTTCCATCCCCTCCGACCACGTGATCGTCCACTCGGGGTCGAAGGTGAAGTGGTCGTCCTCGACGACGACCGTCTCGTTGATCGGGGTGACCGACCATTCGCCGGCGACGACCTCGGCGGTGCCGGTGGCTTCACCGGTCGGCGTCGAGGCGGCTTCGGCGTCCCACACCGCGGTGGCGACGTTCTCGCCGTCGTACGCCGGCTCGCTCGTGAACGTGCAGGTGTACTCGAACGTGGCCGCGCCCTCGGGTGCGATGACCCGAACGGCGTCCATGACGGTGCACTCGGCCCCGCCGCCGATGTCGACGGCGTCGCTCACCGTGGCCTCGATGTCCTGCCAGTCGTTGGGGTTGGAGACGGTGATCTCACCGCTCATGGCCCAGCCCGAGTCCGCGAACCCGGAGTCGGAACCGGATGTGTCCGGGCCGACAGTGACCTCGTATTCGACGGTCACGTCGCCGGTCTCGGGATCGGCTTCGAAAGGCTGGTCGCCGAGCGCGGTCTTCTCGATGTCCCACAGATAGGTGCGGTCGAAGCTGTGGATCACGTTCTTCTCGACCACCAGGTCGGCACCGACGCAGAGGGTGGCCTCGGCGTCGTCGGACTGACCCGTCTCGACGATCGTCGCGGTGTTCTCGAACGTCTGGCATTCGCCGGCAGGAACCTCCCGCGTCAGCGTGTACTCCTGCTCGTGGACGGTGCCCTCGGCAGTCCATTCGATCTGCCACGCCGGGTCGAACGTGAACTGGCTGTCCTCGACGGTGATCGTCTTGTCGACGTCCGTCACCGTCCATTCGTAGCCGGCACTGGCCGTCGCCTCGGCCTGGGGCGCCGACTCGGGGGCGTCGACATCCGACTGCTCCTGCGGGTAGTCCGCGCGGCTCCACGTCAGGGAGACGTCGTTGGTGCCCGAGGCCTCCTCGGGCTCCTGCGCGACCTCGCACGTGTAGTCCAGCACCGTGCTTCCGGCGGAGAACTGGACCTGTTGCCCGTCGGCCGCGCCGACGTCGACGACGTCGACCACGCAGGCCGTGCCGTCACTGAGCTCGTCCTCGATGGTGGCCACCATCGGCCCCGCATTGGGGTTCTCCACTGTGATGGTGCCGCTGGCGACGAAGTCCGACGTCGTCCGCGCCCCCTCCGTCACGCTCACGAGGTAGGTGAAGTCGGCCGTCGTCCCGGACTGCTCGATCCGGGTCTGGTCCACCGACTTCTCGATATCCCACCCGTACGTCGCCGTGTAGGAGGCCTCGATCGTCTTCTCGACCGTCAGCGGTTCCCACGCCAGCGGATCCTCGAAGGTGAACGTCACGTCCCCGCCGGCCTCGACGGTCTGCGGGCCCTGATCCCGGTCTGCCGGCAGCAGGTAGCCGTCGGGGGCACCGACCTCGGTGACCGTGTACGACCCCGGGTTCACCTCGGCCAGATTGATGGTGCCGGCCGCCGGGTCGTCGTCGTTGGCGTCGTTGTCCGTGATCGTCAACGTGCCCGTCCCCCCGGGCAGCGGGTTCGGGCCGATCTCGAACGTCGCACCGCCCAACGGGGTGCCGGACTCGTCCGTCTTCACGATCGTCAGTCCCGCACACAGATCGATGTCGATCGAACCGCCGACGAAGTCCTTCAGTTCGGAGTTCTCGCTGGCCGACGCGGCGGAGCGGAGCATGATGCTGGAGAAGGAGAAGTCTCCGCACTCGAGCATTCCGTCGGCCCCGCCGAGGATGGCCGAGAGGTTGAATTTGAACTCGACGAGTGTGCCGTCCTGGCTGACCACGTGAGCCCATGAGCCGGCGGGGAGCGACGAAGTGGCCCATGCCGAGCCGGTCCAGGTCTGGATCTGGGGCGTCGAGAACGAGTCGTTGTTCGCCGGGAAGATCAGCCGGAGGTCTCCGGCGGTCCTGACCGGGACTGTGGCGCCGTTGCCGTTGACGGTCGGCGGCAGCTGGTTGAGTTCCAGGAAGTAGCCGATCTGCCCGTTGGCCGTGGTGCGTTCGAACGCCAGCCACAGCCACGCGTCGTCCTCCACGTATTCGGCGGCAACCCAGGTGTCACCGACGTCGCCGGCGCCCGGAGAGCTCGCCGACGAGTCGAAGTTCCACGAACTCGGGTTGTTCTCCTTCGACCCCTGGTCGTAGATCGTCGGATCCGCGTTGCCGATCGGGTCGGTCGCCATGTCGATGTCCGACGGCCAGTCGAGCTGGAATTCACTCGGCGAGGCGAACGGTTCGACAGCCAGGATCTCCGGCTCCTCGACCGGCTCCTCTTCGACGGCAGGCTCCTCACCTGCGGGTTCCTCGGCCTTCTTCTCCTGCGGTGCCGGTGCGGGCTCCGGAATCGGTGCCGGCTCCGGTGCGGGCTCTTCCTTCGGTGCTGGCTCCGGCGCGGGCTCCTGTTTCGGTGCAGGTTCCGGCGCGGGCTCCTCCGCCGTTGGTTCTTCAACCGGCTCAACCGGCGGTGCCGGCTCGGCGGCCGGCGCCTCCCGCTTGGCAGGCTCTTCGGCCGGCTCCTCAGCAGTGGTGGTCGCCGTCTTCGCCGCGGGTTCCTCGTCGACGGGCGCGTCACCGTCGGCGGGTTCCGTCTGCGCCTGCGTCGTCGCTGCCTCCTCGGCCGCGGCCGGGAACTGGTCCCCCTGGATCGCCGCCGTGGCGACGCTGCCGGAGAACATCAGTCCCGCGGCGAGCCCCATGGCGAGGAATGTCTTTAATCCGCGAAGCCAGCTCCGGGGCACGCGGCTGAGATGTCGTGACATGTCGTCCTCTTGAAAATGCGTGTGAATGCCGAATGCCAGCGAGATTGTTCAATAAATTCTGCGAACTGGCATAGATAAGGAGGGACGATCCGGTGCGCCGGGATGCGAGGTTCTGGCTGTGGGGCCCTGCGTCAGCGTTCAGCTCATGGAACGGGCAGGGTGCTGCCGCAGCCACCGGCGGCCGGATTCGGCCGTGACGAGGCAGCGGTCAGAGTGCGGTTCGTCGTCGATGCGACGGTTTCAAGAGGATTCGGCGGCGCGGAGATCCTGTGCCTGCCCGTGCCGCGGAGCTGATGTCCGCCGGCCGGGGGCCGCCCCCAACGTATTCGTGTTCCATGGCTCTCGGGTCCTTGTCAAAGGTCCCCCCCGATGCCTGACACGCCCATCCTGCTCGCAGGACGGAACACCCCGAGTATAGGCAGGTGCACCCGGGTTCGGGAAGGTTTCGCCGGCATTCTTTCCGGCGGTCTTCCCCGGCCCATCGACACGGCCCGCGCCGTGCACTACGTTAATGTTGACTAACTGCTGCGTTGCCGCCGGCCCCGGAACGGTGACCTGCGCGAAACGGCACGAATCCCAGAGAAAGCAGGCAAGATCTCATGTCCGACCTCAACGACGCGGTCATCGTCGGCGGTGCCCGCACCCCTTTCGCCCGGTTCAAGGGAAGCCTTGCCGGTTTCACGGCCGTCCAGCTCGGTGCCCACGCCGTCACCGCCGCCCTCGCGGCGTCGGCTGTCGACGCCAGCGCGGTGAACGCCGTCGTCTTCGGGCAGGTCGTTCAGGCCGGCGCCGGCCAGAATCCCGCGCGGCAGACCGCCATCGCCGCGGGCATCGGCTGGGATGTCCCGACGGTCACGGTCAACAAGGTCTGCCTCTCCGGCCTGGCCACGATCACCGACGCCGCCCGACTCGTCCGCCTCGGCGAAGCCGACGTCGTGGTCGCGGGCGGCCAGGAGTCGATGACCAACGCTCCCCACGTCCTGCCCGGCAGCCGCATGGGATGGACGTACGGCGACATCAATGCGGTCGACTCGGTCGCCCACGACGGGCTCACCGACGCGTTCGAGAAGATCTCGATGGGACTGAGCACGGAGCAGAAGAACTCCACGCTCGGCCTGACCCGCGCCGAGCAGGACGAGGTCGCCGCCCTCTCGCACCAGCGGGCCGCCGCGGCCCAGCGCGACGGGGTCTTCGACGCCGAGATCGCGCCGGTTCCGGTCCCGCAGCGCAAGGGCGATCCCGTCGTCGTCGCCGAGGACGAGGGCATCCGCCCGACGACGACCGTCGAGTCGCTCGGAAAGCTGCGTCCCGCGTTCACCGCCGATGGAACGATCACGGCCGGCAACTCATCGCCGCTCTCGGACGGCGCCGCCGCCGTCGTCGTGGTCTCCCGCGCGTACGCGGAGGCCCACGGGCTGCATATCCTGGCGACGATCGGCGAACCCGGGCAGGTCGCGGGCCCCGACAACTCGCTGCACTCGCAGCCGTCGAACGCGATCAGGGCGGCGCTGGCCAGGGCCGACCTCGACGTGCGCGAACTGGACTTCATCGAGATCAACGAGGCGTTCGGCGCCGTGGCCTGCCAGTCCCTGCTCGACCTCGGCTACCCGCTGGAGCGCACCAACATCCACGGCGGCGCGATCGCCCTCGGCCACCCGATCGGAGCCTCCGGTGCCCGTCTGGCGCTGCACGCGGCCCTCGAGTTGGACCGGCGCGGCGGCGGGACCGCCGCGGTCAGCCTGTGCGGCGGGGGCGGGCAGGGCGAAGCGCTGCTCCTGCGGCGCTGATCCGCACGCCCGCCCAGTCGGCACCGCGGGTGACGGCCTCGGCCAGCGGACGGCCCAGGGGGCGTTCCACCCAGCGGTGGACCGCGTAGGCCGCTCCGAGGACGGTCAGCATGACGACCGCCAGCGTCAGGGGCGGCGGCAGGTGCTCCGCGAGGACGCCGATCCCCCACCAGCCCCACATCTGGTGCAGGAGGTAGACCGGGTAGGTGAGCGCACCCGCGACGGCGAGGCCGGGGACGTCCAGATTCGCGGCCGGCGTGAGCGTGATCAGGGCGAGGAGCGCGAAGATCGCCACCACCATCGGCCAGTAGGACTCGGGGGCGATCTCGTAGCCCACGAGCCAGTCGACCTCCCCGCTGAGGCGGATGCCCGTGAAGTAGGCGGACAGTGCCACGTTCAGTCCGAGGATGATCCAGCGCAGCGGGGAGTGGCCGAAGCGGTAGATCAGGAACAGGACCATGCCGCCGGCGAAGAGCGGGGCGTGCTGCTTCATCAACGCGTCCTCGAGGACCGTCAGGCCCATGGCGTCCGCGAAGATGCCGGCCGCCGGCCAGAGGGCGGCGAAGGCCAGCACCCTGCCTGGCGTGAGCCAGCCGAGCAGCATGAAGACCAGGATCCACGCGTAGAAGCGCAGCTCCACCCACAGCGTCCAGTAGACGCCGTCGATGCTCTTGACCTCGAAGGCCGACTGGATCATCGTCAGATTCATCGCCCAGTCGCCGAAGGTGAAGTCGTCCCCCACTCCGGGCCATACGAAGAACAGCAGCACCCCCGTGGCGAGGACCGCCACCCAGTACGCCGGGAAGAGGCGGCCGATGCGGGAGCCGATGAACTTGGCTGGGCGCTTCCCGTAGCTGGAGAGCAGGATGACGAACCCGCTGATCACGAAGAACAGCGGCACGCCGAGGTTGCCGAGCGCGGTCACCTGGCTGAGTCCGTGCCAGGTCTCGCGGGCGCCCTCCGGGCCCCAGTTGCTGTGGTTCCAGGCCGTGTAGTGGTAGAACACCACCATCAGGGCGGCCACCAGACGGAGCCCGTCCAGCAGCGCCAATCGTCTATTCATAACGAACAGGTTACGAAACGATTCTTGGCGTCCCGTGTGATCTGCTGAGAGCTTCCTGAGAATTAAAAGCGAACGGCCCCACCAGCGTGCGCACTGCACGCGGATGGGGCCGTTCGAACCGAGAATACTCTCGGCAGGTTCCGAGGAACCTACTTGAGGGTCACCGTGGCGCCGGCGCCCTCCAGGGCCTCCTTGGCCTTCTCGGCTGCGTCCTTGTCGACGCCCTCGAGGACAGCCTTCGGAGCGGAGTCGACAACTTCCTTGGCTTCCTTCAGGCCCAGCGAAGTCAGGCCGCGGACCTCCTTGATGACGCCGATCTTCTTCTCGCCGGCCGACTCGAGGATGACGTCGAACTCGGTCTGCTCCTCGGCAGCGGCTTCGCCTGCGCCACCGGCCGGGCCAGCAACGGCGACGGCAGCAGCGGTGACCTCGAAGGTCTCCTCGAAGGCGGTGACGAACTCGGAGAGCTCGATGATGGACATTTCCTTGAAAGCTTCGAGCAGCTCTTCGTTGGTGAGCTTCGCCATGGTGTGGCGTCCTTTCCTTGGGGCAGCGGTCAAGCCGCTGCAGAGATGTGCTGTGGGGTGGAAGAAGTCTTAGGCTTCTTCGGCGGCGTCGGCAGCAGGTGCTTCCTCGACCTGGGCGGCGGGAGCTTCAGCGCCGCCTTCTTCTTCGCGCTTGGCACGCAGTGCCTCGATGATGCGGGCTGCTGCGCCGGCCGGAGCCTTGAGCACGCCTGCAACGCGGGCGAGCTGGTGCTCGCGGGACTCCAGGGCTGCCAGAGCGGCAACCTCTGCGGAGGTCATTGCCTTGCCCTCGAAGTAGCCGGTCTTGACGACCAGCTTCTCGTTGCTCTTCGCGAATTCCGTCAGGCTCTTGGCCGCGGCCACTGCATCGCCCCTGATGAAGGCGATGGCGGTCGGACCGGCAAGCTGGTCGTCGAACGCGTCGACGCCGGCCTCCTTGGCTGCGATACCGGTCAAGGTGTTCTTGACGACCGAGTACTTGGTGTCAGCACCAAGCGAACGGCGCAATTCCTTGAGCTGCGCAACCGAGAGCCCGCGGTATTCGGTCAGGACAGCGGCGTTCGACTCTTTGAAGTCTGCAATGGTCTCCTCAACTGCGGAGACCTTGTTCGGCGTTGCCATAACCCTCCTTCCGGGTCTGTGTCTGATGCCGGTCGGATCCTGTCCGGGAGGACTGCACATAAAAAACGCCCCGTGCAGGTGCACAGGGCTTCAGGAACCGCTCGGCGTACGACGACGTCGCGCGGCTTTCGAAGAAAGTGTCACCTGCGTGGGCCGTCCTCTACGAGGATCTTTCAGATGCCGACCATCCTCTGACGAATCAGATTCTGGACACACATCGACCGACGGTCTTAGGTAGCAACTACTGTACCGGTCGTCCCGGTGGACGCCAAATCGGCTACCGCGGGCTCGGGGCCACCAGATCGAACCTGTTCCCTAGACTGGTCTGCATGGAACCGTTCCGTGACGCCGAGCTCAGCTGGCGGCCGCTGCTGCGCGCCGATCTGGCCATGCTGGCCGGGTGGCTGCGCGAGCCCCGGGCCGCGCGCTGGTGGAACCACGACACCACGGAGGCTGCGATCGAACGCGACTTCGGCGCGAGCGTCCGGGGCGAGGAGCCGGGCGAGGATCTGGTGGTCTGCCTGTCGGGCCGGCCGTTCGGGCTCGTGCAGCGCTCCGTCATCGACGACTACCCGGACGACGCCGCCGAGTTCGGCGCCGCCGTCGAACTGCCTCCGCTCGCCGTGGAGCTCGACTATCTCATCGGCCTGCCAGAGCTGCGCGGACGAGGCCTCGGCTCCCGGATGATCGCCGGCATGGTGCACAGCACGTGGCGGGACTACCCGGACGCTCCGGCCGTCTTCATCGCCGTGGTCGCCGCGAACACCGCCTCGTGGCGGGCTGCCGAGAAGGCCGGCCTGACCCGCGTCGCCGAAGCGCCGATGCGTCCAGACAACCCCGTGGACGATCCGCTGCACTACGTCTACCGCGTCGACCGCCCCTGACGACCTCCTCCGGGGCTCCGCGGCACCAGAGCGGTGATACGCGTGTGGCCGCCGCCCCGGACGGGACGACGGCCACACGCGGCTCAGGTCTGTCGATCAGCCGACGACGACCTTGGTGACGTTCGGGTCGACCTGGATGCCCGGACCGAAGGTCGTGGCAACCGTGGCCTTGCTGATGTAGCGGCCCTTGGAGGAGGTCGGCTTCAGGCGGAGGACCTCTTCGAGGACTGCACTGTAGTTCTCGGCCAGCTTCTGGGCGTCGAAGGACGCCTTGCCGATGATGAAGTGCAGGTTCGAGTGCTTGTCGACGCGGAAGTCGATCTTGCCGCCCTTGATGTCGCCGACGGCCTTGGCCACGTCCATGGTGACCGTGCCGGTCTTCGGGTTCGGCATCAGGTTGCGCGGGCCGAGGATCTTGCCCAGGCGGCCGACCTTGCCCATCAGGTCCGGGGTCGCCACCGCGGCGTCGAAGTCGGTCCAGCCGCCCTGGATCTTCTCGATCAGGTCGTCGGAGCCGACGAAGTCGGCGCCGGCGGCCTTGGCGGCCTCGGCCTTGTCGCCGTTGGCGAAGACGACCACGGTTGCGGTCTTGCCCGTGCCGTGCGGCAGGTTGACCGTGCCGCGGACCATCTGGTCGGCCTTGCGCGGGTCGACGCCCAGGCGGAATGCCACCTCGACGGTCGAATCGGTCTTCGCCGAGCTGGTTTCCTTAGCCAGGGCCACTGCCTCGGCCGGCGCGTAGAGCTTGCCGGCCTCGATCTTGGCTACAGCTGCCTCGAATGCTTTGCTGCGCTTTGCCATCTGCTTGTTCTCCTTATGCAGTCGTGGTCTCTATGGGTCGCGCTCGACCCTGCCACTGCGTCCCGTTCCGGCCGTCCGGCCGTCGGGCTCTTCTTGTAATGGGGGTGCTCCGAGGATCTCGGAGCGGGTGAGGGTCTTAGCCCTCGACGGTGATGCCCATGGAGCGGGCGGTACCGGCGATGATCTTGGCGGCGGCCTGGACGTCGTTGGCGTTCAGGTCCACCATCTTCTGCTCGGCGATCTCCTCGCACTGAGCCTGGGTCAGCTTCGCGACCTTGTCGGTGTGCGGAGTGGCGGAGCCCTTCTGCACGCCTGCAGCCTTCTTGATCAGCTCGGCGGCCGGCGGGGTCTTCGTGACGAAGGTGAAGGAGCGGTCTTCGTAGACCGTGATCTCCACAGGGATCACGTTGCCGCGCTGGGACTCAGTCGCCGCGTTGTAAGCCTTGCAGAACTCCATGATGTTGACACCGTGCTGACCAAGTGCCGGACCGATCGGCGGTGCCGGGTTGGCGGCACCTGCCTGGATCTGCAGCTTGATGAGGCCGGTGACCTTCTTCTTGGGGGCCATGTCGGGTCCTTCTTCTCATTGCGTTGTCCTGGTGCACAGGAGCGTGCGTCAGGGGTTTGGCTGCCGTGGCGCGGCAGCCGGACGGCCCCATCCGGTCAAAGCGGTCCGGAGGAGGCCGAAGCTTCAATTCTACTGGATCTTGGTGACCTGGCCGAACGAGAGGGTCACCGGCGTCTCGCGCTCGAAGATCGACACGAGGACGACCAGCTGCTGGGTCTCGAGCTTGATCTCGGAGATCGTTGCGGGGAGCGTCTCGAACGGGCCGTCGTTCACGGTCACGGACTCGCCGACCTCGAAATCGACGTTGACCTCGGTGATCGGAGCGCGGCCCGGCTTGGACGAGGCCTTCTCCGCCTCCTCGGTGATGACCGTGTGCTCGAGCATGGAGAACACCTCGTCCAGGCTCAGCGGAGCCGGATCGTGGGCGTTGCCGACGAAGCCGGTGACGCCCGGAGTGTGGCGAACAGCACCCCACGACTCGTCCGTGAGGTCCATGCGCACCAGCACGTAGCCGGGGATGCGCACGCGGCGGACGATCTTCTTGGTGGTGTTCTTGATCTCCACGACGTCTTCCATGGGGACCTGGATCTCATAGATGAAATCCTCCATGTTGAGCGTCTGGGCTCGCGTCTCGAGGTTCACCTTCACACGGTTCTCATAGCCCGCGTAGGAGTGGATGACGAACCAGTCGCCCGGCTGGCGGCGCAGCTGGGTGCGCAGCTCCTCCTTCGGGTCGACTTCGGGCTCGGCGTCCTCGGCGTCGGCCGTCTCGGACGGTTCCGAGGACTCCGCGTCGGCCGAATCGGACTCAACCGGCTCGGCGGCCTCGGGCTCTTCGGTGGGCTCGGCCTCGGTCGGCGCGGGCTGCTCGACAGCCTCCGAAACAGCAGAATCGGCCGGCGCCTGCTCGGCGTCGACCTCGGTTGCCGGCTCGACGTTCTCGTCGTTGCCCTGCGCTTCGAGTTCCTGATCGGACACTAGGTTCCTGCTTTCTGTAACTGGCTAACCAGAAGTATTCATCGTGCGGCGGCCGCGTCCGGCCCTTGATGACCGCGTGTGAGACTTACTGTTCCAGCTGGTTCGTGAAGACGAAGATCGACGCCTGACCGAACAGGAAGTCCAGTGCACTGACAATCACCATCACGACTGCGACGAAGCCGAGGACCCACAGCGTGTAGCTGAACCAGTCCCTCTTCGTCGGTGTGACGACCTTCTTCAGCTCGGAGGCCACCTGACGGAGGAACAGCGCGATTCCAGCGAGAATCCCCCGCCGGTCCCCCTTGCCGGGGTCCTGCGGATTGTTCGAGCTGCCAGCCGCGATCTCGGTCACAGTTCCTCGTTCCAGTCATATGTGGTGAAACAGCCACGGTGCCCCGCTGGTCCCTCGGACCCGCGAGACACCGTGACATGGATTTCGCTGAGCACGTCACGGTTGCCCGTGATTGCCACTGCGCAGGGCAGACAGGACTCGAACCTGCAACCTGCGGTTTTGGAGACCGCTGCGCTACCAATTGCGCCACTACCCTTCGATGCGTTGCATCCCGATCATACGGCCTTGACGAGCTCCGCCCGCAAGTCGCGCCTGATCGCGGCGTTTTCCAACACCGAGGAACAAGTTTACGCAATCGGGCGGCGCAAGTCGAACCGGGATTCCGCCGGGGCCGCGACACCGGCCCCGGACCCTCTGATCTCACCGGCTCCGGCGGGAACCGCGGCGCGCCTGCGCCGCCGTCGTGCGCGGACGTAAAGCACGCCCGCGGGTGGTGCCCGCGAGGTGGGGTGAGACTAAGCTGGAGCCACCTGCACCCAAACAGCACGCTAGGAAAGCGAGACAGTCGCGCATGTCACGGATCTCCCGCCGCATCGGTTCCATCGCAGAGTCGGCCACGCTGGCCGTGGACGCGAAAGCCAAAGCCCTCAAGGCCGCGGGGCGGCCCGTCATCGGCTTCGGCGCCGGCGAACCCGACTTCCCGACCCCCGACTACGTGGTCGAGGCGGCGATCGAGGCCGCGAAGAATCCGCGCTTCCACCGCTACTCCCCCGCCGGCGGCCTGCCGGAGCTGAAGGCGGCGATCGCCGAGAAGACCCGCCGCGACTCCGGCTACGCGCTCGAGGCGAGCCAGGTCCTCGTGACCAACGGCGGCAAGCAGGCCGTCTACAACACGTTCGCCACGCTGGTCGATCCGGGCGACGAGGTCATCGTGCCCGCGCCGTTCTGGACGACGTACCCGGAGTCGATCCGCCTCGCCGGCGGGGTGCCGGTCGACGTGTTCGCCGGCCCCGAAGCCGGGTACAAGGTCACGGTCGAGCAGCTAGAGGCCGCGCGCACCGAGCGCACCAAGATCCTGCTGTTCGTCTCGCCGTCGAACCCGACCGGCGCCGTCTACACGCCGGACGAGGTCGCCGCGATCGGCCGCTGGGCCGCGGAGAACGACCTGTGGGTCGTCACCGACGAGATCTACGAGCACCTCGTCTACGAGGGCTCCGAGTTCACGTCCATCGCCACCGCCGTGCCCGAGCTCGGCGACAAGGTCGTCATCCTCAACGGCGTCGCCAAGACGTACGCGATGACCGGCTGGAGGGTCGGCTGGATGGCCGGCCCCGCCGACGTCGTCAAGGCCGCGACCAACCTGCAGTCGCACGCGACCTCCAACGTGTCGAACGTGTCGCAGATGGCCGCCCTCGCCGCCGTGTCCGGGCCGCTCGACGCCGTCGACGAGATGAAGGTGGCGTTCAACCGCCGCCGCCTGGCCATGGTCGAGGGGTTGAACCAGATCGAGGGTTTCTACGCGCCGATGCCGGAGGGAGCGTTCTACGCCTACGCGGACGTCCGCGGCGCTCTGGGCCGCGAGATCGCCGGGGTGACGCCGCAGACGTCGGCCGAGCTGGCCGCGCTCATCCTCGAGAAGGCCGAGGTCGCGATCGTCCCCGGCGAGGCGTTCGGCCCGTCAGGGTTCGTCCGGCTGTCCTACGCGCTCGGCGACGAGGACCTGGCCGAGGGCGTCGGCCGCATGCAGAAGCTCCTCAACGGCTGACCCGGACCGTCCGCGCGCGGCCCTGTCCTCGTGTCCGTACTCTGCCGCTGCAACGGCATGGTCTGGTCGCCAGGGCAGGGCCGCGCGTCGTTCTGCCGACAGGGGCCGCGCCGCTAGAGGATGCGTCGGTCGACGGCCCAGCGCGTGAGCTCGTGCCGGTTGGAGAGCTGGAGTTTGCGCAGCACCGCGGACACGTGGGTCTCGACCGTCTTGACGGAGATGAACAGGTCCTTGGCCACCTCCTTGTAGGAGTAGCCGCGGGCGATCAGCCGCATCACCTCGAGCTCCCGGGCCGAGAGCAGGTCCAGCTCGTCGTCCGCGCTCACGGCCGCTCCCGTGCCGAACGCGTCCAGCACGAATCCGGCCAGTCGCGGGGAGAACACCGCGTCGCCGCCGGCCACGCGCACCACGGCGTCGGAGATGTCCTTCCCGGACGCCGACTTGGTGATGTAGCCGCGGGCGCCGGCGCGGATCACGGTGACGACGTCCTCGGCCGCGTCGGAGACGCTGAGGGCCAGGAACCGGGTCCGCGACAGCTCGCCGGCGCACTCGGCCAGCACCTCGGCCCCGCCCCCGCCCCGTCCGCCCGGCAGGTGCACGTCCAGCAGGACCACCCCCGGCTGCCGCTCGCGCACGACCTGCACGGCCTGCTCCACGCTCGCGGCCTCGCCGACGACGTTCAGCCGCTTGTCGAGCTCGGCCTTGAGCCCGGCGCGGAAGATCGCATGGTCGTCCACCACGACGACGTCGATCGCCGGCCGCGCGTCCGTTCCGCCGGGCTGCTGGGTGGCGTTGTTCATGATCCGTCCTCATCTTCGCCGGGTTCGGCACTGGGCGCGCTGCGCGCCTGGCCTTCCCCGAATTCGAGTTTCAGTGCGACTTCCGTCCCATTCTCCCCCGAGCGGATGGATGC
The DNA here is from genome assembly GCF_014651715.1 of Zhihengliuella salsuginis. GTDB lineage: Bacteria > Actinomycetota > Actinomycetes > Actinomycetales > Micrococcaceae > Zhihengliuella > Zhihengliuella salsuginis. The sequence continues at coordinate 13,649 of NZ_BMXK01000018.1, forward strand.
GGTCCCGCCGTGCCGGCGCATCCGCCCGACGATCGACTCGCGCACGCCGAGCCGGTCCTCCGCCACGTCGTCGGGATCGAATCCGGTGCCGCGGTCGCGCACGAACACCTCGATCGCCGCCGGGCCGTTCGCCGGCCGGCGGCCCTCGACGTAGACCGAGACGACGCCGCCGGCGTGCTTGGCCGCGTTCAGCATGGCCTCGCGGGCGGCGGCCACGAGCGCATCCTGCCCCGTCCCGCCGTCGAGCGCGCCGACGGTCACGATGTCGATCTGGGCGGGGTAGTGCGCCTCGAGCTCCGCGGCCTCGGCCTTGATCGCCTCGCCGACGTTCGACGGCTCGACGTCGTAGTCCGCGTACAGCCACTGGCGCAGCTCGCGCTCCTGGGCCCGGGCCAGGCGGATGACGTGCGCCTCGTCGCCGGCGCGCTTCTGGATCAGCGCGAGGGTCTGCAGGACGGAGTCGTGCAGGTGGGCGGCGATGTCGGCCCGCTCGGCGGCGCGCACGCGGCTCGCGCGCTCCGTCGTGTAGTCGCGCCAGAAGCGCAGCCCCCACGGCAGCAGCACGAAGACGAGGCCGGCGAGCACCACGAACGAGACGAGCGCCCCGGCCCACAGGGCCTCCACCGTCAGCGACTGGGCGACGAGCAGGATGAGTCCGGCCACGACCAGGACGAGCCCGGCGGCCAGCCGCAGCCACATCGACCAGCGCCGGGGGCGGGCCCCGTCGTCGTGCTCGGCGTCGGCGACCGCCGCGGCGCGGGACCGGCCGGCGTCGATCTGCATCCACACGAGCACCGCGCCCGCGGTGATCAGCACGGCCGGCCAGATCAGCTGCCACGCGAAGTCGAGGCCGCTGACCTGTGCGAACAGCAGCAGGCCCGCGAGCAGGAACGCCGCCCCGACCAGCACGTGGCGCACTGCGGAGCCGGCGGGGTTCTCCCCGAAGGCCGGGCGCGGGAGCTCGCGCATGGTCTCCGCCAGACCGCGGCGCCGGCCCGCGCCCAGCGCCTCGGCGGACCGCTGGGCGTCGGTCTGGCTGGGGACGAGCACCCACAGCCACGCGTACAGGAACAGGCCCGCCCCGCCGGCGAGCGCCAGGAGGACCATGAGCACCCGGATCGTCCGGGCGCCGGTCCCGAGGTGGGCCGCCAGCCCGGAACAGACGCCGGCGATGATGCGGCTCTCGGAGCGCAGCAGATCGGGCCGCCCGGCGGGCGGGCCGGCCGTGTCGGCGGGGAGGTCGGTGGTGCTCATGGAACCACTAAAGCACGGCCGCAGCGGCTCGGGGACGGTTTCAAGGGATACCCGGGGCCCGAATCAGGGTTCGTTCAGGGGCGACCCCAATGGCGGCGTGGGCCGGAGGCCGGAAGGATGGTGGGTATGAACTCGACACCCGACGAACACTCCTTCTTCCGCTGGCTGCGCTCACTGGACCTGCAGCGCGGTCCCGACCGCTGGATCGGCGGCGTGGCGTCCGGACTGGCGGCGCGCACCCGGCTCGACCCGATCCTCGTCCGCGGCATCATCCTGATCGTCGTCCTGTTCACGGGCGTCGGCCTCTTCCTCTACGGTCTGGCGTGGGCGCTGCTTCCCGGCCCGACGGGCCGCATCCACGTCCAGGAGATCGGACGCGGGAACTGGACCCTGGGCTTCTCCGGGGCCCTCCTGCTCCTGATCCTGGGCACGGCAGACTGGTTCAGCCCGCGGTTCTGGTACCGCGACGGCTTCGACTTCGGCGGCATCGTCCTCATCGGCGTCGTCGCCCTGGTGGTCTGGTTCTTCGTCGCCCGCAACCGCGACCGCAAGGCGGCCGAGACCGGCGGCGGGCCCTCCGCGCCCTCGGCGGCGGGCACCCTGCCCGGCGCCCCGGGCGCCGCACCCTTCGCAGCACCCGCCGGATACGCCTCCGGGACGACGGCGCCCGGACCGGCACCGGCACCGCGGCCGCCGAGGCCTCCACGGCCGGCACCGGCGCCCCGCCCGCGGCACGCCCGTCTGAGCGGCGCGACCACGGCGATCGTTCTCGGACTGGCCGTTCTGGCCGGCTCCGGCGTCCTGGCCGCAGACTTCTTCGCCCGCGGCGACTCCTTCAGCCTCTGGGCCTGGACCGTGGCCTTCGCCGTCGCGGTGGCCGTCCTCGGCGCCGGCCTGGTCGTCGCGGCCCTCACCAAGAGGTCGGGCGGGGCGCTCACCGGCTGGGCCGTGGTCCTGCTGATCCCCGCGGTCGTCGTCGGCCTCTTCTCCGGAGCCCTGGGCGGCACCGACTACCGCAACCACGGCGGGTTCTGGGCCGAGACCTACGGTTCCGCATCCGAGCACGGCGAAGGCGTCTACGCCTTCTCACGGAGCCGGACCGACCTCACGCACCTGTCCTCCATCGAGGAGGACACGAGCGTCCCCTTCAACACGGCTTTCAGCCGCACGACCGTGGTCGTCCCGGCCGACATCCCCGTCTACCTCGACGGCGCGGCGCCGTTCATGAGCGTCGAGGTCGAATCCGCCGACGGCGTGGAGCTGCTGGAGATCTCGGGGGTGACCACCCCGCAGCACCACCTCCTGACCGGCGTGACCGATGGCCCGTCCCTGACCCTCGACGTCAACGGGGCCTTCAGCCAGGTCGACATCATCGTCGACGGCGACGGCGCGGACCTCGTCGAGCCGGACGACTTCCCGTGGGGCGGGACCGACGAAACCGACGAGGACGCCGACTCGACGCCCGAGTCCACCGAACTGCACATCCAGCCGCTCGAGCCGATGGAGGCCGCCAAATGAGCCAGCACATCCCCGACCCCGCCGAGAACCAGCGCGAGCAGGACCGGCCCACCGAGCCGATCGGCCCCCTCGACGCCGGGCAGCCGACCGAGCCGATCCGCACCGAGCGGACCGGGGAGGAGCCGGTCGCCGGCCAGGAGGCGCACTCCGCCGGGGCGCCCGACCCCGTCCGGCCGCCGGAACCCGTGCCGGGGAGCGGTCCCGAACCCGGTCCGGCCCCCGCGCCCGCCTCTGAGCCTGCACCGGCACCGGCGCCGGCGCCGGCCGAGATTCCCATCAAAAACTCGGTCCCGTTGGGTACGCTGATCTTCGGGTTGATCGTCCTCGTCGTCGGAGTGCTGCTGCTGGCGCACCAGTACCTGGACATCGTAGTGAACCCGGCGTTCGTCACGGTCTCGATCCTGATCGGCGCCGGACTCATCATGGTGGTGGGCGGGATCTCGGCAGCCCGACGCAACACCTCCGCTGATCGCACGAATATGAAAGGCTGATCGCCATGGACAAGTTCTTCGACGCACTGCGCTCCACCAACTTCCGCCGTGGGCCCGGCCGCTGGGTCGGCGGCATCGCCGGTGGGATCGCCGCCCACTTCGGATGGGATCCGATCCTCGTCCGCATCGGCGTCCTGCTCTCGTTCCTGCTGCCGGTCGTCGGCATCGGGGCCTACGTCGTCGCCTGGCTGCTCCTGCCCTGGCAGGACGGCAGCATCCCCCTCGAGAAGCTCATCAGCGGCAACCGCCGCTAACCACCGCTAGAGGGTCCGACGGCCACCACGGTTTCCACTGTGGTGGCCGTCTCGTTGTTGGTACCATCTACTGTCAGGCCCAGCGTCGTGCTTACTTGTCCATCCGGCCCCCCGGCCGGGAGAAGACTGAAGAAAGCGAAACGCATGCGCATCGGTATTTTGACCAGCGGCGGCGACTGCCCCGGACTCAACGCGGTGATCCGCGGAGCCGTGCTGAACGGCATCAAGAGCTACGGCCACGAGTTCGTCGGATTCCGGGACGGCTGGCGGGGCGTCGTGGAGGGCGACATCGTCGACCTCCCCCGTTCCACCGTCCGCGGCATCTCGAAGCAGGGCGGCACCATCATCGGCACGTCCCGCACCAACCCCTTCGATGGCGAGAACGGCGGTCCCGAGAACATCCAGAAGACGATGGACGCCCACGGGGTGGACGCCATCATCGCGATCGGCGGCGAGGGAACCCTCGCCGCTGCGAAACGCCTGACGGACGCCGGCCTGAACATCGTCGGCGTCCCGAAGACCATCGACAACGACCTCGACGCCACCGACTACACGTTCGGCTTCGACACGGCCGTCTCGATCGCCACGGAGGCCATGGACCGCCTCCGCACCACGGGCGAGTCCCACCACCGCTGCATGGTGGCCGAGGTCATGGGCCGCCACGTCGGCTGGATCGCCCTGCACTCGGGCATGGCCGCCGGCGCGCACGCCATCCTCATCCCCGAGCAGTCCGTGACCATGGACCAGGTCTACGAGTGGGTCCGCCAGGCCAACGAGCGCGGCCGCGCGCCGCTCGTCGTCGTCGCGGAGGGCTGGATCCCGGAGGGCGCCGACGAGGCGTACTCGGACCGCGGCCTCGACGCCTTCGGCCGTCCGCGCCTCGGCGGCATCGGCGAACGCCTGGCGATCGACATCGAGCGGACCACCGGCATCGAATCCCGCGCCACCGTCCTGGGCCACATCCAGCGCGGCGGCGTCCCGACGGCCTTCGACCGCACGCTCGCCACCCGCCTCGGCCTGAACGCCGTCTCCGCGGTGCACGACGGCGCGTGGGGCGAGATGGTGTCCCTGCGCGGGACCACCGTGGAGCGCGTCCGCTTCGAAGACGCCCTGGGCAACCTCAAGCGCGTCCCGCAGGACCGCTACGACGAGGCCTCGATCCTCTTCGGCTAGATCCCGCACGTCCCGACGGGCCGGTTCCGCGTCGCGCGGGGCCGGCCCACGCGCCGTCCAGCGGCCCGTCGGCTTGGTTGGCGGCGCGCGGGCCCTAAGCTGAAACCATGGAGTTGGAGAGCGGAACACGCGCAATCGTCGCGCTGGTCTGGGCCCGCCGGCTGGGCCTGCCGGACGATGCCCTGCAGCAGGCGGCCATGGGAGCGCCGTCCGAACGGCTGGCTGTCCCCGTCGACGACGGGTCCGTACTCTTCCTGCGCTATCTCACCGGTTCGGTGCTGTGCGCCCCCGCGTGGGCGCTCGAGGTGCTCGCAGCGTACGACGACGACGCGCTCGCCGCCGATTCCGGCCTCGTCCGCGCCCTGCGCGGCAGCGGGCACGACGGCGCCGGGGGCCTGCGCGGGGCCGGGGACTACGCGCTCTACTACCTGGACGAGCCGGTGGAGGTCCAACCGTCGGACACGGCGGCCGTCTCGTTCGAGCGCGGGCACGCGCAGGCGCTCGAGGACTCCTCGCCCAAGGACGACACCATCGGCCTGAACCTGGCCGGACGGGACCACCCCTTCACGCTGGTCGCCGACGAGGAGCAGGTGCCGTTGGCGACGGCGTCGTACGACATCTGGGAGGGGCTGGTCGCCGACGTCGCGACCGTGACCCTGCCCCAGATCCGCCGGCACGGCCTCGGCGCGTACATCACGGCCGTCGCCGCGGACGACGCGCTCACGCAGGGCTACACGCCGCAGTGGCGGGCGCCGCAGGACTCGCAGGCGGCGCACCAGCTCGCGCTCGACGTCGGATTCCTCGAGGTCGGCAGCGTGAGCACGGCGGTCCTCGGCTAGCGGGGCCCGCGCAGGAAGCCGGTCTGCCGGCCGACCACCTGTCCGGCGTCGGTGGCCACGATGAGCTGCTGGGCGGCCGCATACTCCGTCTCACCCGAGACGACCTTCAGAGTGGCCTCGGGGTCCACGTTGCGCTTGATCACGGCGAGCGCGATCGGGCCGGCCTCGTGGTGCAGCACCGCCGAGGTCACGCGCCCCACGACCCGCTCCCCGCGCTTCGGGTCCTCGAAGAAGACCTCGGCGCCCGGCGCCGGCAGCGTGTGGTGGCTCCCGTCGAGGTCGAGGAAGACGATGCGCCGCGGCGGGTGGCCCAGGTTGTGCACGCGGGCGACCGTCTCCTGGCCCTTGTAGCACCCCTTCTCCAGGTGCACGGCCGTGCGCAGGAGGTCGAGCTCGTGCGGGATGGTCTTCTCGTCCGTGTCGACGCCGAAGCGCGGGCGCCACGCGGCGATCCGCAGGGCCTCGACCGCCATGCTGCCGGCCAGCTCGCGGCCCTCCAGGGCGGCTTCCAGCCCGGCGGCCGGGACCAGGTACTCGTACCAGGGGCGCATCCGCCCGGGGTGGTCCTCGCCGGAGTAGGCGAACCCGCCCTCGGTGACGCCCGGCCACGGGTCCTTCCAGACCAGCCGGTCGGCGAAGTCGTCGACCTCGGCCGTGGAGCCGACGACGGCCCAGTCGGCGGACACGTCGGCGACCTCGACGCGCAGCATGAACCGCATCTTGTCGAGCCACTCGGCCAGCGGCGCGGCCTCGAAGGCCTCGACCAGCAGCCACGTGGTCCCGCCGTCGTCGACGACGCGGCAGTCGTAGTCGATCCGTCCCTGCAGGCTCAGGAAGAGCGCCTCGGTGGACTGCCCGGGCTCCAGGCCCTGCGTCTGCTGCGAGGAGAGCGTGTTCAGCCAGTTCAGCCGGTCCGGCCCGGTCACCGTCACGACGCCGCGGTGCGAGAGGTCGGCGAGCGCGGTGCCGGCCTCGAGGCTGCGCTGCTCGGGCAGCGGGCGCCCGTAGTGGAGGGCGACGCCCGCGTCGATTCCGTCGCCGTTGATCGCCCCGTCCCGGGCGAGCAGCGGCGAGGCGTAGGCCGGCGCGGCCGGCTGGTCGTGGTTCTCTTCTTCGGGGGTCATGGCTGCTCCTTCGCGACGGGTGGGTCAGAGGGGACGACGACGGCCGGCGAGCCCCGCGTCTGCGCGGGCCGCCGGCCGTCGTCGTGGTGGCGCGGGTCAGGCGGACCCGGCCGCGCCGTGGTCGTTCTGCGGCTGGGCGCCGAGCTTCTTCAGCACGGCCGAGGCGTGGGCCGTCAGCGATTCGCCGGCGCCGGCGGAGTCCCACCGCCAGAACAGGTCGCCGTCGACGAGTCCGTAGATGCGGCTGGCCTGCGCGTACTCCTTGGCCCCGGCGCCGCGCATGACCTGGTCGGTCTCGAGCTGGATCCGCGGACCGTTGATGACGCCGCGGTAGTGCTCGTTGATGCCGCCGGGGTGGACGATGCTCGCCTGGATCCGGAAGCCGTCGTCGCTGCGGTACTGCTCGACGTCCTCGGCGGTGCGCAGGGTCGGCACGACGTCGCCGGGCACCATCCCGGGGCCGCCGTCGCCCTCGACCTGGTCGCGCTCGAGCTGCCAGAAGCCCATCTCGACGGCGAGGGGGCGCAGGACGGTTCCGTCCTCCTGGGTCAGCCAGCTCTCCGATCGGTACTGCAGGTGCGGGAGCCCGTCCGTGGCGAACTGGACGCGCTGCAGGAAGTACTCGTCGTCGACCGCTCCCTCGCCGAGGCGGCCCATACCCTCCCAGGTACCGAGCAGCCAGGACAGCGGAACGAGTTCCGGGGTGAGATCCGTGGGGATTTCAATCGGCATTCAGTGCGACCTGCGCCCTACTTCTGGCCCTTGAACAGACGGGAGACGACCAGACCGGCCACACCCGCCATGCCGAGACCGGCCACGACCAGCAAGCTGATGAAGAAGATTTCGAGTGCCAAGTAGTTTTCCATGCCCCCATACTAGCGAACACGGAAGGCCTCCTTCAGCTCTGCGACTCGCCTACTGCAGCAGGAGTCGCTGCGTGAAGTAGACGAGCGTCCCCGAGGCCAGCAGGGGCGCCAGGGCCATCGCCGCGCTCCCCATGCGGGTGCTGCCCGGGAGCCGTTTGGACAGGATCGCCATCACGGCGAGCGTGGCCAGGGCCACGGCGGCCGCGCCGATCGGCACCACGAGCGCGTTCGCACCCAGCTGCGCGAAGTTCAGGACCGCGACCCAGCCGCTGGCGAACGTCGTCGCCAACAGGCCGAGGAGAGCCCCGAGCGTCGATTCGAGGCGGCGGGTGGCGCCGGTACCGCGCACCAGCTGGCTCGCGAAGACCGCCACGACGCCCAGGCCGAGGCAGATGGGCATCCACTGCATCGGGGACGGCAGCGCGGACAGGGTCGCGGCGAGGGTGGCGCCCCAGCCGGCCAGCAGGAGCAGCCACGTGATGTGCCAGGGGTCGGGGATCTTCAGCAGGCGCGGCCACCCGTAAGCGAACACGGCGATCAGCGCCGCGACGGCGGCGGCCATCGGGTACAGGCCCATCCCTGACCCGGCGTCGAGACCGTCCCGGGCCGCCAGTGCGCCGGCGATGACGGCAGCGGCGGCGATCACGGCCGCGGCTGCAATGGTTTTACTCCTCACCGGACCCATCCTGCCCTACTCCGCGGTGGTGGGCGGGTTCCGGCCCGCCGCCGCCTTTCCGCCGTCTGCCTCCGCGGCCCCGTCCGGGCCCTCGGTGCCGGATGAGTTCCAGGGGTCGCGGACCATGCCCGGATGTCGGGACTGTGTCCTCTTCGTGAAGGACGCAACACGGATGAAACGAGGGCGCTCATATACTGAAAACCACTCCGGCCCGCCGATCGCGTAGGTCCGTCAGCACCAGAGGAGACCCGGTATGGCCAGCATCATGCTTCTGACGAATTCGTCGGAATCGTCGATCGACGTACTTCCCGCCTTGGAACTGCTCGCCCACGAAGTACGCATCCTGCCCGCCTCCGCCACCGCCCTCCTGGACGTCGAACGGGCCGAGGTCATCATGGTGGACGCCCGCCGCGACCTCTCCGGTTCCCGCTCGCTCTGCCAGCTCCTGCACACCACGGGCAACTCCGCACCGATCGTCCTGATCCTCACCGAGGGCGGCATGGCGGCCGTGTCGGCGCTCTGGAAGGCCGACGACGTCGTCCTCGACACCGCGGGGCCCGCCGAGGTCGAGGCGCGGCTGCGACTCGCATCGACCCGCGCCGACGACGACGCCCAGGAGGATCCGACGGAGATCCGGGCCTCCGGCGTCGTGATCGACGAGGCCAGCTACACCGCCAAGGTGCACGGCTCCCCGCTGAACCTGACCTACAAGGAGTTCGAACTCCTGAAGTACCTGGCCCAGCACCCCGGCCGCGTCTTCACCCGCGACCAGCTGCTGCACGAGGTCTGGGGGTACGACTACTACGGGGGCACCCGGACGGTCGACGTGCACGTCCGGCGCCTGCGCGCCAAGCTCGGCACCGACCACGAGCAGCTCATCGGCACGGTCCGCAACGTCGGCTACCGGTTCGCCAGCACGCGCGCGGCGAGCGGGGCCGACGGCGGCGTCGACGCCCCGTAGCAGCCCGCGCGTCGGCAATGCTGGCAGGCGGCGGCTGCGACGACTAGATTTGAACCATGACGGCCGAGACGAACACCGACTGGAGCATCATCACCCGGGCCACGGCCCCGACGCCGGAGCAGGTGCGGGCCATCACGGCGCTGGCCACCGCGGCCGAGGCCGCGGACGGCAATCCGCCGCTGTCCGAGCAGACGCTCGTCGACCTGCGCACCGGCCACGCGTCGCTGTGGCTGGCCCTGGCGTACCTGGCCGAGTCCGATGAGGACGGGACGACGGCGGAGGCCGGCTCCGAGCTGGTCGGCGTCGCCGTCGCCGTGCTCCCGCAGAACACCGACTCCCCCGACGTCGTCGGCACCCTCGAGCTCGTCGTGCACCCCAGCTTCCGCAACGACGGCATCGGCTCCGCGATGGCCGACCTCCTCGCCGCCCAGGCCGACCTGTCGACCCTGCAGGCCTGGTCGCACGGACACCACGCCGGCGCCGCCCGGCTGGCCGAGCGGCACGGCCTGACGCCGGTCCGCGAGCTCTGGCGCATGCGCCTGACGGGCCACGGCGAACTGGGCCGGCCGGAGATGCCGACCGGCGTGAAGTTGCGCACGTTCATGCCCGGGCACGACGACGAGAAGTGGCTGGCCGCGAACGCCGCGGCGTTCGCCCACCACCCCGAGCAGGGGTCGATGACGCTCGCCGACCTGCACGCCCGCATGGAGGAGGAGTGGTTCGACGCCGACGGGTTCTTCCTGGCCGTCGGCATGAACGACGAGATCCAGGGGTTCCACTGGACGAAGGTGCACCCGGCGAGCGCCGATGCCACGGGCGAGCACGCCTCGATCGGCGAGGTCTACGTCGTCGGCGTCGTCCCGACCGCGCAGGGCACGGGGCTCGGCAAGGCCCTGACCATCGCCGGCATCAACCACCTGCGCACGCTCGACCTGCACGGCATCATGCTCTACGTCGACGCGGACAACGAGTCCGCCGTCGCGCTGTACCAGAAGCTGGGATTCACGCGCTGGGACGTGGACGTCATGTATGCCCGGAACAAATAGGGCGAACGGGACAATAGAGTGCCACTGCACCGTTTTCGCCGCGCACCCACGACTGAGCGGCTCGACAACGGACCTCGGAAGGACGCACACCGCACCATGAACACCACGACGACCACACCCTCGTTCGGCGACAGCGAGATGCCCGCCGCCCGCGCCACCCAGGACCGCATCGAGCTGCCCGAGTTCGAGCCGACGCTCGGGCCCGACGGCGACTTCGCGGACGAGCACCGGTTCCTGGACCGCGAGCTGAGCTGGCTGGACTTCAACGCGCGTGTGCTCGAGCTCGCGGAGGACCCGCAGCTGGCCCTGCTGGAGCGCGTGAACTTCCTGTCCATCTTCGCTTCGAACCTCGACGAGTTCTTCATGGTCCGGGTCGCCGGCCTGAAGCGGCGCATCGCCACCGGTCTGGCCGTGCCGTCCGCCGCCGGGGTCAGCCCCGTCGAGCAGCTCGAGCGCATCCTCGAGGCCGCCCACCGGCTCCAGCAGCGCCACGCCGACGCGTTCTCCTCGACCCTCCTGCCCGCCCTGGCGGAGCAGAACATCCGCCTGTGCACGTGGTCGGATCTGAGCGCCGGAGAGCGCGAGAAACTGCACCAGTGGTTCGTCGACCAGGTTTTCCCGATCCTGACCCCGCTGGCCGTGGACCCCGCGCACCCGTTCCCCTACATCTCCGGACTGTCCCTGAATCTGGCCGTCATCGTCCGCAACCCGACGAGCGGCAAGGAGCTCTTCGCGCGGCTGAAGGTCCCCGACACGCTGCCGCGGCTGGTCTCGGTCGACGGCCGCCGTCCCGGCAAGACCCCGGACTCCGTGGCACGGTTCATCTCCCTGGAATCGGTCATCGCCGAGCAGCTCGAGCACCTGTTCCCGGGCATGGAGGTGGTCGAGCACCACACCTTCCGCGTCACCCGCAACGAGGACCTCGAGGTCGAGGAGGACGACGCCGAGAACCTCCTGCAGGCCCTCGAGAAGGAGCTGCTGCGCCGCCGCTTCGGCCCGCCCGTGCGGCTCGAGGTCGCCAGCGACATCAACCCCGCAGTGAAGGACCTGCTGGTGCGCGAGCTGGGCGTGGAGGAGGACGAGGTCTTCGAGCTCCCGGCGCCCCTGGACCTGCGCGGGCTCGGGGTCATCGCGAAGATCGACCGCGCCGACCTGCACTACCCGCGGCACATAGCCCACACGTCCCGGGACCTGAACGAATCGGAGACCTCGAAGGCCGCGAACGTCTTCGCGGCCATGCGCCGCCGCGACATCCTGCTGCACCACCCGTACGACTCGTTCTCCACCTCCGTCCAGGCCTTCCTGGAGCAGGCGGCTGCCGACCCCCAGGTCCAGGCGATCAAGCAGACGCTTTACCGCACGTCGGGCGACTCGCCGATCGTCGACGCCCTGATCGACGCCGCCGAGGCCGGCAAGCAGGTCCTGGCCCTGGTCGAGATCAAGGCGCGGTTCGACGAGCAGGCCAACATCTCGTGGGCGCGCAAGCTCGAGCAGGCCGGGGTGCACGTGGTCTACGGCATCGTCGGTTTGAAGACGCACAGCAAGCTCTCGCTGGTGGTCCGCCGCGAGGGCGAGCGGATGCGCCGCTACTGCCACATCGGCACCGGCAACTACCACCCGAGCACGGCCCGCTACTACGAGGACTTCGGCCTGCTCACGTGCGACGACCAGGTCGGCGACGACGTCTCGCGCCTGTTCAACCAGCTCTCCGGCTACGCCCCGCGCTCGACCTACAAGCGCCTGCTGGTGGCGCCCCGCTCGCTGCGTTCGGGCCTGATCGACCGGATCGAGCAGGAGATCGCGAACAGCAACGCGGGCCTCGCCTCGCGGGTGATCGTGAAGGTGAACTCGATCGTGGACGAGGCCGTCATCGACGCCCTCTACCGGGCCTCGCAGGCCGGCGTGCAGGTCGACGTGATCGTCCGCGGCATCTGCGCGCTGCGTCCCGGGGTCCCGGGCCTGAGCGAGAACATCAGGGTCCGTTCGATCCTCGGACGCTTCCTCGAGCACTCCCGCGTCTTCGCCTTCTCCAACGGCGGCGACCCGCTGGTCTACATCGGCTCGGCCGACATGATGCACCGCAACCTCGACCGCCGGGTGGAGGCACTGGTCCAGCTGTCGAACCGCGAATCCATCGGGGAGATCGTCGCCATCCTCGAGCGGTACCTCGACGACGCGACCTCCAGCTGGCGCCTGGGCCCCGACGGCGTCTGGACCCGCACCCACCTGGACGACGACGGGCAGTCGCTCTGGGACATCCAGAGCTGGCTGCTCTCCTCCCGCCAGCGCAAGCGGAACGCGATCCGCCGTTGATGCCGATCCCGCTGCGCTCCTCCGACGATGCGGCAGCCGTCGCAGAACCGGTCGCCGTCGTCGCCGCAGGGGTCCTCCCGTGGCGCCGCCGCGAGAACGCCCTCGAGGTCCTGCTCATCCACCGGGACCGCTACGACGACTGGTCGTGGCCCAAGGGCAAGCTCGACGCCGGCGAGTCCATCCCCGAGTGCGCCGTCCGCGAGGTGCGCGAGGAGGTCGGTCTGGACGTCGCCCTCGGGCTGCCGCTGCCGGCCATCCGGTACGAGGTGAAGTCCGGTCCGAAGGTCGTCTACTACTGGGCGGCCCTGGTCGACGGCCAGCGGGTGGTGCCCGACGGCGACGAGGTGGACGCCGTCAAATGGGTCTCCGTGGCCGCCGCCCGGCGGATGCTCACGAGCCCGTCGGACCAGGAGCCGCTCGACGCGCTCGAGCGGGCCTCCGAGGAGGGGGACCTCGAAACACTCCCCTTCGTCGTCGTACGCCATGCGAAGGCCAAACCCCGCTCGACCTGGACCAAGGAAGAGGGCGAGCGGCCGCTGGCCGCCACCGGGCAGCGGCAGGCGATCGCGGTCGCGAACGTCCTCGAGGCGTGGAGCCCGTCGAAGGTCGTCTCCAGCCCGTGGACGCGCTGCGTGCAGACCGTCTCCCCCTACCTGATGCGCAAGAACATGGGGGTCAAGCTGGCGAACTCCCTCACCGAGCACGCGGCCGAGCGGAAGCCCGCGAAGACGATGAAGCAGATCATCAAACAGCTCGACAAGCAGGTCTGCGTCGCGATCTGCACCCACCGGCCCGTGCTGCCGTACGCGCTCGAGGTGCTCGCCTCGCGGTGCGCCCCCGGCATCAAGAAATTCCTGCCCAGCGCGAACCCGTATCTGGACCCCGGGTCGATGATCGTCGCGCAGCAGTCGAAGACCAGCTGGCGGATCGTCTCCGTTGAGGTCATCGCCCCTTTCGGGGACTGAATCGGGGGCGGGGCACCTGTTGCCGGGGCCGCCGTCCCGCTACGCTGAGGGCAGGACCGAAGGGCAGAATCGAGGAGGGGCCATGACGGCTGACACCGCCGGCCGGAATCAACCGGAGAAGATCGTGCACGAGGGCCTGCGCCTGGACCACGACGCGGACCGCGGCAGGTACGGCCTCTGGCAGGGCCCCACCTTCATCGGGTTCCTCGGCTACTCGCGCGACGGCGGAGTCGTCACCCTGCAGCACACCATCATCAGCGAGGCGTACAGCCGGCACGGCTACGCGCGGGCGCTCGTGACCCTCGTGCTGGACCGGTTGCGCGCGGAGGGGTCCACGATCGTCCCCGAGTGCTCCTACGTCCAGGACTACCTCGCCCGGTATCCCGAGTACGCCGACCTGGTCGAGTGAAGCCCGGTTCCCCGGGGGAACCGTTCGGTCCGACCCCGCCCTGGTCCCTCGCCTTGGCGCTCCTGCCGCTCGCACTCCTCCTGGTGACCATGGCCGGGGCGTACCCGTTCCTCCCTGACCCGCTGCCGGTCCATTGGGACGCGGCGGGCGAGGCCGACCGCCTGGTCGACAAGTCGCCCTGGCCCCTGCTCGGCTACGCGGCAACGGCGGCCGGGCCGGTCGCCGTCGTCATCGGAATCGGCCTGCTGAATCCGGCCCGAGCGCGCATCAACGGCGTCAGGGACCCGCAGGGCCTCGGCAAGGAGGAATCCGAGCGCTACCTCGCGATGAAGGGGCGCTTCATCCGGCACGTCTCGCACCGCATCGCCTTCTGGGTCGGGCTCCTCGTCGCGGCCGCCCCCGTCGGTTTCCTGCTCGGCGCGGGGACGTGGTGGGCACTCGCCTGCATCGTGCTGATCGTCCCGGTCCTCGTCACCGCCTTCCGGGCGACCGGCCGGATGAACACGTGGATCCGCGCGGAATTCGAGCCCGCTGCGCGCAGCGCGGGCGGGCCGTCCTCCCGGTAGACTGGGCGCCATGCCTATCCCCACCCCGTATGAGGACCTGCTGCGCGACGTCCTGGAATCCGGTGCCGACAAGGGAGACCGCACCGGCACCGGCACCCGCAGCGTGTTCGGCCGCCAGCTGCGCTTCGACCTGTCGGAATCGTTCCCGCTGATCACCACCAAGCGCGTCCACTTCAAGTCCGTGGCACTCGAGCTCCTGTGGTTCCTGCGCGGCGACTCCAACGTCCACTGGCTGCAGGACAACGGCGTGAAGATCTGGAACGAGTGGGCGGACGACGACGGCGAGCTCGGCCCCGTCTACGGCGTCCAGTGGCGCTCGTGGCCGACCCCGGACGGCGAGCATGTCGACCAGATCTCCCAGGTCATCGAATCCATCAAGAAGAACCCGGAGTCCCGCCGCCACATCGTCTCGGCGTGGAACGTCGGCGAGCTCGAGAACATGGCGCTGCCGCCGTGCCACGCGATGTTCCAGTTCTACGTGGCCGACGGCAGGCTCTCCTGCCAGCTCTACCAGCGCAGCGCCGACATGTTCCTCGGCGTCCCCTTCAACATCGCCTCCTACGCCCTGCTGACCCACATGGTGGCCGCGCAGACCGGGCTGGAGGTCGGCGACTTCGTCTGGACGGGCGGAGACGTGCACGTCTACGACAACCACGTCGAACAGGTCCGCGAGCAGCTCTCCCGCGACCCCTTCCCGTCCCCGCAGCTGCGGCTCAAGCGCGTGCCGGAGACGATCTTCGACTACACGCTCGACGACTTCGAGGTCCTCGACTACGCGCATCACCCGGCGATCAAGGCGCCCATCGCCGTATGACACCGCCGCGCATCAGCATGATCTGGGCCCAGTCCGTCGAGGGCGTGATCGGACGCGAGGGCACCATGCCGTGGCACCTGCCGGAGGACATGGCCCACTTCAAGGCCGCCACCACGGGCCACCCGGTCGTCATGGGACGCAACACCTGGGACTCGATCCCGCCCCGCTTCCGCCCGTTCGCCGGCCGTACCAACATCGTGCTGACCTCACACGAGGACACGGCGAGGCAGGTGCGCGAGGCCGGCGGCGTCGTCGTGCCCTCGATCGACGAGGCGCTGGCCGCCGGCGCTGCCGCCGACGGCGGCGAGCACGTGTGGGTGGTGGGCGGCGGCCAGGTGTACGCGGCGTTCGCGCCGCTGGCCGCCGACGCCGTGGTCACCGTCATCAACCACCGGTACGACGGCGACACGCGCGCCCCGCGGCTGGGCGCCGGGTGGGCCCGCACGCGCAGCGAGCCCGCACCCTCCGCCGATGCCGCGTGGGCGACCGCGGGAAACGGGCTCGAGTACCGATTCGACTACTGGCGCCGCGACGGCGCCGAGAGGACCGCCTAGGTGAACTTCGCCGATCTGAAGGCCGATGTGAAGGCCGCACTGAACAAACCCGAGCCGCTGTTCCTCATCGGGTACATGCTGTTCCCGCTGCTGGCGCTGATCTTCGCCGCGCTCGGCCTCTGGCTGATCCTGAGCGGTCAGCGCGTCGGCGGGCTGATCGTCCTGCTCGTGGTGACGCAGCTCTTCGCGTTCGGCGCGCTCTGGGCGATCGGACGGCGGCGCCACGTCATCGCGAACCCTCCGCAGGAGGACCCTGAGGAGTAGGCCGGCCGTCGCGGCTGGAACACCGCCGCGTGTCGCGATGCTCACAACGGCGTAACCGACCCGGGCCCGAACCGCCCTCGGCCTCTACCATGGAACCATGACTTCTTCCGTTGGTTTTGTCGGTTACCGCGGCATGGTCGGCTCCGTCCTCATGCAGCGCATGCTGGACGAGAACGACTTCGCGGGCATCGACCCCGTGTTCTTCTCCACGTCCAACCCGGGCGGCGCCGCGCCGTCGTTCGCGCCCGGGGCCGGCCCCCTGCAGGATGCGCACGACCTGGACGCGCTGGCCAAGCTGCCGATCATCGTGACCGCCCAGGGCGGCGACTACACCAAGTCTGTGCACTCGGACCTGCGCGCCCGCGGCTGGGACGGCCTCTGGATCGACGCGGCCTCCGCGCTGCGCATGAACGACGACTCGATCATCGTCCTCGACCCGGTCAACCGCGACGTCATCGACCGCGGGCTCGCCGCCGGCGTCAAGGACTTCGTCGGTGGCAACTGCACGGTGTCCTGCATGCTCATGGGTCTCGGCGGGCTGTTCCGCAACGGCCTCGTCGAGTGGGCGACCGCGATGACCTACCAGGCGGCCTCCGGCGGCGGCGCCCGCCACATGCGCGAGCTGCTCACCCAGTTCGGCGACATCAACTCCGCGGTCGCCGGCGAGCTGGCCGATCCGGCCTCCGCCATCCTCGACATCGACCGCAAGGTGCTGGACAAGCAGCGCAACGGGCTCGACTCCTCCCAGTTCGGCGTCCCGCTGGGCGGTTCCCTGATCCCGTGGATCGACGCCGATCTGGGCAACGGCCAGTCCAAGGAGGAATGGAAGGCCGGCGCCGAGACCAACAAGATCCTCGGCACGGACGAGTCCAACCACATCCAGATGGACGGGCTCTGCGTGCGCATCGGCGCCATGCGCTCGCACTCGCAGGCGCTGACGATCAAGCTGACCGAGGACATCCCCGTCGCGGAGATCGAGCGCATGCTCGACGCGGACAACGAGTGGGCGACGGTCGTGCCGAACACCAAGGACGCCACGATGGACCTGCTGACGCCGGTCGCCGCGTCGGGCAGCCTCGACATCCCGGTCGGGCGTATCCGCCAGCTGGAGATGGGCCCGCGCTACATCTCCGCCTTCACCGTCGGCGACCAGCTCCTGTGGGGCGCCGCTGAGCCGCTGCGCCGCATGCTGGCGATCGCGCTCGGCAAGCTCTAGCCGCGACAGACCCCGAAAGCCGGGTACCCGTGACGGGTACCCGGCCTTCTCTGTGCCCGGGTGGGGCCGATGGCCCACCCGCGCGCCACCCTCGTCTGCACGCCTTCGAACCCGCCGCCGCGCGCTCCCCTTCTCCGGGTAGCACCGGCCCACGCGTCCTGCGGGCGGCACCGGCCCATGCGTCGCGGCCGGTCGCGCCCGCAATCACGGCCCAAGCCGAGAAAGTACTCGAGAAGCCGCTTCCGGACGAGCCAAATTGTGGGTGGCACTTCATAGAGTAGTGGCATGGACTCACCACCGGAGCGGAACGAAGAATCGGGAGGG
>NZ_BMXK01000019.1 GCF_014651715.1 Zhihengliuella salsuginis
CCGCCTCGCACGCCACAACGCGCGAAACGGACGCCCCGATAC
The DNA here is from genome assembly GCF_014651715.1 of Zhihengliuella salsuginis. Classification (GTDB taxonomy): domain Bacteria; phylum Actinomycetota; class Actinomycetes; order Actinomycetales; family Micrococcaceae; genus Zhihengliuella; species Zhihengliuella salsuginis. Next base: position 43 of record NZ_BMXK01000019.1, read on the forward strand.
CCAATAGTTCAGCAGTCTCCTAGGGCCCACCGCCCGCCACGAAAGGCAGACATGAGCACCGAGACGCCCGGCAGGACTCCCGCGGAACACCGGGCAGACAAGGACCGCCACGTGCTCATGCGCGAGGTCGACCACCTCGCAGCCCGCTACCGCGGGATTTTCGCACCGGAGATGATCGAGCGGTACCTGTTCGAGTCCTACACGACGCTCGGCCGCAGCGCCCGCGTGCGCACGTACCTCGCCGCGACCGCCATGCACTTCGCGGCGGACCGGCTGCGGGCGCTCGCCCAGTCCATGGGAGAGGTGCCGAAGAACCGGCCGGAGGTCCTGTTCGTGTGCGTCGAGAACGCGGGCCGGTCGCAGCTGGCCGCAGCCTTCCTGCGCAAGACCGCCGGCGCCTCCGTGTCGGTCCGCTCGGCCGGTTCGACGCCGGCCTCGGAACTGCACCCCGTCACCCTGTACCTCATGCAGGAGCGCGGCCTGCCGGCCGAGAGCCTCTACCCGAAGCCGCTGACGGACGACGTCGTGCGGGCGGCCGACGTCGTCGTCACGATGGGCTGCGGCGACGCCTGCCCGATCTACCCGGACAAGCAGTACACCGACTGGCAGCTGCCGGACCTACAGTCGGTCGACGAGGCCGGCGCGGAGGCCGTCGCCGACGACATCGAGCGCCGGGTCGCGGAGCTCTGGGAGGAGCTCCGCAAGCGCTGATCCCCGCCGCCCGACCGGCGCCGCCCACGCACGCGGCGTGCGCGCCCCCGGGCTACGGGCTCTCGGCCAGGCGCTCGGTGAGCAGCCGTCGCGCAGTCGCCTGCAGGTAGTCGAGCGCGCTCTTGACCATCGGCGCGTCCGCCGTCCCGGTCCGGACCGCGGCGACGATCCGCCGGGAGGGCTTGACGACGCCGGAGAGCGGCAGGCGGACGACGTTCTCCGCACCGCCGAGACTCGCCAGCCGGGGAATCAGCCCGATGCCCGCACCCGCGGCCACCAGGGCGATCGCGGTCTCCCACTCGATGACCTCGTGCTCGATCCGGGGAGTCGCCCCGACCGCAGTGAAGGCCGCGGTGAACAACGCGTGGTACGGGGTCCCCGGCGCGTCGGAGATCCAGAATTCATGGGACAGCTCCTCGAGGCGGACGGACTCCCGCTCGGCGAGCGGGTGCTCCGAGGGCACCATGACGTCCAGGGGATCGTTCAACAACGGCGTCTGCTCGAAACGCGGGTCGCCGCCCGCGCGGATGTCCGCCTGCATGGCGACGACGACGGCCAGGTCGATCCGTTCGGCCATCAACAGGTCGAAGCACCGGCCCGGGCTCGCCTCGATGACGTGCACGTGGACCGAGGGCTTCGTCCTGCGCAGGTCCGCTGCGAGGGGTGCCAGCAGGTTGGAAGCCGCCGTCGAGAATCCGCCGATCCCGAAATTCGTCGGCTCCTGGCCGCCTTCGGTCAACGCCGCCGCCTTGATCCGATCCCACTCGACCACCAGCGTCTCCGACTTCCGGACGAGATAACGCCCCGTGGATGTCAGCTGCAGCCCCCGCCCCTCCTTGACGAGCAGCTTCATGCCCAGCAGATGCTGGAGTTCACGCAATTGCGCGGACACCGCCGACGGGGAGTACCCGGTCAGCTCTGCCGTCGCGGCAACGGTGCCGCACGATGCGAAGGCCCTCAACGTCATGAGGCGATGGTCGATCATGGTGTCATTCTCCTCTGCCGCCCGCCCGGCGGCTAACTGTTGGACGAATCGGTGCCTGCGGACGAACGCGCGGCCACTGAAATATCAATTGTGTTCCTATCTATTGTCAGCATGCCGGTCGTGACTCTACTGTGATCTACAACTCACCGATCGAGCGCCTGCTCGAGCAGGCGCGCCCAGTCCACCCCACCGGCACATCCGACAAGCGAGATACATCCATGAGCACTTCTCGAAGTACCGAAGACCTGCTGCAGACCCTGCGGCAGGTCACCAAGCGCAAGCCGAAGCCGAAGCGGGAACGCGGCCTGGACAAAGTCGTCTTCAGCGTCGCCGCGATCTCGGCGCTGGCGTTCATCATCTGGGGCTTCGTCTCCTCCGCATCGCTGGGAGAGGTGGCCAACACGCTGCTCGCCGGCACGATGAGCAATTTCGGGTGGCTCTTCGTCGTCGCCGCCTCCTTCTTCCTGATCTTCGTGATCGTGGTCGCCGCCAGCAGATTCGGCGAGATCAAACTGGGCCAGGACGACGAGAAACCAGAGTTCCGGACCTCCTCCTGGATCGCGATGATGTTCGCGTCCGGCATGGGCATCGGCCTGGTCTTCTACGGCGTCGCGGAACCCCTGTGGTTCTACATGGCGCCGCCGCCGGGGACGGTGGACGGCCAGACGGCCGAGGCCCTGCAGACCGCGATGGGCACCACGATGTTCCACTGGGGCCTGTACCCGTGGGCGATGTACGCCATCGTCGGCCTGGGCCTCGCCTACGGAACCTTCCGCCTCGGCCGCAGCCAGCTCTTCTCCTCGATGTTCGTCCCCCTGTTCGGTCAACGGGCCGTCAACGGGATCGGCGGTCGGCTCATCAACATCCTGGCGATCCTCGCGACGCTGTTCGGGTCCGCCTGCTCGCTCGGCCTCGGCGCGATGCAGATCGGCGGCGGAATCCAGTCGATGGGCCTGCTGGAGTCGGTCGGCACCACCACCCTGGTGCTCATCATCGCCGTGCTGACCGCCTGCTTCGTGGCATCCGCCGCCTCGGGCATCGCCAAGGGCATCCAGGCCCTGTCGAACATCAACATGGTCCTGGCGCTCCTCCTGGCCGTGCTGGTCTTCATCGGAGGGCCCACGCTCTTCATCCTGAACGTCCTGCCCAACGCTCTGGGCTCGTTCATCGGAGACCTGCCCCAGATGGCCTCGCGCACGGCGACGACGGGCGGCGACGCGCTGCAGTCCTGGATGTCCTCCTGGACGATCTTCTACTGGGCGTGGTGGGTCTCCTGGACCCCGTTCGTCGGCCTCTTCATCGCCCGCATCTCCCGCGGTCGCACCATCCGCCAATTCGTCACCGGCGTGCTGTTCATCCCGTCTGCCATCTCCCTGATCTGGTTCTCCGTCATGGGCGGCGGGGCGATCGGACTCCAGGAGAGCGCCGAAGAGGGCGGGAGGATCGACGCGCTGGTCAACATGACCGCAGACGGCCCGGATCTGAACTTCGACAGCGCGCTCTTCGACTACCTGGGCGCCCTGGTCGTCCCGGACTGGCTGTCGCTGACCATGATCGTGATCGCCGTCGTGCTGATCGGGATCTTCTTCATCACGAGCGCGGACTCCGCGTCCATCGTGATGGGCACCCTCTCGGAGAACGGTTCCACGAACCCGTCCCGTCGCATCGTGATCTTCTGGGGTGTCGCCGTCGGCGCGGTGGCCGCCGTGATGCTCCTGGCCGGTGGCGACCATCCGGCGGCGGCGCTCAACGGGTTGAAGACGTTCACGATCGTCTCGGCCCTGCCGTTCCTCTTCGTCATGATCCTGCTGTGCGTGGCGCTGTGGAAGGACCTGTCGCAGGATCCCCTGGTACTCCAGGGCAAGCTGGCCCAGCAGATTCTCGTCGACTCCGTCACCACCGCCGTAGACAAATACGACGGCGAGCCGTTCGAGCTGGACACCTTCACGACCGAGGTGCCCGTCGTGCCGCTCCCCGAAATCCCAGACGCCGGACACCCCGTTCGTCTGGAGCAACCGGTCGACCAGAAATGACCTACTCATCGGTAGTTTTTCGCCACTGATGGAATCTCCGCACCACCCTTATACCGTGCGGAATTATGCATGTAATTCGCCACGTATTGACGCTTTTATCGCAAGGTTTCGGCTCCTAGTCTGAAGTCAGCAGCAAGTTCTCGGTGCCGCGGTATCGGCGTTCTCGACAGCTTTCACACCCCCACCACGAACAGCACGAACCCGAGGAAGACAACCCATGGTCCAAGCAGTTAAATCGAAGTCCACCGCGCGGGGAAAGATCGCCCCGTCCCGTTCCGAGGAACAGCTCTCCGCGGTCCGCTCCCTCTTCGAGAAGAGGCGTGCCGGCTACTCCCTCGACGCCCCGTTCTACACGGACCCGGAGCTGTTCAAGGCGGACATGCAGGGCATCTTCGGCCAGCACTGGCTCTTCGCCGCCAGCCTCGCGGAGATCCCCGAACCCGGCGACTACGTCACGATCGACTACGGCCCCTACTCGCTGATCATCCTCCGCACGGACGACGGCGTGAACGCCCTGCACAACGTGTGCCGCCACCGCGGCGCCAGGGTCCTCACCGAGCCGGCCGGAACCACGGGCAACCTCGTGTGCGGCTACCACTCCTGGACGTACGACACGGAGGGGTCGCTGATCCACGCGTCGTCGCCCGGGGAGACGACCTTCGACAAGGCGTGCTTCGCCCTCAAACGGGCGCACAGCCGCATCGTCGCCGGGCTCGTCTTCGTCTGCCTGGCGCCCGAGCCGCCCGAGGACTTCGACGAGGTCGCCAAGATCTTCGAGCCCTATGTGGCCCCGCACGAGATCGCGAATGCGAAGGTGGCTTTCCAGCAGGAGCTCATCGAAGAGGGCAACTGGAAGCTGGTGATGGAGAACAACCGCGAGTGCTACCACTGCGACGGCCACCCCGAACTCGCCTGCTCCCTCTTCCCGACCTGGGGCCTGACCGAGGAGCTCGTCCCGCCGCACCTCGAAGACGCCTGGCAGCGAAACGTCACCGCCGAGACGGCCCTGCAGGAACGCTGCACCCGCTACGGCCTGCCGTACGAGGTCGTCGAGGAGCTGGATACGCGCATCGCCGGCATCCGCATCTCCCGGGAGCCCCTCGACGGAGCCGGCGAGTCGTTCTCGGCCACCGGGCGCCGGTTGTCGAAGAAGCTCCTCGGCGACCTGCGCGACTTCCGGCTGGGCCGGTGCTCGATGCACCTGCAGCCCAACTGCTGGTTCCACCTGCTCTCCGACCACGTCATCACGTTCGCCGCGTTCCCGATCAACGAGCACCAGACGCTCGTGCGGACGACGTGGCTCGTCGCCGACGACGCCGTCGAGGGCGTCGACTACGACCTGGAAACCCTCACGTACACGTGGAAGCAGACCAACGTCCAGGACAAGAATTTCGTCGAGATGTGCCAGCAGGGCGCAGCCAGCCCGGCCTACGAGCCCGGCCCGTACATGAAGAGCGAGTACCAGGTCGAAGCCTTCATCAACTGGTACGTGCAGCGTATGCAGGAGCACCTCGGATGACAGTCAGCACGACCCTCACAGCGATTCCCGATTTCCACCGCATCCGCGGCCTGGAGATGCCGTGGAACCGCGTCTTCCAGAGCACCCCGGAACCCGCCGGGGCGGCCCGTGCGTTGTGGCCCTGGTACCCGCAGGAGTTCCTCGCCGAGTGCGTCGAGACCGTGCCCGAAGTCGGCGACATGCTCACCATCGTCCTGCGCAGGACGGACGGCGCTCCCCTGGCCTTCCGGTCGGGCCAGTATCTGAATATCGCGTTCCCCGTGGACGGCCCGGATGCGGAGCCGGTGAACCGCAGCTACTCGATCTCGAGCTCGCCCACGGTTCCGTGGACGTTCGCGATCACCGTCAAGCGCGAGGAGGGCGGACGGGTCTCCCAGTGGGTGCACGACAACATCCGCCCCGGCATGGTCCTCGACATGCTCGGCCCCGTCGGCGCCTTCCACCTGCCGGATATGGACCGCCGGGCGCGCTACCTGTTCCTCGCCGCGGGCTCGGGGGTGACCCCGCTGATGTCGATGATCCGGACGATCCACTCCCTGCCCGGCCGGGCCGACGTCGTCATGCTCTACCACGGCGCCGAGCCGGGGGCGTTCGCCTTCTCCCGGGAGCTGGAATACCTCGCGTCCGTCGACTCCCGCATCAAGGTCTACTACTCCCTCGGGGACCGCAGCGTTCCCGGAACCTGGGAGGGGATGGTGGGCCGGCTGACCGCCCAGATGATCGACGAGGTGGTTCCCGACGCCAACGGCCGCCAGGTCTACGCCTGCGGGCCCGAAGGGTACCTCGACGTCGCCACGGACCTGCTCAGCAAGGTGGGCGTGGACGACACCTCCGTCCACAAGGAGTCCTTCTCGGGCAGCCGGGAGATCGTCCTCGAGTACCGCGAGGAGGTCGCACTCGCCGGCGAGATCGCCGAGGAGTTCGCAGCGGTCGCCGAAGAGCTCCAGGAGCAGCAGCCCCCGGCCCTCGACCTCTACCGGTCCGGCGACGATCAGGACACGGACGACGACGGCGCCGTCGTCGCCGCCGCCGAAGCCGAGTACGCAGCGGAATACGAGGAGGAGCCCGCATCGCCGGAATCCGCGGACACGCCGGCCGAGCCGTCGTCGTTCGAGTCCGTCGGCTCCGGAAGCCTGAACATGTCCTTTCTCCGCAGCGGCCTGAACGTCAGGATCGACCCCGGCGAGGAGATTCTGGCCGCCGCGAAAAAGGCCGGCGTCAGGATCGGAGCCAACTGCCAGGAGGGCATGTGCGGCTCCTGCAAAGTCGTCAAGCTCCAGGGTGAAGTCGACATGAACCACCAGGGCGGCATCCGCGCCCGCGAGATCGAGGCCGGAAAATTCCTGCCCTGCTGCTCTACGGCGCAGACCGATCTCGTGATCGACGCCTGACGGCACCAACGGCCTCGGCCGGCCCACCACCAACACCACTGACCAAGAATCTAGGGAGTCCACCGTGTCTCACACCTCACCGAGGATCGTCATCATCGGCGCCGGAATCGTCGGCGCGAACCTCGCTGACGAGCTCGCCCAGCTCGGCCACACCAACGTCCTCGTCCTCGAGCAGGGACCGCTGGGGATCCCGGGCGGTTCCACCTCCCACGCACCCGGCCTCGTCTTCTCCTCGAACGGTTCGAAGTCGATGACCGAGTTCGCCCAGTACACCATCGAGAAGTTGACCTCTCTGACCGGGGCGGACGGCCGCGGCTCGTTCCTGCCGGTGGGCGGTCTGGAGATCGCCACCAACGAGGAGCGCCTGCAGGATCTGCACCGCCGCGCCGGCTGGAACCGCTCCTACGGGGTCGAGGCCCACATCGTCGACGCCGACGAGTGCCTCAAGCGCTTCCCCATGCTCAATCCGGACATGGTCCTCGGCGGCCTGCTCACCCCGGGCGACGGCCTGGCCCTGGCCGCCAAGGGAACGCAGCTCGTGATGGAGCGTGCCAAGGCAGCGGGCGTCGAGTTCCGCGACCGCACCGCCGTCACCGATATCGAGCAGTCCGGCGGTCGGGTCACCGCGGTCGTCGCCGGCGAGGAGCGTTTCGCCGCCGACATCGTGGTTTCCTGCGCCGGTTTCTGGGGCCCCGCCATCGGCGAGATGGTCGGCACCGCGGTCCCGCTACTCCCGCTCGCGCACCAGTTCGCCTGGACCACTCCCGCCCCGTCCCTGGCCGGAGTCAACGAGCTGCCCAGCGGGGCCAGTCGCCCGATCCTCCGCTACCAGGACCGGGACCTGTACTACCGCGAATGGGGCGAGACCATCGGCATCGGGTCCTACGCGCACCGTCCGATGGCCGTGAGCCTGGACGATCTGCCGAAGTACCGTCCGGAGGAGATCACCTCGGAGAAGATGCCCTCCTCCCTGCCGTTCACACCGGAAGATTTCGCCGCGGAGTGGGAGGCCACCCAGGAGCTCCTGCCGGACCTGAAGAACACCGAGATCCAGCGCGGTTTCAACGGCGTGTTCTCCTTCACGCCCGACGGCGGCTCTCTGGTCGGCGAGTCCCGCCACGTCAACGGATTCTTCGTGGCAGAAGCAGTGTGGGTGACGCACGCTCCGGGTATCGCCAAGGCCGTCGCCGAACTGATCGCGACCGGCCACTCCAACACCGATCTCTCCGACTGCGACCTGAACCGCTTCGAAGACGTGCAGACCACCCCGGAGTACGTCGAGGAGACCGGCAAGCAGAACTTCGTCGAGATCTACGACGTGCGCCACCCCCTGGAGCCGCGCACGAGCCCGCGGGACGTCCGCGTCAGCCCCTTCCACGAGCAGCAGAAGGCGCTCGGCGCCTTCTTCCTCGAGGGCACCGGCTGGGAGCGCCCGCACTGGTTCGAGTCGAACGCCGACCTGCTGGACGAGCTGCCCGCCGAGTGGGCGGCCCCCGAGCGCGACGAGTGGGCGGCCAAGTTCCACTCCCCGATCGCCGCCGTCGAGGCCTGGAAGACCCGTACGGCGGTCGCCATGTTCGACATGACGCCGCTCAAGCGCCTCGAGATCACCGGCCCCGGCGCCGGCCCGCTGCTGCACGGCCTGACGACGTCCAGCATGCTGCGCGCCCCGGGCGCCGTCAGCTACACCCTGCTGCTCGACGAGGCCGGCGGCATCACGAGTGACATCACGGTGGCCCGCCTCTCCGAGGAGCGCTACCAGGCCGGCGTGAACTCCAACGTCGACCTGGCCTACTTCTCGCGACTGGCCCGACAGCAGACCGAGCAGGACCCGTCGCAGTGGGTCAGCGTCCGCGACATCACGTCGGGGACCTGCTGCATCGGCCTCTGGGGCCCGCTGGCCGCCGCGGTCATGGCGAAGATCAGCCGCGACGACATGGGCAAGGACGCGCTGAAGTACTTCCGGGCCAAGGAGATCTCGATCGGCGGTGTCCCCGTCACGGCGATGCGCCTGTCCTACGTCGGCGAGTTCGGCTGGGAGCTCTACGCCTCCTCCGACGTCGGCTCGAAGCTCTGGGACATCATCTGGGAGGCCGGCCGGGAACACGGCATCATCGCCGCGGGCCGCGAGGCGTTCGGCTCGATGCGTCTGGAGAAGGGCTTCCGCGCCTTCGGCACCGACATGACCAGCGAGCACGAACCGAACCAGGCCGGCCTCGGCTTCGCCGTCAAGGCGACCAAGACCGACGACTTCGTCGGCAAGAGCGCGCTCGCCGAGCGGGCCGCGGCCGCCACGAAGCGCCTGCGCTGCCTGACGGTCGACGACGGCGTCTCGGTGGTCCTCGGCAAGGAGCCCGTCTACGTCGACGGCGTGGCCAGCGGCTACGTGACCAGCGCCGCGTACGGGTACACCGTCCGCAAGCCGATCGCCTACGCGTGGCTGCCGAACTCGGTGGAGACCGGCGACGGCGTCGAGATCGAGTACCTCGGCCGCCGGGTCGCGGCGACCGTGGTCGACGACCCCCTGTACGACCCGGAGATGCACCGCCTGCGCGGCACCGAGCTGGCGGCAACCACCGTCTGATCGACCCGTCGCCGAAGGCGCCCCCGACGCTCATGCGTCGGGGGCGCTTTCGTGCCTGAGGCCGTGCTCCAAGAGAAGGTTTGGGCCCGACCTCGCGCCACAGTTTCGGTGTCCCCGGACATGGAAAATCCCGGGCGGAGCCGGTCGCGACATCGTCGCAATGGTTCCGCCCGGGATTTGTTCCCGCGAAAAGGACTACGGGTCAGCGCAGGATGACCGTCCGGGAGTCGTGCAGCATCACGCGGCCCTCGCAGTGCCAGCGCACGGCGTCGGAGAGGGCCTTGCGCTCGGTGTCACGCCCCGCGGCGACGAGATCCTCAGGGCCGAAGGCATGGTCGACCGGCTGCACCTGCTGGGCGATGATCGGTCCCTCGTCCAGCTCGCTGTTGACGTAGTGCGCCGTGGCGCCGACCGTCTTGACGCCACGCTCGAACGCCTGGTGGTACGGCTTGGCGCCCTTGAAGGACGGGAGGAAGGAGTGGTGGATGTTGATGATCCGCCCCTCCATCTTCGTCGCCAGGGAGTCGGAGAGCACCTGCATGTAGCGGGCCAGGACCACCAGGTCGACCTCGAACCGGTCCGTGAGGTCCAGCAGCTTCTGCTCCGCCTCCACCTTGGTGTCCGGGGTGACGGGGATGTGGTAGAACGGGATGCCGTGCCACTCTACGGAGCGCTGGTGGTCGCGGTGGTTGGAGACGACGGCGACTACGTCCACGGGCAGCTCGCCGATCCGGGCACGGTACAGCAGGTCGTTCAGGCAGTGGTCGAACTTGGAGACCATGATCAGCACGCGGCGCTTCTGCCCGGCCGGCAGCAGCTCCCAGCGGGCGTCGCCGCTGTCCACCAGCGCGTCGATGTCGCGGCGCACCTTGTTCGCGGCCTCCTTCGGGTCCACCCCGTCACCGATGGTGAAGTGGATCCGGGCGAAGAAGTGCGCGGACCGCGGATCGTCGAATGTCTTGAGCTCGACGATGTCCCCGCCGTTCTCCAGCAGGATGCCGGTCAAGGCGTGCACGATGCCCGGCTTCTCCGGGCAGTCGAAAGTCAGGACGTGGTCCCGTACGGTCTCACCCATGTTTGCTCCTTCTCTCAGCACTCCACGACGTTGACCGCCAGGCCACCGCGCGAGGTCTCTTTGTATTTGGTCTTCATGTCCGCTCCAGTCTGGCGCATCGTGTTGATGGCCTGGTCCAGAGACACCCGGTGCTGGCCGTCTCCGCGGAAAGCGAGTCGGGCCGCGTTGATCGCCTTCACGGAGGCGATGGCGTTGCGTTCGATGCAGGGCACCTGCACCAGCCCGCCGACGGGATCGCAGGTGAGCCCCATGTTGTGCTCGAGTCCGATCTCCGCAGCGTTCTCGATCTGCTCCGGCGTCCCGCCGAGGACGGCGCACAGCCCGGCGGCGGCCATGGAACAGGCCGAACCCACCTCGCCCTGGCAGCCGACCTCCGCGCCGGAGATCGAGGCGTTCTTCTTGAAGAGGATGCCGATCGCTCCGGCCGTCAGCAGGAAGTCCACGACCCCGTCCTCGTCCGCGCCGGGGATGAAATTCCAGTAGTAGTGCAGGACGGCCGGGATGATGCCGGCGGCGCCGTTCGTCGGCGCCGTGACGATCCGTCCACCCGAGGCGTTCTCCTCGTTGACGGCGAGCGCGAACAGGTTGACCCACTCCATGGCCTGCAGCGGGTCCACCCCGCCGGAGGTCAGCGCTGCGGCCTGCTCCTCGCGGAGCTTGTCCCGCAGGGCCGGCGCGCGCCGTCGTACTTTGAGCCCTCCGGGCAGGAGCGCCTCGGTCCGGGTGCACCCGTTCGCCACGCACTCGCGCATGACCGCCCAGATGCCCAGGAGCTGCTCGCGCAGCGCTGGGGCCTCGTGGCGCACGGCCTCGTTGGCACGCATCAGGTCGGCGATGGACAGTCCGCCCTCGCGGCACCTGTCGAGCAGCTCGTCCGCCGAGTCGAAAGGGCGGGGTTCGGGTTGTTCGTCCCCGGCTACCGGGGCGTCCAGTTCATCGGAGGCGACGACGAATCCGCCGCCGACCGAGTAGTACTCGCGGACGAAGAGGTCCTCCCCGGCGTCGTCGAAGGCCGTCACCCGCATCCCGTTGGGATGCGCCGGCAGCGAGCGCCGCCGGTGCAGGACGACGTCGCGCGCCCGGTTGAAGGCGACCTGGCGCGTCCCGCCGAGAGCGAGCCTCCCGGCCTCCGCGGCGGCCTCCGCGATCGATGCCACGGAGTCGGCGTCCACGGTCTCCGGGTCGTGCCCGCAGAGGCCGACGACGACGGCCGTGTCGGAGCCGTGGCCGATGCCGGTTGCGCCGAGCGAGCCGAACAGCTCGACTTTGACCCGTGCCGTCGTCGCACTTGCCCCCGCGGCCTCGAGTTCGGCCGTGAAGCGGCGCGCCGCCCGCATCGGACCCACCGTGTGCGACGAGGAGGGGCCGATGCCGACGGAGAACAGGTCGAGGACGCCGAGGGCCATCAGGTGACCTCGTCCCCTGCGAACTCGGCCATCGCGTCCACGAGCCAGCGCACCGTGTAGTCGGCGAAGGACGCGCGGGGGAACAGCCGGTACTCCTGTTCGCCGGAGCGGTGGAGGATCACCGGGACCGGGCCCACCTGGGTCAGGACGGCCGTTCCAACGGCGAAGGCGCGCGGGTGGAGATCCATGTGGCAGCCCTTCTCCAGGACGTGGCGGGCGCGGGCCCCGCTGAGCTCCAGAATGGTCCGGTTCGCGGAGAGGTCGAGCGCCTGGCCGGGCAGGCCGTCGAGCGCCGCGGCGACAGCATCGCCGTCGCCCGGCTCCTGCCGGCGCGACGCGTCAACCGCCAGGAACTCGTCGGGTCCCAACCACAGGATGTGCACTGCGGAGGCGTCGCCGGTGACGGCGCCGGCACTCTCCGGGAATCCGACGCCGAGGGCAGCCTCCAGGGCCAGTGCCGACCGGCTCCCCGGCTCGGCCCGCAGGCCCAGCTGGACGGTGAACGGCAGTTCGCGCAGGGCCACCGAGCGCTCCCCGGTCACCTCGGCCCCTGCCATGAGCTCGGCGAGGTGGGCGGCGGGCGAGACCCTCAGAGCGTCGAGTACCGAGATGTCGCCGCGTGCGGCCGAGGCCACACTCGAGTTGGTGGAATCGTCTGGCGCGGTCGTGATGTCAGCCATCGCGGCGGCTCCCTTCCGGATCGTAGAGGACGGGGGATGTGATTTCGACGTCGACGAGCACGCCGCCGACCGGTGACTGGACGACCTCGCCGAGGCGGTCGCGCCCGCCGTCGACGAGGGCGAGCCCGAACGGGCGTCCCAGTGCGGCCGACTGGTAGGAGGAGGTCACGTGCCCGATCATGGGCACCGGTCCGTCCTGGGGCGTGATCGGCGTGCCGGCGGCCACGAGCTGCGCGCCCTCGGCCAGCCGGGTGGTCCGATCCACGGGCAGTACGCCCACCAGGTGGCGGCGCCCCTCGCGCGATGCATCGGGCCGGGCGAAGGACCGCTTGCCGACGAAGTCCTTGAGCTTGGAGACCACCCAGTCCATGCCCGCGTCCTGCGGGGTGATCGTGCCGTCGGTGTCCTGCCCGACGATGATGAACCCCTTCTCGGCGCGGAGCACGTGCATCGTCTCGGTGCCGTACGGGGTGATCCCGAACTGCTCGCCGGCCTCGGCGACGGCCTCCCAGACGGACAGGCCGTAGAAGGTGTCGACGTTGATCTCGAAGGCGAGCTCGCCGGAGAACGAGATGCGGCAGATCCGGGCGGGGATCCCGCCGGCCAGCGTCGTCTCGCGGAACGCCATGAACGGGAACGCCTCCTGCGAGACGTCGAGGTCCGGGCAGACGGCCTCCATCACCTTCCGGGAGTCCGGTCCGACGACGGCGACGGTGCTCCACTGCTCCGTCACCGACGTGAGGACGACGTCGAGTTCCGGCCACTCGGTCTGGTGCCACTGCTCGAGCCACTCCAGCACCTTGGCCGCGCCGCCCGTCGTCGTGGTCATGTAGTAGCGGCCGTCGTCGACGCGCAGCGTGACGCCGTCGTCGAAGATCATCCCGTCCTCGGTGCACATGACGCCGTAGCGGCCCATGCCGGGCTTGAGCTTCGCGAAACCGTTGGTGTACATCCGGTTCAGGAACTCGCCGGCGTCCGTCCCGCGGATCTCGATCTTGCCGAGCGTGCTGGCGTCCATGAAGCCGACGGACTCGCGCACGGCGCGGCACTCGCGCAGCACGGCCGCGTCCATGTCCTCGCCGGCCTGCGGGTAGTACCAGGGGCGCTTCCACTGCCCGACGTCCTCGAACTCGGCGCCGCGGGCGACATGCCACGGGTGGATCGAGGTGACGCGGGCGGGGTCGGCGAGCTCGCCGCGGCGGCGCCCGGCCACGGCGGCGAAGGCGACGGGCGAGTACGGGGCGCGGAACGTCGTCGTGCCGATCTCGTCGATCGCGCGGCCGCCCTGGACCGCGGCCATCACGCCGATGGCGTTGACGCCGCTGGTCTTGCCCTGGTCGTTGGCCGTGGAGATCGAGGTGTAGCGCTTGACGTGCTCCACCGACTGCATCCCGGCGCCGGTCGCGCGCAGGATGTCGGCGACGGTCTGGTCGCGCTGCAGGTCGACGAAGTGCTCCTTCCACGTCTCGGGCTCGCCGCTGAGCCCGGGAACGAGCCAGAGCGGCCGGAAGGATCCGGTCGCCGCGGCCGGAGCCGACGGAACCACGAGCGGGGCGGAGCGCCCGGTGCGCTGGGCTGCGCGGTGTCCCGCCTCGGCCCCTCCGGAGAGGCCCTCGGCGAGCGTGTACCGCCCGGCGGCGGCGCCGACGACCTGCTGGTCCGCGACCTTGCCCGAGGGCACGAAGCCGGCGATGTCGTCGTCCCAGGCCAGCGGGCCGCGGCGCTGGCTGTGCAGGTGCACCACCGGCGAGAACCCGCCCGAAACCGCGAGCAGGTCCGCGTCCACGGACTCGACCTCGCCCGTGAGCGTTCCGTCCTCGGCCAGCGGGCTGATCGTCACGCCGCTGAGGCGGCCCGCGGTGCTCTCGCCGGCCGTGTCGACGACGGCGGCGCCGGCGTGCCCACGGATTCCGGTCGCCTCGAGGACGGTGAGCGCGCGCTCGGACAGGTCGGGGCGGGAGTCCACGACGGCGACGACGTCGACGCCGGCCGCGTGCAGGTCCTCCACGGTCGAGTAGGCCGAGTCGTTGGTGGTGGCGACCACCACGCGGCGCCCGGCGGCCACACCGTACCGGTTGAGGTAGGTGCGCACGGCGGAGGCGAGCATGATCCCCGGGCGGTCGTTGTTGGCGAACACGATGGGACGCTCGTGGGCGCCGGTCGCGAGGACGACCTGGGATGCGCGGACGTGCCAGATGCGCTGCCGGGAGACTCCCGGACGGCGGGCGGACGGCAGGTGGTCCGTCCGGTGCTGGACGGCCACCACGAAGTTCTCGTCGTAGCTGCCGAACGCGGTGGTCCGCGGCAGGTACACGAACTCCTCGGCGCGGGCGAGGCGGTCCATCGTCGCCGCGATCCACTCGACGGCGTCGCCGTCGTCGATCGTGGTGCCGCGCTCGGAGAGCAGGGAGCCCCCGGCGGAGGGCTGATCGTCCATGAGAATGGTCCGCGCACCGGTCTTCGCCGCTTCGCGGGCGGCGGCCAGGCCGGCCGGCCCGGCGCCCACGATCAGGACATCGGCGTGCACGTACTTGTGGTCGTACACGGCCTCGTCGGGGCGCGGATCGAGAACGCCGCGGCCGCTGAGGTAGTTGACCTCCATGCCCTCGGCGATCTCGACGGTCGTCGCGGGCAGCATCGATTCGTCGACGTGGCCCTCGAACCGCGACTTCACGGCGACCAGCGCGTTGGGCTCCTCGACTCCGGCACCGACCACGCCGCGCGGGCGCCCCAGGTAGAGGGAGGACCCGCAGTCGATATGGCCCGACGCCAGCAGCGCGCTCGCGACCGTGTCGCCGGCGAAACCGCTGTAGACGATCCCGTCGAGACGGAACGAGACCTCGCGGGTGCGATCGATGGCATGTCCGGGGCGGCGGCCGGGCTCGGCAGGCGCTGCGCTCATCGGATCTCTCCTTCGGTGATGTCCGGGCGGGGCTCGCCAGTCCGGTAGATGGCCTTGAATTCGTAGGTGACGGTGTCCCGCAGGGCGTTGAACCACTTGCGGCAGCCGGCGCTGTGCACCCAGCGCTCGGCGAAGACGCCGCGGGTGTTCTCGCGGTAGAAGAGGTACTCGCCCCACTCGCTGTCGCTCAGCGCGTAAGGGTCCTCCGGGTAGGCGACGTGGGCCTGGCCCCCGTAGCCGAATTCGGTTTCGTCTCGCGGCCCGCAGTACGGGCATCGGATTTCGAGCATGTCGCGGCTCTCCCTAGTGTGCGACGGCTGCAGCGCCGTGTTCGTCGATGAGGCGCCCGGTTTCGAAGCGGTCCAGCGCGTACGGCGCGTTCAGCGGGTGCGCCTCGTCTGTCGCGATCGTGTGGGCGAACGTGTAGCCGGCCGCCGGCGTCCCCTTGAAGCCGCCGGTCCCCCAGCCCGCGTTGACGTACATCTGGTCGATCGGGGTCGACGAGATGATCGGCGAGGCGTCGAACGTGGTGTCCACGGTGCCTCCCCAGGTGCGCAGCAGGTGGGCCCGGGCGAAGATCGGGAACAGTTCGACGGCGGCCGCCAGCTGCTCTTCGATCACGTGGAATCCGCCGCGCTGGCCGTAGCCGTTGTACGAGTCGACGCCGGCGCCCATGACGAGCTCGCCCTTGTGCGCCTGGGAAACGTACACGTGCACGTGGTTGGACATGACGACCGTCGGGTGGACGGGTTCGAAGAGCTCGGAGACCAGTGCCTGCAGCGGGTGGGACTGGATCGGCAGGCGGAACCCGGCCAGGTCGGCCAGCACCGAGGAGTTGCCCGCGGCGGCGAGGCCGACCTTGCCGGCGTTGATGCGCCCGCGCGAGGTCTCCACGCCCACGACGCGGTTGCCGTCCTTGATGAAGTCGGTGACCTCGCAGTTCTGGATGATGTCCACACCCATCTCGTCGCACTTGCGGGCGAACGCCCACGCGACGTGGTCGTGCTTGGCGATGCCGGCGCGCGGCTGGTAGGTGGCCCCCATGACGGGGTACCGGATGTCGTCGCCGGTGTTGATGATGGGGCAGAGTTCCTTGACCTGGTCCGGCGTGATCCATTCAGCGTCCACACCGTTGAGCTGGTTGGCGTTGACCCGTCGCTGCGACTCCCGCACGTCCTGGAGCGTGTGGGCCAGATTCATGACGCCGCGCTGGGAGAACAGGAAGTCGTACTCGAGCTCCTCGGGCAGGCCCTCCCACAGCTTCAGGGAGTGCTCGTACAGCGCGGCCGACTCGTCCCACAGGTAGTTGGAGCGGATGATCGTGGTGTTGCGGGCCATGTTCCCGCCGGCGAGCCACCCCCGCTCCAGGACCGCGATGTTGGTCATGCCGTGATTCTTGGCCAGGTAGTAGGCCGTCGCCAGGCCGTGCCCGCCGCCGCCGACGATCACGGCGTCGTAGCTGGGCTTGGGGTCCGGATTCCGCCAGAGGAAGTCCGGGTGTTCCGGCAGCAGGTCAGCCATCAGGAGGCTCCCATCGGTGCGAGGTGCGGGTACAGCGGGTAGGCGGCGGCCAGCGTGGTCGCGCGTTCGCGCAGGCTGGCCAGGAGTGCCGGGTCGGCGCCGCCGTCGTGCGCGGCGGCGATCAGCGCCTCGGCGATGATGTCCGCGACCTCGGCGAAGGACTCCTCCGTGAAGCCGCGGGTGGCGAGCGCCGACGTGCCGATCCGGAGGCCGGAGGTGACCATCGGCGGACGCGGGTCGTTGGGGACGGCGTTGCGGTTGATTGTGATGTCCAGCTCGGCGAGGAGGTCCTCGCCCTGGCGGCCGTCGAGCTGGGACCGGCTGAGATCGACGAGCACGAGGTGCACATCCGTGCCGCCCGAGACCACCTTGATCTGCTGTGCCGCGACGTCGTCCCGGGAGAGCCGCTCGGCGAGGATCCGCGCGCCGGCGATCGTCCGCTCCTGGCGCTCACGGAAGGCGTCCGTGGCGGCGATCTTGAACGCGACGGCCTTGCCGGCGATCACGTGCTCGAGGGGGCCGCCCTGCTGCCCCGGGAAGACTGCGGAGTTGAACTTCTTGGCCAGGTCGGCGTCGTTCGTCAGGATGAAGCCGCCGCGCGGGCCGGCCAGCGTCTTGTGCGTCGTGGACGTGACCACGTGGGCGTGGGGCACCGGCGACGGGTGCAGGCCCGCCGCGACCAGTCCCGCGAAGTGGGCCATGTCGACCATGAGGTAGGCGCCGATCGAATCCGCGATCCGGCGGAACTCGGCGAAGTCGAGGTGCCGCGGGTAGGCGGACCAGCCGGCGATGATGAGCTGCGGCCGGTGCTCCGTCGCCAGACGCTCCACCTCGGCCATGTCCACGCGCTGCGTCTCGGGGTCCACGCCGTAGGGGACCACGTTGTAGAGCTTGCCGGAGAAGTTGATCTTCATGCCGTGGGTCAGGTGGCCGCCGTGGGCCAGGTTCAGGCCGAGGATGGTGTCGCCCGGCTTGATCAGCGCGTGCATGGCGGAGGCGTTGGCCTGGGCGCCGGAGTGCGGCTGGACGTTGGCGTGTTCGGCGCCGAACAGTTCCTTGAGCCGGTCGATGGCCAGCTGCTCGATGACGTCGACGTGTTCGCAGCCGCCGTAGTAGCGGCGGCCCGGGTACCCCTCGGCGTACTTGTTCGTCAGAACCGAGCCCTGCGCCTCGAGGACCGCCGCGGCCGTGTAGTTCTCCGAGGCGATCATCTCGAGGCCGTCGCGCTGCCGGTGCAGTTCCGCGTCGATGCTCTCGGCAACAGCAGGATCCAGTTCGGCCAGGGACGTGGTGAGTTCCTTCGGAACCACCATCCCCTCTCCCGTCAACAGCGTCATGCGAATCTCCTAACAAGCTCTTCGTCGTCATCTGATATATCAGCTTACAACCGATAGTATGATCTGCACAGAGCTGCTGTCAACGGATATTCCCCGACCCGCGGAATCCATGAAGCACCGAGCCGCGGCAGACGCATCGAGAGGAAGAGAAGTGAGTGTAGCCCCCGTCAGTACCGGCGAATCGGAGTCCATGTCCGAACACGCCTACAAGCTCCTGCGCGACCGGCTGATCATGCTCGACATCGCGCCCGGCGAGCCCATCAACGAGGGGCGGATCGCCACCGAACTCGGCGTCGGCCGGACCCCCGTCCGCGAGGCGCTCAAACGCCTCGAGACCGACCACCTGATCGTCTCCTACCCCCGGCGCGGCACCTTCGCGGCCATCGTCGACATCGGCGACCTCGCGTCGATCTCGGAGGTGCGCGTGCTCCTCGAGCCGCTGGCTGCGCAGAAGGCGGCGCTCAACGCCGACGACGACCTCCGTTCGGAGTTCGCGCGTCTGGCGGAGGAGATCGCCAGGCTCGGCGAGGACGGCGACCACGGTGCACTGCTCGAATACGATCTGGCCGTTCACCGCCTGATCTACCGGGCCACCGGAAACCCGCATCTCGCGGAGACCCTCATCCGGCTCGACAACCTCGCAACGCGGATCTGGTGCCTCGTGCTGGGCCGCCTGCCGAAGATCGGCGGCCACATCCGAGAGCACATCGCCCTGCTGGAGGCGATCATCGCCGGCCGGGAGGACGAGGCCGCAGAGCTGGCGCGCGAGCACGTCCGCCACTTCGAATCGACCATCCGCGCCGCCCTGTAGGCCCGTTGCGCCGGATTGGACCCGCACGGACGCAGAGAGGCCCCCACCCGGCGGTGGGGGCCTCTCTGCGTCCGTGCCGGGCGCCGGGTCCTCACAGAGGCGCGCGCCAGCGCGAGCGCCTATCCGATGGGGGTCGGCGGCTGCTCGTCGCGGAGCACGGCCAGTGAATTCTCGGCGGCGAGCACCGCCATGGCGGTGCGCGTCTCGACGGTCGCCGAGCCGAGGTGCGGCACGAGCGCCACATTCTCCAGATCCAGCAGCTCCGGATGGACCTGGGGCTCCTTCTCGAAGACATCCAGCCCGGCCCCTGCGATGACACCATCGCGCAGCGCCGCGGCAAGCGCCGCTTCGTCGACGATCGGTCCGCGTGCAGTGTTGACGAGGTAGGCCGTGCCCTTCATCGCCGCCAGCTGCTCCGCACCGATCAGGTGGTGCGTGGCGGGGCCGTACGGGCAGTGCACCGAGACGACGTCGGAGACCGCCAGCAGCTCGTCGAGCTCGACCCGCCGGGCGCCCAGCTCGGCGGCGACCCCCGGGGCGATCTCACTGCGCGACTGGTAGACGACGTCCATGCCGAAGGCCCTGGCCCGGCGCGCGGTCGCCTGACCGATGCCTCCCATGCCGACGATACCGAGGGTCTTGCCCTGCAGTCCGCTGCCGAGCAGGAAGAACATGCCCCATTTCCACGCCTGGCCGGAGCGGATGAGCCGTTCGCCCTCGCCGAGTCGGCGGGTCGCCATCAGTATCAGCCCGAAGGCGATGTCGGCGGTGGCCTCGGTGAGCACACCCGGGGTGTTGGTGGCGGTGACACCACGCTCGGTGCAGGCCGGCACATCGATGTTGTCATAGCCGACGGCCACGTTGGAGACCACCTTGAGCTGCGGCCCGGCGGCGTCGAGCAGCTCGCCGTCGACGCGTTCGGTCAGCAGGCTCACGACGGCATCGGCGCCGGCCACGCGGGCCAGCAGTTCCTCGCGTCCGATCGACTCGGAGCCCGCCCAGGCGTCCACCTCGTGTTCGGCGCGCAGCGTCTCGAGCGCGGCTTCGGGAATGCGTCCCGTGACGACTACCTTGCCCATTACGCCTCGATCCACTCGCGCAAGCGGCCGAGGCCCTCGCGGATGTCGGCCGTCTCGATGCCGGAGTAGGCCAGACGGATGTACTGCCGCTCCTCGCCGGGAAGCCGGCGCCCGAAGTGTTCACGGGTGCAGAAGGACACTCCCGTGTTCTCCAGGGCGGCCGTGGCGAACTCGCCGACCGTGGTGAAGCCCTTGCGCTCCATGGCCTCGGTGACGTCTGGGAACAGGTAGAAGGTCGACTGCGGCACAGCGACGTGCACCCCGGGGATGGAGTTCACGATCTCGCACGCGACGTCACGACGTTCCTTGAGGACGTCGAGCATCTGCTGCACGGGTTCCTGCGGACCGCGCAGCGCTTCGATACCGGCCCACTGCACGTAGTGCGTGGTGCACGACTCGTCGTTGGTGTTGAGTTTGCTCATGATCTGGGCGATCTCCAGCGGAGCGACGGCGCACCCGAGGCGCGACCCGGTCATGGCGAACTTCTTGCTGAACGTGTACAGAATGACGGTTCGCTCCGCCATGCCCGGCAGCGCCGCAATGGAGCTCGAGACGCCCTCGTAGCGCGTCTCGAAGTAGGCCTCGTCGGACAGGACCCAGAGGTCGTGTTCGATCGCGAGCTGTGCGATCGCCTCGCGCTCTGCCGCAGTCGACTCGGCAGAGATGGGGTTCTGCAGGTCGTTGTAGATGATCGCAGTGGTGTTCGGGGTGATCGAGGCGCGAACCTGGTCGAGGTCGATGGCGAAGCCCGATTCGGTGGGCACGTACCGGTACGGCACGGCCGTGCCACCCAGGTACTCGATCTGCGATTCGTAGATCGGGAAGCCGGGATTGGGGTAGATCACTTCCTGACCGGGGTCCATGACGGCCTGGAGGAACTTGGTGATCACGGGCTTGCCGCCGGTCATGACGACGACGTTGTCCGGGGAGAACTCCATGCCGCGGCGCGCGCCGATGTCCTCGGCGAGGGCCTCACGCAGTTGCGGGATGCCCGGACCCGGGCAGTAGCCGGTGTAGCCATCCGCGATAGCCCGGTTCATCGCTTCCACGATATGCGGGGCCATCGGGATGTTTATATCGCCGAGGTGGAAGGGGTACACCCGGTTCCCCTTCGCCTTCCAGGCTGCGGCGGCCTGCGCAACACTGAAGGCCGTCTCGGTACCCAGGCGCTCGAGCCGGTTTGCGAGCTTCTGCATTACTTCAACTCCTCATCGAGATGATCACGCGTTGGTAAACAACTAATATACTAGGCCAGTACTAGCGCGTCGAGAGGAAATCGGATGAATTCTGCCCGCGCCGCAACCCGAGTCCGCGTCGCCGCCGTGCCGGGCAACAAGAAGGCCCCCACCGCTTGGTGGGGGCCTTCTCTGCTCACGTGCTGGGGACGGGTTCCTACTTCAGGAAGTCCTGGCCCTTGTCAACACCGTCGTTGATCTTGTCTGCGTGCTCGCCCAGCTTGTCGCCGTGCTCCTCCTGCAGATTGTCAACAGTCTCGTTGATCTGGTCGCCGTGCTCTTCCTTCAGCTCGTTCGCCTTGTCTCCCAGGCCGCTAAGCGAATCTCCCAAACCCATGCTGACCACCTCTTTTCTGCTCGAAGTCTTCTTCTTTGCTGACCCATGCCGGGCCGGCGAGTCCACCATAAGCACGCGTCGGACGGTCCGTCCACAGTTCCCCGGTGAAATCTTGAGAATCGTCCGATCAGAAGGTGGCGATCATCCGCGTGTTGCCCAGGGTGTTCTGCTTGACCCGCGCCAGATCGAGGAACTCGGCCACGCCGTCGTCGTTGGAGCGCAGCAGCTCCATGTAGACCTCCGGGTCGACCGCAGTCTGGTCCTCCATGACCTCGAACCCGTTGCGCACGAAGAACCCGACCTCGAACGTCAGGCAGAAGACCCGCTTGACCCCGAGGTCGCGCGCGTTCTGCATGAGCCTCTCGAGGAGCGCCTGCCCGACGCCGTGGCCCCGCCAGTCGGCGCTGGTGGCCAGCGTGCGCACCTCGGCGATGTCCTCCCACATCACGTGGACGGCGCCGCAGCCGATCACAGCGTCGTCGGCATCGACGGCCACCACGAACTCCTGGAGCGACTCGAAGTAGGCGACCGCCTCCTTCTCGAGCAGGATCCGCTCGTCCGCGAGCGGCCGGACGAGGGAGCGGATCGCGACGACGTCTCCGGTGCGTGCTGGGCGGACGGAAAATGTACTCATGGTTTCATCCTAGATGCGCGGTCGGCTCCTGCCGGCCCGCGGGCGAGGCGCGGGGTTTCACGTGAAACCCCGCCGGGTTGTTTCCGCGCGTTCGACGCCCGGTCCGCCACCACGACGACGGCGCCCGCCGAGTTCGTGGAACTCGGCGGGCGCCGTCTCGCTACGCGTCCGGCCCGCGGCCGCTCACGCTAGGAGGCCTGGTCGGCCTCCGCCGCGTCCGACGCCGAACCGGCCTCGAGTGCGGCGGGGACGGTCTCCCCTTCGATCTCGACCGGGGTGTCGATGCCGGTGAAGGTGAACTTCGCGGCATCCCCCTCGCCCTCGACGTCGACCTGGATGGTCTGACCCGAGACGATCTCGCCGAAGAGGATCTTCTCCGAGAGCTGGTCCTCGATGTCGCGCTGGATCGTGCGGCGCAGCGGACGGGCACCCATCGACGAGTCGTAGCCGCGGGTCGCGAGCAGGGCCTTCGCCGGCGTGCTGAGCTCGACGTGCATGCCCTTCTCGACCATGCGCTTCTCGAGACGGCCGACGAACAGATCGACGATCTGGACGATCTCCTTCTCCGTCAGCTGCGGGAACACCACGGTGTCGTCGACGCGGTTCAGGAACTCCGGACGGAGGTGCTGGCGCAGTTCCTCCTGGACCTTGGCCTGCATCCGCTCGTAGCCGGTCGCGGTGTCGGACGAGGACTGGAAGCCCGTCATCACGCCCTTGGAGATGTCCCGGGTGCCGAGGTTCGTGGTCATGATGATCACGGTGTTCTTGAAGTCGACGACGCGCCCCTGCGAGTCGGTCAGGCGGCCGTCCTCGAGGATCTGCAGCAGCGAGTTGAAGAGGTCCGCGTGGGCCTTCTCGACCTCGTCGAACAGGACGACCGAGAACGGACGACGGCGCACCTTCTCGGTGAGCTGCCCGCCCTCCTCGTAGCCGACGTAGCCGGGGGGAGCACCGAACAGGCGCGAGACCGTGTGCTTCTCCTGGTATTCCGACATGTCGAGGGTGATGAGCGCGTCCTCTTCCCCGAAGAGGAACTCGGCGAGGGCCTTGGCCAGTTCGGTCTTGCCGACGCCGGTCGGTCCGGCGAAGATGAACGAACCGGTAGGACGGTTCGGGTCCTTCAGGCCGGCACGGGTGCGGCGGATGGCGCGGGAGATGGCCTTGATCGCCTGGTTCTGGCCGATGACCCGCTTGTGCAGCTCGTCTTCCATGTTGAGCAGTCGCGTGGACTCCTCTTCGGTGAGCTTGACGACCGGGATGCCGGTCGAGTTCGCCAGCACCTCGGCGATGAGCTCCTCGTTGACCTCGGCGATCTGATCCATGTCGCCGTTCTTCCAGGACTTCTCCTTCTCGTTGCGCTCGTCCTGGAGCTTCTGCTCCTTGTCGCGCAGCGAGGCGGCACCCTCGAAGTCCTGGGAGTCGATCGCGGCTTCCTTCTCGCGGCGGACGTTCGCGATCTCCTCGTCCATCTCCTTGAGCTCCGGCGGCGCGGTCATGCGCTGGATGCGCAGGCGGGCGCCGGCCTCGTCGATCAGGTCGATCGCCTTGTCCGGCAGGAAGCGGTCGGAGATGTAGCGGTGCGCCAGCGAGGCGGCGGCCGCCAGCGCGTCGTCCGTGATGGACACGCGGTGGTGCGCCTCGTAGCGGTCGCGCAGGCCGCGCAGGATCTGCGTGGTGTGCTCCACCGACGGCTCGCCGACCTGGATCGGCTGGAAGCGGCGCTCGAGCGCGGCGTCCTTCTCGATGTGCTTGCGGTACTCGTCGAGCGTGGTCGCGCCGATGGTCTGCAATTCGCCGCGGGCCAGCATGGGCTTGAGGATGCTGGCGGCGTCGATCGCGCCCTCGGCGGCACCCGCACCCACGAGGGTGTGGATCTCGTCGATGAACAGGATGATGTCTCCGCGGGTGCGGATCTCCTTGAGGACCTTCTTCAGGCGCTCTTCGAAGTCGCCGCGGTAGCGGGAACCGGCCACCAGGGACCCGAGGTCCAGGGTGTAGAGCTGCTTGTCCTTGATCGTCTCCGGCACGTCGCCGCGGACGATGGACTGGGCGAGGCCCTCGACGACGGCGGTCTTGCCGACGCCGGGCTCGCCGATGAGCACCGGGTTGTTCTTGGTGCGGCGCGAGAGGACCTGCATGACGCGTTCCATCTCGTGCTCGCGCCCGATGACGGGGTCGAGCTTTCCTTCACGCGCCGCGGCGGTGAGGTTGCGGCCGAACTGGTCCAGGACGGCCGAGCCGGCCGGCGTCCCCTCCTGCTGGCCGCCGGAGCTGACGCCGGCACCGGCGGTCTCCTTGCCGCCGCTGCCGCCCTGGTAGCCCGAGAGCAGCTGGATGACCTGCTGGCGCACGCGGTTGAGGTCGGCGCCCAGCTTCACGAGCACCTGGGCGGCCACCCCCTCGCCCTCGCGGATGAGGCCGAGCAGGATGTGCTCTGTTCCGATGTAGTTGTGCCCGAGCTGCAGCGCCTCGCGCAGCGAGAGCTCGAGCACCTTCTTGGCGCGCGGCGTGAACGGGATGTGGCCGGAGGGGGCCTGCTGCCCCTGGCCGATGATCTCCTGGACCTGCTCGCGCACAGCGCCCAGGGAAATGCTCAGGGATTCGAGGGCCTTGGCGGCGACGCCTTCACCCTCGTGAATCAAACCGAGCAGAATATGCTCGGTCCCAATGTAATTGTGGTTGAGCATGCGCGCCTCTTCTTGGGCGAGCACAACAACCCGACGGGCTCGGTCTGTGAATCTCTCGAACATAGCGGCACACTCCTAGCTGATGCGTAGCGTCCTTCGATGCTACGCACCGCGGGCCGGCCTGTGGGCCGTGTTCGCCGTAGGGATAACCCCGCCCGCACAGCACGACGCCGGCACCCGGGTGGGTGCCGACGTCGTACGTTCCGCTGGGTGCGCCCGGCGCCGCCTAGTGGGCGGCGCGGTACGCCTCGATGATGCTGCCGTGGATGCGTCCGCGGGAGCTCACGTTGTAGCCGTTCTTCTGCGCCCATTCGCGAATCTCGGCAGTGTCGTTCTTCCCGGCGCGGACGGGCGCCTTCGACTTCGGCGACGCCACGCGCCGGCCGGCCTCGATGTATTTGGCGAGACCGTCGCGCAACTCCTGAGCGTTCTTGTCACTCAGATCGATTTCGTAATGAGTGCCTTCGATCGAGAAGCTGACGCTCCCCGATGCACTGGAACCGTCAAGGTCGTCAACAAGGGTTACTTCTACTTTGCGTGCCATGACTCAAATCCTAATCGCTCATCCACGGAAATGGCCACTTAAGCCTCATTCTGATTCAGAAAAAGATGAGATTCTTGGCACTGAACAATTCCGTCATTCCTCTGACTTACCCGATGCGCCAGGCTCTGTGGATTTACTGGGGAGATCCTGAGATTTACTACGACGTTCAACTTCCGCCTCCGCCAAACGCTCATTCCGGTCGACCCGGAACAGGGCGCGGATAACGAACCAGAAGATCAGCGCCACAACAATGGTCGGTGCCAGAACCTGCACGTATTCCATAATCAGGCCTCCGGCTTGAGAAGCGGGTAGAGAATGGTTTCCCGAATCCCGGCGTCCGTGAACAGCATGACCAGACGGTCGATACCGAGACCGATGCCGCCCATGGGAGGGGCGCCGTACTCCAGGGCGCGCAGGAAGTCCTCGTCGAGTTGCATCGCCTCGTCGTCGCCGCCGGCGGCCAGCTTGGACTGCTCGGTCAGACGCTCGCGCTGGATGACCGGATCGATGAGCTCGGAGAAGGCCGTGCCGCGCTCCATCCCGCCGATGATGAGGTCCCACGCCTCGATGACACCCGGCTTGTCGCGGTGCGGTCGGGCCAGCGGCTGGGCAGCCGGCGGGTAGTCGTAGACAAACGTGGGGTCGATCAGGGTCGGCTCGACGATCTCGCCGAACAGCTCGATCACGAGCTTCTGGGCGTCCCACTTGGGGTCGACCTTCACCTCGTTCTTTTCGGCGACCTCGAGGAGGACGCCGGCGCCGGTCTCGGGGGTGATCTCCACGCCTACCGCCTCGGACAGGCCCGGGTAGACGCTCAGCCACGCCCACTCCCCGTCCAGATTGATGGTGCCCTTGGAGGTCTCGAGGACGCGCCCCGCGCCCGAGGCGTCCGCGGCGTTGAGGATGATCTCCTGCATGCGCTCCGCCATCACGAACTGGTCGGCGTACGCCTCGTAGGACTCGAGGGTCGTGAACTCGGGGGAATGGGTCGAGTCGACACCCTCGTTGCGGAAGATCCGGCCGATCTCGAACACCCGGGGGACACCGCCGACAACCGTGCGCTTGAGGTACAGCTCGGTGGCGATGCGCAGTGTCATGCCCTGGTCGAAAGCGTTCAGATGGGTCTGGAACGGGCGGGCGCTGGCGCCTCCGTGGACCAGCTGCAACATCGGGGTCTCGACCTCCACATACCCGTGCCCGTGCAGAGTCTCCCGCACCGAGCGGGTGATGGCGTCGCGGCGGTAGATCATCTCGCGGGCCTCGTCGCGGACGATCAGGTCGGCGTAGCGCTGGCGCGTGCGCATCTCGTCGTTCAGGTCGGCGTGCAGCACCGGCATCGGGCGGATCGCCTTGGACGCCATCTGCCAGTCGGTGACCATGATCGACAGCTCGCCGCGGCGCGAGGAGATCACGCGGCCGGTCACGAACACGTGGTCGCCGAGGTCGGTGAGCCTCTTCCAGTCGGCCAGCGACTGCTCGCCCACGTTCGCCAGCGAAACCATCGCCTGGAGGCGGACCGCGCGCCCGTCGGGACCCGACTCCTGAAGGGTCGCGAAGCAGAGCTTGCCGGTGTTGCGCGCGAAGACCACACGCCCCGAGACGGAGACGACGTCGTCGGTCTCCTCCCCCGCTTCGAGCTTCCCGTAGGCATCACGGATCTGCAGCAGGGTGTGCGTGATGTCGACATTGACGGGGTACGCTTCGCGCCCGGATCCGAGCAGCTCCGCGCGCTTCTCCATGCGCACCTGGCGCAGGTCGTTGGTGTCGACGGCGGTGGTCTGGGCGGAGGTATTGGTATCTGCAGTCACGGTTCCCCATTCTACCGTGGCACGCAATTCGAAAACGACGCGGGGCCGATACGCTGTCAAGGCCATGAACTCGCCGCTTCTGCCCTTCTCACACCGCCCCTCGGCGCGCGCCCGCGAGAGTGCTCGTCACCGCGCACGACGGCGGCACGCTGGGCCTCGCCTCCTACGGCTCCGCCGACGCGACCGGAGACCGCCGCGTCCTCGTCGTCGGCGGCGCCTTCCTGACCGCTCTCATCTACCGCCCGTTCGCCCTGGGATTGAGCCGGGCGCTGGGCGACGCGTGGGCCGTCGACGTCTACGATCGGCGCGGCCGGGGCCGTTCTAGCGAACAGCCGGAGGACTACTCTCTGGATACCGAGATCTCGGACGTTCAACTGATGCTGCGCCATACGGGCGCCAGAAACCTGTTCGGACATTCGCTGGGTGGCTCGGTCGTCCTGAACGCGGTGCAGGCATTTCAGGGAAATGACCACTCGGACCGTCGATTCGCGGATTCGGATCTGGTCCCCGACCGGCTGGCAGTCTACGATCCCGCCATCAATATCGAGGGCGAATTCAATGCCTCCTGGATGCAGGACTTCGTGGCCGAAGCCGACCGCGGCAGAACCGGCCGGGCCTTGAGTATCATGCATCGTGGAATGCGCACATCGCCGACGTTGTCCCGGGTCCCGGCGCCGCTCCTCGCAGCGCTTCTGGGAATTGCAACTCGAACCCGGTGGGGCCGGACGGCCCGGGCATTGATCAGCTCCGGAACTGGAGAGTTGTTGGCGGCACTCGAAGAGGTCGAATCCGCGCAGGAATTCTCATCTCTTCCAGCCGGAACGCAATTCATGGCCGGCGCCAAAAGTCCCGAGTATTTCCGCACCACGGCGGCGAAACTGCATGCGGCGGTCCCCGGTTCGACGTATGTCGAGTCCCCCGACGGCATGCACGCCTCGGTGCCGGCAGCCATCGGGGAACTCGTGGGAGACATCGCCGCCTACTTCACGGATACGGCCAAGAACAGCGGCTGATGGCCCGTTGCCGCACCGGGCCACCACCCTGCTTCGCTGCTCCGGCTACCAGATCGTGACGCGCTCACCTGGTTCGAGCCACATCGCGTCGCCTGGCTCCGTTCCGAACGCCTCGTGGAACGCGCCCAGGTTCCTGGCCACCTGGTTGCAGCGGAACTCCGCCGGCGAATGCGGATCGGTCGCGATCCGCGTCACCATGGTCTCCGGCCGGGTCAGGCTCCTCCAGCACTCGGCCCACGAGTAGAAGAACCGCTGAACCCCGGACAGACCGTCGATGACCTCGTCGGCTTCGAGTCCGCGCTCCGCAAGGTCCAGCTTGTACGCCTTGTAGGCGATGCCCAGCCCCCCGAGGTCACCGATGTTCTCGCCGAGGGTGAGTTCTCCGTTGACATGGTGGTCCGGTGCTTCCGGCGGGACGAGCACGTCGTACTGCTCCACCAGCTTCCGCGTCAGCGCCTCGAACCGGCTGCGGTCGTCCTCGGTCCACCAGTCCTTGAGTTCTCCGGTGCCGTCGAACTGGGATCCCTGGTCGTCGAATCCATGACCGATCTCGTGCCCGATCACCGCGCCGATCGCCCCGTAGTTGCTCGCGGCGTCCCGGTCCACGCCGAAGAACGGCGGTCGCAGGATCGCCGCCGGGAAGCCGATCTCGTTCAGGAGCGGGTGGTAGTAGGCGTTGACGGTCTGCGGGTACATGAACCAGAGGTCCCGATCGACGCCGTCGTCGATCTTCTTGAGTTCACGCGCGAACTCGAAGTCGTTGACGGACGCCACATTCGCGATCAGGTCGTCCCCGGCATCGATCGCCGAGTAGTCGATCCACTTGACCGGGTAGCCGATCTTCGGGCGGAACATAGACAGCTTCTCGAGCGCACGCGCGCGGGTCTCAGCGCTCATCCACTCCAGCTCGGAGATGGACTGCCGGTACGCTTCGATGAGGTTGGCGACGAGCTCCTCCATCTTCGCCTTGGCCTCGCCCGGGAAGTGCCGCTCGACGTAGACCTGGCCGATGTCCTCGCCGACCCCTCCCTCGGTGAAGGCGACTCCGCGCTTCCAGCGCTCCTTCTGCTGCTCGGACCCGGCGAGCTTGGCCGAGTAGAAGGCGAAGTGCTCCGCGACGAAGGCGGACGACAGGTACGGGGCGAAGCTCCGGATGACCTGCACTGCCGCCCAGTGTTTCCAGGCGTCCAGCGGCTGCTCGGCCAGAACGCTCTCGATGCCCTCAAGGTAGCTCGGCTGCCACACGTCGACCTCGGCGAAGTACGCGGAATCGATTCCCGCCCCGGCGAGCCAGCGTTCGATCGACGGATTGAGGGCCTTGAGCTCTCCACCCGTCAGCAGGTTGTACCGCGCCTGCGCGTCGCGGGTCTTCACCCGGTCCCAGTGGTGCCCGGCGATCGCTGATTCGAGCCGCACGACGGCTTCCGCCGCCGCGTCGGCATCGGGGATCTCGGCCAGCGCGAAGAACCGCGCGAGGTGCTGGCGGTATTCTCCGTAGATCTCGGCGAACTGCTCGTCGCGGTAGTAGGACTCGTCCGGCAGGCCGAGGCCGGACTGCATGAACGTGAGGAGATTGCGCTCTGGCCGGCCGGCGTCGCTGCTGGCGCCCACGTTGTAGAAACCCGAGACCCCACGCCGCTGCAGTTCGCCGACGCAGCAGACGAAGTCCTCGAGGTTGTCCACGGCGTAGACCGCCTCGAGGTACCCCCTGATCGGTTCCAGCCCGCGAGCCTCTATGGCCTCCTCGTCCATGAAGGACGAGTACAGGGCGGCGATGCGCGCCTGGCGTTCGTCCGCGTGGCCGGCCACGACTGCGGCCTGCGAATCCTCGATGATGGAACGAACGGCCAACTCCGAGTCGTCCCGAAGTTTCATGAAGGACCCGTAGCTGCCGAGGTCGCCCGGGATTTTCGCGGTCGCCAACCACTGGCCGTTGACGTGCCGGTAGAGATCGTCCTGGGGGCGAACCTCGTGATCGCGGTGGTCGGATGCCGGATCCGGCCCCGCGGATTGAAGCTCCTCGGTGTTGGTCATGTCCTGTAGTTCCCTTCGTTGTGCAGCGCTCCGGCTCCCAGCGATGCGTGATGCTCGTTACGTTCTGAAACAAGGACTTTACTCCTGTCAAGGCGCGGTGCCGAGGCCCGTTCTCTCCCAGCGAGAAGTCCGGCACGAATCCACAGCTCCCGGGCAGGGCGCCGACAGCGGCCGGCGAAGCTCAAGTTTGGTGCAGTTGGAACTGGTATCTACCTGAGAATGATCCGATACCCGTTGACGCCCCGACACGGGGGCCGCTTATGGTGGCAGCGGAGTCCTCGACGGACCCCACCGGCTCCACCGCAGGAGCCGGTCCTACATATCACCAACCCCACATTCCATGCCGTCGGTGGCAGGCAGACGCTTGCCAACTTCGGCCTGGAGACAACACATCGGTGAAGGAGCTACACCATGACGTACGAGAACAACGAGGACCAGCAGTTCGGCGACAACAGCAACGAGGAGGGCCAGTTCGGAGGCCGGCAGAACGAGGGCAGCGAGCAGGAGCAGAGCTTCGGCGGTCAGCAGGAACAGGGCGGCTTCGAACAGGGCAGCGAGCAGGAACAGAGCTTCGGCACCGACCAGCAGGGTCAGGGCGGCTTCGAACAGGAGGACCAGGAGCAGAACCAGTTCGGCGGCAATTCGAACAATGAAAACGGTTCGGACGGGCAGCAGGAGAACAGCTTCGGCAACGACAACGAGTCGCAGTTCGGGGACAGCAGCTTCGACAACTGAATGAGTACCGCCGGGTGTTCGGTGGGGCGAACGCTCGGGGGTGTAGCGCGGACAGGCCTCGGCAGCAATGCCGGGGCCTGTTCTTTGTGGTGTTAAACAGGTCAGGCCCCGCAGCATCTCTGCTGCGGGGCCTGTCCC
>NZ_BMXK01000020.1 GCF_014651715.1 Zhihengliuella salsuginis
CCTCGGCGTCTGTCCCGAAAAGCGAAGAGGGCGGTTGGCGCGTGGAAATCCACGCGCCAACCGCCCTCTTCCGTCCGCGGTCGGGATCCGGCTGATCAGACGCTGCGGACCGCAACCACGGCGTTGTGCCCGCCGAATCCGAAGGAGTTGTTCAGGGCCACGATCTGGCCCTGCGGCAGGTCGCGCGCCTCGCCGGTGACGACGTCCAGCGGAATCTCCGGGTCCTGGTTCTCGAGGTTGATCGTCACAGGCGCCTTGCGCTCGTAGACGGCCAGGACGGCGAGGACGGACTCGACGGCCCCCGAGGCTCCCAGGAGGTGCCCCATCTGCGACTTCGTCGCGGAGACGGCGACGTTGTCGACGTGGGATCCCAGGGCCGAGCTGAGCGCGGTGTACTCCGGCTTGTCGCCGACCGGCGTCGACGTGGCGTGGGCGTTGACGTGGACGACGTCCTCCGGCTGGATGAGGCCGTCGAACATGGCCGCCTTCAGCGCACGGGTGGCGCCCAGACCCTCGGGGTCCGGCGCCGTGATGTGGTACGCGTCGGCGGTCACCGAGGTGCCGGCCAGCTCGGCGTAGATGCGGGCACCGCGCGCCAGAGCGTGCTCCTCGGCCTCGAGCACCAGCGCACCGGCGCCCTCGCCCATCACGAAGCCGTCGCGGTCGACATCGTAGGGGCGCGAGGCGTGCTCCGGGTCGTCATTGCGACGGGAGAGGGCCTGCATCGAGGAGAAGGCGGCGAGCGGCATCGGGTGGATCGCGGCCTCGGCACCGCCGACCATCACGACGTCGGCCTTGCCTGCGCGGATCAGCTCGAGGCCGACGTCCATCGCCTCGGTGCCCGAGGCGCAGGCGGAGACGGGGGTGTGCGCACCGGCGCGGGCACCCAGGTCCAGGCTGACCGCTGCTGCCGGCCCATTGGGCATGAGCATGGGGACCGTCATCGGCAGCACGCGCCGCGGGCCCTTCTCGCGGAGGGTGTCCCAGGCGTCGAGCAGGGTCCAGACGCCGCCGATGCCGGTGGCGAAGGCGACGCCGAGACGGTCCTTGTCCATCTCGTCGATCCCGGAGTCCTTCCAGGCCTCGCGGGCCGCGACGACGGCGAACTGGGTCGACGGATCCATGCGCTTCATCTCGACGCGGGAGAGCGTCTCGCTGGCGGGCGTCGTGACGCGGGCCGCGAAGTGGACAGGGAGCTGGTACTCTTCGACCCAATCGTCGGTCAAGGTGTGTGCGCCGGAAGTACCCTTGAGGGCGTTCTCCCAGAGTGTGGGGACATCCCCGCCGATGGGCGTGGTAGCACCCAGACCGGTGATTACGACTTTGCGGGCCATCAGAAATCTCTCTTTTCGCGATGGAGAACTGTTGTCAGGTAGATCGCGACCAGCCTGGTCGGCAGACGTGGTGGGCAACGGCCAGGTGGACATTGCCCACCACGCGGCCACTCCGCTTCCCGGTCGCGGGGACCAGCGGGGAGTGGAAAGACTGGGCGGTCCTTCAGAAGGTGCGGCGGAACCGCAGGACTCAGGTCAGGCCTGGGCGCCGGCGATGTAGTTGACGGCGTCACCGACGGTCTTGAGGTTCTTGACTTCCTCGTCCGGGATCTTCACGTCGAACTTCTCTTCGGCGTTGACGACGATGGTCATCATCGAGATCGAGTCGATGTCGAGGTCGTCGGTGAAGGACTTGTCGAGCTGCACTGCGTCAGCTTCCAGACCGGTCTCCTCGTTGACGATGTCGGCCAGTCCGGCCAGGATCTCTTCGTTGCTAGCCATGTCGGCTTCCTTTCTGTTGTGTCGGGCTGTCCCGACGCTTGGTCCCGCCATCGACCGACGGCGGGTAGTGCGGAGGAATGGTGGTTCCTAGGAAGAGCCTAGGGCAGGCGGACGACCTGCGCGCCGAAGACGAGGCCCGCGCCGAAGCCGATCTGCAAGGCGAGTCCGCCGGAGAGCTCCGGCTGCTCCTCGAGCAGGCGGTGCATGGCCAACGGGATCGAGGCCGCGGAGGTGTTGCCCATGTCGGCGATGTCGCGGCCCACGGCCACGGTGTCCGGCAGCTTCAACTGCTTGACCATCTCGTCGATGATGCGCATGTTGGCCTGGTGGGGGATGAAGGCGGAGAGGTCCTCGCTGGTGATCCCGGCGTCTTCCAGTGCCTGCTTGGCCACCTTCGCCATGGACCAGACGGCCCACCGGAAGACGGTCTGGCCGTCCTGGCGCAGGGTCGGCCAGAGCTTGGCCTCGGTCTCCGCGACGAGGGCCGTGCCCTCCGGGTCGTTCTCGGCGGCCACGGCGATGTCGCGCAGGTCGAGCATGGAGTGCGTCATCCCGATCGTGTCCCATTTGGCGCCGTCGGAGCCCCAGACGGACGGCGAGACGCCGGGCGTCTCGGACGGGCCGAGCACCACGGCGCCGGCGCCGTCGCCGAGCAGGAACGAGATCGTCCGCTCGTGGTTGTCGATGACATCGGAGAGCTTCTCGGCGCCGATCACGAGCACGTAGTCGGCGGTTCCGGAGCGGACGAGCGAATCTCCTTGGGCGATGCCGTAGCAGTAGCCTGCACAGGCCGCGGAGATGTCGAAGGCGGGCGCCGGGGTCGCGCCGATGCGCTCGGCCAGTGCCGCCGCCGCGGACGGCGTCGCGTAGGGGAAGGTCACGGTGGAGACGATCACAGCGCCCAGCTGGCCGGCCTCGATGCCCGCACGCTCGAGGGCCTCTCGGGCGGCCCCCTCCGCCATGTCGAGGAGCGAGACGTCAGCCGACGCGCGCCGCCGGGTGACGATCCCGGTCCGCTGCCGGATCCACTCGTCCGAGGAGTCGATCCACTCGCAGACGTCCTCGTTGGTCACGACGACGTCGCCACGGAAGGCTCCGAGGCCGAGGATCCGGCTGCCGGGATTGGTCGGCTTCTGGTTCAAGGTGGCGGTCATGTCAGTTCCGGTCCTCTCGGCTGGCGTGCTCTGCGACGAACTCGCGGGCGGCGTCCAGATCCTCTGGCGACTTGAGCGCGAAGGTGGCCGTGCCGCGCAGTGCGCGCTTGGCCAACCCTACGAGGGTACCTGCCGGCGGAAGCTCCAGGATGCCGGTGACGCCCAGGGCCGAGAGCTGCTCCATGCACAGGTCCCAGCGCACGGGCCGGGACACCTGGGCGACCAGGCTCTCGAGATTCGCGGATCCCGAGGCCACCGGAGCGCCGTCGTAGTTGCTCAGCAGCGTCACCCGGGGATCGGCGGCGCGCAGCGTCGGCGCCAGGGCCTGCAGCACGCCGACGGCCGGCGCCATGTGCTCGGTGTGGAAGGCGCCGGCGACCTTCAGGGGGATCACGCGGGCCTTGGCCGGCGGGTTCTCCACGAAGGAGGCGATCTGCTCCGCCGTGCCCGCCGCGACGACCTGGCCGGCGCCGTTGGCGTTCGCTGCCGTCAGGCCGGCCGCCTCGATGGAGGCCAGGACCTCGTCGGCGGCACCGCCGAGGACTGCCGCCATGCCGGTCGGCGTCACCGCCGCCGCCTCGGCCATGGCGTTCGCCCGCTCGCGGACGAATGCCACGGCGTCGTCCTCGGGGAGGGCGCCGGCCAGCGCAGCCGCAGTGATCTCGCCGACCGAGTGGCCGGCGAGAACGGCTCCGGCGGGGACAGCGCCGTCGGGCAGCTCGGCGAAGAGCTGGCGCGCTGCGAGGAGACCGGCGGCCACGATCAGCGGCTGCGCCACTGCGGTGTCCTTGATGGTCTCCTCGTCGGCGACGGTTCCGAACTCGACCAGATCACGTCCGGCGAGTTCGGCGAGGTGATTCAGATGGTCGGCGACACCCGGGAGTTCAAGCCACGGGGACAGGAAGCCGGGGGTCTGAGATCCCTGTCCGGGGCACACGATTGCTAGCACAGTTCAAGCTTTCCAAGGATTGGGGGATTACTCGGTGTTCGGGCACACCAAGCTCTCCTCGGCGTGTTGTAGGAATCCTACAACCGATTCAGTACGCGGGACAGTCGGCCAGGCGGCCGACCACGAGCGAGGTCTGCAGGACGAAGGCCTCCCGGGGGATAAGGGGATCCCACCCGGTGATCTCGCTGACCCGCTTGAGGCGGTAGCGCACCGTATTGGCGTGCACGAAGAGCTCCCGGGCCGTCCCCTCCAGCGAGTGCCCGAGCGTGAGATAGCTGGACAGGGTCTCGACCAGCCCGTTGCCGGCTTTGACCAGGGGGCGGTAGACGTTGTCGACGAGGGCCGCACCGGCGCTCGCGTCGCCGTTGATCACCCGTTCGGGCCACAGGTCGTCGGCCGCCGTCGGGCGCGGCGCCTGGTTCCACGCGCTGGCGGCCGCGAGTCCGGCGAACGCCGCCTGGGCGGATGCCGTCGCCGCCCGCAGGGAGTCGGCCCGCGGCCCGTAGACGACGGGCCCGTCGGCGAAGTACTCGGCCAGCCGGCGCAATCCGGTGGCGGCGTTGTCGCGGACGCCGCCGAGCATCACGATGAGACGCTCGCCCTGGATTCCGACGAGGCAGTCGTGCGCGTAGCGGAGGGACGCGCGGCGCAGCTCGCCCACGAAGCGCGCGTTCGACTGCTCGGGGGCGCGCCCGACCATCACGTGGATCCCGTCCTGCGACTTCCAGCCGACTGCGGCGAACCGCGATCTGAGCGTGTCGGTGTCCTCGCCCCGCATGACAGCGTCCACCACGAGCGCCTCGAGGCGGCTGTCCCAGGCGCCCCGGGTCTCCGCGGCCCGCGCGTAGACGTCGGCGGCCGCGAAGGCGACCTCGCGCGAATAGCGGAGGACGGCCTCCCTGAGCGAGACCTGCTCGGCCTCGCTCGCGAGATCGGGGACCTGGTTCTCGACGACCTCCACGATCGTGCGGATCAGCTGGAGCGCCTTCTGCAGGCTGATCGAGCGGGTCAGCTCGGTGGGTGCCGCACCGAAGACGTCGTTGAGCACCCACTGGGGGCTCGTGGGCTGCTCGTACCACGAGACGAAGGACGCGATGCCCTTCTGGGCGACGAGCCCGAGGGCCGCCCGCTCCTCCGGCTCAAGCCCGCGGTACCACGGCAGGGACTGGTCGAGGTGCTTGAGGGCGACCGTGGAGAGGATCCCCAGGTGGTCCTTGAGCCTCCGGAGCGTTTCCGCGCTGGCCTGGGGCTGCCGCGGTGGTCGATTTCTGCCGCCGCCCGGCACGGAACGCGTTTCGGTCATAGATCGAGGATACTCGCGGGGCCCCGTTTCACCCAGCCGGAGAACTCCGCGTTTTTGTGGGATAACTACAAAACGACGGCGGGGCGCCACCCTCCAGCACACTGCGCTGGTGAGGTGGCGCCCCGCCGTCGTGGGGTAGCCGTCCGGTCAGCTGTCGCCTCCGGCACTGCCGCTGGTGCCGGCGTTGACGTCGTCGAGCTGGTAGCGCTCGAACGCCTGCGCCGGAGCCTCCGCCGGAACCTCGCCGCGGCGGGCGAGCATCTGCAGGGCGCGGACGACGACGCTGTGGGCGTCGATCTTGAAGAACCGGCGTGCCGCGGCGCGGGTGTCGGAGAAGCCGAAGCCGTCCGCCCCGAGCGTGGCCCACTCGTTCGGCACGTACTGGCGCACCTGGTCGGGGACCGCGGCCATGTAGTCGCTGACCGCGACGACCGGACCCGTGGCGCCGGCGAGCTGTTCGGTGATGAAGGGCGTGCGCGCCTTCTCGTCGGCGTTGAGGAAGGCCTCCTCCTCGGCGGCCAGCGCATCCCGGCGCAGCTCGTTCCAGCTCGTCACCGACCAGACGTCGGCCGAGACGCCCCACTCGTCGGCGAGGATCTGCTGGGCCTCGATGGCCCACGCCATGGCGACACCGGACGCGAGCAGCTGCGTTCGCGGGCCGTCCACCTCGGCCGGTCCGGCCAGGTAGATGCCCTTGAGCAGGCCGTCGACATCGAGCTCTTCCGGCTCGGCCGGCTGGGTGATCGGCTCGTTGTACACCGTCAGGTAGTACATGACGTTCGGGTCCGGGTGCTTCCCGCCGTACATGCGCTCCAGGCCGGCGCGCATGATGTGGCCGATCTCGTACCCGTAGGCCGGGTCGTAGGCGACGACGGCGGGGTTGGTCGAGGCGAGGAGCGGCGAGTGGCCGTCAGCGTGCTGCAGGCCCTCTCCGGTCAGCGTCGTACGCCCTGCCGTAGCGCCGATGACGAATCCGCGGGCCATCTGGTCGGCGGCCGCCCAGAACTGGTCGCCCGTGCGCTGGAAACCGAACATCGAGTAGAACACGTACACGGGGATCAGCGGTTCGCCGTGGGTGGCGTAGGCCGTGCCGATCCCGGTGAAGGCTCCGAGCGCGCCGGCCTCGTTGATGCCCGGGTGGAGGATCTGCCCCTGCGGGGACTCCTTGTAGGCCAGGACCAGGTCCCGGTCCACGGACAGGTAGTTCTGCCCCTTCGGGTTGTAGATCTTGGCCGTCGGGAAGAAGGAGTCCATGCCGAAGGTCCGGGCCTCGTCGGGAACGATCGGCACGATCCGGTCGCCGAAGTTCTTGTCCCGCATGATGTCCTTGAGCAGACGGACGAACGCCATGGTCGTGGCGGCCTGCTGCTTGCCGGAGCCGCGCTTGGCGATCGCGTACGTCTTCTCCGGCGGGAGCTCGATCTCCCGCGGGGCGTTGCGGCGCTCCGGGACGGAGCCGCCCAGCTCGGAGCGGCGCTCCATCATGTACTTGATCTCCGGCGCGTCCGCCCCGGGGTGGTAGTACGGGGGCCGGTACGGGTCGGATTCCAGCTGCTCATCCGTGATCGGGATGCGCAGGTGGTCGCGGAACGCCTTCAGGTCGTCCAGCGTCAGCTTCTTCATCTGGTGCGTGGCGTTGCGGGCCTCGAAGTGCGGGCCCAGGCCGTAGCCCTTGACGGTCTTGGCAAGGATGACCGTCGGCTTGCCGTTGGCCTCCATGGACGCCTTGTAGGCCGCGTAGACCTTGCGGTAGTCGTGGCCGCCGCGCTTGAGGTTCCAGATCTCGTCGTCGCTCATGTCGGCGACGAGCTCCTTGGTCTCCGGCGACTTGCCGAAGAAGTGCTCGCGGACGAACGCCCCCGATTCGGCCTTGTAGGTCTGGTAGTCGCCGTCCGGGGTCTGGTTCATGATGTCCACCAGAGCGCCCGACTGGTCCTTCTCGAGCAGTGCGTCCCACTCGCGACCCCAGGTCACCTTGATGACGTTCCAACCGGCGCCGCGGAAGAACGCCTCCAGCTCCTGCATGATCTTGCCGTTGCCGCGCACCGGTCCGTCGAGGCGCTGCAGGTTGCAGTTGATCACGAACGTGAGGTTGTCGAGCTTCTCGTTGGCCGCCAGCTGGAGGAAGCCGCGCGACTCGGGCTCGTCCATCTCGCCGTCGCCGAGGTACGCCCACACGTGCTGCTGCGACGTGTCCTTGATGCCGCGGTTGTGCATGTAGCGGTTGGCCTGCGCCTGGTAGATGGCGTTGGCCGGGCCGATGCCCATCGACACCGTCGGGAACTCCCAGAAGTCCGGCATGTTGCGCGGGTGCGGGTACGACGGCAGGCCGTTGCCCTTCTTCGACTTCTCCTGGCGGAACCCGTCGAGGTCCTCTTCGGAGAGGCGCCCCTCCATGAAGGCGCGTGCGTACATGCCGGGGGAGGCGTGCCCCTGGAAGAACACCTGGTCGCCGCCGCCGGGGTGGTTCTTGCCACGGAAGAAGTGGTTGAAGCCCACTTCGTAGAGGGTGGCGGCACCGGCGAACGTCGAGATGTGCCCGCCGACGCCGATGTCGGGCTGCTGCCCGCGGTGCACCATGATGGCGGCGTTCCAGCGCATCCATGCGCGGTAGCGGCGCTCGACCTCCTCGTCGCCGGGGAAGTCCGGCTCCTGGTCGACCGGAATCGTATTCACGTAGTCGGTCGTAGTCACCATCGGCACGCCGACGCTCTTGGCGCCTGCACGCTGAAGCAACGAGCGAACGATGAACTGGGCCCGTTCGGTTCCCTGAGCCTCAACCAGATCATCGAAGGATTCGAGCCACTCGGCCGTCTCCTCGGGATCGCGGTCCGGCAGCTGGCTGGTCAAGCCAGAGCGGATGTGTGAAATGTGATCGTCAGCCACGTCCAAATTCTCCTTGCAGCGGGTTACAGCGTGGGGGCAGGCGGCGGCCCGCCGTGAACGAATGTCACGACGCCGGCCGTGGCAATTCAGCCGCCATGCGTCTTTGGCTGCCATCGTGATTGCGGTGACAGCCATCCACGCCACTCTAATCCGCCCAGCGCCTCAATGCGTAGCCGGGGGCGTCATTCGGCCCGGTCGAAGGCCTCGAAGACGTCACGGAAAGCGGAATTAGCGGCGTGTCATCGAGCGCGCGCTTGATGCGCCCGGCTTAAAGGTGTTGGCTGGAACTGTCAGAGACGTACTAAGGGAGGAACACACTGTGAGCGAGGCTGCAGCAGCTACATCGATGGCTGCCGCCAGGATGGGATTCAAAGAGGGCGACCTCATTCAGGAGTTGGGGTACGACGACGACGTCGACTTCGATCTGAGAGACGCGCTCGAGGATGGCATCGGTTCCGAACTGCTCACCGAAGAGGACCAAGACGTCGTAGACGGCGTCGTCCTGTGGTGGCGGGACGGTGACGGCGATCTGGTCGACGCCCTCGTCGACTCCTTGACGTCGCTCGAGGAGGGGGGAGTGGTCTGGCTGCTGACTCCGAAGAGCGGACGCGATGCCCACGTGCCCCCGGCGGAGATCCTCGAGGCGGCTCCGACTGCGGGTCTGCACGTGACGACGAGCGAGGGCGTTTCCGAGGAATGGGCGGCGGCACGCCTGATGCCGCGACGCAAGAACTGACCGTTCCGTGCAGCTCCTCGCCCCCGGAACCGGGGTGCCGGACTTCGCCGTGACCACGCACCACGGCGAGCCGCTCACGCCGGCCGACATGCCGGCGTCGTACCTGCTGGTCTTCTATCCGTTCGCGTTCTCGCGCGTCTGCACGTCGGAGCTGCGGGACCTCCAGGAGCACCTCGCGGTCATCCGCGAGGACGGCACGGAGGTCTTCGGCGTGTCGGTGGACCACAAGTTCGCGTTGCGCGCCTACGCCGAGCAGGAGGGCCTGGGCTTCACACTGCTCGCGGACTTCTGGCCCCACGGGGCCGCCGCGCAGCAGTTCGGCTGCTTCGACCACGGGGCCGGCCGCGCATTGCGGGCCACGTACCTGGTTCGCGGGGGCCGGATCGCGGACGCGTTCGGCTCGGACGTCGGGCAGGCGCGACCCTGGGCGCGGTACCAACAGGCCCTGGGACAAGGGGCATGACAATTTGGCGATCCCCGATCGAGGCGGATAAGATGGATCGCCGCAAGGGTCTTTAGCTCAGCTGGTAGAGCGCCACGCTTACACCGTGGATGTCATCGGTTCGATCCCGGTAGGACCCACAGGAGTCGCCCTCCGTAATACTGCATCAAAGGACCCGCCAAAGGTAATACTTTTGGCGGGTCCTGCTCTGTTTTGGGCTAGGCTGAGGAGTGCGCCAGGCATTTGGGCGCACCGAATCTACTCACCATTCCGGAGGATCCTTCCGCATGCCTGCACAGATTGGCGTCACCGGCCTAGCCGTCATGGGCGCAAACCTCGCCCGCAACTTCGCGCGCAACGGATACACCGTCGCCGTCCACAACCGCTCGGTCGGCAAGACCGACGCGCTGCTGGATACGCACGGGGACGAGGGCGACTTCGTCCGCACCGAGTCGCTCGAGGAGCTCGTCGAGAGCCTGGAAACCCCGCGCCGCGTCATGATCATGGTCAAGGCAGGCAAGCCGGTCGACTCCGTGATCGAGCAGCTGGTCCCGCTCCTGGAGCCGGGCGATATCGTGATCGACGGCGGCAACTCCCACTTCGAGGACACGCGACGCCGCGAGGCCGAACTCGCCAAGCAGGACCTCCACTTCGTCGGCGTCGGCGTTTCCGGCGGCGAGGAGGGCGCCCTGCTCGGCCCGTCCATCATGCCGGGCGGCTCGAAGCAGTCCTACGAGGCGCTGGGCCCGATGCTGGAGAAGATCTCCGCCAAGTACAAGGGCGAGCCCTGCTGCGCCTGGATCTCCACCGACGGCGCCGGCCACTTCGTCAAGATGGTCCACAACGGCATCGAGTACGCCGACATGCAGGTCATCGGAGAGGCCTACGACCTCCTCCGCGCCGGTGCCGGACTGGAGCCCGCCGAGCAGTCGAAGATCTTCACCGAGTGGAACTCGACGAGCCTCGCCTCCTTCCTCATCGAGATCTCGGCCGAGGTGCTCGGCCACGTCGACGCCGCCACGGGCAAGCCGCTCGTCGACGTCATCGTCGACTCGGCCGGCCAGAAGGGCACCGGCCGCTGGACGGTCGTCTCCGCGCTGCAGCTCGGCGCCCCGACGTCCGGCATCGCGGAGTCCGTCTTCGCGCGCGGCCTCTCGTCCCAGCGCTCCCAGCGCGCCCTCGCCCAGGAGACCCTCGTCGGCCACGAGGCCGACGTCGCGCTGCCGGAGAACTTCGTGGAGGACGTCCGCCAGGCGCTCTTCGCCTCCAAGCTGGTCTCCTACGCCCAGGGCCTGGACATGCTCGACAACGCCGCCGCCGAGTACGACTGGGAGCTGAACCTCGCGGAGATCGCCTCGCTCTGGCGCGCCGGCTGCATCATCCGTGCCGACCTGCTCGACGACATCATGAAGGCCTACTCCGGGGAACAGGCGCCGGAAAACCTGCTGCTGGCCCCGGCGTTCACGGAGGCGATCGCGGAGGCCGTTCCGGCGTGGCGCCGCGTGGTGGCCACCGCCGTCCAGCTCGGCATCCCGGTCCCCGTCTTCTCGGCCTCGCTGGCCTACTACGACGGCCTGCGCCGCAAGCGCCTGCCGGCGGCTCTGATCCAGGGCCAGCGCGACCTCTTCGGCGCCCACACGTACGAGCGCGTCGACCGCGAGGGCACCTTCCACACCCAGTGGAGCGGTGACAAGACGGAGATCAGCGCCGTCTCGACCCACTAGTCGCCCGCCGCTCCACGGAGCGGCAGAAGGGGCAGCCCGCCGGCGACGGCGGGCTGCCCCTTCTTCGTGTTCGTGTGTCCAGTGCGCGGCCGCACCAGCACGTACGACGTCGGCGGGCGAGGTGATCGGATCACCTCGCCCGCCGACGTCGTGCAGTGCGTTCCGGGCGCGCCCGGAGGCGTGCCGCCTAGATGTAGATGGCCGGGTCCACGTACTCCGCCGGGTCCACGGCCGGCTTGTGCTCGCCGGGCAGACGCGGCCGGTTGGTGGCCGGGATGCCCGTGACGATCGAGTGCGGCGGCGCGTCCTTGACGACGACGGCGTTGGCACCGACCGCCGAGTCCGCCCCGATCTCGATGGGGCCGAGGATCTTCGCCCCGGCGCCGACGACCACGCGGTCGCCGATCGTCGGGTGCCGCTTGACCCGCGCCAGCGACCGGCCGCCGAGCGTGACGCCGTGGTAGAGCATGACGTCGTCGCCGACCTCGGCCGTCTC
The DNA here is from genome assembly GCF_014651715.1 of Zhihengliuella salsuginis. Classification (GTDB taxonomy): domain Bacteria; phylum Actinomycetota; class Actinomycetes; order Actinomycetales; family Micrococcaceae; genus Zhihengliuella; species Zhihengliuella salsuginis. The sequence continues at coordinate 11,466 of NZ_BMXK01000020.1, forward strand.
GCCGATGACTACGCCGGACCCGTGGTCGATGAAGAACCTGCGTCCGATGGTCGCCCCCGGATGGATCTCGATGCCCGTCAGGAAACGGGCGAACTGCGAGAGCAGGCGCGCCGCCAGACGCAGCTGGGGCTTCTGCCACAACCGGTTGGCCACCCGGTGAGCCCAGATGGCGTGGAGCCCCGAGTAGGCGAGGAAGTTCTCCACGTCTCCGCGCGCCGCCGGATCATGGGCGCGCGCGGAGACGAGGTCCTCGGTCAGGCGTGAAAAGAAGTTCACAGTGGTTCGAACCTTGCCCCGCCGTCGATCAGCCGCGGATGTCGTCGTAGAGGAGGGTCGAGATGTAGCGCTCACCGAAGTCCGGAACGACCGTCACGATCAGCTTGCCCTCGCTCTCCGGACGCGCAGCCACCTGCAGCGCGGCCCAGACGGCCGCACCCGAGGAGATGCCGCCCAGGATGCCCTCCTGGGTGCCCAGCGCGCGGGCGGTCGTGACCGAATCCTCGACGGAGGCGTCCAGGACCTCGTCGTACACGTTGGTGTCGAGGATCTCCGGGACGAAGTTGGCCCCGAGGCCCTGGATCTTGTGCGGGCCCGGGGCCCCGCCGTTGAGGATGGGGGAGTCGGCCGGCTCGACGGCGACGATCTTGACCTCCGGCTTCAGCTCCTTGAGGAGGTTGCCGGCACCGGTGATGGTGCCGCCGGTGCCGATGCCGGAGACGAGCACGTCGACCTCGCCGTCGGTGTCGTCCCAGATCTCCTGGCCGGTGGTCTCGCGGTGGATGGCCGAGTTGGCCTCGTTCGCGAACTGCTGGGCCCAGATCGCGTTCTCGGTGGTCGCGACGATCTGCTTGGCTTTCTCCACAGCCCCGCGCATGCCCTCCGAGCCGGGCGTGAGCACGATCTCGGCGCCGAAGGCGCGGAGCATGACACGACGTTCCGTGGACATGGTCTCCGGCATCGTGAGGATGACCCGGTAGCCGCGTGCCGCGCCGACGAGCGCCAGGGCGATCCCGGTGTTGCCGGAGGTGCCCTCGACGATGGTGCCGCCCGGCTTCAAGGCCCCGGCCTTCTCGGCCGCGTCCACGATGGCGACGCCGATCCGGTCCTTGACGCTGTTGGCCGGGTTGAAGAACTCCAGCTTGACGGCGACGTCTCCGGGGAGTCCCTCGGTCAAGCGGTTGAGCCGGACCAGCGGGGTGCCGCCGACGAGTTCAGTGACGTTGTTGTAGATCTTCCCCATGTATTTTCCTTCGTTTCGTTCGAGCTGAGTCGAGTACGTGGTCGCCTTTCGCCCGCTCGTAGATGCGAACGTGTCGGCGAACGGAGCTTCGCCCCCAACCCTAGACCTGACTAGTGGGACGCAGCTTCGACGAGCCACGAAGCGTAATATCGGCGCACCTTGGACAGTTTCGGGTTAATGATGACGTTGCAATAGCCCGCGCCGGGATTCTGCTCGTAATAATCTTGGTGAATCGCCTCCGCCTCGTGGAAGACGGGCGCGCGGCTGACCTCCGTCACGATGGGCGAGCGGAAATGCTCCTGGTGCCGGCGGAGGGCCGTTTCGAAGACCTCGCGCTCTTCCTCCGTCTCGTAGAACATGACAGACCGGTACTGCGTGCCGACGTCGTAGCCCTGCCGGTTGAGGCTTGTCGGGTCGTGCGATGCGATGAAGACGTCCAGGACGACGTCGGACGGGATCACCTCCGGGTCGAAGGTCACCGCCACCACCTCCGCGTGCCCGGTGGTTCCCCCGCACACCGCACGGTAGTTGGCGGTGGCGGCTTCGCCGCCCATGTAGCCCGACACGACGCTGGTCACGCCGCGCAGCTTGCGGTAGACCGCGTCGAGGCACCAGAAGCAGCCGCCGCCGAGGTAGTAGGTCTGCCGGTTCTCTGTACCCTCTGGGCTCACGTGCTCCTCCTAGGTAGTGCTGGGATCGGCGAACATCCTCTCAAGACATCATGCCCGCAGCAGTGGCAACAATCCATGCGGGCGGCGAATTCCCTTCCGTGTCTGCGCGCCCGTGAGTGCCCGCCGGCCCCCGCGGCGGCTACGGTGGTTACATGCACGACGAGACCGAGAAGGAAAGCGCGGCACCGGTGCCGCCGAAGGACCCAGCGCCGGAGGCGGCCGAGGCGGTTGCCCGCGATGACGGCGATGCCCCTGGCGGGGGCCCGGCTCCGGAGGAAGACGACTCGGCGGCCTCCCCGGAACCTCCCGGTGGCGGCCTCGGTCCCGGAACGGCCCGCGCGGAGGCCACGCTGGGCGATGTCCTGCTCGCCGTCGAGGAGCTGTGGCCTGCGTCGCTGGCGGAGAAATGGGACCGGGTGGGACTGGTCGCCGGTCGAACCGAACGCCCCGTCAAACGGGTCCTCTTCGCCGTGGACCCCACACTCGACGTCGCCCGCGACGCCGTGGCACGCGGCACCGACCTGCTGATCACCCACCACCCGCTCATGCTGCGCGGGGTGAATTCGGTGGCGGCGACGGACGCCAAGGGAGAGGTCGTCCACGAGCTGATCGAGGGCCGGTGCGCGCTCCTGACGGTCCACACGAACGGCGATTCCGCGGTCGGGGGCGTCTCCGACGTACTCTCCGACATTTTCGGTCTGCAGGACGTCGAGCCCCTCTCCAGCGCCGACGAAGGACTGCCCGAGGAGGGCATCGGCCGCATCGGCGACCTGCCGCAGGCCACAACCCTCGGTGATTTCGCGTCGAAGGTCTTCGGCGCCATGCCATCGGTCGCGGGCGGCGTCCGGGTGGCGGGGGACCGGCAGGCCGTGATCCGCCGGGTGGCGGTCTGCGGCGGGGCCGGGGACTCGCTCTTCGACGTCGTCCGCGCGGCCGGAGCCGACGTCTACATCACCGGCGACCTGCGCCACCATCCAGCGCTCGAGGCCCGCGAAACGGCGCGGGGCCAGCGGCCCTACTTGATCGACGTCTCGCACTTCGCCAGCGAATGGCTCTGGCTCCCGGCCGCGGCCGAAGCCCTCAACAACGTGCTGACCGACCAGAACTTCGACGTCGAGGTGCAGGTCAGCGGCATCAACACGGACCCGTGGGATTTCGTTCTCACACCCCAATGACCGAGAAAGCCGAGACCTATGGCGACTGCAGCACCTGAAGAACAACTCCTGCTCCTCGATCTGGCGAAGCTGGACTCGGCGGTCGTCGCGCTGCGGCGGCAGCTGCGCGAAGCGGAGCAGGACCCGGAAGCGGCTGCGGCGGCGTCGGCCGAGCAGGAGGCCTCGGCCGCAGCCGATGCGGCAAGGGCCGAACTCGCATCCGTGGCCGACGAGCTGAAGGCATCGGAGTCGGCTGTCGCCAAGGTCGTGGCCCACCTGGGCCGGGACCAGCACAAGCTCGACACGGGAGCCGGTACCGCCAGCGACATGATGGCGCTCAGCCACGAGGTCGAGACCCTCAATGCCAGGCAGGCGGAGCTCGAGGACGAGGAGCTCGCCATCATGGAGCGCGTCGAGGCCGCCGAGTCGGAGGCGTCCGCAGCCGAGCGCGCGCTCGAGTCGGCCGCGGAGGCCCGTTCCGTGGTCGACGCACGAATCCAGGCCGCGACAGCGGACGTCCGCGCGCGACTGGAATCGGCCGAGTCGGAGCGGGCCGCCTTCGCTGCGACGATCAGCGCCCCTCTGGTCGGGCTCTACGACAAGGCCTACGCGCGCCGGGGGATCGGCGCCGCGCGCCTCTACCACGGTGTCTCGGAGGGCTCCGGCATGCAGCTCTCGCCGGGTGATCTCGCGGAGATCCTCGCCGCTTCGGCCGAGACGATCGTCTACTGCCCGGACTCCGGTGCCATCCTCGTCCGCGATCCCGAGTGGACGCGCGGCACCGCGAAGTGACGCCACTCACGAACCCGACGCGTCGCCGCCGGCCGCTCCTCAAGTAGTGTCGAGGATTCGAAACTGTCTTCGACTCCTCGAAGCTCGACGCGGGCGCCCGGCCACGGGACGCCCCTCGGCGCGAGGAGCGGACCTGAGGTGAAAGCGGGTAATCGATGCTGGGCGGCAATCACGCGGCAACGGGGGCGGCGGCCTGGGTCGCCGTCTCGTCGCAGGCCCACATCCCGCTGACGTGGCTCCAGACCGGCCTCGCCGACCTCGCCCCCGGCGTGGCGCACGCCCTGCCCGATTCGCTGACGCTCGGGCTGGGGGCCTTCGGCGACACACCGGGCGGAGTCGCCACGGGAGCCATGGTGTGCGCCGGAGCCGCTCTTCTGCCCGACGCCGACCACCGCAACGCCTCGATCGCACGTTCGCTGCCTCCCGTGACCGAGGCGCTGTGCCGCGTCGTGGGCCGCGTCGCCGGCGGGCACCGGCAGGGCACCCATTCACTCCTCGGGATCGTGGCCGTCGTCGTGCTCGCCTGGCTGGCCGGCCTCTGGACGCTCGAGCCGAGCGGCCGGGCGCCCGTCTACGTGGGGGCGGGCGCCGCCTCGGTGCTGCTGGTGTCCCTCGCGGTGAAAGCCCTGAAGTTCATCCCCGACACGATGCGGAAGACCCCCTGGCTGGTCGGCGTCGTGTGCGGGCTGGCGGTGGCCTTCTTCTCCTCCGCGGATCCACGCTGGTTCGTCACGGCGGTCGGGCTGGGAGCCATCGTCCATCTGGCCGGCGACTTCCTGACGGTCGGCGGCATCAACCCGCTCTGGCCCGTCCGGATCCGGCGCCCGCGGGCGCTCCGGAACGCGCCCCTGCTGCGCACGGTCTGGCGTCCGAGCGGGCACGTCGCCCTCCCGCTGCTGGGAACGACGGGCTCCTGGCGGGAGTGGATCGTCTCGATCCCGGTCGCGGCCTACGCCGTCGTCGGCCTGTGCGTGAGCGTCTCGCGGACGCTCACGCACTATCTCGGCTGATTCAGCCGAGCCGTCCGATGCCCGTCACGGTCACGACGGCGGCTCCCGCCTCGTCGGAGGCGGCGAGGTCGACGAACGCGTCGATGCCCCAGTCGTTGTGCCCGGCCGGATCCTTGAAGATCTGGCGGACGGTCCACCGCTTCGCCTCGGTGGTGACCATGAAGTACTCCGGGCCGCGGGCCGCCGGACCGTCGTCGATGTCGTCGTGTTCTTCGAAGTAGTCGTCGAGCACCCTCGACCACGCGTCGGCGTCGAATCCGGCCTCGCCGTCGAGTTCGCCGAGGGCGGCGTCCTGCTCGTCGGCGAAGAGCACCACCCTCCGGAACATCTCGTTGCGGACCATGACCCGGAACGCGCGTTCGTTGGACGTGAGCCGCTCGGGCGTCGGCGGGACGATCTCGTCGGAGTGGTCCTCGGGAATCTCCCCGTGCGCCATCTTCTCCCACTCGTCGAGGAGGCTCGAGTCGATCTGGCGTACGAGCTCGCCGAGCCAGGCGATGAGGTCCTCGAGGTCCTCGCGAAGGGCGTCCCGCGGCACCGACTGCTGCAGGGCCTTGTACGCGTCCGTGAGGTAGCGCAGCAGGACGCCCTCGGAGCGGGCGAGCTGGTAGTACTGGACGTAGTCGGTGAAGCTCATGGCCCGCTCGTACATGTCGCGCACCACCGACTTCGGGGCCAGCTCGAACTCTGCGAGCCACGGGGCCCCGCTCCGGTACGTCTCGAACGACTGCTCGAGGATGTCCTCCAGCGGCTTCGGGTAGGTGATCTCGTCGACCACGTTCATCCGCTCGTCGTAGCCGATCCCGTCGGCCTTCATCCTCCCGATCGCCTCGCCGCGGGCCTTCTTCTCCTGCATGCCGACGATCTGCCGCGGCGTGTCGAGGGTCGACTCGATCACGGAGACCACGTCGAGCGCGTACGCCGGCGACTCCTCGTCCAGCACCTCGATCGCCGCGAGCGCGAAGGGGGAGAGGGGCTGGTTGAGCGCGAAGTTCTGCTGCAGGTGCACCGTGAGCGCCAAGTGGTTCCCGAAGTGGTCGGGATCGTCCTCGCGGATGACGACGCCGGTCGCGAGCAGCTCGCGCAGGATGCCGAGCGCGCTGCGCTGGAGGACCTTCTGCCGCGTCGGGGTCTCGTGGTTCTCGGTCAGGATGCGGCGGGCGGCCGCGAAGGAGTCTCCCGGGCGCTCGAGCAGGTTCAGGATCATCGAGTGCGTGATCTGGAAGCTCGAGGTCAGGGGCTCCGGTTCGGCGACGACGATCTTGTCGAACGTCTTCTCGGACCAGGAGACGAAGCCCTGCGGCGGCTTCTTCTTGGTGACCTGGCGCAGCTTCTTCGGGTCCTCGCCGAACTTGGCCTTCGCCTTGTCCATGGCCTTCTTGTTCTCGATGACGTACTCGGGGGCCTGCACGACGACGGTGCCCGCCGTGTCGAATCCGGCGCGGCCCGCGCGCCCGGCGATCTGGTGGAACTCGCGCGCCTTCAGCCCGCGCATGCGCGTCCCGTCGAACTTTGTCAGGGCGGTGATCATCACCGTGCGGATGGGCACGTTGATGCCGACGCCGAGGGTGTCGGTGCCGCAGATGACCTTCAACAGGCCGGCCTGCGCCAGCTGCTCGACCAGGCGGCGGTACTTCGGGAGCATCCCCGCGTGGTGGACGCCGATGCCCGCGCGCACGAGCCGGTTGAGCGTCTTGCCGAATCCGGCGGCGAAGCGGAACCCGCCGATGAGCTCGGCGATGCGGTCCTTCTCCTCGCGGGTGCAGACGTTGACGCTGAGCAGGCCCTGCGCGCGTTCGATCGCGTCCAGCTGGCTGAAGTGCACGATGTAGACGGGCGTCTGCCGCGTCTCCATCAGCTCCTCGATGGCCTCCTGGACCGGCTCCTCCGAGTAGTAGTAGTGCAGGGGGATCGGGCGCTCGGCGTGCGCGACCGTCGTCGTGTGCCGCTGCGTGCGCGAGGTGAGCTCGTCCTCGAAACGGGTCACGTCGCCCAGCGTCGCCGACATGAGCAGGAACTGCGCCTGCGGCAGTTCGATGAGCGGCAGCTGCCAGGCCCAGCCGCGCTGCGGGTCGGAATAGAAGTGGAACTCGTCCATCACCACGGTCCCGACATCGGCGTCCTCACCTTCTCGCAGCGCCATGTTGGCGAGGATCTCCGCGGTGCAGCAGATGATGGGCGCGTCCGCGTTGACCGACGAGTCGCCGGTAACCATCCCGACGTTCTCGGCGCCGAAGATCTCGCACAGGGAGAAGAACTTCTCCGAGACCAGCGCCTTGATGGGGGCGGTATAGAAGCTGACCTCGCCGCGGGCCAGCGAGTGGAAGTGCGCCGCAACGGCGACGAGCGACTTGCCCGAGCCGGTCGGGGTGGCCAGAATGACGTTGTTGCCCTGCACGATCTCCATGGCGGCCTCGTCCTGCGCCGGATACAGCTCGATCCCGCGGTCCTCGATCCACTTGATGAACGACTCGTAGGTGGATTCGGGGGTGGCCCCGCGCTGGCCCGATGGCAAGAGTTCGATGAGGTTCATGATGATTCCAGCCTATCCCCGTTGCGGCCGGCCCAGCCGCTACGCTCGAGGCATGGCGCCGACGACATCATGGAACCCCGAGACCTACCTGCGCTACGCCGACGACCGGCAGCGCCCCTTCTTCGACCTGACGGCCCGGATCACCGCCGAGAACCCCCGCACCGTGGTGGATCTCGGTTGCGGACCGGGGCACCTGACGCGTTCGCTGGCCCGTCGCTGGCCGAGCGCGCGGGTCCTCGGGCTGGATTCGTCGGAGGCGATGCTGTCCGCGGCTCGCGGCCCGGTCGGCTCGGACGGGGAAGGGGACGCCGACACCCCGGCACCCGAGTTCGAGCTCCAGGATGCGGGCTCCTACGAGCCGACGCCGGAGACCGACGTGCTGATCACCAACGCCATGCTGCAGTGGGTGCCCGACCACCTCGCGCTGGTCCGGCGGTGGCTCGAGCGGCTCCCCGGCGGCGCCTGGTTCGCCGCGCAGGTCCCGGGCAATTTCGCGGCCTACTCCCACCGGATCCTGCGCGAGATCGCTACCGGCGACCGCTGGGCGCAGCCCCTGCGCGGGGTCCTGCAGCACGACGTCGTCCACGGACCGGGCGAGTACCTGCGCGCCCTGCACGACGCCGGGTTCGCGGCCGACGCCTGGGAGACCACCTACCAGCACGTGCTCTCCGGCCCCGACCCCGTCCTGGAATGGGTCCGCGGCACGGCGTTGCGCCCCGTGCTGAATGCCCTGGGAGAGGCCGATGGCGCCGCGTTCGAGTCCGAGTACGCTTCGCGGCTGCGCGAAGCCTACCCGGCCACCACCGGACCCGACGGCGCGCCGGTGACGCTCTTCCCGTTCCGGCGCGTCTTCTGCGTAGGCCGCAAAGTCGGCTGAACGGGCCCTCCTACCAGCCGCGCTCCCTCCATCCGGCCAGCTGCGGGCGTTCGTCGGCCAGCGTCGTCGCATCGCCGTGGCCGGGAAGGACGTCGGCGTCGTCGTAGACCTCGAACAGGCGCGAGACCACGTCCTCGTAGAGGGAGGCGAAGCGCTCGGGGTCCTCCCACGTGTTGCCGACCCCGCCGGGGAAGAGGCTGTCGCCGCTGAAGACGATCGGACGCTCGAGCCCGTGACCGGTGAGCACGAACGCCATGGAGCCCGGGGTGTGGCCGCGCAGATGGACGCAGTCCAGGACCAGGTCGCCGGCGTCGATCCGGTCGGCCTGCGCCAGCTGCCGTTCGATGCGCACGCCCTCGGCGGACTCGATGGCCGGGCCGTCGTCCTCCCCGGCCGCCAGCGGCGCGCCGGTGGCCTCTCCGACCGCCGCGAGCGCCCGGACGTGGTCCCAGTGCTGGTGCGTCGTCAGGATCCACTCGACGCGCGCCGGCACGGCGGCGTCCGCGGCCGCCGAGTCGATGAGGGCGACGACGGCGTCGGCGTCGTCTGCGGCGTCGATCACGATCTGTGCACCGGACGCCCTGGACGTGATGACATAGACGTTGTTGTGCATGTCCGAGACGGAGATGCTGCGGACGGTGACCGAGTCGGTCGAATGGCGCAAGGTATCGGTGCTCATGCCCTTGTTCCTACGCCACGACCCGGGCGGGGCGCAAGGCGGACGCGACGCCGGCGCCGGCCGGGTGTGGTGCGCCACGACTCAGGGTGCTCCCGGCCACGTTCGGATCACCCGGCGGCGACTCGGCGACACGCCGAATCGAACTCGACACGCCACGACTTCGACCTGTGCATCCGGGCTCCACAGGGTGTGGATAGAAATCGCCCACCGGCGTGAACACGGGGCAGGAGCACCCAAAGATTTCCACAGAACCTGTGGACGACAACCGCGGGTAATGACATACTTGTAAGACAAGATCTTGGGGTCGATGATCATGCGGCCCACTAGATGTAGTATCGATATCGCGACGGGGACAGCAGCGGACGACGCCGGAGGACAGGCGCATCCAGCACGCTACGGCAGCTCGTTCCGCCGCATACATACCGAATACAATCACCAAATTTAGAGGACGAGGGATCAGGCTATGACCGTCACGGTATACACCAAGCCGGCTTGCGTTCAGTGCAACGCCACCTACCGCGCGCTGGACAAGAAGGGCGTCGTCTACCAGAGCGTGGACATCTCCCAGGATGCCGACGCACTCGAGCGCGTGCGCGCCCTGGGCCACATGCAGGCTCCGGTCGTCGTGACCGACTCCGACAACTGGTCCGGCTTCCGCCCGGACAAGATCGAGGAGCTGGCCGCTTCCGCCGCCACCTCCGTTGCCTGACGCAGCTACAACGACCTCCAGCCGCCTCATCTACTTCTCCTCCGCATCGGGCAACACGGCCCGGTTCGTCGAGAAGCTCGGGGCAGAGGCGGCCCGGATCCCGCTCTACGCGCGGGACCCGGAACTCACTGCCCAGGAACCGTTCGTCCTGCTTCTGCCGACCTACGGGGGAGAGGAGGGAAAGCATTCCATCCCTCCCCAGGTCCTCAGATTCCTGAAACAGGAGCAGAACCGCAAGAACCTGCGCGGCGTCATCGGCGCCGGCAACACGAATTTCGGCACAGCCTACTGTCTCGCCGCGCGGAAGATTTCCGCGAAGTGCGACGTTCCCCTGTTGTACCGGTTCGAACTCATGGGCACGCCAGATGACGTGCACAACGTAAGTCAAGGATTGGAAGAGTTTTGGAAACATCTGTCGCGGAGCCGGCCGTGAACCAGGACGGCAAGGAACTGCCCGCAGCATGGCAGGGGCTCGGCTACCACGAGCTCAACGCCATGCTGAACCTCTACGACGCGGACGGCAAGATCCAGTTCGGCGCCGACCGCGCCGCCGCGCGCCAGTACTTCCTGCAGCACGTCAACAACAACACCGTCTTCTTCCACGACCTCGATGAGAAGCTCGAGTACCTGGTCAAGAACGACTACTACGAGCGCGAGACGCTCGACCAGTACTCGATGAACTTCATCCGGAACCTGTACAAGCACGCGTACAACAAGAAGTTCCGCTTCGAGACCTTCCTGGGCGCCTTCAAGTTCTACACGAGCTACACGCTGAAGACCTTCGACGGCAAGCGCTACCTCGAGCGCTACGAGGACCGTGTCTGCATGGTCGCTCTGCACCTGGCCCGCGGCGACGAGAAGCTGGCCACGCAGCTGGTGGACGAGATCACCGACGGCCGTTTCCAGCCGGCCACCCCGACGTTCCTGAACGCCGGCAAGGCCCAGCGCGGCGAGCTCGTCTCCTGCTTCCTGCTCCGCATCGAAGACAACATGGAGTCGATCGCCCGCGGCATCAACTCCGCTCTGCAGCTCTCGAAGCGCGGCGGCGGTGTGGCACTTTCCCTGACGAACATCCGCGAACACGGCGCCCCGATCAAGCAGATCGAGAACCAGTCCTCCGGTGTGATCCCCGTGATGAAGCTTCTGGAGGACTCGTTCTCCTACGCGAACCAGCTCGGCGCCCGCCAGGGTGCCGGTGCTGTGTACCTGCACGCCCACCACCCGGACATCTTCCGCTTCCTCGACACCAAGCGCGAGAACGCCGACGAGAAGATCCGCATCAAGACGCTGTCCCTCGGCGTCGTCATCCCGGACATCACGTTCGAGCTGGCCAAGACGAACGAGGACATGTACCTCTTCTCGCCGTACGACGTCGAGCGCGTCTACGGCCAGCCGTTCTCCGAGATCTCGGTGACGGAGAAGTACTACGAGATGGTCGACGACGCGCGGATCAGCAAGCAGAAGATCAACGCCCGCGAGTTCTTCCAGACCCTCGCCGAGATCCAGTTCGAGTCGGGCTACCCGTACGTCATGTTCGAGGACACGGTGAACCGGGCGAACCCGATCAAGGGCAAGATCACGATGAGCAACCTCTGCTCCGAAATCCTGCAGGTCTCCTCGGCCTCCGAGTTCTCCGACGACCTGGGCTACGACGTCGTCGGCAAGGACATCTCCTGCAACCTGGGCTCGATGAACATCGCCAAGACGATGGATTCGCCGGACCTCGGCGCCTCGGTGGAGACCGCCATCCGCGCCCTGTCGGCCGTGTCCGACATGTCCTACATCTCCTCGGTGCCGTCGATCGCGGAGGGCAACCTGCAGTCCCACGCGATCGGCCTGGGGCAGATGAACCTGCACGGCTACCTGGCCCGCGAGCGCGTCCACTACGGCTCCGAAGAGGGGCTGGACTTCACGAACATCTACTTCTACACGGTGCTCTACCACGCCCTGCGCGCGTCGAACCTGCTCGCCATCGAGAAGGGCGAGACGTTCGGCGGGTTCGAGGACTCCCAGTACGCCTCCGGCGAGTTCTTCGACAAGTACACCGAGGCCGAGTGGGCTCCGAAGACCGATCGCGTCCTGGAGCTCTTCGCCGGCACGCACATCCCGACTCAGGCCGACTGGCGCGAGCTGAAGGCCTCCGTCATGGAGCACGGCATCTACAACCAGAACCTGCAGGCGGTTCCGCCGACGGGTTCGATCTCCTACATCAACAACTCGACCTCGTCGATCCACCCGGTCGCCTCGAAGATCGAGATCCGCAAGGAGGGCAAGCTCGGCCGCGTGTACTACCCGGCCCCGTACCTCGACAACGACAACCTCGAGTACTACGCGGACGCGTACGAGATCGGCTACGAGAAGATCATCGACACCTACGCCGAGGCGACGCAGCACGTCGACCAGGGCCTGTCGCTGACGCTGTTCTTCAAGGACACGGCCACGACGCGCGAGATCAACAAGGCGCAGATCTACGCGTGGCGCAAGGGCATCAAGACGCTCTACTACATCCGCCTCCGCCAGCTCGCCCTGGAGGGCACTGAGGTGGAGGGTTGCGTTTCATGCATGCTGTAGCAGCCTGCGTTCCATGCTGACGACGGCACCCAGGCAACGCTGACGTACGACGGCGGGCGCACCCCGCCGTCGTACGCTCGAGGCAACCGCAAACTCGTAACGAAAGCGCAGGCAAGACATGACCGAAGGGGTCAAGCTTCACGGCCACGTAGAGGCCATCAACTGGAACCGCATCCAGGACGAAAAGGACGTCGAGGTGTGGAACCGCCTCGTGAACAACTTCTGGATCCCCGAGAAGATTCCGCTGTCCAACGACGTCCAGTCGTGGAACACGCTCACGCAGGAGGAGCAGACGCTGACCATGCGCGTCTTCACCGGCCTCACCCTGCTGGACACCCTGCAGGGCACGGTCGGCGCGGTCTCGCTCATCCCGGACTCGATCACCCAGCACGAGGAGGCCGTCTACACGAACATCGCGTTCATGGAGTCGGTGCACGCCAAGAGCTACTCCTCGATCTTCTCGACCCTCTGCTCGTCGAAGGAGATCGACGAGGCCTTCCGCTGGTCGCTCGAGAACGAGAACCTGCAGAAGAAGGCGCAGATCGTCGAGTCGTACTACCACGGCGACGACCCGCTGAAGAAGAAGGTCGCCTCCACCCTGCTGGAGTCCTTCCTCTTCTACTCGGGCTTCTACCTGCCGATGTACTGGTCCTCGCGGGCCAAGCTCACGAACACGGCCGACCTCATCCGCCTCATCATCCGCGACGAGGCCGTGCACGGCTACTACATCGGCTACAAGTACCAGAAGGGCCTCGAGAAGCTCTCCGAGGAGCGCCGTGCGGAGCTGAAGGAGTACACCTTCGAGCTGATGTACGAGCTGTACGAGAACGAGGTGCAGTACACGCACGACCTCTACGACGGCGTCGGCCTGAGCGAGGACGTCAAGAAGTTCCTGCACTACAACGCCAACAAGGCCCTGATGAACCTGGGCTACGAGGCGATGTTCCCGTCGTCGGTCACGGACGTGAACCCGTCGATCCTGTCGGCGCTGAGCCCGAACGCCGACGAGAACCACGACTTCTTCTCCGGCTCCGGCTCGTCCTACGTGATCGGCAAGGCCGTCAACACGGAAGACGAGGACTGGGACTTCTAGCTTGAGCAGATTCCCCAGCCTTTTACGCCCGTGCAGCAAAGCTCAACTCCTTAATCGAGTAACATCGGAGTATAAATACGCTCGAGCCAACTAAACTGAATAGACCGTCAATATTCTGAACACAGCGGCCCCTAGAACCGGGGGCCGCTGTTCGTCTACCCACTCATGCCACTCGTCGAGGTGGCATCTGGCATTCACGAGTCAATCGACTGGACAAACAGGAATTCGAAGTAGTCGGGGGAATCCATGGCTGAGTATAACTTGGGAAGTTTCACCTTTCCGTCTAAGAAGAAAATTCTGAGCTACCTCGGAGATCAGCTTAAGCAACACGATGATGGTGAAGTCGTGGAAAACAGAGATCTAATTCAATTGCTGACGGAACTGGTCAGCCTGCACAAAGATGCCGAACAAAAGATCGGTCAAGGAATCCAAAATTGGATCGCCCTCTCCAACAATGACCTCGGATATAAGACGCGGGGATTCCGGCTGATGCCGATCGGCGGTGGGGAACCAGAGCCGTTTAGTTATCGGGATATTATCAACAAGCCCAATCACCGAGCCAAGGTCGCCGAGGCGCTCACTCAAGAAGCAATTTACGTCACGCGAAAGTTTCGGCAAGACTCCTTTGCAAAGGGTCCAGTGCGATGCGCGGATACTGGTGAGATCATCCCGACCATAAAGCTAGCAAATGCCATACATCGGCGCCCAGTTCGGCGTGAGCTGCACAACTTGTTCTTGGCATCAGTGGACCTCTCGTTCTATGACGTAGAACTTGTCAAGGCCGAGCCTGGATCTGGATACCGTCTGAAGGATCGCGCACTGGCTTCTACGTGGGTAGATTTCCAACAAAGAAAATTGGATGGCATGGTCATTGTTCTTTCAAAGACCCCAACATATCCAGCAGACAGCGCCTGAATCCAGCATGACGTACCGGAACTTCCGCCCGGCCCACACTGCTGCGGGCGAGAACAGGGCATTGGGCGCGTTGCGGGGACATTCGTTCACATAGAACCTCGGTGATCACTAGAATGAAAGGTGCACTGCACGCAATATGTACAGCACCTTCCTAAACCTCGCGAATTCCTAGGACTTTGGCCAATGTGTTGGGGATGTCGTAAGTAGTTCCCCAAGTCAGCGCGACAACGTCATGGTGTTTGACATCGGCTCGGAGTATATCAATCACATCGCCCTGAAGCTCATGATATTGGTCGGCAATAGCACGCACGTGACTGCTAAAACGTGAATACTCGTCAAGAGATTTGAAGTAGATCGAATAGGTGCCGTCCCTTCGATCCCAAAGGGATACATCCCACTTTCCCTCGAACTCTTCAAGTATTTTTGTGACAGGCAGCGCCTCCATTGGCTCAAGGAATAGATCGGCGCCTACAGCCAATCTAGAAGAATCATCCGGAGAAGTTCCATCCCATTCGACACTCAAATGACGATCGATTCCGATCCGCTGTAAGTTCATTGGAGACATTTCAAGAAAGTCGTTCGCTAGATAATACCTCACCGACTGAATGATCCATATTATTGGAGCGTTAGACAGATTCTTTTTGAGTGACTTGCCTCCTGCGGAGGGTGTGGAGTCCATCAGTTCACGAATACTCATGATTATCTCTTCACAGTGATAATCCGTGCAGAATCGGAAGTAATGAATAGCCCTTTGCGGGAGGCCCTGCCACATAGAATTGCGCGTCAACGGATATCGACCCTGAATTCCTTCCAGGTCTGCGAGCAAACTCGCCTTGTAAGGAGAGCCAAGCGATTCCAGCGCGGATTCACTCCAATTACTGTTGGACTCGTAGTCGAATTTCGCTTTGCAGATCGAATATACCATCGATTGCATGCATTCGTTATAGAGTTCTTCACTAACACGATAGCTAATTTCACAGTGATAGTTGTGGTTATAATTTGAGAGCTCAGCGGCTGTCGTCCGCTCGAAAATGCACTTGGTAGAAAGTATGTCCGTTGCAGCTCTCCCGAGAATTGCATTCATTCCCGTAGTCGACATACCGGTCGGCACCTCGTTGCCCCGCAGTTCCTCAAGGATCTCTTGGATGTCGGATTCGATTTGTCTACGCGCGATCTTCAATGCACCACATACGGCCTCAATTGTAATACGTTGCGTCTCGTCCTGACGCAGCATTCCCCCTACCACGAGGTCGAGGTCAGAGAGAAAGGGATGGATATCGCCAACTCGAAGATGCCCGGCTCCGCGTGAGTTCTGCTTGGTGAACATCTCAGTCATGATGAGCCCTAGGGCGAAAATGTCAGCAGATTTCCCGATGTCTTCAGCAGGCCTCTTGGCCATTTGCTCTGGCGCCTGGTAGTTGCGATTTGCGAGCAGATCCCCACGTTTCGTCAGGTTCGAATCTTTGAAATGGGCAATTCCGAAATCCGCAATGACCAGTCGATGCCTCTCTTTGTCAACGAGGATATTCTCCGGTTTTAAATCCCTGTGCACAACATCAAGATTGTGGACGTAGGAGAGGCCGCTGCAAATTTGTGATATATAGTCAAGGAGGATTCCATGGTCGTTCTCCCGAGAAATTACTTCGCGGAGATTCGACGAATATAAGTCCATGGCGTAATAGAAGTGTTTGTCGTCTTCGAAGTCTTGATATACCCTCACAACGTGATCATTGTGCGACTTCTTTCCAAACTCAATCTCATTGCGAAATCGAGCGTTTCGACGCGACTTACTGTCCTTCTTAATCTTCTTAATCGCAAAAATATTATTATCCACCGAAGAGCGGGCTCGGAATACCGTGGCAGTTGCCCCTTCGCCGAGTACTGATTCAATGGTGTAGGAGGTGCCATCGAAATTAATGGTCCGCGTCTTCATAGGCATCACACTACTGCCCCCGCAAGAAAAATGGGAGGCTCTTCCAGGCCCCGTGACATGTGAGCCTGCTGGCCCTAGGTGTTGTGGGTCATGACGTTATGACAGCACCGGGATGTGAGATGGGGTAGCTCTTCGCGGCAGGATTGGTATTCGCCAAAACAACAGTCTTGCCAGGAGCTACCCCTCATGACGCACTCTAACCTCGATTTTTCATGAGGGCCGGTCAGTTGGGCCTCAGGTCTTACCGGCCGCCTGAGATGCTCG
>NZ_BMXK01000021.1 GCF_014651715.1 Zhihengliuella salsuginis
GGTCCGCGACAACCAGCCGCGGACCGCTCAACTCTGCCTCTTGACAAGAACAACCTACATATCAGGTGTTGTGGGTCATGACGTTGGTCACGCCCGCACGCAGGCGTGAAGCCGGTGGGCGGCCTCACCAATGCACCGGCGGCGCGCCGCGGCCCAGTGCCGCGACGCGCCGCCGGTGTTTGGCGTTCAGCTACTCGGCGACCTCGAAGGTCAGCGTCTCGGTGAACTCGCGGCCGTGCACGTCGGTCGCGGTGACCTCGGCCGTGTGCTCGCCGTCGGCGAGATCGGCCGGCAGTTCGAGGCGCCACAGGTGCATCGAGCGGTCGGCCAGGCTGCCGCCGTGGACCAGCTGCTGCTGGACGGCCACCGGGTCGGAGTACTCGGCGCCGACCAGCTGGCCCTCACCCTGCATCGGCTGGGTGCGGATGGCCTCGGCGGCCTGGCCGTCGATCTCGACCTCGACGGTCGAACCGGTCGACCCCATCCAGAAGTTCGTCGTCAGCCACGTGGTGCCGGCCAGATCGTCGCGGGAAACCGTGAGCGAAGATTCGAACTCCTCCGCCTCCCCCTTATTGGACTTGTTGGCCTCGAACCACTCGCGGTAGGCCGGGGTGTTCAGCCCGAGGGCCATCTGGTGGTCGTCCGCCTCGCCGCGGACGGTGAAGCGCTCGACGACGTCGGTCCCGTCGATGTCGAGGGTCAGCACGCCCGGCTGGCCGCCGTCGCGCTGGACTGCCACCGGGTATCCGTTCTCGGTGACCTCACCGGAGAACCAGTCGCCGGAGATGGCACCCGCGGTGATATGCGTGAACGGGAGCTCGTCGACGCCCATGACGTCTTTCCAACCCTCGAGCGCGTCGCCCTCACGCATGTTCTCGATGCTGTGCGTGTGGCCGCCGAGCGCGATGGCCTCGCGGCCCTCGAGCATCTCGTAGATCTCCTTCACCTGCGCCACCTGGTGCTTGGAGCTGCCCTGGTCGGCGAAGTCCAGCAGCGGGATGTGGGCGGCGAGGACGATCAGCTTGTCCTCCGGGGTGTTGGCGATGTCGTTGCGCAGCCACTCTAGCTGCTTCTCGTCGATCGAACCGGTGTAGTCGCCCTTGGCGGCCGGCTGCTTGGTCGGGAACTCGACGGTGTTCAGCGCGACGACGTGGGCGTCGCCGGCGTCGTAGGAGTAGTACTCAGGGCCGAGCTGCGCGCGGAACGTGTCGAACACGTGCGCCGAGTCGGTCGCGTCGAAGTCGAGGTCGTGGTTGCCCGGCAGGAAGCGCGCGGGGCCGTTGAGCATTCCGGAGAGTTCGCGGGTCTGCGGGTAGAGCGAGAGGTCGTCGCCGACCACGTCGCCGATGAAGAGGGCGCCGCAGCCGGCGTAGTCCGTGCGCGCGGCGAGGTCGGCGAACGCGCCGTTCTTCGCGAACCCGACCTCCTCCTGCGTGTAGGTCTGCACGTCACCGCCGATCAGGCAGTGCTGCTCCTTGGACTTGGTCTGCTTCGCCTTGGCCAGCGGGAAGTTCACCGCTTCGGGCAGGGCGCCCGTCGGCGCGAGTCCGCCGAATTTGAGGTCCTCGGGCGAGCCCTCGGGGAGGTGGTTGTAGGAGAACTGGGCGACGTTGTCGGCGTCGACCGGCACCTGCCAGCCGGCCGGCTGGGTGACGAATGCGGTCATGTTCTCGAAGGCGGGCAGCTCGTAGCGGCCCTTCGCGTCGGTCTCGACGACGTCGCGGCCGTTGGAGACGGTGACGCCCTTGATGCCGCGTTCGCCGCGGTCCTGGGTGGAGTTCTCGTTGCGGTCGTCGAAGACGACGCCGCGCAGCACCTCGTCGGCCGCACCGTCGCCGGCGACGACGTCGACCTGCCCGCGGTAGGCCGTCTCGGCCCAGTCGCCGGACACGGCGGAGTTCTCGGATGCGTTCTGCGCGCTCTCGCCGCCGGGGGTTGCGATGGCGGCGCCGGCGGCCAGCAGCGTCAGGCCGGCCGCGGCGGTGATCGCCGTGGCGGTGCGGTACGGGGAGCGTCGATTCTCTGGGGTGGATGATTCGTTGTTCACGGGTTCCTCCGGTCGACATGAGACAGGGGAAGCCCGTTCGGCTCCCCCGTGTCCCAAGTCTCGCCGGGCCAGGTGAACGCCGGCCCGCGATCAGTCAACGCCCGCGTGACGCCTTCTGGAAGACCAGCCGGGCCGCGCTTTCCGGAAGCGCGGCGGCTACCGTCCGGCGCCGTGGTCGGCGAAGTCCTCCGGCCACACCACGGTGAATCGCTCCAGCACGAGCTCCTGGCCGGGCTCGGCCGTCAGCCCCGGCCACCAGTCCTCGCCCGCGGCGGCGCGCGTGCGGCGCCAGAATTTCTCGTGCTCCCGCCGCCACGATTCCAGGGTGCGGTCGTCCTCGCCCTCGTCGTGCGCGAAGGCCTCGTCGACGTCGTCGAACGCCGCGAGCCGCAGTTCGGTGGTCCGCACGATCAGCGCCGGCTCGCCGGAGCCGGAGCACACGACCCAGTGGGCGCCGATGCTCGGCAGCGCTTCCCCCTCGTCGGCGTACTCGACGAGCAGGGACGACGTCGCCCGCTTCTGGCCGTGCATCACCTCGTGCAGGAGTGCGTCGGCGAGCGCGGGCGAGTCGCCGAAGCATTCGACCACGTAGTCTTCGGAGTCCTGCGGCACGACGCCGGTCGCGGCCACGTACTCCTCCCACATGACGCGCGCGGCGCCGTGGTCGACGGGCGGCAGGCCCTCCGGGTCGGCCGGCGTCTCGGCCGAGCGCGACCGCTCGAGGGAGGACTGGCTGGCGTGGAATTCTTCGCTCATACCGACACTCTAGGCCCCCGACGCCGGGGTGCCGGTACGCGCACGCATGCCCGCCCGGCGGCCGGCCCGCACCGGCCGCCGGGCGGGGTGCCCGTGCGAGGCGGCTACTCGTCGTCGTCGCGGATCGCGTCGAATCCGGACTTCGCGGCCGCTTCCTTGCGGTGCTGCTCGTCCTCAGCGTGGTGCTGAAGCTCGTCGAGGTGGTCGTGTTCCAGGGCTTCGGAGCCGAAGTCCTTGTCGGCGTACTTGTGCCCGCCCACTTGCTTCTCGGTCTGCGTGTGCATGACTCCTCCTTCCAGTTTCAACCCCAGAGGCAGTCATACAAGGCGCCACCCCTGCTGGTATATCGGATCGTAGACCTGCAACGGGCCGGGCTCAAGGCCCGGACGATCTCAATTCGAGGTCGGTTGGGATGCCATGATGTTCCCCATGAGCATCGCCGTCACGCCCGTCCGCATCCCCGTCTCCGCAGAAACGCCGAAAGGCCGGATCGAGACGGAGGTGGGCGGCATCTGGGGCGAACCGGCGAGCGGGGCAGCGCGCGGCGTCGTCGTGCTGGCGCACGGGGCCGGGGCCGGCATGGGGCACCCGTTCATGGCCGGGTTCGCGGAGGCGCTGGCCGGGCTCGGCTACGCGGTGCTGCGCTTCGATTTCCCCTACATGGAGGCCGGGAAGAAGTTCCCGGACCGCCCGCCGCTGGCGGTCGGCACGTGGCGCTCGGTGCTCGCGTACGCGGCGGAGCGGCAGGGTACGACGGCGTCGCGCGTCTGGGCGGCGGGGAAATCGTTCGGGGCGCGGATGGCGTCGGTCGCGGCCGCCGGCGATGACCAGGCGGCGGGCATGGAAACCGCCGGGCTGATCTACCTCGGGTACCCGCTGCACCCGCCCGGCAAGCCGGAGAAGCTGCGCGATGCGCACCTGTACGGCATCGGGGTCCCGCAGCTGTTCGTCGAGGGCACGCGGGACACGTTCGCGCGCACCGACCTGATGCAGCAGGTGGTGGACCGGCTGCAGGACTCCCCCGCCGGCGGGGACAACGGCACGGGCGTCGAGGGCAGCCGCGTTGAACTCGAGTGGATCGAGGACGCGGACCACTCGTTCAACATCAAGGGCCGCAAGCGCCCGCCGGAGGAATGCGGAGCCTCGCTGGCACCGATCGTGGACCGGTTCATCTCCGGCTGATCGGAGCAACAACAGGAGGGCCGACTCGTGGAGATTTCCACGAGTCGGCCCTCCCGACGGTGAAGCGTCACCGCGGCCGGTGGCTGGGCCGGGCGTGGACGGCACCCGGCCTAGCGGTCACCGGTTCCACGGCAGCCAGCTCCAGTTGCCGCCCTTGCCCTTGCCGTTGTCGCCACCGTTTCCGGGGCGTTCCGACGGCGGGCCGCCCCGGCCGTCTCCGTCGCCGGGCCGCTCGGTGACCACCACCTCGCGGACCGCGGACTCGTCGACGCCGCCGTGTTCGTCGGCGGCGCGGACGTACCAGCCGAGCGTGCCCGCGTCGCCGGCCTGCTCGTCGACGTCCACAGTGACGGAGACGGTGTCCCCACTGGCGACGTCGGACACCGCACCGAGCTCGGCGCCGGTGAGGATCTCGGCGGTGAACCCGGTGGTGACCAGGCTCTTCTCCGTGACCTCGATGCCCAGCTGCGCATAGCCCAGGGTGAAGTCCTGGTACTGGTACGGGTCCTCGGCCGGGCCCATGAGGGACTCGTCCTCCGAGTTGTACTCGTGCAGGGACGGGCTGAACGTGCGTACGCGCATCTGCTCGCCGGAGTTGTCGAACTGCAGCATGCGCAGGTACCCGAGGCCGCCCTCCTCGAGCCCCTGGTAGTCGAACAGCATGGCGGTGGCGGTGCGGTCCATGACGCCGTCGCCATCGTCGTCGTACTCGAACTCGCGCTTGAACGCGTCGTGGTAGTGACCGGACGTCACCACGCGGACGTTCGGGTTGGGCTCCACCACCTCGTCGAGAATCTGCTGCGGGATGGGGCCGAGGCCGCCGGTGGTCAGCATGAACTCGTGCAGGTTGATCACGGCCACGCGCTCCGGGTACTTGGCCAGGACCTCGTTCATCCAGTCGATCTGCTCCTGCTGCGGATCCCACCCCATGTAGAGCATGAGGAAGTCGATGCCGCCGGCGGTGATCAGGTCGTAGTGGCCGCGATTGTCCTGGTGGCTCTCCCCGTACCAGGGGTTGGACGCGTAGCGGTCCTCGCCGAAGTACGTCGAGTAGGCCCCGTAGTCGGCCAGGATGCCGCCGACGTCGTGGTTGCCAGCCAGCACGCCGTAGGGCATGCCGGCGTCGTCGAGGCGCTGGTACTCCGGGTCGGCCGCGTCCCACTGGTACTGCTGATCCCAGTTGTTGACGATGTCACCGGTGTGGATCAGGTACTGGATGTTCTGCTCTTCGCGCTGGTCCAGCACGTAGTCGTGGATCGCCTGCTGGTGCTCGAAGTACTCCGGGGTCTGGTGGTAGTACTGCGTGTCCGACTCCCACGCGATCGAGAAGTCGTACTCGCTGCGGTCCGTGTCCTCCGGGTGGTTCTTCTCCACCGCGGATTCCCGCGTGGTGTGGTCCGCACCCGCGTAGCCCTCGGTGTGCTGGACCAGCGCGGTGATGGTGCCGTCGGCTGCGTGTGCCGCCACGTCGACGGACCCGGAGAGTTCGACCGCGGCCGCCGCCTCGCCTGCACCCGCCTCGGCGATCGTGCGGGTCACCTCGGTCCAACCGGTCCCGTCCGCGCTCAGCGCGTACAGGATGAGCTCGGCGCCGGCCTCGGCCTCGCCGGCCCAGTTCAGGCGGGCCGTCGCGCCCTCGCCGGCATCAGCGGGCACGGGCACCTCGAACTGGTAGAACGGCAGCGCGTCCGTGGTGGTCACCGGGGCCAGGCCGGCCTCGGTCGCCAGCGCGGCCGCGTCCACGGCCTCGCCGGACCGCTCCACGGCGTCGGACGAATCCGTGGTGCCAGCCGTCGCGTCCACCTCGCCGTCAGCCAGGTCGAACCGGTGCCCGCGCAGGAAGGACACGTCGAGTGCGTCCCGGCTCGGGTCCGTCACCGTGGCGGAGAGTTCCGTTTCACCGCTCACGGTGGCCCCGTCGGCCGGGGACAGTTCGGAGGACGACGGCGCCTCCACGGGAGTCGTGAACGTCACCGTGCGCTCGGCGCTGTTGCCGATCTCGTCTGTCGCGGTCACCGAGAGGGTGTGCTCGCCGGCCTCCAGCTCCACCGAGGAGGCGGTGGTGCCCGGTTCGATCACCTCGCCGTCGAGCGTCAGGACGGTGTCCGCGACGCCGGAGCCGGCGTCCGTGACCTCGGCATCCAGGACGATCTCGCCCTGGTAGGTCTCGCCGTCGGCCAGCGACGGCTCGATGGCCGGCGCGGTGTTGTCCACGAGAACCCCGGCTTCCGCGGACACGGACCCATCGGGCACGGAACCGTCGGTGGCAGCGATCTGGTGCGCGCCGTCGTCGTACCCCGTGGTGTCCCAATCGTGGGCGAGCGCAGCGAAGGCGTCGTCCGGGAGCGTGAACGTGGAGTCGTAGAAGTCGTGCTTGCCGGTGCTGTCGCCCATCTTGATCTGCTCGCGCGGGTCCTCGTACCCGGCGGGGCGGAGGGTGCGGCCGTCCGGCAGGATGAGACGCATGCCGGAGATGACGAAGTCGTCATTGTTCTCCGCCTCGTCGATCCACGGCCCGGCCTTGGTGCCGGCCCACACGCCGACGGTGAGGTCCTGCCCCTGTTCGATGTATTCGAGGCCCACCGGCACCGCCATGGTTTCCGTGTCGCCGTAGGTGCCCTCGAGGAAGATGTGCAGAGTGTCGTCGCCGATGCGGACGCCGTTGCGGAAGTAGTAGTCGGTCTGGGAGACCTCGAACACGAAGTACGGCTCGGATTCCAGCGAGGCGCGCGTGGCGACGTCGTTCCCGTCGATGCTCAACTGGATGGGCGACGGGTACTCCTCCCCTGCCGCCGACACCGTGGTGGTGCCGCCGACGAACTGGCCGTCCTCCACGTTGAGCCGGACCGGATCCGTGCTCGCGCCGTCCACCGGGGTGCGGCGCGGCTCCGTGGTGGTCTGGCGGGTGCCGTCGGAGACGGTGACCGTGTACTCGTACCACCCCTTGCCCGTGAGGTCCGCGGAGGCGACCGCGTACGTGTACCGGTCCGCGCCGGTGGCGAGCATGTTCAGGCGGATCGGGTCCGTGTCGACGTCGTTGTGCAGGTTCAGCGTTACGGTCTTGACCTGCACGTCGTCGGTGATGGCGAGGTCGACGACGAAGTCCTCGGCCGGGTCGATGGTCTCCACCGTGTTGTCGGTGACCGCGGGGGCCGCGGTGTCCTCGTCGGGCACCATGAGCCCGCCGGGCACCTGGTCCGTCTGGACGCGGCCGGGGCTGGCCGGCCGGGCGTCCAGCAGGTTCTGGAGTGCGACGTCTTCGCTCCCCGTGTAGCGGATGCCCTGGTCGGCGGCCGTGTCGTCCGCCTCGGTCATGTTGTAGTACGCGCGGTTGACGCCGTGACCGGTGCTGGTGCGGAGGGCGACGCCGCGGGCGCTGCCGTTGGCCATGCCGCCCTGGTAGACCTCCACGAGGTCGACGCCGGAGGTGAGCTCCGCGCCGAAGTGGGCGTTGAAGTCCGCGTCCGTCAGGTGGTCGTTCTTGCCGTTCTTGACCCAGACCACCATGGTGTCGCCGGCGTCGATCGTGACGTCGGACGGGGTGACGGGCCAGGCGGC
Organism: Zhihengliuella salsuginis; assembly: GCF_014651715.1. Classification (GTDB taxonomy): domain Bacteria; phylum Actinomycetota; class Actinomycetes; order Actinomycetales; family Micrococcaceae; genus Zhihengliuella; species Zhihengliuella salsuginis. The sequence goes on from NZ_BMXK01000021.1 coordinate 7,544, forward strand.
CTCGTTGTTGTTGGTCTCGAAGTCCGCCGGGTAGAGGTAGGTCAGCGCGTAGTCGGAGAAGTCGACGGGCTCCGCCGAAGCGTTGTAGACCTCGATGAACTCGTAGCCGTCCGCGCCGTCCACATTGGTGCTGTCCGGCAGGAGCTCGGTGATCTGCAGCGGCGCGGCGACCACGGACGGGTCCGGCTCCAGGCCGGAGACGTCGCCCGGGCCCTCCGGCTCGGGCTCGGCCGGGGTGAGCGCGTCCTCCGTCACGGTGCCCGGAGTCATCGGGGCCTGGGTGCCCAGGACGCCGGCGGCGGCGCCGGTCTCGGCGGGGACGCGGAAGTCGACGCCGAGGTCGTCCGCCATGGAACCGGCCGGGTAGTAGGACCAGTTGAGCACACCGGACGGATCGTCGACACGGATGCCGCGGTCGCCGGCGTTGGCGAAGGCGCCCTGCCCGATCACGCGGGAGACGCGGGTGGTGTCGGCCGCGCCGGTGGCGGCCTTGAACTCGTCGACGGTGGTGGCTTGGCTGGTCTCATTGGTGGAGAGCCAGAAGACGTGGGCTTCGCCCGGGGCGAGGACCACGTTCTTCTCGGTGACCGCGTCATCCTCGACGATGGCCAGCGGGTTGTCGCCATCGGCGATCGGCCCGTCGGTGTAGGTGTAGGCGAAGGAGATGCCTTCGGCCGCGAGGTCGATCGCCGCGTCGGTGGTGTTGGTGACCTCGAAGTATTCGAGGTAGTCGGCCCCGGAATTGTTGGCCAGGATCTCCGAGACGAACACGGCCGGCTGCTGCGCCGTCGTCGTGCTGTCCGTGGTGGTGGCTGCGGCCGGGGCCGCGCCCACCAGGCCGGCGGCGAGGCCCGCGGCGAGCGCGGCGGCCGTCAGGCCCGCCAGCGGGCGGGAGGTAGTCCGGACCGCGGTGGCCCGGCCGGTATGGTCTGCGTCGGTCATGGTGTCCTCAGGTGGTCTGTGACGTACCTGAAGAGTTGAGCAGAACCAGACCACCAACAAGTGGCGGTCGCGTTAACTGCGCAGCGGGAGAACGTTAACCCCGGTTGCCGACGACGTCGGCGAGGAGCTGCCCGAGCTCGGCCGGCCGCGTGAGCTGGGGCCAGTGGCCGGTGGGGAGTTCGTGGATGCTGAGCTTCTCGATCCGGGCGAGCTCGCTCGTGAACGCCTCCCCGGACTCGATCCAGCCCTGGATCTGGGCCGCGGAGAATTCGCAGGCGATGACGGCCGCGGGGATGCCGAAGCGGGCGGCGTTGCGCACCGACTGCGGGTCGGTGGCGACGAGGGCCGGTTCCGGGATGGCCATGCGGCGGAACTCCTGGCGGAGCGGGTCGGTGAGGTCCGTCAGGTCGGCGTCGTCGAACACCTCCCAGCCGGGCAGCGGGATGGAGCAGCCCACCACGGGCAGCTCGTCGTTGACGACTCCCCCGTCCGGCAGCGGGACCGCGTCGACGTAGATCAGCTTGGCGACGCTCTCCGGCCGCGCGTCGGCGGCGCCCTGGATGATGGCCGCGCCGCCGGAGTGGCCGACCAGTACGGCCGGCGCGTCGATGGAGTCGAGGACGTCGACGACGGCGTCGATGTGGTCGCGCAATCCGATCCCGTGCCGGCTGGCGATCGGAGACTCCTTGCCGGGCAGCGTCATCGCCAGCGTGCGATGACCGGCGGCTTCCAGATCGCGGGTTGCGGGCGCCCAGGACGCGCCGTCGAGCCAGAAACCGGGGATCAAAATGACGTCCATACGCAGACGCTACCCCGTCCAGGTGAACGGGAACAGTGACGGGGTCCGTTGTCCTGCGCCCCGGCCGCCGCCCTACACCTTGAGCCCGGCGACGCGCCAGACCTTGCGGGCGCGGCCTTCCTGCACCCGGCGCGACGGCGGCTGCCCGCGGCCGACCAGGGCGGCGAGGGCGACGCCGGCGAACGTGACCACCGCGGCGGCGCCGAGCGCCGTCTGGCCGCCGAATTCGTCGATGAGGACACCCGCCGCCGAGCTGCCGCCGGCGATCCCGACGAGCTGCGCCGTCGTGCTCCAGCCGAACGCCTCGGCGACGTCGGCCGGGGCGACCGCCGTGGACGTCATGTGGGTGATCGCGGCGATGACGGGGGCGATGCCGGCGCCCGCGACGGCTCCGGCGGCCAGAACCCACCAGAACCCGGTGTGCAGGGACGCGAGCGCGAGGCCGATCCCGACGAGTCCGAGGCGGCGGACGAGGGACCAGCGGGTGAGGTCGCGCTGGCCGACCGTGAAGCCGGCGACGAGCGAGGACGCGCAGAGCACCGCCAGGATCAGGCCGGCCTGCACGCCGCCCTCGCCGAAGATCGCGACGACGGCGGCCTCCATCATCGCGGTGGCGATGGAGATGACGAACCCGACGGCGAGGACCATGAGCAGGGCGTGGGAGCGCAGGACGGAGCCGAGGCGGCCGCTCGGTGCGTCGGCGACGGCGGTGACGACCTGCGGCGCGGTCAGGAACCAGATCCCGCCGGTGACCAGCAGCGCCGCGGCGGCGAGGATGCCGAGGGCGCTGTGGATCGTGAGGGAGAGGAACGTGACGATGACCGGGCCGAAGATCCAGATGATCTCCTGGACGGACGCGTCGAACGCGAAGAGCGCCGTGCGCTGCTGGGGCGCGACGAGCGACGGGTAGAGCGAGCGCGCGGCCGGCTGGATGGGCGGCGTGGAGGCGCCCGCGATGAAGGCGATGACCGCGTAGAGCGGGACGGAGAGGCCCGGGAGCGCGAGCGAGGCGGTGGCGACGGCGGCGATCGTCAGGGTGACGCCGATGACCCGGAACATGCCGAAGCGGCCGAAGATGCGGCTGGTCAGCGGCCCGGCGATGGCCTGGCCGATCGCGAGCGCGGCGAGGACGAGGCCGGCTGCGGCGTAGGAGTCGTGCTGGCGCTCGACGTGGATGAGCGCAGCGAGGGAGAGCATGCCCGCCGGGAATCGAGCAACCAGCTGCGAGACCACGATGCGGAACACACCGGAGGTACGGAAGAGATCGCGGTAGTTCGTCACCGGCCTACGATATCTCAGCGTGCAACATACTGCATCATGAAGTGCATCACCCCAGGGGCGTTAGTAGGCTGCACTTCTATGGGCAATTTCGAGCGCCAGGACGACAAGTTCCCCACGCCTGATCTCGCAGATAATCCTGTAGTCGCCTACCCTGTAGCGCCACATGCCCGCAAGGTTGGCACTCAGTGGCTTGCCGCGATCCGTCGGGTCCTCCAACTCGCCGAGGTCCCGGAGGTAACGAAGGATCCGGCGAGCAGTCGCCGGATCCATCTTCTTCAGCGCTTTTCGCGCGTCTCCATCGACCTCAATCTTCCAGGCCAAGTTCCCGTTCTACTTCCTCGAGGGAGTACGTTGGGCGCCGGCCTGCCCGAATGTCATCGGCCTTCTTGGCCAAGGCCTGCTCCCACTCCAGTCGCTCGATGTTCTCCTCCAGCAGCGAGCGGAGATAGTAGCTCTTCGGGCGGCCCGCACCCGCGGCCACGTGCTCAAGCCGGGCTTCCAGCTCATGCGGCAATCGAACTGTAGTAGTCATGTTGAACCTCCTGTAATTCATTGTAATACATGTGCATCATGGCGGTGCATTGGATGCAAGAAGATTCTCACCCCCGGCCGCTCGACTCACTCCCGCAACGGAGATCCCAGCACGTCGAACCGCATACCCTCCATCCGTCCGGACATGAGCGGCCGCGCCTCGGCGATGGCCGCCTGCACGCCCGGCAGCTGCAGGGACGCGGCATGGGCCTCGGCGCTGACCCAGAGCTCGGCGACGAACACGGCCTCGGGATCGTCGTCGTTCACGCCCACCTCGTAGAGGAGGCAGCCGGCGTCGGCGAGCTCGGCGGACGGGCGGGTGAGGATCTCCACGAGCGCGTCGCGGTTTCCGGTGCTGGCCTCGAGCAGGCCGACGTTGGCGTAGGTCATGGCTTCAAAGTAGCGGCCCAACGCGCGTTCGGAAAGGGTTCCGCGCCCGGCTCCCGGCTAGACTGATTTTCGCCCCTTGCACGCTACCGACGAGGATCGAAGTGACCGAGAACCAGGACATCGCCGCTCTGATCGGCCAGCGCGTGCGCGCGTTGCGTGGGAAGCGGGCGTGGACGCTCGACGACCTCGCGGCCCGCTCCGGCGTCAGCCGCCGCACACTGGTCACCATCGAGCAGGGCCAGGCGAACCCGTCGATCGCGGTGCTCTCCTCCATCGGCGACGCCCTGGGCGTCTCCTTCGTCGCGCTCGTGGACACGGAGCCGCGCGATCAGATCCGCGTGGTGCGCGCGGGCGAAGGCCCGCGCATCTGGCAGGGGAACGACGGCGGCACGGCCCACCTGGCCGGCTCCCTCCCCGGCACCAACGTGGCCGAGCTGTGGGAGTTCCGCATGGCCCCGGGCGAGGGCTACCTGGGGCAGCCGCACCCGGGCGGGACGCGCGAGCTGGTGCACGTCGCCTCGGGCGAGCTGACGCTGAGCGTGCTCGACCAGGAGTACGTGCTCACCGAGGGCGACGCCGCCACGCACCCCGCGGATGTCCCGCACGGCTACCGGAACGACGGCGCCGGTCCGGTGGTCTTCTCCAACCTGGTCCAGTACCCGAGCCCGCAGGACACCTGACTCCCCGGGCTGGCAGCCGGCCTGCCCCGCCCGGCGGCCCGCTACTGGAAGTGGCGGGCCATCTTCTTGGCCACGATCGACACGGCCTTGGCCGGCAGCAGCCGGGCGAGCCGGTCCATCATGACGGCGTCCTTGCCGATCAGCACGCGCGGCTTGCCGGTCTCGACTGCGCGGACAATCTCCGCCGCGGCGTCCTCGGGGCTCGTGAGCGTGGGCTCCTTCTGCTTCTTGGGCTTCTTGCCCTTCTTGACCGAGGTCACGGGCTTCACGGCCGCCGGGCGCATCTCGACGCCGGAGTTGGCTGTGATGTTCGTGGAGATCGCGCCGGGGAACACCACGGTCGCGGCCAGCCGCGTGCCCTGGTGCTCGGCCCGCAGCCCCTCGGTGAACAGTTTCACGGCCGCCTTGGACGCCCCGTAGGCGCTCTGGCCCGGGAACGGTACCAGGGCGCCCATGCTGGACACGTTGACGATCGCGGCGTTCGGCCGGGCTTCGAGGTCCGCCAGGAAGGCCTGCGAGGTGTTGACGGTGCCCCAGAAGTTCACGTTCATGACGCGCTCGATCACCTCGTGGCCGAGCTCGGAGAGCGGCGTGAACTCGTGGATGATGCCGGCGACGTTGATCAGCCCGTCGACCTTGCCGTGTGCCTCCTTCACGGCGGCCGGCAGCGCGCCCACGGCCTCGCGGTCGGTGATGTCGACGGCGTGGGTGCTGAGCAGGTCCCCCGCGTTGGACAGGCGGGCGGTCTCGGCCAGGGCGTCGGCGTCGAGGTCGACGGCGGCGACGCGCGAGTTCCGGCCCAGCAGCTGCAGGACGACCTCGCGGCCGATTCCGTTGCCGCCGCCGGTGACGACGAAGACGTTCTGAATGATTTCCATGTTCTGGTTCTCGTCTCCCGTAGAGGTCTGGTCTGCGCCGCGGCGCTCACCTCCACACTAACGGGCGGCCCTGCTCCTTGCCTGCGAACGCCGGACTTATGATTGGGACATGTCGTATCCGGAACAGTCCCCCGTCGTGATCCAGACAGAGCCGCGGGGCGCGAGCATCACCTCATTGGTCCTCGGCTTGTGCTCCATCGCGCTCGGGTTCACGTTCGTCGTCCCCCTAGTCGGCGTCGTCATGGGCATCATCGGCCTGATGAAGGAGCCGGCCGGCAAATCGATGGCCACGTGGGGCATCATCCTCAACGCGGTCATGCTGCTGGGCTGGCTCCTGCTGATCCTGTTCCTGCTCCCGCTCCTCGCGGTGGCGTTCTTCGGCCTGTCGTAGCCAAAAGGCCCCGCGTAACAACTGCTACGACGCCAATATTAGAGGCCCACCAGGCCAACGATCCCGGAAAACCGGGGCACCTACCCCCTCGTAAATACCGGCATGCTATCGGCGCGAGGAGTGCGACTGTAATGAATTGCTGTCAACGCTGACGGGGCTTTGAACCAAAATTGATGCCCGCCTCCAGGGAAATTACCGATGCGTCGCCACTCGGATCAACACGCCAGAGATCCTCGATAGCTCAGGGAGCATGTCCGCGAACTAGCTACGAGGCCAGAATTCGCTCCCAAGCGGCTAGTCAACCCCGGACACGTGTCACAATTTGGGCAACCCTCTAGACGTTCCTGCAACCAGCCGCAACGATAGGGTAAAACTAATGGTGATGAAAGACCGAGGAGGCCAAACACGGTGACTAATGAGTCCTCGCATAGCGCCGCCGGCCAAGCCCTCGGATACGTTCACCAGTGCATGTGGGCACTCGTTGAGCTGGGGAAGCGCGCGACCTCAGAGCCGATGACCCAGCTCCGCCTCGAGGGCTTAGACGATATTCAGTTCGACAGCTCAGGCTCACCCAATGAGCTTCTGCAAACGAAGCACCACACAGGCGGTAGCGGTCCGATCACAGCTCAAGCAGTCGATCTCTGGCGAACGCTGAATGTCTGGATGGACTTACCTTCACCAAACACACTCGTGTTGCGTCTCGTCACGACCCGAGAGCTTAGCGAAGGGTCGGGACTGATCTACCTTCGACCCGAGGAAGAACGCAACATAATTGCAGCCACTGAAGCGCTGCTCGATGCCGCGAAGGCGTCAACAAGCAAGACCACCGAACCTTGGCGTAACAAATTTCTCGAACTCGACGAATCAGAAAGACTCGAACTTGTAAACCGCATTGTCATTGACGATGGATCTTTACAGGCGGCTCGGATTGACAAAGCCTTAGTAGAGATTTTTCGATACGCGTACCCAACGGGTAAGGACGAAGTATTTATTCATTTACTCAAAGGATGGTGGGAGGGCATATCCGTGCAACTCTTGGATCGAACCCTGGCATCGATAACTGGTCAAGATTTGATTACGCAAGTTACTGACATTGCGGACCAACTCAAGAGTGACACTCTACCAGTCGACCCGGATATCTTTCATGGGTACGATGAATCAATTTCCACCCTATATAAGGACCGCCCGTTCGTGCAGCAGCTCCTCTGGATCGCACTTGAGGACAACCGCCTCTGGAAAGCGATCAGGGACTACCACCGGTCGTACACTCAACGGTCGTTCTGGCTTCGACACCAACTGTTGGCAGAGACCGAACTTTCTCGGTTCGCTTTTCGCCTCCACGACGAGTGGGAGCAAACTTTCGACTCACGAGTAGCGGCAATGAAACGAGAGGGGCGGGCGGATTATCACGTCGTTGGCCAAGAGATATTGGAGACACTCGCAAGAGAGTCGCGGGCACGCCTTAGAGAACGCTTTGACGAATCGTGGTTCAATCGTGGAATGTTCCATGCGCTCGCCGATGGCGAACTAGGCCATCGGATTGGCTGGCATCCCGACTTCGAGTCCAAGCTAGAGGAAATGCTTAGCCATGTCTCATCTACCTGAATCACCCATGCCCCGCCCGCCCGAGGCCATGGCGCTGTTCAATACCGCCTTGACTTCGGAGCTCCTAGTAAACGCATGCTGGGCGAAAGCGAAGGAAGGTGACACCGGCCTTGCATGGCCGGCAGCCTATCTAATCCTACCGCTGACTTTGCACCCGGCAACGCGAAGTAGTTTGCCACGCGATCGACGAATCACTTTGGCGCGTTGGGCCGGACGAAATCATGATTTGCTTGCGGGCATGGAGTATCGAGTGGCGAACATGGCACTGCCAACGAAGCGTGCCATCCGCCACGGACTCCGTACTAAGAGACTCGGGCTTGAGGGTACGAATCTTATTGCACTCGAGAAACCTAAAAGTCCGACGCCGAAATGGCCAGACGAACTCAGGGGTTCTGTCAAGGCTGCACGCTTCTGCGGTCGATGGTTTAACGTCATCGATACACACATGGCATTTGAACTACTTGGCATCGGAGGTTAGCTGTGCAAATCGTGTCCATGGGAGTCTTCAGTGAGTCGGGGCGACGTCGAGACGTCAAGTTCCGTCTGGGAGCGTTAAATATCCTGACCGGGAAGTCAAAGACCGGGAAGTCCGCCATGCTTGACATTGTTGAGTACTGCCTTGGAAGAAACACGGTGACGATCCCCACCGGCGTCATTAGCGACCATGCTTCCTGGTATTATGTGCTCCTTCAATTCTCAAACGAGCGCCTTCTCATCTGTCGGCCGAATCCAGAGACAGCAAGCACCAACCGAGCCATGGTCCGCACAGGTGGACTCGGCCTCACTCCGCCTAACTTCCGCGAACTAGAAGTCAACGCCGACACCGAAGTCCTGAAGGACGCGCTCACCGAACGGCTCGAAATCCAATCCTTCACGGTCGACCCGGAAAATGGGTCGCTAAGGCACCCTTTCGACGTATCGATCCGCCAAGCTCTCTTCTACTGTTTCCAGAGTCAAGGTGAAATTGCAAGCCGTGACGTGCTGTTTCACCGACAGGTGGATAATTCCATCAAGACAATGATTCGCGACTCTCTTCCTTATTTCCTTGGCGCAGCCACACCTGAGCAAAGCGCCATACGGCGGCAACTCATAGCAGCGCGCAGGACCCTACAACGAACGCAGAATCGCATCCAAGCCGGGGAGACTGATCTCGAGCAACAAGATAGCCGAGTAACCCATCTGCTCGAGTCGGCTGTCGGCCTCGACATGCTACCCAGTGACGCGGTGATTGGTGCCGGAGAGAGGGTGCGCACGCTGCTTGAAAGCATCTTGAAGTATCAATTCGATGGCTCGTCTACCGAAAACACTGTGGGTTCGAAGCGCCGGAGAGAGCTAACGGAAGAAGGCCGAACACTTCGGAGTCGAATCCGTGAAGTCGATGATCGGCTTGATCTACTCAGTAGCTTGCAAGTCGAACAAAGTGACTCTCAGAGCGAAGGTCAGTACCAAACCGAGAGACTTCGTGCTTTGGACCTGCTTGTCCCGAAGTCTGAAATATCCAACGACGACTCGAGTGTCTGCCCTCTGTGCGACCAAGGCCTAGATCACCCAGACGAGACTCTCGATGACTTGCGGCAGCTATTGAACGCCCTGGAGGACCGTCTTAAAGCATCGAAGGGAATCGCGTCTCGACGCCAAGCGACCATCGAACGCCTGAAGCGGAGCCGAGAACCGCTCGTCGAGGCACTGCGAGATAACGTCGTTGAATTGGACGCGCTTGCTCAACAAGACTCGGCAATCGCGGCCGGCCGTGAACAACGCGAACGAATCGCCTACCTCCAAGGCAGGGTCAGCCAAGAGCTCGAAAGGGGTGTCGGTGCCGTTTCCGGCCTCACGGAACTGCGAAGCGCCGAGCATCGATACCGCGGACAGCTCTCGCGGCTAGAAGAAATTAGCGAGCAAAACGATCCCGCCGCCGCACTTCGCGCCGCAATTGACTCGGTGTCTGACCTGATGACAGATTATGCGCGCTACCTTCAGCTCGAGGGTTCTGATCACTACGTGTGCCTTGATCCCGTTGAGCTTACGGTAGCGGTCCAGCGCCCCGGGGGCCGCGTCCCGCTAGGCCGTATGGGAAGCGCTGAGAACTGGGTAGGCTACCACCTGGTCGCTCACCTTGCCCTCCACCATTGGTTCGCGACGAACGACCGCCCTGTTCCCGGGTTCCTTATGTTCGATCAGCCGACACAGGCATTCTTCCCCGAAGAGGTCGTAGACGCTGCCGACGATGAGGATGCCGATTGGGAAGCAGTACGCAGGCAGTTCACGCTCATGCGGGACGTAGTCGGGGCCCTCGATGGGGACCTCCAAGTGATCGTGTGCGATCACGCAAACCTCTCAGACAACTGGTTTCAAGACGCCGTCGTCGAGAATTGGCGAAACGGGGTCGCTTTCATCCCCGCTGACTGGATAGGCGACGCGGAATGAACAATGCAATAGAGCTTCTTTGCCCTACTTATGTGGCTCGTTGCGCTGGAACGCGGTTGGAGCCCCTATTATTTGATTGCCTGACGAAATGACTTTCGTCGCTAGGCTCCCGTAACAACGGGATGGAAATAGTCGAAGAGCGCGCCCTCGATCGGCTGGTCGAAGTGGAGGTTCAGGTGGACCACGTTGAGGTCGTTGCCTTGACCATCGGTCATCGTTGCCTGCTCGGCATCGCGCGATTGAGCTTCGCCAAGGTAGTAGAAGTCTGATCCCTCGGCATCGTCCTTCTTCACGAAGACGTGGAGTTCTACGTCGTTCCCGACGATGGCCGCGACCTCGCGGGTCTTGAGCGTGCGCCGGCTGCGCGTGAACCATCGCATAGTCGATCGGTCCAGGAGTTCGTCCTGGTACGCCGTGCTGGCCGAGACCTCATCCGACTTGTGCAGAGTGACGAAGATCGGGCAGGTCATCGATTCGTAGTCGACCTTGTATCCGTAGACCGTCGACTCCCACGACCGCGGCAGACCCAGGAGCCGCATGACCTCCTTGCGCGAGTACTGGTTACCCGGAGTGAACCGTCGCATTCGGTCGTATTGCTCGAGCGCCATCGCGAATCCAGTGGTCACCAGATCATCGACCTCGGTGCGGAATTTCTCCTGGCTCCGGTAGAGGTCCAAGAACTCCGACCGCAGCGAGACCCTCTCGCCATCCAGCGTGGCGAGCCCATCGCCGTACTTGCGGGTGTCCTTCAGCGCGAACCCTTGCAGCGTTAATGTCTGGACCGCGCTCTCCACGCTTCGGTCGAGGATGGTTCCCCCGGCGGCCTCGACTCGCTCACGGATTTCTGCGATTTCAGCACTGCCGCTTCTCAACAGTTCCCGCAGCAGCACGAACTCGTGCACCCGCTTCGCCGTGAAAACCTCGTTCGAGAGCATACGCAGCATCCGGTTGGCCGCCGGCGAAAACGTGTTCGTTTTGTCAGTGATCGTCGCCGCAACCATCGACGGATAGTTCTCCTTCTTCGTCGCTAGAAGAACCGGGTCCACTGATTCGAAGCGGTAGAAGTCCCGCAGCCGCGGAACCCTCCCGAGCCTGTTGTGCATCGTCTGCATGGCGGACTTCAGGAGCTTCATGCTGTCCAGCTTCACCTCGGTTATCGACCGCAGGACTCGGTCCTGGGCCACCTTGTCGAATCGGACGCTCGACAGACCGGGCAGCACGCCCGATTCCTCTGCCGCGATCATCTTCTTGCGCAAGGACTCCTTGTTCAGGGAGTCATCGCCGAAGAGCGCGATAGGAATCATGTAGTTGTTGGCGTAGTTGCCGATGAAGTCGATGACGACGAGGTACTCCTTCATGGCCGCCTTGCGCAGGCCGCGTCCCAGCTGTTGCACGAAGATGATCGCCGACTGCGTCTGCCGCAGCATGATGACCTGGTTGACCGTCGGGATGTCGACGCCCTCATTGAAGATGTCCACGGTCAGGATGTAGTCGAGCTCGCCACGCTCGAGCGCGGCAACAGTGGATTCGCGTACCTCGACGCTGTCGTCACCTGTCAGCGCCACGGTACGGAGCTGTTCGCCGCGCAGGGTCCGCTCATTGAGCGCGGCTGACAATTCGCGGGCTTCGTCCTTGCGCGCGCAGAAGATCAGGCCGCTCGGGGCGACGCCGGCCTGGCCGTACTTCTCGATAGCGTCGATGACGTGGGAAACGCGGTCCGCTGAGATCAACGAGCGCAGGTCGTTCTCCCCAGTGACCGTCGACCCGTCGTCGAACTGCACGTCGGCCACACCGTAGTAGTGGAAGGGGCTGAGCATGTCTGCTTCCAGCGCATGATTCAGGCGGATCTCATACGGCACGTTGTAGTTGAAGAGCTCGAAGACGTTGAACCCGTCGCTGCGTTCCGGCGTCGCCGTCATTCCGAGCAGGAACGACGGGCTCAGATGATCGAGCACGCGCTTGTAGGTCGCAGCGCCGGCGCGGTGCGCCTCATCGACGATGACGTAGTCGAATGCGTCCGGCGCGATGCCCTGCAGGACATCCGTCTGGGACAAGGTCTGCACGGTCGCGAAGACGAAACGCCGATCCAGCTCCTTCGCCGAGCCGGCCAGCTTCCCGTAGTCCGACGCCGCTCCGCCGAGTACCCGCTGGTACTCCTCGATGGTCCGATCGAGGATCTGTTCGCGGTGGACGACGAACAGCATCCGCTTCGGCTGGTAGGCGCGGACGTCCAAGGCGGACAGGATGGTCTTTCCGGTGCCCGTCGCCGAAATGACGATCGCCCGGTCTTCCCCCTGGAGGCGGACCTGTTCGATCGCGTCGAGGGCCTCGGTCTGCATGGCATTGGGAATGATCCCGGCGTCGGATTCTTCGGCTGGAACCAGCAGATCCGGGTCGGCCGATTCTGTCTGATCCGGCTTGACGGGTAGGCGGCGGGGCCTCGCTGCCGGCGGTACGTAGCTTGCCGCGTACGCGCTGATCCAGTCGTCCGTCAGGACATCCGACTCGTCGAGCTGGTGCTGGGTGAGCTCGAGGAGCTGGTCCGCCAGGTCACTCCCCCGGGCGGCCGAGACTTTGAGGTTCCACTCGTGATTTCTCACTATGGCGTTCTCGGTCAGATTGGAGCTGCCCATCATCGCCGTCACAACGTCCGGATGCTCGAAGATGTAGCCCTTCGGGTGAAACGCGTGGGCTCCGTGCAGTCGCACGTCGATGCCGAGCCGTTCCAGGTTCTTCAGCTCGGCGAAGGCATGCGGCGAGTTGAAGCCGAGGTAGTCGGACGTGATGATCCGGCCCTGCCCGCTGAAGTCGTCGAGTTCCTGCTTGAGCAGGGCGATCGCCCGAGGGGTCACGAATGCGACCGAGAACGTGAAGCCGACGCACTTCCCCAGCTCCTCGCGCAGAGTCCGGAGCACGGAGGTGCTCTCGCCGTTGAGGATCACCTGGGGGTGGTAGTGCCGTCCCGACGCCGTGGCGCGGTTCAGGAAACCGTGATGGACGTCGTGTCGAAGATAGTCCACCCAGGCGAAGTCAACGGTCATGCTGCGCGCTGCTCCTGGATGAGGTCGACGGCGGGGATATCGGCCGGAGCCCAGTCGAGCTGTCCCAGCTCGTCCGGCGCCAGCCACTTCACGGCCGCGTGCTCCGTCAGCTCGGGAGTCCCTTCAATCAGCTCGCAGTAGAAGGTCGTCAGGGTGACGACGCCGAAGTCGTACTCGTGCGGCGTCGTGGTGACTTCCTCGCCGACGCTGACCTGGCATTTGAGTTCTTCGTCGATCTCCCGCTGCAGGGCGTCGCGCGGCGTCTCCTCCGGCTCGATCTTCCCGCCCGGGAACTCCCACATGCCGCCGAGGCTGCTGCCTTCGCCGCGCTGCGCGCAGAGGATCATCCCGTCCTTGACGATGACGGCTCCGACGACGTTGATCTGCTTCTTCACGCGTTTGTTCCCTACGTCTCGACGTTGTTCTCCGGGTCCACGCTACTTCGCGCTCCCCACGCATTGATCCTATCCACGCCCAGGATCCGAGTCACCGCCGACGCACGTCAGCCAGGTAGGTCCCGCTGACCTTGCCCGAGAGTCCGCGCCGCGTCGACGTCGCCATCACGGACACGAACGCCACGAACAGCAGCAGGCCGGCCGCCCCGTTCGCCAGGCCCGCGAGGTCGTTCTCCCAGAGCTCGGCGATCATGGTGAGCACGGCGTACGGCCCACCCACGATGCTCGCCCGCGCCAGCCGCTGTCCCGCCCCGGCGACGGGGAACACGGCGCGTGAGGCGGCGCCGTCGTGCTGGGAATCGGTGCCCGGCTCGCGGGCGGTGACGCCCAGCCAGACCACGCGCTGGCCCAGCGACCCGCCCGTGCCGGCAAGCGCCGGGAGGTAGAACACCAGCAGCGCGGGGAGGATGTAGCCGGCGAGCGCGACAGCCCACGGCGACTCGGGCACCTGGATCCAGATCAGGAACACCCCGTAGAGCACAGTGAGCACCCAGCCGAAGACGCCGAAGAGGGCCAGATCGATCACCATCCCGAACCAGCGGCGCCACACGGTGAGCGGGCGCGGGGTAAGGCGGCGAGAGACGTACTGGCGGCGCTCGGGCATGAACCACAGCAGCAGCGGGGCGATGAGCGCTCCGAGCAGGGCGCCGGTGGTGTTGGCGATGAGGTCGTCGACGTCGCCGACCCGGTAGGCGCAGTCGTAGATGCCGTAGACGCCGGAGACCTGGGTGAGCTCGATGAAGCCGGTGGCGAGCATGCCGGTGAAGACCGCGCCGGCGACGCCCCAGCCCAGGAAGCGGCGCGCGATCACGCCCCACGGAACGAACAGGATCACGTTGAAGACGACCTGCAGGACGACCGTGGACTTCAGCCGCCCGAGCAGAGACATGCCGGCGGTCTCGCGGGCGATGTCGTCCATGAACTGGAACGGCGTCAGCTGCGCCTGGGCGAGCATGCCGCGCAGACCCGTGGTGCCGGGCGGGCAGACGAGATCCGAGGCGACGGGCAGCGGCAATAGCGTGTAGGCGATCAGTGCCGCCCCGTAGATGGCGACGGCGGCCGCGCCCAGGAACCGCAGCCACGTGAAGCCGCCGTACCGGCGGTACTGGTAGACCACCACCGGGATCAGAACCGCCGCGAAGGCAAGGCCCCCGAGGAGGAATCCCATGTAGGCCGGCCAGACCCATGCGTCGACTGTGCTGCCCAAGCTGCTCCCCTCCGCCGCCGGCCGCGCCGGCACCCGTACGTGTTGCGTCCACTCTACGAAGTCCGCCGGGCCTCAAGCCGGTGCGCGGGGCGTGTCCGCCTGTCATGGTCGGCACAGCAGGGACGAGGCACCCGGGCATGACCTAGGGTGTGTGGCAAGGGCCGACTTCTATTGGGGGAAAGATGGCGCGCAGCATTCCGGAGGATCCGGCGTTCACTGATGGACACGAGGCCGAGAAGTACGTCTGGGAGCAGCTCCTCGCGGCCCTGCCGGACTCGGCGACGGTCCTGCACTCCGTCCCCGTCCGGCACTGCGGTGCCGAGGCGGAGCTCGACTTCCTGGTCCTGTGGCCCGGCGTGGGTCTCGCCGCGCTGGAGGTCAAGGGCGGACAGGTCGGCGTCGAGGGCGGCCGCTGGTACCAGTCCGACCGCAAAGGCAAGCACCCCATCCAGAGCCCGGCCACCCAGGTCCAGAGCGCCGGACACACGTTCCTCGACTGGTGGAACGCGCAGAACAGCCACCGTCTGAGCAGCAGGTTCGCCCACGTCGTCGTGCTCCCCTACACCCGGGTACCAGCCGACTGGGAGCCCGCGGGGCTCCCCCGCTGCCTGGTACTGGACCAGGGGCAGGTGGAGGGAGACCCGGCCGCCCTGGCCGGCGACCTCCGCCGCGCCATCGAGTCCGAAGGCGCCGGGCACACGTCCCTCGCCGAGGAGTATGCCGAGCGGATCCTCGCCCGCGTGGTCCAGGACCTGAGCGGAGATGCGACCGACGCCGACGCCGCTCTCGAGATCGAACACGTCCAGGACTCCCTGACCGAACGCCAACGCATCCTGCTCTCCGCAACCCGCGACCTAAAACGCGTCCGATTCGTCGGCGGGGCCGGCAGCGGCAAGACCTACCTGGCACTCGCGCGGGCGCAGGAGCTCGCCAAGTCAGGCCTGCGGGTCGGGATCTTCTGCTACAACATCGGCCTCGGCGGATACCTGAAGGAACGCGTCGGCCAGTGGAAGCGGCAGCAGCCGCCGGCCTACGTCGGCGGCTTCCACGACTTCGCGCTCTCGCTCGGCGTCCCGGCCGGCGACGGACAGGAATACTACGACGTCGAGATGCCCCGCCAGTTGCGCGAAATCGGCGAGAGCCTGCCGGCCGAGCAGAAGTTCGACGCGGTCATCGTCGATGAGGCGCAGGACTTCGCGCCCAGCTGGTGGGAGGCGCTGCTGGCCTGCCTGAAAGACCCCGCCGAAGGGCGGATCTTCGCGTTCATGGACACCCAGCAGGACGTATACCAGAGGTGGGACGGGGAACCGCTCGGCGCCTCGTTCGGCCGCGAGCTGGAGCTGGTGAAGATCCACGTGGACGGCAACATGCGCAACACCCGCCGGATCGTCGACACGTTCAAGCCGCTCATCGACGCGGACGTCACCTCGCAGGCCGGGCAGGGGTTGCCGGTGCGTTTCGTCCAGTGCGCCTCCGAGGACGCGGTGGACCGCGCGGACGACGTTATCGAGGCCCTGTTCGAAGACGGCTGGGACAGCCGGCAAATGGCGCTGCTCACCACCCGGCACCGCCACCCGGTGCACTTCGAACACCACGACGGCGGGACGATCACCGAATACTGGGACGACTTCCGCGAGGGGACGGGCGTGTTCTACGGGCACGTGCTCGGCTTCAAGGGGCTCGAACGGTCCGTGGTCGTCCTCTGCATCAACGGGTTCCGCGACGACGGACGGGCCGCCGAGAAGCTCTACGTCGGGCTCTCCCGGGCGCGGAGCCTCCTGATCGTCGTCGGCGACAGGCAGATGATCGAGGACGCCGTCGGCCCACAGAAGGCCGCCGCCCTGGACGCCGCCCGCGCGTGGACTCCCGCATCCACTGCGTGATGTCCTTCACCTGGACTTGAGAAGCAGGGCCGGATTCCTTTCCAAACCGGGGGTGATCAGGCGTACCCTCGAAGGAGGATCCAGTCACTTTTATGACGGAATCGACGAGTAGGGGGACTCATGGAATGGAAGGCCATCGAATCGCGGGCAGCCCGTGCGGTGGGCCGCGCGCTCGGCGCCGTTCCGAAGCCTTCCGCCCCGAAGAACCGTCTCCAGACCATCAAACCCCAGAACGCGGAGCGGACGGGCATCGCGATCGACTGCAGCAGGCGGCTCGGGCTGGCCTGCTGGGCGGTCGTGAAGTTCCGCGGCGAGAAGACACTCGGCACCGTGACCGGCCACTTCTCCCTGACGGAGCTCGCTGAACGCCAGCAGCTGAAGCGCGCCGACGCGATCCAGCACGCGCTCGAGACCGAACTCCAGCGGGCCGTCGCCGTCGCCGTGATCGACCTCGGGGTCGGGACCGACTACCCCGTGCACCAGCCGGCACGCTCCGACGACGGGTTCGGCGTCTTCGACGCGCTCGCCCGCCTGGGCATCCCCGTCTCCAGCGCCACGGCCCCCTCCGCCGCGCGACTCGAAGTCGGCACGGCCCTGAACCGGGAGGGCATCGCCCACGTCGGCCAGATCAAGGTCTCCACCGACGCGTCCTTCCGCCGCGGCGAACCCACCGGGCACGGGTGGTACGTCGAATCCACGAACATGGTCCGCCCTCTGCTCGGGAACACCACTTCCGGGCTCGCGACCATCCTGGAGGCCGAGCTTTACAGCATCCGCAAGGCCCTGAAGTTCGTGCGGAACGAGTTCGGGAAGGAAGCGATGCGTGTCAACGGGGTCGTGGTCCGCAGCGATTCGGCCACTGCCGTCCGGATGCTCAAGGACCCGACGTGGAGACCGCAGGGAATCACCAAGCGGGAAGCCGTCCTGGTCAAGTCGATCCACGATCAGGACGCCGGAAACAACATCCGCTTCGTCTGGGTGCGTGGGCACAACGGCGACCTCGGGAACGAAATCGCCGACCGGCTGGCCGTCGCCGCACGCCGGCTCCGCACCGCCCGGGCCCCGCGTGAGAGCGCAGCCGCCATCATGACGAACATCTACAACGAGGCAACCGAGCGGTACCAGATCGCCCGCCACGGGCTCGCGGCCTGAGCGCTACTCCTGCTCCCAGGGCGGGGTCTTCAGGAAGGGGGATTCGCAGGCCCATCCTTCCGGACGTTCGATGCAGTCAGCGGAGACCTTGCGCGGCTCCCATGCTTGGGCGCGCAGTCCGCGGATGTGCCCACCACATTAACCTCGGTCTTTCATGAGCGCGGGGTCGGCAAGACGTAATTAAAAGGGTAAAGGTGCTCCTGACCTGC
>NZ_BMXK01000022.1 GCF_014651715.1 Zhihengliuella salsuginis
CCGCAGGGTCAGGGGGCGCTCCGTCAGAGGCGGAGGCCGAGCAGGGCGTCGACGGCGTCGGCGAGCCTGCCGCGGGCGGCGGGATCGGCGTCGCCGGTATCCGGGTCCGCCGCGGCCCAGGCGTCGAGCTCGCCCAGTGCGGACGGGGCGTCGAGGTCGTTGGCCAGGTGCGCCATGATCCGGGCCGGGAGCGTGTCCGCCTCGGCGCTGGTGGCCGTCGCGAGGCGCGCCGACCAGGCCGCCACGCGCTGCCTGGCCGCGGCGAGCAGCGCGTCGGTCCAGAACCAGTCCGTGCGGTAGTGCTGCCCGAGGATCACCGTGCGGATGGCCATCGGGTCCTCCCCCGCCTCCCGCAGCTTGGACACGAGCACGAGGTTGCCCTTCGACTTGCTCATCTTCTCGCCGTCGAGGCCCACCATGCCGGTATGCACGAAGTGCTCGGCCAGCGGTTCGTTGTCCTGGGCGCTGGCGTGACCCGCGGAGAACTCGTGGTGCGGGAAGATCAGGTCGCTTCCGCCGCCCTGGACCGTGAAGGGGGCGGGCAGGAAGCGCCTCGCGATGACCGAGCACTCGATGTGCCACCCCGGGCGCCCCTCGCCCAGGCTGCCGCCGTCCCAGACGGGCTCCCCGTTGCGGGCGACGCGCCAGAGCAGCGGGTCGAGGGCGTCGCGTTTGCCGGCGCGGTCCGGGTCGCCGCCGCGTTCGGCGAAGAACGCCGCCATCGTCTGCGCGTCGTATCCGCTGATCGCGCCCAGGCGCCAGGCGTCGTTCGCCGCGGCAGCCGAATCGAAGTAGACGTCCCCGTCGGGTTCGCCGTCGGCCCCGTCCACCCGGTACGCGCAGCCGTCCGCGATCATCTCCTCCACGACGGGCACGATCCACGAGACGGATTCGACCGCGCCGATGTACTCGGCCGGCGGGATGACCCGCAGCGCCTCCATGTCGCGGCGGAAGAGGTCGGTCTGGTCTGCGGCGAGGTCCCGCCAGTCGACGCCGTTCGCCGCGGCGCGTTCGAGCAGCGGATCGTCGACGTCTGTCACGTTCTGGACGTAGTCGACCTCGCGGCCCTGCGCCCGCCACAGGCGGTTGAGCAGGTCGAAGGAGACGTACGTGGCCGCGTGCCCCATATGGGTCGCGTCGTAGGGGGTGATGCCGCAGACGTACAGACTGGCGGTGCTCCCGGCCCGGACGGGCTCGACTACGCGGCGCGACGAGTCGTGGAGGCGAAGCGGGGTCGCTTCAGCGCGGGCCGCCAGGGTGGGCATGGGCGGGATGACAGGGGCCTGCCAAGCGTGCACGTGGCATCCTTTCGGAGTGACGGGGAATTGCGGGCTCGCTCGAGCCCCAAGAGGGTCAGCGTATTAACCGGGCTGAATAATCCCGAATCCCAGCAAGAGGAAGATCGCGATGCCTAGTCCGATCCGGTACCAGACGAAAATCCGGTAGTTGTGGGTCGAGATGTACTTCAGCAGCCAGGCGACGATCGCGTAGCCGACGACGAATGCGATTCCCGTGGCGACCAGCGTCTCGGCGAGGCTGAACGGTCCGTTGAGCGACGGCTCGGTCAGGGATTTGGCGAGTTTGTAGAAGCCCGAGGCGACGACCGCGGGAATCGCCAGCAGGAAGGCGTACCGGGTCGCGGCCTCGCGGGTGTAGCCGAGCATGAGGCCGCCGGTGATGGTGCCGCCCGAACGGGAGACCCCCGGGACCAGGGCGAGCGCCTGGAAGAGACCGTAGATGATGCCGTGCTTGTACGTCAGCTCCTTGAGCTCGCGCTGCTGCCGTCCGTAGGTGTCGGCGAGTGCGAGGAAGATGCCGAAGACCACCAGCATCGACGCCGTGATCCACAGGCTCCGGAACGTGGTGTCGATGAAGTCCTCGAGCAGGAGGCCCAGGACGCCGATGGGCAGGCTGCCGATGATGATCAGCCAACCCATGCGGGCGTCGGGATCGTTGCGGGGCGCCTTGCCGACGAGCGACTTCGCCCACGCCGAGACGATGCGGACGATGTCGCTCCAGAAGTAGAGGACGACCGCGGCCTCGGTGCCGAGCTGCGTGATCGCCGTGAACGCGGCGCCGGGATCCTGCGCGTTCGGAAGGATCTCCCCGACGATGCGCACGTGGGCGCTCGAGGAGATCGGCAGGAATTCGGTCAGGCCCTGAACCAGGCCGAGAATAATCGCTTCTATCCAACTCACGACCACGACCCTACTTGAAGCGCAGGACGGCTAGAGCCGGACACACCACGCCCCGGAAGAGTTCATACCTGGGGAGGAGGCGGCGGGCAGACCCGGGACACCGTCCGGTCAGTCGTTCTCGTCGTCGTCGTCGTCCTCGCTGTCGTCGTACAGCTCCAGTGGCAGGACTTCCTCGTGGGCGTCGTAGAGCGCGTCCTCGTAGCTTTCGAAGGCGTCGGCCACGGCGAAGAAGGCGGCCTCGACGGAGGGGTCGGACTCGCTCCGACGCGACACGACAGCGCTCAGGTGCTCGTCCAGGGACACCTTCAGTGCTTCGAGAGCAATGCGCGGATCAGTAGTCATGCTCTGACCGTACCGTCGAATCAGGATCCTGGGTAGAGCGGATTTCTCCGCGAGCCTCCCTGGAGGGTTCCGGCGGGGCCGGGGGCATTTCGCGTCTTGAAATCGGCGGCCGCCGGAGTACTCTCTCAAACATATGCAGCATCATTCGCAACCGCCGACCAGCTTCCCCACGGCCGAGCGGGTCAGGGACCCGCAGGATCCGTACGAGTACCTCGTGGTGACCGTCTACCCGGGGCAGTCGCTGGCGGAGGCGCGCCAAGGACTGGTCGAGCACGCCGAGTACGGCAAGTGGGAGCTCAGGCGCACAGTGAAGTACACGGGAGGCCTCTACCGCTACTGGCTGCGCCGCCGCGTCATGCGCGTCGAGCGCACGATGCACCTCTTCTAGAGAGCTAGACTGCCGGGCCGAGCAGCCAGTTCGCCACCGTCGAATGGGCCGATTCGGCGTCCGAGGGATGGTAGAGGCTCGCCAGCACGTCGCGGTAGAGCCGTTCGAGTTCGCTGCCGCGGTAGTACTGCCCTCCCCCGGAGACCTTGAGCGCCGCGTCGACGCCCGAACGGGCGACGTCGCCCGCGCGGGTGCGCAGGCTCACGAGCCGCGGGAACCAGGCCGGACCGTGGTCGACACCCTCGTCGAGATCGCGGGTGACCTGTGTGAGGAAGGCGTCGAGGGCGAGGACGTCCATGCCGGCGCCGGCCACGCGCCAGCGGATGTCGGGGTCCTGGTCGAGCGTCCGGTCGGCCGCCAGGGAGCGCCGTCTCGCCGGATGCTCGGCCGCGAGCTCCAGCGCCCGGTCGGCGATCCCGGTATAGACGGAGGCCGTCAGGGTGAGGAACGAGCCGAAGATCCCGAAGATCAGGGCATCGGCCTGCGGTCCGGCCGGCAACCGTGTGTGGACCCAGGCGGGCGGGGCCAGCGCGCCGTCCAGCCGGGTGGACTGGGACTGGCTGGCCCTCATGCCCAGGGTGTCCCAGTCGTCGCCGACGGCGACCCCGGGGTCGGACCGGTCGACGAACGCGTGGACGAGCTCGCCGGCGTCGTTCTTGCCG
Source organism: Zhihengliuella salsuginis (assembly GCF_014651715.1). GTDB lineage: Bacteria > Actinomycetota > Actinomycetes > Actinomycetales > Micrococcaceae > Zhihengliuella > Zhihengliuella salsuginis. The sequence goes on from NZ_BMXK01000022.1 coordinate 3,591, forward strand.
AAGACGCCGAGGCGCGTCCAGGCCGGAGAGAGCGAGGTGAAGATCTTCAGGCCGGTGAACCTCACGCCGTCGGCGGATTCCTCGGCGCGGGTCAGGGAGTCGAAGAGCACCATGTCGTTGCCCGCCTCGGAGATGCCGAACGCCATCACGTGGCCGTCGGCGATCCAGTCCGCGACGAAGTCCAGGCGCGTGTCCCCCTTGGTCCGAAGCAGATGCACGACGCCGGCCCACACCAGGTGCATGTTCACCGCGAGTGCCGTTCCCGGCGCGTGGGCGCCGAGCAGCCGCTGCGCGGCGGCGGTCTCGGACAGGCCCCAGCCCGCGCCGCCCTGCTCGACCGGGAGCATGGCCTTCAGGTAGCCGGCGTCGACCAGTGCGTCGAAGTCCTGCTGGGCGAAGGTGTTCGACTCGTCGTGGCCGGAGGCGCGCTCGCGCATCCCGGCCAGCAGCTCGTCGGTGAGGACGGCCCGCACGCGCGGCTCGAGCCCGGGGTGGAGATTCGGCATGGCGGGCCTCCTAGTAGGTCGAGATCAGGCGGTGCAGGACACGCACGCCGAACTGCAGCGCGTCGACCGGGACGCGCTCGTCGACGCCGTGGAACATGCCCGTGAAGTCCAGATCGTCCGGGAGTCTCAACGGCGCGAATCCGTAGCCGGTGATGCCCAGACGGGCGAGGGACTTGTTGTCGGTGCCGCCGGAGAGCATGTAGGGCAGGACGACAGCGTCCGGGTCCTCCGCCTTCAGGTTGTCCACCATCGATTCGACCAGATCGCCGGAGAACGGGACCTCCAGCGAGATGTCGGCGTGGTCCGTGATGATGTCCACCCCGTCGCCCGCGAGCCGCTGCAGCGTCTCGAGGACCAGTTCGTCCTGGCCGGGCAGAGTGCGGCAGTCGATCATGGCCTCCGCGCGGCCGGGGATGACGTTGTGCTTGTATCCCGCGGTCAGCGCCGTCGGGTTGGACGTGTTCTGCAGTGTCGCGCCGACGAAGCGGGCCACCGTTCCCAGCTCGTCGAGCAGCGCCTGCGGGTTGCCCTCGTCGAACTCGACGCCCGTGATGTCGGAGACGCCGTCGAGGAAGGCGCGGGTGGTCTTGGTGTACTCGATGGGCCACTGGTGGGCTCCGATGCGGCTGACCGCCGCCGCGAGGCGCGTGACGGCGTTGTCGTCGTTGATCTGCGACCCGTGGCCGGCGCGTCCCGAGGCCTGCAGCCGGAGCCAGTTGATGCCCTTCTCCGCCGTCTGCAGGAAGTAGGCGCGCCGCCCGTTGACGGTCGAGGAGAACCCGCCCACCTCGCTGATGGCCTCGGTGGCGCCCTCGAACAGGCCCGGGTGCTCCTGGACGAGCCAGCCGGCGCCGTACGTGCCGCCGGCCTCCTCGTCCGAGAAGAAGGCGTAGACGATGTCCCGCTTCGGCCGCTGGCCGTTGCGGTGCATGGCGCGCATGACCGCGAGGATCATCGCGTCCATGTCCTTCATGTCGACGGCGCCGCGCCCCCAGATGAGGCCGTCCCTGATCTCCCCGGAGAACGGGTCGATGCTCCAGTCCTCGGCCTGGGCCGGAACCACGTCGAGATGGCCGTGCACCACGAGGGCCGGCAGCGAGGGATCCCGGCCGGAGACCCGTCCGACCACGCTGGCGCGCCCCGGCGAGGACTCGAAGATCTGGGGGTCGGCGCCGGCCTCGGCCATGAGCGCCGCCACGTACTCTGCTGCGCGCCGCTCGCCGCGCGAATCGTTGTTCCCGAAGTTCGAGGTGTCGATCCGGATCAGGTTCCGGCAGATCTCGACGACTTCTTCTTCGGCGGTGATGGGCTGCTGACGAGGCGGGTTCAAGGTGTCTTCCTTCCGTGGCGGACCGTGCCACCAGCCTAGCGACGCACGCCACAACCGGTGAATTGGTGTCCATGGAAATCATCGTGTAGAGTATTACTCGCTGCTGACGCGGCGGGAGAAAAGAAAAACGCTCCTGACCTGCGGAAATAGTTCACCTGCGCGGGTGGCGGAATAGGCAGACGCGCTAGCTTGAGGTGCTAGTCCTCGTATTAGAGGGTGGGGGTTCAAGTCCCCCCTCGCGCACAGAGGTCCGGATTCGGACATGAAGGCCGGCTTCCTTTGGAAGCCGGCCTTCGCTGTTTCCAGGCGTCCTCCCGAACGGGACGGACTCCGCCCCGAGCCCGGAATACCGGGCGGCGCGCAGCCGTTGAGACCAGCATGAGCGAATCACCACTGAACGAGTACATCCCCGCATCCGGCGTCACGATGTTCACCACGTCCTGGTGCGGCTACTGCCGCAACCTCAAGCGCATGATGGAAACCGAGGGCATCGACTACCGCGAGGTCAACATCGAGGAGACGCCCGGCACGCCGGAGATCGTCGAGTCGTTCAACAATGGGAACCAGACGGTTCCCACCCTCGTCTTCCCGGACGGGAGCGCGGCGACGAACCCGCGCATCGACGAGGTGCGAGCGCGCCTGCAGAACTGAGACGGATACCACCGCCGACGCGGAAGGGAAATCTTTCGATCACCGATCTTTCCGCGTGATTGGATGAAGGGGCTGTCCCGATGACGGGGCGGCCCCTTCTCATGCAGTGCCGAAGTCAGGAGAGATCATGCCCCAGAACGTTCAGGGCGTCGTCGTCAAGGCGAAAGATGCCCCCGCAACCATCGAGACCATCGTCATCCCCGATCCCGGACCCGGAGAGGCGGTCGTCGACATCCTGACGTGCGGCGTCTGCCACACGGACCTGCACTACAAGCAGGGCGGCATCGGCGACGAGTTCCCGTACCTGCTGGGCCACGAGGCGACCGGCGTCGTCTCCCAGACCGGCGACGGCGTGACCGAGGTGTCCGTCGGCGACCGCGTGATCCTGAACTGGCGCGCCGTGTGCGGCGAGTGCCGCGCGTGCGCCAAGGGCCAGCCGCAGTACTGCTTCGCGACCCACAACGCCGATCAGAAGATGACGCTCGAGGACGGGACGGAGCTGTCCCCGGCACTGGGCATCGGCGCCTTCGCGGAGAAGACCCTCGTGGCCGCCGGACAGTGCACCAAGATCGACGACGACGTCGACCCGGCCGCCGTGGGCCTGCTCGGCTGCGGCGTCATGGCCGGCATCGGCGCGTCCATCAACACCGGCGAGGTCAAGCGCGGTGAGTCCGTGGCCGTCATCGGCTGCGGCGGCGTCGGCATCGCCGCCATCGCCGGTGCCGCCCTGGCCGGGGCGACGACCATCATCGCCGTCGACATCGACCCGGACAAGGTCGCGATGGCCGAGAAGCTCGGCGCCACGCACGGCGTGAACTCGTCCGAGCAGGACCCCGTCGAGGCCATCCGCGAACTGACGGGCGGCTTCGGCGCCGACGTCGTGATCGAGGCCGTCGGCCGGCCCGAGACCTACGAGCAGGCCTTCTACGCGCGCGACCTCGCCGGCCGCGTGGTGCTCGTCGGCGTCCCGACTCCCGACATGAAGATCGAACTTCCGCTCCTGGACGTCTTCGGGCGTGGCGGGTCGCTCAAGTCCTCGTGGTACGGGGACTGCCTGCCGAGCCGCGACTTCCCCATGCTGGTCGAGCAGTACAAGCTCGGCCGCCTGGACCTGGACGCCTTCGTCACCGAGCGCATCGAACTCGGCGACGTCGAGGCGGCGTTCGAGAAGATGCACGGCGGCAAGGTGCTGCGCTCCGTCGTCGAACTCCCCGCAAGCCAGGAGGTCTGAGAATGGGTGCACGCATCGAGAACATCGTCACGTCCGGGACGTTCAGCCTCGACGGCGGGACGTGGGAGGTCGACAACAACGTCTGGATCGTCGGCGACGACGCCGGGGTCATCGTGATCGACCCGGCACACGACGTGGAGGCCATCGCGGCGGCCGTCGGCGGCCGGACCGTCGAGGCCATCCTGCTGACCCACGGGCACGACGACCACATCCGCTACGCGCGCGATGCGGCCGACAGGCTGGGTGCCGAGATCTGGATGAACCCGGCCGACCAGATGCTGTGGGAGGCGGTCTACCCCGGCACGCGCCCGGATCACGAGATCGCCGACGGCGACGTCTTCACGATCGCCGGCGCCGAGCTGGTCGCCGTGCACACGCCGGGCCACTCCCCCGGCTCCACGTGCTTCCACGCTCCGGGGCTGGGCACCGTTTTCTCCGGCGACACGCTGTTCAACGGCGGCCCGGGCGCGACCGGGCGCTCGTTCAGCAGCTTCGAGACGATCGTGGAATCGATCCGGGCCAAGCTGCTCGTGCTCCCGGCCGACACCGTCGTGCGCACCGGCCACGGCGACTCCACCCGGATCGGGGACGAAGCCCCGAACATCCAGGAGTAGGTCGATCGGGGCCACCGACCGCTGATCAGGCGGTGGCAACCTCCACGTGCTCGGCGTAGGCCGTGAGCAGGGCGTCCTCGACGTCTGCCACGGTCGCGCCGGGCACGAGGTCGTCTACGGCCCCGGCGGTCGCCGGATCGAACGGCAGGTCCAGCGCGTCGTAGACGTCCGTGAGCACCGCGCGCAGCGGGCCTGAATCCTGCACGACGAACACCGACGCGAACAGCCACGCGCCCGCGACGACGCGCTGCGCCGTACCGACGAGCTTGACCGGCCGTGCCGCGCGCGAGTACACGCCCGGATTGCCGTGCACGCTGAATTCGCCCGGGCAGTACTCCCCCTCGATCTCCCCCACATGGGCGTCGACACCCAGCGTCCCCAGGGCACGCGCGTAGAGCTCGCCCAGCGCGCGGAACCGGCCCTGATGCCCCAGCACGGCCTCCGGGTCCGGCTCCACGTGGTCGACGATGAGGGTCCCCCGGTGATACGCGGCGGCACGACCCCCCGCCCTCCGGACGAGCGGCGTGAACCCGGCGTCCGCGGCGAGGCGTGCGGCGTCGTCGTACCCGCTCAAGCGCGTGTCGCGCTGCCCGAACGCCAGCGTCGGCGCCGGCCGGTAGATGCGCAGCGTGGGGCCGGCCCCGCCCGCGCGGACTGTCTGCAGGAGGTCGACGCCGGCCGCCAGGTCGCGTGCGGCGTCGTCCGACGCGCCCTCGCGGACGACGGTGAGCGGGCCGACAACGGCGGAATTCCATGCAGTCATGACGTTGATTCTAGGATGGACTCCGTGCATTCGTCGTCTCAGACCCTCATCCTGCTCGGCGGCGCTTCCGGCGCCGGCAAATCGTATCTCGCCGCCCGCTTCGGCCGCCCCCACCTGGTGCTCGACAACTTCTACCGCGAGATCTCCGAGCACCTGCCGGAGAGCCCGCTCCCCCAGACGCCGTACGGCGAGATCGACTGGGACGATCCCGGGACGTGGAACACCCAGGCGGCCGTCGATGCCGTCATCGAGCTGCTGGAGACCGGGCAGACCCAGGTGCCGGACTATACGATCACGACGTCGAGCTACGACGGGTACACGCTGGTGAGCCTGGACCGTGGCCCGGTGATCGCCGAGGGCATCTTCGGCGACCGGATCGTCGAGCCGCTGCGCCGCCAGGGAGTGCAGTTGCAGGCGATCTATGTGGACAGCAGCCCCCTGTCGACGGCCGTGCGGCGATTCGCCCGCGACGTGGCGGAGCGACGCAAGCCGATTCCGTTCCTGATCAGGCGGGGCATCTCGCTGTACCGCACAGAAGGCGGGCTTCGTCGTCGGTATCTGGATGCCGGATTCGTGCCGATGCGGAAGTTGGCTGTGAAGAAGCTGCTGGGCGGGCTCCGGTAGGGTCTGCCGTCAGGCCGTGCGGCCCGGCATCGGGCGGACGGTCAGAATCTGCTCGCTGCGGCCGAACGGCCCCTTGACGTCGTGGAGGACGCCCGAGGTGAGCCCGATCCCGTCGGTCCCGTAGGTCTGCTGCGCCTGGACGCCGAGCCACTCGCCCTCCGGTGCGCGGTGCATGTGGATCTGCAGGTCCACGTTGGGGAACATCCACGATTCGGGTCCGGGTTCGACGCGCGGTGCGACGCCGTTCGCGGTATCTACCATGCCGAGCAGGCGGACGAGCGGCGTGGTGGGGCCGCTCGAGACCATGTCGAAGGAGCTGCGCAACCAGACGGTCCCCCTGCCCGCGCGGTGGCCGTCCTCGACGCGGAAGTCCAGCCCCTCGATGTAGCCGCCGGGCCACGGCGACATGCCCTCCCACGCGGGCAGGTTCTCCGGGTGGGCGACGGTGGTGTCCTCGACCGCATGCACCTCGGAGCTGTCGCCCGTCTTGAGCCGCCACGCGCGGGCCACGATGGAGGTGCGGCCCTGCGTGATCATCTCGGCCTCGATCAGCTCGATGGTTCGGCCTGGACGGATCATGCGGGTCTCGATGTGGAATTCGCCGCCGTGGATGATCCCGTGGATGTCCAGGCTGACCCGCGCCATGCGCATGTCCTCGCGTGGCTGGAACCGCTCCAACTCGTGGGCGATGATGCCGGTGGCTGGTGCCATGTGCTGCTCGTGGGGGTTCCAGGCGCCCTGCGCATGCACCGTCGAGCGGTAGTGCCCGTCCCCGAGGTCCTCGTAGAAGAAGTCCCCGACAGCGAGCTCGGGGAGCTCGGCCTGCTGTGCGGTGTTCGTATGCGTTGGTGCCTTGGACATCGGCTGCTCCTCGGTCGTGACAGGGCGTCGGCGGTGACGTGGCCCCAGCCTAGTGAAGAATCCGACCGGGGTGTTAATGGATCTTAACTCACGCGCGGCACCGCCGGCGCCCGTCGGGAGAGCTGCGGTGCGGCGCTAGACTCCTCGGATGACATCGTCAATCTCGGCCTCCCCCGGCGCCCGCCGTCGTCTTGCTCTCGCGGGCGCGGCGCTGTGCGTGGTCCCGCTGGGCCTGGCTTCGCGCTTCCTGCTGAGTGGTGCGGTCGGCGATGTGGCCGGCGGCGCCCTCTACGCGGTCCTGATCTACCTGATCGTCGCCTTCGTCGTTCCCGCTTGGCGGCCGCTGCGCGTCGCGGCGGTCGCCGCGGGTCTCTGCTTCGCCGTCGAGGTGTTCCAGTTGACGCCGGTGCCCGGGAACCTGGCCGAGGTCTTCCCGCCGATCTCCCTTGTGCTGGGCACGACCTTCGTGGCAGCGGACCTGCCGGCCTACGCCGCCGGAGTACTGGCGGCCGCGCTGGTGGACCGTTTGCTCGCGCGGACGAGTCGCCAGCCCGCCGAAGGGGAATCCGCGGTGACGGCAACCGAATAGGCCGGGCAGGTCGCCGGCAGACGACAAAGCCCGGGGCCGGCTGTAAGGTGCGCAACCGGACCCGGGCTTCTGCCGGTCCACTCTGCCTCTTGACAAGAACAACCTACATATCAGGTGTATGGGGCCATGACGTTGGTGACGCCGGCACGCAGGCGTGAGGCCGGCGGGCGGCCCTTCGCGGCACTATTCGGTCGATGGTAGTTGAAGTGGATGTTCCAGGTCTTCAATGCTTCGGCACGCTCGGCCTCTGAGGTCCAGGTCCGGGCATAGAGGAATTCCTCGGCGAGGATCCGGTTGTAGCGTTCGACCTTGCCGTTGTGCCTCGGCGTGTAGGCCCGAATCCGCTGATGAGTGGACGCGAACGTGAGGACGGTGCGCACGAAGTTCTTCGCCGTGTAGTTCGACCCGTTGTCCGTGATCACGCGGGTGATCCGGGTGATGCCGTGGGCGGCGAAGAACGCGCGGGCCCGGTGGAAGAACCCGATCGTGGTCGCAGCCTGCTCGTTGGGCAGGGTCTCGGTGTAGGCCAGGCGGGAGAACCCGTCCACCATCGTGTGCAGGTACACGTACCCGCGTTTGGCGCCCTGCTTGGCCTTCGCCCGTTCGGCGGCGCGGGCCTGGTCGCTGTCGCGGCCGTGGGCGAACCAGCCGCCGCCGTCGGGGATCCGGCCGGTCTTCTTCACGTCCAGGTGCACCATGTGCCCGGGATACCGGGCGGTGATCTTCCGTGAGGTCTTCCTCGAGGTCTCTCCGTCGGGCAGCAGGTGCCGGCGCCGGTTGATGCCGAGGCGGACGAACCAGCGCCCGACCGTCCGGGGGCTGATCCGGATGCCTTCACGGTCGAGTTCGAACGCGATCCGGGTCGCGGACCACTTGTGATCCCGCCGCAGCGCCTCGATCCGGGCCACGACCTCCGGCGGGACCTGCGACGGGGAAGCGAGCGGACGGCACGAGGACTCCTGGAGGCCGGCGGGGCCGTGCTCGGCGTAGCGGCGGCACCACTTGGCCACGGTGGCCCGGCTGATCATGTGCTCTGCCGCGACATGAGCCTTCGGGCGGCGCCAGCAGGCTTCGACGATCCTCAGGCGGGCGATAGGGGGTCAACGCGGCGTTAGCCTCGGTCTTTCATGAGCGCGGGGTCGGCAAGACGTAATTAAAAGGGTAAAGGTGCTCCTGACCTGC
>NZ_BMXK01000023.1 GCF_014651715.1 Zhihengliuella salsuginis
CCCAGAAATACGTCCGATCAAACGAACCATCGGCCGACTTCGAGACCACCAACGGAGCCTCACGGCAGGCCTGGACCTCTTCCTCGTCCTCGTCGAGGACCGCTCCGGCGTCGCTCATGACACTCGCGACGTTCGGGAAGGCCTCGCAGGTGCCGGCCTCGCCGACGTTCCACGTCAACTCGTACGTGCGTGTCTGCGGTTCCATCCCCTCGGACCAGGTGACCTCCCAGGCCGGATCGAAGGTGAAGTGGTCGTCCTCGACGACGACCGTCTCGTTGATCGGAGTGACCGACCATTCGTCAGCAGCGACCTCGGCGGTACCGGCGGCTTCGCCGGACGGCGTCGACGCGGCTTCAGCGTCCCACACCGCGGTGGCGACGTTCTCGCCGTCGTACGCCGGCTCACTCGTGAACGTGCAGGTGTAGTCGAAGGTCAGGCTCTCGCCGGCCCCGATCGTCTGCGTAGCGTCCATGACCGTGCACTCGGCCCCGCCGCCGATGTCCACGGCATCGCTCACCGTGGCCTCGACGTCCTGCCAGCTGTTGGGGTTCGCGACGGTGATCTCGCCGCTCATCGCCCAGGCGCTGTCCTGGTAGCCGGGGGCCGCCGCGGCCGTGTCCGGCTGCACCGTCACCTCGTACTCGACCGTGACGTCGCCCGTCTCGGGATCGGCCTCGAAAGGCTGGTCGCCGAGCGCGGTCTTCTCGATGTCCCACAGATAGGTGCGGTCGAAGCTGTGGATCACGTTCTTCTCGACCACCAGGTCGGCGCCGACGCAGAGGGTGGCCTCGGCGTCGTCGGACTGACCCGTCTCGACGATCGTCGCGGTGTTCTCGAACGTCTGGCACTCACCAGCGGCGACCTCACGGGTGATCGTGTACGAGTTCTCGTACACCCCGTCCGCCGCGGAACCCCACGTGATGGTCCACGCAGGGTCGAAGACGAACTGGCTGTCCTCGACCGTGATGGTTTCGTTCGTCTCCGTCGTCGACCAGGTGAAATCGACCGCATCCGATGCAGACGCCTCACCGGCGTTCTCCGGATCGTCGACATCCGACTGCTCCTGCGGGTAGTCCGCGCGGCTCCACGTCAAGGTGACGGTGTTGGAGCCGGAGTCCGTTTCCGGTTCGGCCCCGATCTCGCATTCGTAGGCCAGCGCCGTCTCGCCCGGTGCGAACGAGATCTGGTGCCCGTCGGCGGCGCCGACGTCGGGCGCGTCGATCACGCAGACCGTGCCGTCGCCGAGGACGTCCTCAGCGGTGGCGACCAGGGCTGACGGATTCGGGTTCTCCACCGCGATCATTCCGCTGGCGACGAAGTCCGACGCCGTCCGCTCCCCCTCCGTCACGCTCACGAGGTAGGTGAAATCAGCCGTCGTCCCGGCCTGCTCGATCCGGGTCTGGTCCACCGACTTCTCGATGTCCCAGGTGTAGTCGACCAGGTAGGAGGCCTCGATCGTCTTCTCCACCGTCAGCGGTTCCCACGCCAGCGGATCCTCGAAGGTGAACGTCACGTCCCCGCCTGCTTCGACGGTCTGCGGCCCCTGATCCCGGTCCGCCGGCAGCAGGTACCCGTCCGGGGCACCGACCTCGGTGACCGTGTACGACCCCGGGTTCACCTCGGCCAGCTCGATCGTCCCAGCCGCGGGGTTGTCGTCGTTGGCGTCGTTGTCCGTGATCGTCAACGTGCCCGTGCCCCCGGGCAGCGGGTTCGGGTCGATCTCGAACGTCGCACCGCCCAACGGCGTGCCGGACTCGTCCGTCTTCTCGATTGTCAGTCCCGCACACAGATCGATGTCGATCGAACCGCCCACGAAATCCTTGAGCTCCGACTGATGGCTGGCCGACGCCGCGGACCTCAGCATGATGTTCGCGAAATCGAAGTCCCCGCAATCCAGCATCCCGTCGGCCCCGCCGAAGATCGCCGAGAGATTGAACTGGAATTCGACGAGTGTGCCGTCCTGGCTGACCGCGTGGTCCCAGGAGCCGGCCGGCAGCGAAGACGTCACCCACCCCGAACCGTCCCACGTCTGGATTTCGGGAGTCGAGAAGACATCGTTGTTCGCTGGGAAGATCAGCCTGATGTCGCCGACCGTGCGGACCGGGATATCCGCCCCGTTCGCGTTCACGGTCGACGGCTGCTGGTTCAACTCCAGGAAATAGCCGATCTGGCCGTTCGCCGTCACACGCTCGAAGGCCAGCCACAACCACGCATCCCCGCCATCGTCGAAGTCGGCCGCAACCCAGGTGTCGCCGACATCGCCCGAGCCGGGCGAACTCGCCGACGCGCTGTAGTCCCAGGAGCTCGGGTCGTTCTCCTTCGACCCCTGGTCGTAGATCGTCGGATCCGCGTTGCCGATCGGGTCGGTCGCCATGTCGATGTCAGACGGCCAGTCGAGCTGGAATTCACTCGGCGAGGCGAACGGCTCGATGGCCAGGATCTCCGGCTCCTCGGCCGCTTCGGACTCCTCGGCAGCAAGTGCCTCGGCCTCCGACTCCTCCACTGGCTCCTTTTTCGGTGCTGGTTCCGGTGCTGGCTCCTGCTTCGGTGCTGGTTCCGGTGCTGGCTCCTGCTTCGGTGCTGGTTCCGGTGCTGGCTCCTGCTTCGGTGCAGGCTCCGGCGCAGGCTCCTGCTTCGGTGCAGGCTCCGGCGCGGGTTCCTCCGCCGCCGGTTGCTCGGCGGCCGGCTCGGATGCCGGCGACTTCTCGGCAGGGACCGTCTTCTTGGCCTCTGCAGCGGTTTCATCGGCGGCGGTCGTCTCGGATGGCGCCGAGGTCTCGTTCGACTCGGTCGTCGGTGCCGCCTCCTCGGAGGCGGCGAGCGGGTCAGGATCGGTCGTGGCCATGGCGACGCTGCCGGAGAACATCAGTCCCGCGGCAAGTCCCATGGCAAGCAAAGTCTTTACGCCGCGAAGCCCGCTCCGGGGCACACGGCTGAGGTGTCGTGACATGTCGTCCTCTTGAAGATGCGTCTAAAAACGGAACGCCAGTGAGAATGCTCAATTGATTCTGCGAACTGGCACAGGTGACGAGTGACGATCCGGTTCACCGGGTGCGAAGTGATGGCTGCTGCTCCTGCCTCAACGTCCGCTGAAGCGGACGGGCAGGGCGGAACCGCAGCCTCCGGCGGCCGGCATCGGCCGTGACCGGGCTGCGGTCAGGACAAGAGCCGTCGTCGCGACGGCTGCAGAGAGAATTCAGGGTGCGGAGAGTCCGCACCGGCCGATTCCGCGGGTCTCATCCCAGGCGGAAAAACGGCGTCCCCAACGTGTTCGTGTTCCATGGCTTTCGGGTCCTTTTCGAAAGGTTCCCCCCCGATGCCTGACACGCGTCCACCCGTGTGAAGGGCGACACATTTCGAGTATAGGCACATGATGCTTCTGTTAGAAAGGTTTACGGCGAGACTCGCATCGAGGCGGCGCCTTCCCTCTGCCAGAAGCCTCATGGGGCCCCGGCGGCACGGAGTTCGTCAACCGTTCCGCCGGCGCCCCATGACCGGATGATCGCCGGCGGGGGCTGGGCCTCACTGGGCGCCACGCCCCCGCCGTTCGCGGGTGTCAGCTGCGCCGATGACGCACGATCAACGCCGTCGCACCCACCAGCAACAGCCCGAA
>NZ_BMXK01000024.1 GCF_014651715.1 Zhihengliuella salsuginis
TCTTTAGTCCTCGCTTCCACGTCCCGCCTATCAACCCAGTGGTCTAGCTGGGGGCCTCTCACACAGAAGTGTGTGGAAATCTCATCTCGAAGTGGGCTTCCCGCTTAGATGCTTTCAGCGGTTATCCCTTCCGAACGTAGCTAATCAGCGGTGCACCTGGCGGTACAACTGACATACCAGTGGTTCGTCCGTCCCGGTCCTCTCGTACTAAGGACAGATCTCCTCAAATTTCCTGCGCGCGCAGCGGATAGGGACCGAACTGTCTCACGACGTTCTAAACCCAGCTCGCGTACCGCTTTAATGGGCGAACAGCCCAACCCTTGGGACCGACTCCAGCCCCAGGATGCGACGAGCCGACATCGAGGTGCCAAACCATGCCGTCGATATGGACTCTTGGGCAAGATCAGCCTGTTATCCCCGAGGTACCTTTTATCCGTTGAGCGACGGCCCTTCCACGAGGTGCCGCCGGATCACTAGTCCCGACTTTCGTCCCTGCTCGAGCTGTCGCTCTCACAGTCAAGCTCCCTTGTGCACTTACACTCGACACCTGATTGCCAACCAGGCTGAGGGAACCTTTGGGCGCCTCCGTTACTCTTTAGGAGGCAACCGCCCCAGTTAAACTACCCATCAGGCACTGTCCCTGACCCAGATTATGGGCCGAAGTTAGGAATCCGATACGGCCAGAGTGGTATTTCAACGATGACTCCACGAGCACTGGCGTGCCCGCTTCAACGTCTCCCACCTATCCTACACAAGCCGCACCGAACACCAATACCAAACTATAGTAAAGGTCTCGGGGTCTTTCCGTCCTGCTGCGCGTAACGAGCATCTTTACTCGTACTGCAATTTCGCCGAGTTCATGGTTGAGACAGCGGGGAAGTCGTTACTCCATTCGTGCAGGTCGGAACTTACCCGACAAGGAATTTCGCTACCTTAGGATGGTTATAGTTACCACCGCCGTTTACTGGGGCTTAAATTCACCGCTTCACACCGAAGTGTTGACAGCTCCTCTTAACCTTCCAGCACCGGGCAGGAGTCAGTCCATATACATCGTCTTGCGACTTCGCATGGACCTGTGTTTTTAGTAAACAGTCGCTTCCCCCTGGTCTCTGCGGCCCACACCCGCTCACGCCAGCAAGTGGCGGTCACGAGGCAGGCCCCCCTTCTCCCGAAGTTACGGGGGCATTTTGCCGAGTTCCTTAACCATGATTCTCTCGATCGCCTTAGTATTCTCTACCTGATCACCTGTGTCGGTTTGGGGTACGGGCAGTTGGAACCTCGCGCCGATGCTTTTCTAGGCAGCATAGGATCACCGGATCACCCGCCAAAGCGGGCGCCTATCAGGTCTCAGCCGTCATGTCCCGCGGATTTACCTACGGGACGGCCTACACCCTTGGACCAGGACGATTCCATTGCCTGGCCCGGCTACCTTCCTGCGTCACACCTGTTAATACGCTGACTTCCCCGGTTCGGGTCCCACGCCGCCCACCAACGCCGCCCCGAAGGGCAGTCCATGGTGTTTGAGGTGGTTAGCATCACCGGTTCAGTAGGGACGGTTCTTCACTGGTACGGGAATATCAACCCGTTGTCCATCGACTACGCCTGTCGGCCTCGCCTTAGGTCCCGACTCACCCAGGGCAGATTAGCTTGACCCTGGAACCCTTGATCATTCGGCGGACGGGTTTCTCACCCGTCATTCGCTACTCATGCCTGCATTCTCACTCGTGTAGCGTCCACCACTGGTTTCCACCGCGGCTTCACTCGCTACACGACGCTCCCCTACCCATCCAGTCCACTGAACCACGAAGGCTAATGTATATAACTGAATGATGCGACTTCGGCGGTGTACTTGAGCCCCGCTACATTATCGGCGCGGAATCACTTGACCAGTGAGCTATTACGCACTCTTTCAAGGGTGGCTGCTTCTAAGCCAACCTCCTGGTTGTCTCAGCAACTCCACATCCTTTCCCACTTAGCACACGCTTAGGGGCCTTAGTCGGCATTCTGGGCTGTTTCCCTCTCGACAATGAAGCTTATCCCCCACTGTCTCACTGCTACGCTCTCACTTGCCGGCATTCGGAGTTTGGCTGACGTCAGTAACCTGTTGGGGCCCATCGGCCATCCAGTAGCTCTACCTCCGGCAAGAAACACGTAACGCTGCACCTAAATGCATTTCGGGGAGAACCAGCTATCACGAAGTTTGATTGGCCTTTCACCCCTACCCACAGCTCATCCCCTCCATTTTCAACTGAAGTGGGTTCGGTCCTCCACGACGTCTTACCGTCGCTTCAACCTGGCCATGGGTAGATCACTTCGCTTCGGGTCTAGACCGTGCCACTCAAACGCCCTATTCAGACTCGCTTTCGCTACGGCTTCCCCACACGGGTTAACCTCGCGACACAGCACTAACTCGCAGGCTCATTCTTCAAAAGGCACGCCGTCACCAGACCGCAGTCTCGGCTCCGACGGATTGTAAGCGCATGGTTTCAGGTACTATTTCACTCCCCTCCCGGGGTACTTTTCACCATTCCCTCACGGTACTTATCCGCTATCGGTCATCGGGTAGTATTCAGGCTTACCAGGTGGTCCTGGCAGATTCACACGGGATTTCTCGGGCCCCGTGCTACTCGGGTGGCACCAAAATGGCGGCAGTACGCATTACGGCTACGGGACTCTCACCCTCTCTGATCCGGTGTTCAAACCGGTTCGCCTATACGCCTACACCTCACCACACCCGTCCGGCAGAACGGATACTCGATGCTCCCACAACCCCGACCATGCAACGCCCGCCGGCTATCACACATGATTCGGTTTAGCCCCATCCGCGTTCGCTCGCCACTACTGACGGAATCACTATTGTTTTCTCTTCCTACGGGTACTGAGATGTTTCACTTC
>NZ_BMXK01000025.1 GCF_014651715.1 Zhihengliuella salsuginis
CCCAGAAATACGTCCGATCAAACGAACCATCGGCCGACTTCGAGACCACCAACGGAGCCTCACGGCACGGCGTGACGGTCACCGAATCCTGCGGATCGTCACCCTCGACAACCACCCAGGCGGTGTTCGTGTAGTCCGCGCACTCCCCGATCGGAGCGTCCAGGACCACCGTGTAGTCGAACTCGGCGGGCGTGCCCTCCGCGTTCCACTCGGCCGTCCCCAGCAGCACCGGTTCGGTCTCCGGGTTCGTCTGGTCGTCCAGGACGTCGACCACCTTGTCGGTCTCGGTTCCGAGGTCGAACGCGACGGCGGTGCTCGCCGTGACGCTCCCGCCGTCCCAGACCACGTCGACGGTGTTCTCGCCCTCGTAGTCCGGTTGCCCGGCGATCACGCAGTCGTAGGTCAACGTCACAGTTTCACCCGGGTCGATGACCACTTCTCCGCCGCCGGCGATCTCGCAGGACTCGACGCCCTCGACACCGGGCATGTCCACGGCCGTGGCCGTGATCGGCCCCTGCTCCGGGGAGTTCGGATTCATGATCGTGACCTCGCCGGACATCCTCCAGCCCGAGTCCTCGAACGCACCGGGCGTCGCCAGGACCGTGTACCCGAAGGCGGGGGCCGCGTCGTCGGCACCCACGGTGACCGTGGTGCGGTCGACCTCCTTCGTGATATCCCACAGGTACGTGCGGTCGAAGCTCGCATCGGCCGTCTTCGAGACCATCAGGTCGGCCTCGTGGCACACGGTCGCCTCGGCGTCGTCCTGCGGGTTCTCACCCGTGACAACTACCCACGCCGTGTTGACGAAGGTCTCGCACGTTCCCGGATCCACCGTGAAGGTCAGCTCCTGCGCGAATTCCTTCGAGAACTCGTCCACCGGTTCGGTGACCTCATCCCAGCTGACCGTCCCGAGGAGCTCGCCCTCGGAACCCGGCACCGCCTCGTCGTCGTACACCTCGACCGTTCTGTCGGTCTCGGTATCGATGACGAAGCCGAACGAGGCCGTCCCTTCGGCCGAGCGCTCGCCCTCGTTCCACGTGGCGACGGCGGTGTTCTCGCCGGTCGTCTCGGCGGTCACACCGTCCGTCGTGCACGTGTAGTCGAGGACGACGCTCTCCTCCGGGCCGATGACGATCGTGCCGTCGTCGTCCAGGCCGGCGACGGTGCAGACGAGGCCGTCGACGGACACGGTGTCCTCGACGGCGGCGTCGATCGCTCCGCCCGCGTAGGTGTTCGGGTTGACGATCTCGATGGTTCCATCGAGTTCGAAGCCCGAATCCGTGTACCCCTCGGACGTCACGGTGATGGCGTACGGTACCGTCGCCTCGCCGTTCTCATCGGCGTCGATGAAGTCCTCGCCGCCGTCCGCGCGGTCCTTGCTCAGGTCCCACAGGTACGTGCGGTCGAAGGTCGCGTCCACCGACTTCTCGACGACGAGGGCCGCCTCGCGGCAGACCGTCACCTCGGCGTCGGCCTGCGGATCGTCACCTTCGACGACCACCCAGGCGGTGTTCGTGTAGGCCGCGCACTCCCCGACCGGCGCGTCCAGGGCCAGCGAGTAGCCGAACTCGGTGGGCGTGCCCTCCGCGTTCCACTCCGCCGTCCCCAACGGGACCGGATCGGCCGCAGGATTCGTCTGGTCGTCGAAAACCTCGACCACCTTGTCGGTCTCGGCATCCAGGTCGAAGGCGACCGGGACCGGATCGCTCATTGCGGAGCGCTGCCCGTCGTGCCACGTGACGACGGCGGTGTTCTCACCGGTCGTCTCGGCGGTCACGCCGTCGGTCGTACATGTGTAGTCCAACAGGACCGAAGCCGACGGAGAAACGGTGACCGTGCCGTCGTCGTTCAGATCGTCGTCCTCCACGGTGCAGACCAGGCCCTCGACCGAGATCGTGTCCTCGACCTCGGCCACGATCCACCCGGACTCGAACGAGTTGGTGTTCATGACCGTGATCGTCCCGCCGAGCTCGAAGCCGCTGTCCACGACACCGCCCGGCGTCGCGAGCACCGTGTAGCCGAACTCCGGCACCGGGTCCTCCTCGCCGACCGTCACCGTCGTCCGGTCCACGTCCTTCGACACATCCCACAGGTACAGACGGTCGAAGGAACCGTCGATCGACTTGTCGACCATCAGCGGTGCCTCACGGCACGGCGTGACGGTCACCGAATCCTGCGGGTCGTCACCCTCGACAACCACCCAGGCGGTGTTCGTGTAGTCCACGCACTCC
>NZ_BMXK01000026.1 GCF_014651715.1 Zhihengliuella salsuginis
GGGTTGCCGGTCCTGTTCCCATCCCGCCGTGGCGGGTGTGGACTGGTAGAGCCACATTTGAACGTCTGGAGGTTCCAGTCATGAATCAGCGTACCTACGTCGGGTTGGATGTCCATGCCCGCAGCATCCTCGGCTGCGCGATCGATCAGCGCACCGGCGAGGTCCTCCGGCAGCGACTGCCGGGGAACAATGCCGGGGTCGTGGACTGGGTCAAGGGGCTGGGCCCGCCGGTGCGAGTCGTCTACGAGGCCGGCCCGACCGGGTACGGGCTCTGCCGTGCTCTGGAAGCGGCCGGCTTTACGTGCGTGGTCGCGGCTCCGTCGAAGCTCCAGCGTCCGCCCGGTGACCGGGTGAAGACCGATGCCCGGGACGCCGAACATCTGGCCCGCCTGAACCTGCTGGACCAGTTCACGCCGGTGACCGTGCCGGGAACCCACCGTGAGGCCGCCCGGGACCTGGTCAGGGCCCGTGAGGACGTGAGGGCCGACCTGATGCGGGCCCGGCACCGGCTCTCGAAGCTGTTGCTGCGGCACGGCATCGTGTACTCGGGCGGCCGGACGTGGACGAACGCCCACTACGCGTGGCTGCACCGGCAGTGCTTCGAGGACCCGGTCCTGGAAGCGACGTACGATTCCTGTCTTGAAACGGTCGAGCTCACGCTCGCGCGCCGCGACGGGCTCGATGACCGGATCAGGGTGCTGGCCGAATCCGAACCGTACGCGGATGTCGTGCACGCGCTGATGTGTCTGCGCGGGATCAGCGTGTTGACCGCGTTCGGGCTCACCGTCGAGGTCGGGGACTGGAACCGGTTCACCGGCAAGACCATCGGCGCCTACCTCGGTCTGGTGCCCTCGGAGCATTCCTCCGGGACGACCCGGTCCCAGGGAGCGATCACGAAGACGGGGAACACCCACGCTCGGCGTCTTCTGGTCGAAGCTGCCTGGCACCACCGGCGCCGCTACCAGCCCTCGCGGGACATGCAGTCCCGCTGGGATCTCGCCGACGAAACATCCCGCGTCCGCGGACACCAGGGCAATCACCGGCTGCACCGTCAGTGGGAGAAGTTCGAGGCCCGTCGGAAACGACGTGTGATCGCGAACGTGGCCGTGGCACGCGAGCTCGCCGGCTGGTGCTGGTCCCTGGCCGCACCCGTGCAGCAGGAGCACCCATGGCCGGATGAATAGAGACTTCCCGTCGACACCGGTGGCCGATCGGCCCCGGCAGCGTGGAGGAAACCCGCGATACACCTATGAGCAGCCGGGACATCCCGGTCACGCCCGACATTGCTAGACCAGCGGTCACCCTCCAGCCGAACACCCCGTCCTGCGGTAGCCAACCCGCGCATATCAGTCTGACAACGCCGTCGAACACGACGCGCCAGCCACGGCCACCACCAGTCGACGGGAACACAGGAGA
>NZ_BMXK01000027.1 GCF_014651715.1 Zhihengliuella salsuginis
ATTCTGGCATGCGGGTACGACGTTTCGGCCGCTGACCTTGGCGGCTGGCGTGATGGTTCCACATCCATCGGTACTGACTGGTCCTTGAATCGATCGGCTGGTCGGCTCACCCGCCTATGGCGGGCTCAGGGCGGTGATGCGGTGCAGGCCTTTGAGCAGCAATCGGGTTTCGGGTGCGTTCGAGGCCAGGTGGAGCGTGATCCGGCGGGCGTGCCGGCTGATCTTCCCGGCGATCTCGAAGACCCGCGCCCGCAGCTTCTTCGGCTCCCAGCAGCGCGCCTTGGTCCCGGTGAACCCGATGAGCTGACTCCAGGCGGTGAGCTCGGCGGCGAGCATCACCAGGTGGCACCAGAGCGTGTTCGCCGCGAAGGACTGCAGCGGCAGGTTCCGCAGCCCGGTGTCTTTCGCGTTGCGGATCCGGTCCTCGCAGCGGGCCCGGCCCCGGTGACGGGCTTCGATCTGCGCGAGCTGGCCGCCGTGCTGATTCGTCGCCAGCGCCGTGTAGCGCATCCCGTCGACGTCCGTGATCCGCAGCTGGGCGCCGGGGTGGGGTTCTTCCTTGCGGACGATGACGCGCATCTTCTCCGGCCAACCGGTCAGGTCGAGCATCCCGGTGATCTCGGCGACCCAGGCGCCGTCGCGTTCGATCCCGTCCCGGTTGTAGGCACGGGACCAGGCCTCGTCCGGGATCAACGGCAGCACGGCTTCGACGGGCCCGTGGATCGGGAATCCCACCGAGTAGCCCAGGTTCCGGTGGCTCGCGGCGAGCCAGACGAGGAAGCCGTGGGTGCCGCCGGCGGAATCGGTGCGGATCATGACCCGCTTGCCGGACCGGTATCCGGCCGGCAACTGCTTCAGAGCGTCGCGGACGATCTCGATGTGGTCCGAGACCGTGTTGGAGCCGGCGTTGCCCGGGCGCAGCAGTACGGCGAGCGGTTCTCCGGTGCCGGCGGGCCCGTGGTCGACGAACGCCGTCAAGGGGTGGAACCCGTACCCCTTCTTCCATGTCGGCGACGCTTCTTCTTTGTCGGAGTGCGAGGTCAGAAGGGTGGCGTCGAGGTCGATCATCAGCGGGTTCTTCGCGGTGACGCCGTGGACCGGCGAGTCGTCGCCGGCGGCCTCCCACACCCGGGTGCGGGCTGCGGCCCGGGCGGTGTTGATCGCTGCCAGCGCCTTGCCCGGGGCCGTGGTCGCGAGGGTGGTGATGAGCCGGCTGATCGTCGGGTCCGAGGCCATGAGCCCGTATACGTCCGGCTGGGTGCGGAGCCGGTCGATGTCGGAGATGCAGTCCCCGCCGGTGGCGAGGGAGAGTGCGAGGTCGGTGAGGATCTTGCCCGGGTCGTGGCGGGCGTTGGGCTTGCGCCACGGTCCCAGCGCCTGGGACAGTCCGGTGTCGAG
>NZ_BMXK01000028.1 GCF_014651715.1 Zhihengliuella salsuginis
GCCGCGTCGGCGCCGCCCACGCACGCACCCTGATCGACCTCGCCCGGAAGATCGAACCCGACCGCCCCGACACCCCGCGCACCGGCGACCTCGAAGACATCGAAACCTACGACCAGCAGGTCATCGACGCCGAACTCGACTGCCGCCAACACCGCCAGGACCTCTGCGCCTCCCTCCTCGAGAAGACACCCGGCCGCACACCCTCCGCCGTCAAACGCACCGGAACCCGCCTGCTGAACCGCCTCCTCGACACCAGCGCCACCGACCGCCACACCATCGAACACGCCAAACGCACCGTCCGCATCACCGCCGGAGAGAACGGCATGTGCAACCTCCACGCCTACCTCCCGGTCCTCGCCGGCGAAGCCATCGGCAACCGCCTGAGCGAACTCGCGACCCTGCACACCGACCCCGCCGTCGACCAGGCCGTGAACACCCTCCACCCCGAGGACCAGCCCGGACCCGCCACCGAACGCGACCACGCCTCCAGCACCCGCACCCGCGCCCAGGCCCGCGCCGACGCCCTCGTCGAACTCCTCCTCGCCGGACCCGACGGCTCCGGCCTCGAGAACGTCGCCCCCGCGGTCACCATCAGCATCCCGGCCACCGTCTTCCCCGGCCTGACCGGACTCAACCCCGCCCCCGGACACCCCACCGGCCCAGAACACGACGCCGACGCCGGCACCGGTCCGGCCCGCACTCCGGGCCCCCGGGCGGGGGGCATGACCGAGGAACCGGGCACCGCGAGCACCGACCGCCTCGACGGGCTGCGGCTGCCGGCCGGGGCCGTCGCACCCGAGACCGAGACGCTCGGCGCGTTCGACCCCGCCGACCTCGCCGCACTCCTGCCCAACGCCACCACCTGGACGCGCATCATCACCGACCCCTGGACCGGGGCCATGACCGCCTACGACACCCGGCAGTACCGGCCCACCGCCGCCATGCGCCGGGCCCTCGGACTCCGCGACCGGACCTGCCGCGTCCCCGGCTGCGGCCGCCGCGCCAGCGCCTGCGAACCCGACCATGTCATCGAATGGCAGGACGGCGGCGCCACCAGCCTCGACAACCTCGTCAGTCTCTGCAAACGCTGCCACCGCCTCAAATCCTGGGGCCTGCTCCACCTGAAACTCTCACCCGGAGGCACTCTCCACGCCACCACCTGGTGGGACCGCCAACGCGCCGGGACCGCCGACGCCCCCTGGGACACCCCCGCCGAACCCGTCGGCGACACCAGCCCCTGGACCTCCCGCCACCGGCTGAGCCCGGCCGAGACCGAACTCCTCCGCGGGCTCGCCCGGCACCTCGAATGGGTCAACCGCCGCGCCACCGGACACAGCATCACCAGCCTCTCGCCCACCAAGAAGGCACGCCACAAG
>NZ_BMXK01000029.1 GCF_014651715.1 Zhihengliuella salsuginis
CGACTTAGTCCCAATCGCCAGTCCCACCTTCGACAGCTCCTTCCCACAAGGGGTTAGGCCACCAGCTTCGGGTGTTACCAACTTTCGTGACTTGACGGGCGGTGTGTACAAGGCCCGGGAACGTATTCACCGCAGCGTTGCTGATCTGCGATTACTAGCGACTCCGACTTCATGGGGTCGAGTTGCAGACCCCAATCCGAACTGAGACCGGCTTTTTGGGATTAGCTCCACCTCACAGTATCGCAACCCATTGTACCGGCCATTGTAGCATGCGTGAAGCCCAAGACATAAGGGGCATGATGATTTGACGTCGTCCCCACCTTCCTCCGAGTTGACCCCGGCAGTCTCCCATGAGTCCCCACCATCACGTGCTGGCAACATGGAACGAGGGTTGCGCTCGTTGCGGGACTTAACCCAACATCTCACGACACGAGCTGACGACAACCATGCACCACCTGTGAACCAGCCCCGAAGGGAAGGACTATTTCTAGCCCGGTCCGGTCCATGTCAAGCCTTGGTAAGGTTCTTCGCGTTGCATCGAATTAATCCGCATGCTCCGCCGCTTGTGCGGGCCCCCGTCAATTCCTTTGAGTTTTAGCCTTGCGGCCGTACTCCCCAGGCGGGGCACTTAATGCGTTAGCTACGACGCGGAGAACGTGGAATGTCCCCCACATCTAGTGCCCAACGTTTACGGCATGGACTACCAGGGTATCTAATCCTGTTCGCTCCCCATGCTTTCGCTCCTCAGCGTCAGTTACTGCCCAGAGACCTGCCTTCGCCATCGGTGTTCCTCCTGATATCTGCGCATTTCACCGCTACACCAGGAATTCCAGTCTCCCCTACAGCACTCTAGTCTGCCCGTACCCACCGCAGATCCGGAGTTAAGCCCCGGACTTTCACGGCAGACGCGACAAACCGCCTACGAGCTCTTTACGCCCAATAATTCCGGATAACGCTTGCGCCCTACGTATTACCGCGGCTGCTGGCACGTAGTTAGCCGGCGCTTCTTCTGCAGGTACCGTCACTTTCGCTTCTTCCCTACTGAAAGAGGTTTACAACCCGAAGGCCGTCATCCCTCACGCGGCGTCGCTGCATCAGGCTTTCGCCCATTGTGCAATATTCCCCACTGCTGCCTCCCGTAGGAGTCTGGGCCGTGTCTCAGTCCCAGTGTGGCCGGTCACCCTCTCAGGCCGGCTACCCGTCGTCGCCTTGGTGAGCCATTACCTCACCAACAAGCTGATAGGCCGCGAGTCCCTCCTTGACCAGAAACCCTTTCCAAAAACCACCATGCGATGGAAATTGAATATCCAGTATTAGACCCAGTTTCCCAGGCTTATCCC
>NZ_BMXK01000030.1 GCF_014651715.1 Zhihengliuella salsuginis
CGCCATCGTCGCAGCCCTGATGGCCAACCAGCACCTCCTCAGCGCAGCACCCGAGATCCTGGCGGCCGACGTCCTCGCGTCCAAGCTCCCGTAGTCCGCCAACGCACGAGACGATCGCGCCCCGCCGAGCCGTCGCCAGGTCGCGACGCAACGCCACGCTGCGTTGCCGAGCGGTGCGAGACCTATCGGCACACGGACAGGATGCCGGCCGCGAGCGCTCAGCCGGCGAGGGGTCCGTCGCGGAGGAGAGCGACGTCGGTGTCGGGCAGAGCCGTGAGGCCAGCGCATCGCGCGACCACCAGAACCGAACCGCCCCTGACCTGCGTTTCCGCAGGTCAGGGGCTGTTCGCCGGAGCCGCCTGTCGGAATCGAACCGACGACCTAATCACGTCGGCTTTGCGTCTATCGCTTGATGCGCCCACTGGGCGAACGAGCCGCTGACCTGCGCAAACGCCGAGCGTGGGGGACGCCGCCATCCGGTGGTGGCCGACGACGACCGACCAGTACCGACCGTTTCACCGGAGCTTGCGGCGGCGTCGAAGCCGAGCAAGCTCCATTCCTTTAGCTCACCGCGCCCTCCTCCTCGCCGATCCCGTCATCGTCGAAGACGTTTCAGGGGTCTTCTCAGATGACGGTGTAGGTCGGCCGGGCGCGTCGGTCCGCAGATAGACGTCGAGGTCTCCCGACGACGGAGGTTCCTACGCCATCCATCCGAAAGACCTCGACGTGTCCGACGTCGAGCCCCGCCGGCCGGCTTCGGCCGCCCTGACCTGACCGCCTTCGCTCGACTCGACGGCCTCGGTCTGAGCGTGACCGGACAACGACTTGAACCGGATCGTGCGGTCCTCGCGTCCCGCGTGGTGGAACCAGATCAGTGGTGCCGACGGTGCGGCAGCGAAGGCGCTGCTCGTGACACCGTGATCCGGCGGTTGGCCCACGAGCCGCTGGGCTGGCGACCGACCGTGCTGGAAGTTGTAGTGCGCCGCTACCGCTGTGCCGACTGCGGACACGTGTGGCGCCAAGACACCAGCGCCGCGGCGGAGCCACGCGCGAAGCTCTCGCGCACCGGGCTGCGGTGGGCGCTGGAAGGGATCGTGGTCGCACACCTCACCGTCGCCCGTGTCGCCGAGGGACTCGGGGTCGCGTGGGACACCGCCAACAACGCGGTCCTGGCTGAAGGCAAGCGGCTGCTGATCAACGACCCCACGCGGTTTGAGGGCGTGAAGGTCATTGGCGTCGATGAGCACGTCT
>NZ_BMXK01000031.1 GCF_014651715.1 Zhihengliuella salsuginis
AGACCAGATACTCGAAGGACGGGGCACCACCATCGTGGGCGACCGTGATCCTGCTCTGATCGACCTCCTTGGCGATATCCCACAGGTACGTCCGATCGAAGCTCGCATCCGCCGTCTTCGAGACCAGCAGATCCGCCTCGTGGCACACGGTCGCTTCAGCATCGTCCTGCGGATTCTCACCCGTGACGACCACCCACGCCGTGTTGACGAACGTCTCGCACGTGCCCGGCTCGACCGTGAAGGTCAGCTCCTGCTCGAAATCCTTCGACCAGGACTCGTCACCGACCTCGACCTCGTCCCACGACACCGTGCCGAGCAACTCGCCCTCGGACCCCGGAACCGCCTCGTCGTCGAACACCTCGACGGTCTTGTCCGTCTCCGTCTCGACCTCGAACGCGACCGGCACCGCACCACTGGACGCGGACCGCTCGCCGTCGTGCCACGTCAGCACCGCGGTATTCTCACCCGCCGTCTCCGCCGTGACACCCTCCGTCGTGCACGAGTAGTCCAGAACCACCGAACCACCCGGCGCGACCGTGACCGTGCCGTCCTCGTTCAGATCATCATCAACCACCGTGCAGACCAGGCCCTCGATCGTCACCGTGTCCTCGACCTCGGCGACGATCCACCCGGTCTCGAACATGTTCGGATTCTCCACCGTGATCGAACCGGAAAGCTCGAACCCACTGTCCTCATACCCCTCACTCGACACCGAGATCAGATACGGGACAGTGGCGCTGCCCTCGTCGTCGGCCTCGACGAACTCCTCCGAATCGACACGCTCCTTGGTGATAT
>NZ_BMXK01000032.1 GCF_014651715.1 Zhihengliuella salsuginis
CACCCAGCTGATCGCCGCGATCCGCCGCTTCGGCCGCGAGGTCCCGGCCGGCCAGGACCTGCTGGCCGCCCATGCCACCGGCTACGACTACTCCCGGGCGGGGAAGCCGGAGATCGCCTGGGACGACGAGGACGCCAAACGCGAACTGGTCTCGGTGCTCGTCAACGACGCGCTCGCCCTGTTGGCCGCCACGGCCCCGGACGCCCTGGAGGACGGGTCGAAGGCCGCTGCGGCGTATGGGCTGCTGGCCCTGGTGGCCGGGCAGGACGTGGAACCGGACGAGGGCTCCGACGGCACAGATGGGCGGTGGAGGATCGCCCGGAAGGTCGCACCGGACCGGCTGGTCTCCACCGTCGACACCGAGGCACGCCACGCGCACAAGACCCGCCGGGAGCGCCGGGACGGATACAAGGGCCACCTGGTCATCGAGCCCGATACCGGGCTGGTCACCGCTGCGAAGCTGACGATGGCCACCGGGGAGGCATCCACGGACCCGGCAGCCGGTGCCGCCCTGCTGGCCCAGGACCTCAACACCGGAGGCGCCCCGGTGCAAGTGCTGGCCGATTCGGCCT